>NZ_JAKKIE010000007.1 GCF_021742065.1 Rhizorhapis sp. SPR117
CTGCCCGGCGCCGACGAGACCGCCGGCCCCGCCACCCAGGGCACCGAGGCCGGCCTCGGCCAGTCCTCCGCCGAACATGCCTTCGGTGGTGAGCCCCAGGAAGGCGGTCGCCGCCAGCGCAAGCAGCGCGGTTCCGAGGCCGCCGATCCGGCCGAAACCGCCGACGCGACCGCCTGACGCGATCCATCTCCCCCACGCCGCGCCCAGCCTCCGGGCGCGGCCCCTTGAAGGGTCCGCTTCGCACGCCGCGAGGCGGGCCCTGTTTCTTTTGACAACACGCCCGCGCGTCGACCATCAGCGAGGATTCCCACATGCCTTCACTTGCGCAAGACAGCGTCCCGACCCGATCGCCCCACGATCTGTGCGGTCTCACTGCCGACTACGTCGCACTCACCAGCGCTGAAATCGTTTCCGCCGAGGACCGCGTGGGCAAGTTCTGGGCCGGTGACGGCAGCCGCGAATGCATGCTGGATGACGATTGTCTGGTCGCTCGCCATGTCGTGCCATTCGGCAGCTATCCCTGGCACCTCTGGCACCACATCGCCGCAGAAATCCTCGGCGAGGCCTATGACCTGCAGGACGCCTCGCAGATCGAGCGACTGATCCAGCTCCGTGGCCTGTTTCCGCGCGACGGCGCGTCGGCCCCGCACTGGATCGCGCTCGACCAGACCGATCTCGCGACCTTGCTGGAACGCCAAGAGCATCCGGATAGCGAACGGGCCCAGCTTTCCCGTCTGCGCCTCGATGGTCTCGATGCGGGTCTGGGCCTTCCCGCGCCCGATTATTATGTCGATGCGCGCGGGATCTCCCGAGAGACCTGGGAATCGATCTCGCCCCTGACCTTCGACCAGGCCTATGCCGATCCGGAAGGCCAGCCCTACGACCTCATCTTCGACCGGCCCGACCTCACCACCGCACACGCGTCCGGCCTCGCATTCGCGGCGCTTCACGAACTGCAAATCGTGTTGACGGAGGAAGGCCCGTGCCTCCCGAAGAGGGCGGCTCCAGAGCGATGCGATGTTCGAGACCTATACGGCGAAGCTGGCGGATATGATCGCGACCGCGCCCGCCTGTCTCGCCCTTGCCCCTGGCGATACCAACGACCGGATCGCCGCCGCAATCGACTTCGTGGAGCAGCGCTGTCCAGGATGGTCCGAGGGCTTTCCCACGTCGCCCTCTGGCGGCGAGCTTCGTCCCGTTCCTCTCGCATGGAGCCGCCAGATCACAATCGCGGGGCTGCGTGACGCGCCCGGCGAACATGCCCTCGTGCAGGACGCTGACGAAGTCCCCGCCTCTTACGCCATTTATGCCGAACGCCACGATGGCTCTCTGGAATGGCTCGGAACGGCGGCCTCTATTTCCCATGCGACGCGTCTCACAAGCGCGATCGGATCGGCCTCGGCGCCGCGCATGCTTTCCGCATTGACCGATTGAACCCTTTGACCGCGGCGCGGTCGCTCAATGCGATCACGGCCCGAACCTGGTCTCGCCGCCTCCTTTCCCCTCCAAAATGGTCCCCGACGTGTCCGGTCCCCTCCCGGCCGGGCACGACCCTTGAGGGCCTGCCTCGCACATTCCCCGCGAGGCAGGCCCTGTTTTTGTTCTGTGGGCAAGCCTCTTCCCCTGTTCCTCGGCAACCCCTTCATCGTCTCGGGCACAATGAAGCTCATGGGCGGCGCGGCCGCGCTCGTTCCCGAACTTGCGCCCGACCCCCTGTTCTTCGCCTATCTGGTCGGCCTTTCCGAGCTCATCGGCGCCCTCGCGATCGTCAGCGGCTATCCCGTCCACACGGTTGGCATCCTGCTCGGGCTCGGTGTCTCGCAACGGCGAAGCAAGCGCACATGGCAATGTGATCGAAATCCTGAAGAACGCGACCATGGCGGGCGGCTTCTTCCTGGTCGCCGCGACCGGCGCTGGCTCGATCTCCCTGTTCCGCGGGACACCGCCCGGCGCGCTCGCCCGTCTGAGGTAGATAGCGCTCACCGTTTCTGCCGGACTTTCCTCGCGCTGATAGGCCACATCGAGCCGCCATCTTGGCGGCGAGCAGGCCGGCCCGACCGCAGGAAGCGTCGCCGAGGTCTCTGCCCGCCAACCGCTGATATCGCTCGAGCCGGCGCACCTGTCGCCGTTCCGCGGCGCGCTGTCCTCTTGCCGCACGATCCAGCGCCGTGCCCTTCCTCGTGCCTGGCACTCGCCGACCGCTGCCGGGTATGACCTGATGGCATCTCGCCGTCCCGGACGCCGAGCCAAGTCGATCCCGCACGCGAGGCCGTCCCCAGACCCCTTGGGCGCGGTCGAAAGTCAGACGCGCCGCAGCCGTGCAGGGCAGGTGTCTCGCTTCGGCTGACTCCGAGTGAAACCGTCCATGGCGCGGGCCTTTTCGATATCGCCGGTGGGCCACCCGCTTGAGTGGATGAACGCTACGCCCGTGCGGGGCCCCCGCAACCCGCCATTTCCCGACCGTGTTGAGGCCTGGCGGCCTCTGCCCGCACCACTCGAAAAATGGGGGTTTCCCCTCGCGGGCGCTCGGGTGCGGCGTCCCCTCGATCACGGGCCTTCGCAATTGTTCATCCCAGCGGGATCGGCCCGCTGGCGTGAGACGCGAAAGGCATCAGGCCATGAACAAGGTTTTTCTCTCGGGCCGCATCACCTCGGACATCACCCGCTTCGGCACGGACAGCAAGGGCGGCGTCAGTTTCAGCCTCGTCACCTCCAAGCCGGTCATCAAGGACGGCCAGGTCCAGAAGGACGACAACGGCTACACCGAGACCTACGACGAGTTCCACACGGTCAAGGCCTTCAACGGCCTCGGCAAGTCGGTCGCCAACCACAAGAAGAAGGGCGACAAGCTCCTGGTGGTCGGCGAGATCCGCTACAGCCGCAACGAGCGCGACGGGCGCACCTACTACAACACCGACATCGTCGCCGAGGAAATCGAATTCCTCTGACCGTCCTTCCGGGCGGTCGCGCGCGGCCGCCCTCCACCTTTCGATGGAGAGCACGATGTTCACCCTCACCAGCTTCAACGACATCGCCGGCATCGCCCACGGCATCGAGACCACCAACCCCTGCATGGTCGAGCGCATCCGCCGTGCGGCCGACAACATGGGCCGCCGCGAGATCGCCGCCCGCCTTGGTCAGGCGATCACCGAGGCGACCGACGCCGCCCACGCCCGCGACTTCGAGCAGGCGCAGTTCGGCGAAGCCAGCGCCGACGCGATCGTCGACTGCGAATATTATGACGATCTTGCCGCGGCCTGGTCGCTGGTCGCCAGCGAGCACCAGCTGATCGTCCCCCATTCCATCTTCGCGCACGACGGGTCGGTCCATTGACCCGTCAGCTTCCAACAGGACAACACTCATGCACGCACAATCCACGCCAGCCCGGTCCACCGACCACTGCTTCGGCATCATCATGCACCACCGCCTCGCCTGGTGGCTGGTCGAATTTCCCGACCTGGATGCGACCCCGCTGTGCGCCCGCAAGCTTTCGGGCCGGCTCACGCCGGCCCTTGCCGACTGGCTACTCGGCGAGACCGGCGATCCGCGCCTCGGCGACGATATCGCCGCCCTCAATCCGGACAGCCGCTGCTGGTCCGGCGAATTCTCCTATGTGCCCGCGGCCGGCGCCGCCGATCTGTTCGACATCGATGCCCATCCCTGGGGCAGCGAGGCCAGCGAACTGGAGACCCGGCTCGCGCGCGCGATGATCGATGCGACACTGCACCCGATCCCCTCGGGCTTCGTCTCGGTCTTCGGTGCCTTGCCGCCCGAGAACCAGCCGGTGCTCGCGATCCGGCTGAGCGGCTATATCTCCGCGACGTTCGAGCTGATGACCGCATGCTATATGCCGACCTACCGGCCGCGTTCGCCCTGGCGGGACATCTCCGGCGATGCCATCGGCGACAGCGGCAGCGACATCCTTGGATGGCAGCTCGCCGCCGAGTGGATCAGGCCAACCTGAAGTCGGCGGCGACGTCGGCATACGCCGGCCTCGCCCCGTGCCGAGGGCGAGCTTGCCGCCCGCCCAGCATCTCCTGAAACCCGCGGCGCGGCGCCCTCGACGGCGGCGCGGGCATTTGCCGTGCTCACCCGCCTCTGATCGGATTGGGTTCAAGGCGAATGTCGCGTCGCGTCACATCTGCGTGCTGGCTGCGGCGTAAGTTGCTTGTGCTGCGGCATCTCACCGATCGATCAGACTTCGTCTGAAAACCGGGGTGTGGGGGGCCGGCGAGGTCCAGGTCATCGGTCCTGCGATAGGGCTGTCCAAGAAGGGTTGGCGCATCCCGCCCTTCGCTCGGGCGAAGGACGGGACCGGGGCTCTATTCGCTAAGCCGCCGCCCGCGCGTGCCGCGCGAGCCCCGCCTAAGCTCACGGAGCCGAAGCGGGCTTCGTCTCCGCCCTGCCGGGTCACGATCCCACTTGCGGTTGGCGAGCGGGGCAGGGTTTCCATTCCTATTCCTCTCTTGTGTCTGCCTAGTGTGGCATGCGGGGTTGGCGGTCCGTCGAGCATGAGCGGTCCCCCCAATTTTTGCGTGCGCCCGCTGGCGCGGCCCCCCGAAAAAATCGGTTCCCCCGCTCCCCGCGCGGCGGCGTTAACCCGGGTCCGGCCGCGAGCGGCCGGCTTCCCGGTTAACGTGCCCGACCTCCCTGACCACCGCATGCCCTGAGCCAGGCCTCATCCCGAGGATGAGACATCCAGAACCCATGGAGGCTCACATGACCAAGTCTTTTTCGAACTTCGCAGATCTCGCCAGCTTTATCGCCAGCGAGACCGACAGCCACGGCCGCGCCACCACCTACGAACACGCTTTCATCGAACATGACGAACGCGCAAAGCTCTCGCCGGTCGACGAGGCCGAGCAGCTCGACATGCCCGATCCGGAGCAGGCCCGTGTGGCAGTCGAGATGGTGATGTCGACGCTGTTCGATGTGTTCCGCGACACGCGCCTCGAACCCTATGCAGCCGATCTCGCCTGGGGCTTCGTGAACAGCTTCCACGTCGTCGCGAAGCGCATCAACGACCGCGAAGACGATGCCGCGAAGGAGCTTGGCGAACTCGCCCGCAGCTTCGACCCGAGCGAGATCTACGCCGCGCAGCTCGAAGACGCCCAGCTTCTCTGCCAGACGCTGCAAGGGTGCCGCGATGCGATGGAGTGCATGCGCGACCACGCCTCCGAAGTCTATCGCGTCGAGACCGGACGACCCTATTCGCCGACCCGCGGCAGCCGGGTGTCCCGAGGTGTCACCGCATCGATGATCGATGCCCGCGACTATCTCGCTTCCCGCATCCGGGAGCGCCGCGAGCAGTTCGCGCCCGAAGGCCCCGTCGTCACATTCTCCGGCGGGCAGGTCTGGGAAGACCATGAGGTTCTCTGGCGCGGGCTCGACTCGATCAAGGCGCGCATTCCGGAAATGATCCTCGCAACGACCGCCCAGACCAAGGGCTGCGATGCGATTGCGCAGGCATGGGCCGCAGCGCGCGGCGTGAAGGTCATCCTGTTCAAGCTCGACCGCCGGTTGGGCGCCAAGGCCGCCTTCGTGCGCAACGACCGGCTGCTGGCCCTGAAGCCGGTGGAAGCCGTCGTCTGCGAAGGCTCGGGCATCCAGATGAACCTCGCCCAGAAGCTGCGGCAGGCAGGCGTGCCGCTCCATGTCGTCAAGCTCGATGAGACCGTGAAGGCGCGGCTCGCCCAGCCGAAGACCGACCTCCCGAAGTCCCGCGACGAGTTCGATCCCTGGACGCAGGACGACTACTACCGCGACATGGTGAACGGCGGTCGCCAGCGTCGTCGCTGACGCACCCTCGAGAGGCTCCGGCGACCGCCGGAGCCTCTCTTCCCCTTTTTTGCGGGCGATGCGGCGCTCGGGGGCATCGAGCCCCGTCGCGCCGCGGGGTCTGAGCGTCATCACGCTCGAAGGCGAGCAGCAAGGGGTGTCTCCCCTCTCATCGTGACCAAAGAAAAGGGGGGCAAGAGCTGTGGTTCAACAAGGGAGGACGAGATGTCCATCACGTTCCGCATCGCCACGGCCGCTGACGATCAACCGCGTCCGAGCGCCACCATCAACGCACGCCAGCTCGCCGCCCTCCGGACGCTTCTGCGCCAGCAGGGCGAACGCCTCGGCATCGTCCTGCTCGAGCCGGACGACTTCCTCTCCTATAGCTTCGAAGCCCGCGTCTGCCCGCTGGCGCTCGCTACCGTTGCGCGTGTCTTCAATTTCGACCCTGATGCAATCACCGTCATCGAAGAGGCACAGTTCCGGTCCCGGCGGGTGAGCATCTATCGCGGTGACTCCGGCACGATCGTCATGGCGGTTGCACTCACCTCGGATCCAGGTGTCGAACTCAACCTTGCCAACGGCAATGCCTATGCATTGCTCGAAGGCCTCGGCCTGCGCCCCGACAGCGTCGGCGAACTCCCCATCGATGCCGTGCGCGAGCGACTTGCCAATCCAGCGGTTCGGCAAAACGCCGCCGAGCACGGCGTGTCGCATTATCTCGCAGGCCTCGATCGGCTCCTCGCGACGGCCCACGCCGACGACAGCTCCCGACTGGAATGGGCCTAATCCCCGCCCTTGCCGTCCACCGGGAAACGGCATGTCGCACCGCGCGGCGGCGCATCTCTAATCGCTGCCTTGGCCTATGCCGATCCGGCGGTCTTCGTCTTCAAGAGCGTGTCGACCGCGCGCTGCAGATGGCTCGACGCTTCCTCTTCCTTGATCGCCAAGAGATATTCCTGTGCCTGCCGCATAAGCGCCAATGCCATCGCCCGCGTGACCGTCGGCTCCTTCTCGTAAAGCTCCATATCGCCCATCCTGAGCGCGACATTGTTCAGGGAGCAATTCGGAGCGCTCTTCGCCAATCAGCTCCCGCGCCAGGGCGCGGGAGCCGGGGCTGGTAACACGTCGAGACATGCGCCTACGCTTTTAGTGCCGGGGCACCTGGACATATGCGCAGGCACCCCGGCGTGAGATCACACCGAGTTGCCTTCTCGACGGGATTACCAGTCCCGGCGCCACGGCCATTGCGGCGCGGTCATGCGCCTAACACAGACGTATCAAGAGACCAAGGCGAAGCAGCCGATCGCCGTCCCGACCGACCACCCTCAGCTTCCAAACCGCTTCCGGAAATCCATGTGGAGCCGCGCCGCGAGATCGCTCGATCGGACGACACTAGAGCGCTTTGCTGTTAACCCTGCCCACCGTTCCGGCGGTCAGGGGCAAAGCAATGCGCTCTTACATCTCGGCATCAGACAGAGGCTTCATCGCCAAAGTATGACGCTGGGTGTCCATCGGCCGTCAAGGATCAGCGGTGCCCCCAATTTTGCCGCCGCTCCGCGCTGCTGCGCGACACCAAAATCGGCTCCCCCACTGCCCGCTGACGCGGCGGCTTCGCCGTCCCTGACTACCTCAACACCGCGTCGCGATGATCCCATCCTCATCTGATCGAGGTGAGGAGCGCATCATTCGATGGAGGCTTCTATGGACAATCTCGACCAATCCCTCTCGGCCCTCTTCAGCGGACCCATCTGCCCGTCCTGCGCCACCCCCTTTACGGCCGAAGATTACGACTTCTGCGAGGGGGCCGCTTGCTGCCCGAATTGCAATACGCTGTACAAGGTTGGCAAGCCGCACGTGCCCCGCGCCCCCGAAGACACACTCGACGATGAGGGCTATCAGCCGCACCCGGAGGACGCGCAGGAATATCACTTCTTCGACACCCCGGATTCCGTGGCGCTGACGCAGTTCCGTCTCGATGCCAAGCGGCTTGCCGGCGCAGCCATCCGTGAGACGGCGGGCGCCAGTTACGAACTCTACGCGATCCGCTTCTCCGACGCCTGCCAGTCCTACATCGAGGACCTTGACCCGGACCTCCGACCCGCCGCCATCGCGATCGCGCTGCACCACGGCTATGTCGAGGACGAAGACGAACGGCATGCGGGGTTCGGACCCGGCCTCTGTTCCGTCAGCGGCATCGACGAGGCCTATTGCCACTGCGGACGGCATCCCTGAGCGAACCGCTAGGGGCCGGCGACACGCCGGTCCCATTCCTCTTCCGGCACCGATCCACGGGCTCGCTCGCGTGCCGCGCGGACCTTCGGTCCGCACGCCGCTACGCATTGCCCGCGTCTCCCGAACCAGAGGGGAAATCTCTCACAGTCTTCCCATTCTGTCGGGCGGGCGAGGCCGCCTCAAGGACGGCGGGGCCCCACCATTTTCTTCGGCGGATCTAGCGCCGCGCACAGCATTCGGCGTCTGGTGGCCGCCGAAGAAAATCGTGACCCCCACCGCCGCTTCGCGGTCGCCGGCGAGCCGGCGATCCCTGACCCGACCTCGCCCGCCCGACGCGCCTTCCCCTGTCATTCAAGACAGACAGGAGACGACCATGCAGACGATCACGAACACCGCCGCCGCCGACAACGCCGCCTACTTCGCAGCGGTCGCCAGCGCCGAACGCCGGGCACTACACAGCTACTTCGATCAGCACGTCATCGAGGACGCCGAGCTGGGATACCTCGCCATCGACGAGGGCGATTATGATAACCTCACTCAGACGTTGATCGACCGGATCGTCTACACCGCGCCGGGCGGGATCCTCGACGAATTCTGAGACCGCCGACAGGGGAGGGGCGCGTGACGCCTCTCCCTTTTTTTGCTTCTGGGGAATACGGGCATAGGGGGCATCGAACCCCCTATGCCCGTGCCGCGGCGTTGCCGCGGCAGGCCGGGTTCAGACCCGCAGCCGCTTCTCGACGTCGTCGATCCCGAGCGATTTGATCCGCTCGGCCAGCGTTGCGAGGCGCTTGATATCTAGCTTCAGCAGGCCCGCCTTTTCGACTGCCGATATGGCCTGCTCGCGCTCGCGCTCTTCAAGCCTTTTGCGCCGGTCCTCCAATCGCCGTGCATCTTCTTCGAATGCCGCGCGCTCCTGTTCCAATGTCTTTGCCATAAGTGCCTCTGTTCAAAGCTGATCGGGCCATGAACATGCCGACTATAACGCCAGCCTCCTCACGTCGGAAGAAGAAGAATCGGGGTTGGGCGCATCGAGCTGACGCCCGATGACGGCTCTATTCGCTAAGGCTCCCGACGCCCCTATGGGACGCCGGCAACCTAAGCTCACGGACCCAAGGCTGTCGCCTCGTCTCCGCCCATCCGGGTGACGATCCTCGCCTGGCTGATGCAACCGCAGCGATCATCGACCGCCAATTCGTCGCGCCTTAATCGCTGGTGACTACGAGCCCCTGCGATATCTACACGCTGGCTAACTCGCCCGGGATTTCTCTTTCCCGCTTCCGCCTGCCGGCGGACCCATGCCCAGCCGGACCCGGCTACGGGCATCTCCAACCACCTCCACACAGGCCTAGGACCAGGAATAGTCTCCAAGGATTAGCACACCCTACGCACCTGAAGGTGCAGGGTTTCCGTTGTTACACAACGGGTTAGCGCGGAAGGAAGGGAGAGTATGTTGTAGTACGGCAATGGCGGCGCATGAAATCGGCGGAAATCGGCTATTTCGGCGTAGTATGCGAGACTACGAGGGGAGGGGGCATGACGATCAACTTGCCCGTGACCGGCCCGAGCGCTATAAATAGAGCCGTTCTTCAGTCCCCACCAGCCTCCCTGCTAGGAGGTTGGTCTTGGCTACCAGTTACAGGCACTACAATATTCGCCTCGAGCGCTCCCAGTGGGACCGCCTCAGCGCGATTGCCGCCGAGCAGAAACTGAGCGTCGCCGACATCATCCGGTCGGCCCTCAACGTCTTCCTTTCATCCTCCGATGTCCTGACCGCCAGCCAGCGCCGGCTCGCCCGGATCAGCGAGTTCCAGCAGCTCGCCCTGGACGTCATCATCCGCGAGCAATATCCCGAACTGCGCGACCGTCTCGTCGCCGAAACCGACAAGCGCCTGGTGCAATATCATGGCGCGTGAGGACATCCGCTCGAACGGGAAAAACATCCCGCTGACCCATCATAGCGCGCGCGGCCGCGTGCAGCGAAACTCGGGCAATTTCACGCGCGGCTCCCAGCTTCTCACCCACGAGATGCTGATGTGGTTCTCAGGGGCCAAGCTGCCGATCTTGGCGTGGTTCTTCGCCTTCCTCCTGGCGTGGTTCATCATCCTCTCGATCCGCCTCGATGAGCACGGATTCCAGCTCGTCTGCATGAAGGTCTATGCGGGCCTCTGGAACTGGGTCGACCTCAATCCGAACAAGCGCGTCAACGTCACGCTGCCGAGCGGCGAGATCTACAAAACCATCATGCCGGCGGTGCCCTATATCCCCGCCGTCCAAAAGGCCTGGGCCACCACGGTCCACGCGTTGATCGGCTCGCTCCTTGTCTCGATCTTCGTCGTGACGCCCCTCGCGATCTGGTTCGTCGACATCTCCCGCAGGCGCGGCAAGACGATCCTTCAGGAACGCCACGAGCGGGGCGCCATGCTGGTCGACTACGCCGTCCTCGTCTCCGAAATCGCCCAGCACAATGCCGCCAAATTCGCCGAAGATGCGCGCCAGTTCTTCCCCCGGCTGAGCCAGGCTGCCGTGCTCCGTCTGCCTTTTTCCGAGCGAAAGGCAGGCGGGATCCATCATCCCTATTCCCTCGCCGGCGTCCCCTATCCGCACCGCCTCGAGCAGTCCCACACGATGCTCATCGGCACGACCGGCGCGGGGAAGACGACGGAACTCAGAAGCCTCGTCACCCAGATGCGCCAGCGCCAGGACAATGCGGTCATCTTCGACCTCACCGGCGCCTATGTCGAAGCCTTCTACGATCCGGCCCGTGATACAATCCTCAACCCCATGGACCAGCGCTGCCCGGCCTGGTCGATCTTCAACGACTGCTCGACCTACAGCCATTTCACATCCGCCGCCGCGGCGCTGATCCCGTCCGATGGTGGCTCTTCCGAACCCTTCTGGGCCCTTGCTGCGCGCACGCTCTTCATCGAGATGTGCGTCCGCTTGGCTGAGCGCGGCCAGACCAGCAATCTCGCTCTTTCCGAAAACCTGATGACGGCCGACCTGAAGCGCGTTCACCGGTTCCTTGCCAACACCATCGCCGACCCGTTGACCGCCCCGGAAGCCGCCCGCATGGCGGAATCGATCCGCGCCGTGTTCAACACCAACGCGCAGGTTCTTCGCTTCCTCCCCGACGAGGGCGAGCAGTTCTCGATCCGCCAGTGGATGACCGTCGACCGGGCGCCCGGATCGATCCTCTTCGTCACCTCCGACTACGACGATCTGGAGATGAACAAGCCGCTGCTGACCTTGTGGATGAACCTCGCCATCACCAGCCTCATGACGCTGCCGCGCACGCGCTCGCTGCGCACCTGGTTCATGTTCGACGAGGTCGGCGCGCTCCACCGGCTGCCCGCGATCGAGAAGGGCCTTCAGACCGCACGCAATTTCGGCGGCGCGATGATCCTGGGGCTCCACAGTTTCCAGAAGCTGGTCGAGGTTTACGGCGAAGAAGGCGCCCGCAATCTCGCTTCGCTCGCACGCACCAAGCTCATCCTTGCGACCAGCGAATTGAAGACCGCCGAGGAGTGCTCGCAATATATCGGCAACCGCGAAGTGCGGCAGATGGATGAGGCCTACAGCTACGGCTACAACAACAACCGCGACGCCTCGACGCTAACTCCGCGCAAGCAGGTGGAGCCTCTCGTCATTGCCGACGACATCACGAACCTGCCCTCGATGCACGGCTTCGTGAAATTCCCGGACGGCTTTCCGGCTGCGCGGATCCTGCTCGAGTGGAAGGACTATCCCGAGGTCGCGCGCGGCTTCATGCCGCGCCCCTCGATGCAGCCCGTTCGCTCCAGGCGCGGCGAGGAAGCATTTAGCGAAGAAGGTGACGAGGCGGGCGGCCGCGACGGTGCCGCGCAGATCATCGACGAGGTGGCCGAGGCGAGCAATGTCGCCAAGGAAATGGCGGCGCGGATCCTCCAGACACCATCCGAGGAAGAGAGCGCCGACCCGGCTCGTGCCACCCAGCGCAATGACGACAAGAACGAGCAATCGACCCCTGCAACCCGGGCGGGCGACAAGGCGCTCGGGAAGGATGGCGAGCAGGCTGCGACGACGCGGGGCGAGGGTGATCGTCGCGATGCCCGCGGCGCCGTCTCACCGGCGCCCCAAGTCGAAGATCAGACCCTCATCGAGCTGCGCCAGGGGTTTGCGGCCGGGCGCGACGGCGACGATCTCGACATGGGGATCTGACCCATGCACTCGATCGCCTCAGTCCGCTCCGCAGCCGGTGCCGCGAACTATTTCGCGAAGGACGATTTCAAGGATAATTACTATACGGCCGACGGCTCGGCCGAGGTCAGCGCCTGGAGCGGGGAAGGGGCGGCCAGTCTCGGGCTCACCGGCGAGGTCGCACGCGACGATTTCGAGAAAACGCTGAGCGGCTTTCTGCCCAGCGGGGAGGGCGTCGCCCAGGTCGAGAACCGCCGCAATGGCATCGATCTCACCTTCTCGGTGCCCAAGTCGGTGTCGGTCATGGCCTATGTTGCCGACGACAAGCGCGTGCTCGCCGCGAACATGAGCGCGGTCCAGAAGACCATGGCCTGGGTCGAGAAGAATCTCGCGGAGGGTCGTAAAGACGTGGAGGGCCGCAAGGTGCCCGTGCGTACCGGCAATCTCGTCTATGCGCTCTTCCAGCACGATACGAGCCGGGCCCTCGATCCGCAGGCCCACGTCCATGCCGTCGTCGCCAATTTGACGCGCATGCCCGACGGCAAATGGCAGGCGCTCCATGCCGACAAGATCTGGAGCAACAACACGACGATCGGTGCCATCTACCACGCGTTCCTGCGCGCGGGGCTCGAGCAGCTTGGCTACCAGGTCGAAATGAAGGGCAAGCACGGCACCTTTGAAATCGCGGGCGTGCCCCAGGCGGTGATCGAGGCCTTCAGTCAGCGGCGTGAGGCCATCCTTGAAAAGGCCGCCGAGCTCGGCATCGTCTCCGCCAAGGGGCGCGACGGCGTCACCACCACGACCCGTGATCCCAAGCTCAATGTCGACGACCGGGGAAGCCTGATCCAGGGCTGGATCGACAAGGCGGTGGCGCTCGGGTTCGACGGCAAGACCATACGCGCTTCAGCCGAGGCGAAGGCGGGCCAGGGCGCTGCGGACAGCCGGCTCGAGCGCGGCTTCCGCGCGGTCACCGACGCGATCGCCGGCGCGCGCGTGCTGATCGGGGGCTTCCTTCATTCGCCCGATCCGTTGGTAGACAGCGGCCTTGCCCGCGCGACGAAATCCCCGGCGGTTGCGCGATCGCAGCTCGCGGTCGCGTCTGCCGTGCGGATCCTCGCCGAGCGAGAGGCGGCGTTTGATGTCAACAAGCTCGCAAAGACCGCGCTGGATCTTGGACTGAAGGGCGTCACGATCGACACGGTCGAGCACCGCATCGGACAGCTTTTCGACAGCCGCCAGCTCATCCCCGGCGCGCCCCGCCTCGAGGACAAGGGCGTCCAGATGGTGACGACGCAGGACGCGTTGCGCATCGAAGTATCGATCCTGAAGGCGGTTGAGGCCGGAGCGGGCAGGGCGGCTCCGGTCCTGCCCGCACAGGAGGCGCCCACGCGCCTGCAGGAGATCACGGAACGACCACTCAATCCCGGCCAACTTGCTGCAGCCACGTTGATCCTTGCCTCCGAGGATCGGACCGTCACCGTCCAGGGCGTCGCCGGCGCTGGCAAGTCGACCATGCTGCAGGCGGTCGCCCGTATCGCCGAAGCCGAAGGCCGCGATATTCTCGGGCTCGCCTTCCAGAACAAGATGGTCGCGGACCTCGCCAAGGGAGCCGGGATCAAGAGCCAGACCATTGCCTCGTTCGTGCTTGCCAATGAGCGCTATGTGAGCGAGCGCGATACGCCAAGGTTCGAGGACGCGCGGGCGCGGTTCGCTGGCGCCATGCTGGTGGTCGACGAGACGTCGATGGTCTCGAGCACCGACATGCTGAAGCTTCACGGCATCGTCGAGGCGCTCGGCATCGACAAGCTCGTGCTTGTCGGCGATCGCCAGCAACTCTCCTCGATCGATGCCGGCAAGTCGTTCGCCATGATCCAGGCGGCCGGCGGCACGATGGCCCGGATGGATGAGAATATCCGCCAACGCACCGATACGCTGCGCACCGTCGCCGCGCTCGCCAATGTCGGCAAGGCGGGTGAAGCGATGAAAGTGCTCGGCGACAAGGTTCATGAAAGCGCGAACCCACCTGACGCGGCCGCGGAGATGTGGCTGGCGCTCTCGGCCGAGGACCGCGCCGCGACCCAGGTATTCGCCTCGGGCCGGGAATCCCGCGCGATCATCAACCAGCGCATTCAGGATGGTCTCGCGGCGGAAGGCAGCGTGCGCGGCGAGGGGGTCCATCTCATCGTCTATGATCGCGTGAATCTGACCCGCGAGGAACTGCGTTATGCGTCGAGTTACCGTCCGGGCTTGACCCTCGACGTCGGGCGCGGCGGCGCTCAAGACGTTGGTCTCGCGCAGGGCCGCTATGACGTGACCAGGGTGCTGCCGTCGGGCAAGGTCGAGCTCAGCGACGGACGGCGCAAGCTGCGCTTCGATCCGCAGCGTCTGTCGCCCACCGAAAAGCGCGATCGGCTCGAACTTACCGAAAAGAAAGACCTCCACATCCGCGAGGGCGATCGCATCCGCTGGACCGCGAACGACAAGCCGCGCGACCTGCACAATGCCGCGCTCGCCCGCATTGTCTCAGCCGATGCGAGCGGGGTCACCTTCGAAACGGCGGGCAATCAGACCATCACGCTGGCCCGCGGCGATTCGATGCTGTCGCGTCTCGACCTCGCCTACGCGCTCAATATGCACATGGCGCAGGGCATCACCACCGACAAGGCGATCACGGTTATGGACAGCCGCGAGCGCAATCTGTCGAACCAGCGCCTGTTCAATGTCGGCGTGACCCGCGTGCGAGACGAGTTGGTCATGCTCGTGGACGACAAGGAGAAGCTGGGGCGTCAGCTCGATCACAATGCCGGAAACAAGACTTCCGCGCTGGAGACGGTCGGCCGCCTCGATATCGACGGGAAGAGGGGCGGCGCCGTACCGCCCAAGTTCGATCCCGGCCCGATCGTCGGGATCAACCTTGCCGACCAGCCCGATATCCTGGCGGATCTTCCCCCGATCCCGGACGGGCCGCTCGGGCCGCCCGTCCAGTCCAAGGGCGACGACCTCAAGGCGCCCCCCGACCTCAAGCCTGAAAAGACCGATCTGCTGCCCCCGCTGCCCGAGCGCAGCCTGGGTCTCGACCTGTGACGATGAACCGCCGGCGCGGTGCCGGCATATGCAAGTAGAGCAACGATGGCGTGGGAATTTGACGAAGGTGGCAAGTTCGGCAGCGAAAAGGCCGCCGAGGACTATGCGCGGCGCAATGGCCTCAGCAACGCGGACTTCCGCACACGGCGCAACGGCGACCAGGTCGAACTGGAGATCCGCCGCTCCGCGCTGGACGGGCGCCAGCTTCGCGATGGCAATGAAGGCCGCAAAGACGGCTGGTTCTGACCGAGATCAAGGACGGCAATAGCCGTGCTCGGGGAAATATCCAGCCGCGACCTGAACGATCGCGTCGCGGCGGCTCTGCCGCTGCGCTACCCTTCGATTAGGGACATTGAATGCATCGGCTTCTATCTGGCGCACTCCCTTATGTCTGATGCCGACGAGCGCCATCAGACATAGTATTTGAAGGGCTGCTTCTCCTGTCCTTTCGCAGATCCCATCGTCAAAACGTCACCTACCATTCGCGCAAATCGCACCGTCACCGGCAGGCCGTCATTAAAGTTGCAACTGTTGTAGTTGATTTTGGTGAGGCCCATGATGTCCGCAAGGACCGTGCGAATGTCGGGCTTCGCATTTTTGCTCCTCATCACCGTGACATGAAGCGGATTGGGCGTCTCAGGTCCGATGTAGGTGTCGAGCTGCGGCACGTAGCCGGTCGTCCAAAGGTAGGCGGTCTGCTGGTCAAGCAGCAGCGCGGTGCCGCGGAGGACGGGATAGTCGCCGTCGCGGAACAGCTTGGTCTCGCCGCCCGTCGTCCGGATACGCACGCCTACGACGTTGGTGCCCTTTGGTGCCGCCGCGCAGAAGGCATCCCACTCCTCGTCGTTGAAATAGGTCTGGCCATGAATGAATAGCTCCTTCGGAGGCTCACCATGCATCTCGATGTAGGTTTCGAGGACCATGTTCAGGAGGCGCTTCGCAGCGTCTTTCTTGAGATGATATTCGTAGTCGCCGGTCTTCCACGGACCGTTCGCGCCGCGGAAGACGACGCCGTCGCCTTCATTCAAGAACATCTGAGCAGCGCAGCAAGCGTGACCCTCAGGATCTTGGGGCAGGCTTTTATAGACCATACCGATGTAGCAGACACCGGGTCGAACCGTCGCCAAGCGCCAAGGCGGTTTCGGCTGGGTCTTGTAATAGAGACCGGTCGCGAGGTTCCACGCCACCGTGGCGGCGTCCTGCGTCTTGCGCACCGGATACCCGGATTTGTTCAAGAACGCGTCAGGCGCCAGGGTTGTCTCGCGGACGAGCTGGGTGGGCGCGATCGTCAGGAACTCGGCCTTGATACGCCGATGGAAGTCTGGGACGTCGCTGAAGATATCCTCATTGCTCTGGTCGATAACGCCGGCGGCGGCGAGTAGTGGGAGGCTCTCCTTCACCTTCTGTCGGCGTTTGAAGTCGCCCACCTCCATCGCAACGCCCGCGCGCTTCGAACCAGGCCGGCAGCGCTCGTAGACGATCTCGGGCAGGACAAGGACCCACACGTCGACCGCCTGTTCCTCGTTCCGGAGATGCTTGCGCACCCGATCGATGTAGAGTTTGGCCACCTTGTCGACGGCCTCATGCAGGTTGAGGATGCTGGTCGCCTTGTCGATGTCAGCCAGCGGGATCGAGAGAGTGCTCACCTCGTCCGGTTCGAATGTGATGCCAAACGTCTCTTCTAGACCGGGGAAGTTGGCGAGATGCAGTCGGTCCTGTTTTTCGCCTTTGCCGGGCGGCGGGACCGCAACCACCTGCTGCAACTTGCGCGCCCAGCCACGGAAATGGCTGATGCCGTCTGTCGTGCCAACAACACCGACGCGAATTTCGCGCGTTTTCTTGGCGCGGGCATGCGGCCCATAGAGAAAGAGCCCGTCCTTCGGGTGCGGACTTGGCTGGCCATAAGCAAACTCAAGCTCGGGTTCGTGGAGGTGCTCGACAATCAGCGATGTCTCGGCGAACTTCATGCTGCCACCTCTTCTTCGTCGGCTTCGGGGCGGCCAAGCGTGCTGATATCCGTTTCCTCCTCATCGGCGTCCAGGGCGTCGGGAAGGTCGGTGCTAACAGGCGACGAAAACAAGATGGGGGCAGCTTCCAACACCGCGTCCGCCGTCGCGGAAAGGCGTAGCCTGATGTAAGCGGATTCGCCCGAGATAAGCTCCAGAAATGCCAGCATCCGGCCATACCATTGCTTGTTCCTCCAGCCCTTGCAGATCGTCCGCCTGAGCCGATGCAACTTCTTGGCATCCTCGATCTCGAGGCCCGCCGGCGTGCCATTGTCACCTGCAAAGAGCACCCGCGACTTGAGCTTAAAGTGCCAAAACGGCCAAAAAGCGGGGAGGGCAGTCACGCCAAACTGCCAGATATGGCCCTTCGCGACGTTGCGCAGCATCGACGACCTGCGCGCACCTTGTTTGCCCCATGGAATGCGCTGGCCCGTGGCGGCGAGATCCGGCGAAGCATGAAATCCGACACCTCCCGAATATTGATATTCCAGGAGTCCGCGCTCTTTGCAGAACTCGTACCAAGCCCTCTTCAGCATCACGTTGATGATGTTCTGGGCCGGCTGCTTCTCAAGCCGCAGCTTGTCGTCGCCGTTCTCGACGAACGTCTTGAGGGGTATGCTGCGTTTGAGCTTGAAGCGCCCGACCGATGCAAAGCCGTCGTCGATTTCGTCTTGGTCCGCGAATGACAGGAGGCCGCGGCCCTGCACCGCGATGGGGTAAGCGTGGGTTGCGGCAGCGCGCTTCAGGCGATCGGCATCGATCACGCCAGTCGCCTCGTAAAAATGGATTGCATCCGGCGCTTCAACGACGCGAAGCCAGTTTGACGTCAACCGTTCGGGCTCATTTTTGAGCGGAATCGCACCCCGCCGCCGGAACAGCTCCCAGTTCGGGTCAATCACGGCCCCTTCCGTGCGGCGAGGAGCTTTCTGGCGCTTGAGAGCCTCAGAAAGCGTGCTCAGACCCTCTCCCCATCCGCGAACGAAATCGACTGCGATCGCGTCGCCCAGACCCTTCATCTTGCGGCCCTGCTCAAGCTTTAGCTGGATGATGAAGCGCGTGTCGCCGATCGCCTTCGCAACATCGAGCGCGATGTCCAGGTCGTCCTGTATCGCTTGGTCGTCGGCCGTGGCATTGCGGCAGACGAGCAAGACCTTGGCGGCGCGGTGCTCAATGGCGCGGTTGATTTCGCGCCGCCAGCGATCACCTGGCTGCAATGTCAGGATGTCGGCAAACACCTGGTAGCCCTCCGCTTCGAGTTTCGGCGCGAGCCACAATGCGAACTCGTCATCGGCTGGGGAAGACTTGAGGAGGAATAGCGTGTCTCGAGCCGGAGGCTCTGCTGAAGAGTCAGCGTCGCCCGGCACGGGCAGCAGGTTGGCGAGCGCCGGCGGGATCGGTGCTGGCTTCGGGAGGGCGTCGGCGACCGCCGCGGTGACGATCGTTTTGAGGACGGCCGTGTTCTGACCCCAAAGCTTCTGGTGCGCCGTCTCGATATCGGGATATTTTCGCAGCAGGGCGTTCAGGTCGCTCGGGCCAAATATGTCGCCGGTGCTTTGGAGCGCGGGCCCGATTGTCGCCACCAGGGTTGCCTTGTTCTTCGGAGTGAGCGGCGCCGACGTGGCGAGGACGTAGCGCGCGGGCTGAAGCGCATCGATACTGGTGCGCTCGCTCTTCATCTTCGAGTTCAGCTTCGAAGCGCCGGACCCGATGTAATGCTTTGCCTGCAGAATGATGTTGCCGTCGGCCGCCGCATGGCGGCCATCCATGCCGTCATCTGGCCCTTCGGGAAACGCCTCAAACCGGACGCCCAACTCCCGCCCGATCAGGTCACGCGCGAGATCCTCGAAATCGGAGTGGGAGAGTGACGAGAAATCATAATCCATTCGAGCTGTTTGTGGGATCAATTGGTACGGGGTCAAGGAACTCGAAGATAAGATCACCCACGGTGTGCCATCCGTGACACTTTACCCAGAAACGCTTGGTAAAGTGTCATTGATGACAATCACTTGGCTGAAGGAGGGGGCTTTCCTGAAACTGCTGCCCGAACGATGAAGGCATGTTAGCTAGGGGGCCTGGGCCAATAACGAGAATCGTCACCTGAATGCCGCACCACATCTTCTACTCCTGGCAGAGCGACACCGATAATCGAATTGGCCGCGGCTTTATCCAGCACGCGTTGGATCGTGCCATCCGCGCTGTGAACGCGGACGCGGACGTCGATCCTGCCGATCGCAATGTGCAGGCCGACCGCGATACGGTCGGGGTATCGGGCATGCCGCCTCTGGCCGAAACGATTTTCGGCAAGATCGACCGCGCTGTCGCCTTTCTCTCCGACCTCACGCATGTCGCGACGCGGGCAAAAGGGCAGCTTTCGCCCAATCCCAATGTCCTGCTCGAGCATGGTTGGGCGCTGAAGTCGCGCGGGTGGGCCAGGATGATCGGCGTGATGAACACGGCCATGGGTCACCCGGACGAGCATCCCCTCCCGTTCGACCTGACCCATTTCAAGCGGCCGATCCTGTTCTACTGCCCGCCGGATGCGACGGACGAGGATCGCCAAGCGGCCCGGCTCGGGCTGCAGAAGGATCTGGAGACCGCGCTTCGCCTGATCCTCGATGACGAGGTCCTGCGCGCGGCGCAGCCGCCGGAACAGCCACATCCTCACGATGTCGAATTGCTCCAGCGGTTCCGGACCCAGATCCCGGAGCGGCTACGCCAGTTCCTGCGCGAGCATAACTTCGGCGAACCCTATCCGCGAAAGGCGCTCGATCCGCTCGGCGATATCGCTGCCACATGGGCCGGGGCTGAGTTCGATTTCGAGGATCAAGTCCTGCAGGAGGCGGGCACGGCGCTGCGTGCGGCCAATAGCTCGCTGATGGAGCTGGTCTACGAACGCACCCATGTCATGGACCGCAATCCGAATATGGCGTGGCCGAGAACCGACTATAACGTGAAGCACGGCACCCAGCAGGGCACGCACGATGCCATCAGGGAATTGAATGCGCGATCTACGACCCTGATCGAAGCGATCGACGCTTTCGAGAAGGCCGGCCGCTCGCGGGTCCGTATCGCGGCGCCGGCACCGGCAGCGCCGCAGGTCGATCCCCGGTGGGAAGCCGCGAGGCAGGCAGCAGGGGAGCTTGCCGCCGACCGCATGCGGGGCGGGCTCCCTGAGATCGTCGCCGTTCCCAGCATGATCCTCCGCCTCGTTCCTCTTGCCGCGATGGATCGGCCTTCCCTTGACCCGAAGGTCGTGCTGGCCGCCGCATCGCGTTTTCCGCCTGACACGCAGGTCAGGGTCCAGTCGGATTCCGACGAGCGTCAGTGGTGGAGTTTCGGGCTGCCGCTGATCCGCACGGACAACAATCCCGAAACCAGATGGCGGACCCGCTTCGTGCGCCCTGGTGTCATCGAATATGAAGCGACCATTGGTGGTCGTGTCGATGATGCGGACGAGCAAATCCTCGTTGATGGCCGAGCGCTTGAAGGATCGATCGTGGCGCATGTTGAACGGCTAGCCGGCGTCCTCGCGGCGATCGGCCTAGCCGGACCAGGTCTGGTTTCCATCGCCTTGCGCGGCGTTGAGGATGTTGAGCTCACGCGGTCCCGTGGGGGCGGCAGGACGATACGAAAGCCGGAGCTGTTCCTACCCGAGTTGCAGGCGGAGGATCTTTCCGCCGCCATGCAGCCTCAGCTGCGCGACCAGTTCAATATCCTGTGGCAGGCGTCCGGATGGGCCGATGGCTCGCCGTCGTTCGGCTGACGAGCGACACCATGATCCTCAAGCCTCCTCCGCCTGAAACGGGAGACATCGGACTCGCGGGTTTTCGCGCGGCGGCCAAGCTTTACGAGGACACGCTGCGCAACAGGACCTACCGCGAGCTCTACCGAAAGGATCTCGCGAAGTGGCAGAAACTCTATGGGACGCTTGCGGGAAAGCGCGCGCCGGGCTCGGCCGCGGCGACGCACTTTGCGCGGCTGTCGGCGCTCTGTGGTGAGCTGCTCTCGGAATATGGCCCGGAGGCTCCACCGAAGAAGCGACCGTCCAAGGCAGTCGCCCCGGTTTCGCTGACCTACCCCGATTTCCCTGAGGAGATCACCCACCGGATCCACTTCCTGGAAGGACCGGGTATCCGCCGGCAACGCGCCGTTGAGCTGGCTACCTATGCGCCGGCCGTGTCGCGACAAACCTCTCCGCGCGGGCGCGCGCTCATCTCGATCGGGGTGCGCAAGGATCAGGTCCGGTTGTTCGAGCGCATTGTGGAATCGATCGGTGATCTCGCCACGGGCGACTATTCCGTCGCCGGCTTCGATATCGGCTATGTCATGCGGCCCGACGGAATTCCGCAGGGCCAATCCTGGACGTCCAATCCGCTCGATCCGACGTTGCCGATTGCGCGCATTTGGAACGAGAATGAAAAGGCGAGGGGTTACGGCTTTCAGGCCCGACTGCTTGGCCCCCAATGGCGGGGCGTCGACGGCAAGGGTCTTCCCGAAGACTTGCCCGACCTGACCGCAGGACCATGGGATCCAGATCCGCACTGGCAGCGTGTGCTCGAGCTTACGGAGGCTGATCGCCTCGACGAAGCGCTGGCCCTGGTGGAAGCCATTCCCGGCCGTGACCGCGAGCCGTTGTTCGACGAGGTCATCTATCTGCGGTTTCTCACCAAGACGCCGCTGCAGGCCCAGGATATCCGCGTCCTGGCCCGCAAACATGCCGAGAACTCGCTTATCGCCGGGCGACTGCTCGAGGAATTCGATGCTTTCCTCGACCATCTCGACGCCCAGTTCGCCTTGGAACCGCCGGTCCTTGAGGAGATGACCCGGTTGCGACCGGATTTTGGATCGTCGATGATCCCGCCGCTGCCACAGGCTGCCGATTGGGCGACATACCGGCGCCACATGGCGCAATTCTCCAACCCGAGCGGTCAGCGCGGCCGAATCTTCTCGAGGAATATCGGCGTCGCCGACACCGGCGCTTCGGAGTTTTTCGCGAACTCCATGGTGGCGGCCGAGGAAGCGTTTCGCCGGGAGCGTTCCATCCCTGAGATAGGGCGTGGCTGGGTGTCCGAGGTCGCGCTTTTCGATCTGGTTCGCTCGATTTGGCCCTCAGCGGTCCACCAATGGCGGCCGGCGTTCCTCGGTATGCAGTCCATCGACATCCATGTGCCGGAACTGGGCCTCGCAATCGAATATCAGGGACAGCAGCATTATGAACCGATCGCGCTCTTCGGCGGACAAGAAGGCTTCGAGCTTACCTGCGCGCGGGACGCGAAGAAGCGGTTGCTGCTCGCGCGTCACGGCACGCGTTTGCTCGAATGGCGCTTCGACGTGCCTGTAACCAGGGCCGCCTTGGTCAGTCAGCTCGCCGCAATGGCGATCGTCCTTCCAGATTAGAGCGCGAGCGCCTTTTGCCGCGGACCGCTCGTGATCTCTTCGACAACGAAGGTCCGCGCCGGGGGCGTTTCCAGCAGCTCGATTTCGGGGATCGTGTAATCGAGCCACTGCATCCGCTGTCGGCGCAGGATGATCGCGCCATGGCGATCCTGATACCGGCTGACCTCTGGATTGGCGGCGACCGTGATGACCCGGAACGACAACGGCCACTCGGCCAGCGCCGGCTCCCAGACCGCCGCCAGGTAGAAGAAGTTGCCGTCGTCGAGCTTCACTCGATACTGCTTGTCGCCCACGGTCATGTGAAATTCGGACGCCGGCACGAGGCAGCGCTGGTTGGGAAAGGTCTTCCCCTCCGATCGCGCGAACCGATACGACGTGCCGTCGCTAAAGCGGGGATTGGAGCCCCACCGCGCCTCGACCATTTCCACTTCTTGCATATCGTCCGGATTTCGCCGGATGATGGGCAAGAGCTTCTCGAGGGGAGCCTCGGAGTCGAAGGCTGTTGGCGTCGCCATACAAAGAACATATACGGAACGAACTTGAGTCGCAAGGGCGAGCGGAACGGATGATCGATGTGCAATGACTATCGTTTGGAGGTCGACATAGCCTCGATTGTCGAGGATTTCGACGACCTCAAGATCAAGATCAAAATGCCCGAGGGTACGCCGAATGTCGCGGCCCGCGAGGATATCAAGATCAGCGATATCGCGCCGATCGTCCGCAGCGGCGAGGGCAGGGGTGTGGGCGAACTCGTCAATCGACGATGGAGCTGGCCGGGGCACAACGGCAAGCCGGTCTACAATTATCAGTCGGAAGGGCGCGAGTTCTCCTCGCATCGCTGCCTGATCCTTGCCGACGGATTCTACGAGTTTACGCAGCCCGAGGATCCCAAACAGAAGCGCAAGACAAAGTGGCTCTTCACGATGCGAGACCATGATTGGTTCTGCATCGCGGGAATCTGGCGGTCGACGGCGGAGGGCGAGGCCTTCACATTGCTGACCACCGAGCCGGGCGAGGACATCAAGCCCTATCACCGGCGGCAGATAATCCCGCTTCCGCGCGATTCCTGGGCCGACTGGCTCGATCCGTCCGTACCGGCGAACGAGGTGCTGCGCGTCCTTCCGAAGGGTAGCCTCATCCCCACCCAGGTCTATCCGCCGCCGAGCCAGCAACAGGCGCTCTTGTGAGCCAGCGCCGGGAAGCTGCCGGAGATCCGGCTTGAGCGATCCAGATCGTCACCATTTCCTGCCGCAGTTCTATCTGTCCCGATGGGCGAACGGTCAGGGGCAGCTCTCGACCTATTCGCGCCAGCGCGGGAAACTCTTTGTGCGCGAATACGCGCCCAAGTCGATCGGGGCAGAGAAGGGCCTCTACGCCCTGAACGGTGTGGCGCCGGAGCATCGAAACGCGATCGAGCGTGAGTTCATGGGGCCGGAGGTGGATGACCCGGCTTCGCGGGCGCTGCGTATTCTGCTGAGCGAAACCCGGCCGGTCCTGCCGATGGATCTGCGCATGGCGTGGGTTCGTTTCCTAATGTCCTTGCTTGTCCGCCTGCCAAACCTTCTCAGGAAACTAAAGGCCGATGCGTCAGAGATGCTGGCGCAGGAAATCATCAAGCGGCCCGAGGAATATGAAGCGCTGCGGCGGGCTATCGATCCGCCAACCCTCATGGAGTTTTTGCGCGAGCGTGGCATTGATGGCCTGGTCGAGGATTTCGGCACCACCCTCATCCCCGGCCTGGTCGAGCTTCCGCAGATGAAAGCCGACATTGCGCGGATGGACTGGCGCGTCTTTCATTTTCGCGACGGGCCCTACGGACTCGTTACCAGCGACTTCCCGATCTGCATGCTGCCCGGGCTCGCGTCACCGGACTGCCTGATCTCGCTGCCGTTGTCGCCGACGGCGATCTTCCTTGCCAGCTACAGCAGTGATCTCCTGAATCAGCTTGATGCCCTTCAGCCGCCAGCGCTGATCGACAGCGCGAACCGCATATCGATCCAGAGCGCGCAGCAATATGTCTATGCCGACAACAGGCAGTATTATGATCTCGTAGATCGCTTCCTCGAGCCCGTTTCTCGCGGGCCCGAATAGCCTTTCTGACTTTCCGATGCCGCGGCTGCTCGTCGAGCCTTGAACCCTCTCCCATTGTGATAGAAGAAGCCGATGAACCTCGAAGAAGACGCCAACATCTTTTTCCGGATTTCGGCCGATTTCCCGCGAGAGGATGTCGAGGCGATTGCGTCGAGGCTCGCCGGTTCTAACAGCCTCATCCCAGGGTTCATTGCGCCAGCGGCGGGCTTGGTGTCGATCGAAGCTCTTCTCTATGCGGAGCTCATTGACCGGTCGAGCACCGTCGTGCTGGTCGATCGCAATGTAGCGTCGCGGATGGCGAAGATTGCGAAGGAAGGGGTGCGCAGGCCGCTCGATGGTCCCACCCAGGTTGCCGTCGACCTCATGGCCTTGTCTCAATCCATGAATTTGGACCTGGAGCCGGTGATTGCTTTTCGTGAATTGGCGCACGCGCACGGAAACGAAGCCGCGCTTGAGGAACTGCAGTGGTTTCGTTCCGCCGATGTTGGGCAGGCGCATGCTTGGATCGATGTGGCTCTCGGCAGGGCTGACGCCCTTCCGTCGACCGGCCCGGCTGACCGCGAAGAGTATGACCTCGCGCAGCCATTCCATCGTTGGCGCTGCAATTACGTGGTGCTGCTCAAGGCTGCTGAACTCGAACTCTCACCGATGAGTCCGCGCGAGCGTGCCGAGAGGCTCTATCAGTGGATGGCCAGCGATTTCATCATCGCCGGACCCGCAGCGCTCTATAGCTCGATGTTCTTCTCGCCGTTCGCCGCCAAGGCGGGGCTGTTCAAGCAGCTCCGGTCGCCGGATCGGCAGCGAGCGCTAACCGGAATCCGCAATGCCGCCTGGGATGTCACGTATCTGAGTGATCTGTCACGGAGAGCGATGACGGAGCCTTACGAGACCAAACGGTTCCTGCTGGCAACAGCCGACAGAGCGCTCGCTGAGATCGCGCCGCTCCTCTTTATCGACGCCGAGGACATGGCAGGCTTCGAGACAGCGCTCGCTGCGAGAGTGGAGCCATGGTGGCGAGGTGATGCCGCAGCGGTTGCACGCTTCGCGACCGACGCCATGGCAGAGGCAGAAAGCCGGCCGCCTCCGGAAGGTCCCGAGGGTGTAGACGACTATGTTGGCTATCTCATGGGGCTCGGCGAGCAGAAGATTCTCGGCGGCTAGCGGAAGTCGCGCGGCTTGACCTTGATCCCCTCGGTCTGCCGTCCCGGAACGATGCCCGAGCCTAGCCGCAGATCAGGAATGAAGATGTCGCGCGGCTGCCGGCCGAGCGGCGATTCCGGGTCGCGTGGATCAGGGCGCATCGGGCTTTTGACCACGTCGGCACGGCTTAGCCGGTAGATATCGGCGACATCTGCCCGGTTGCCGACGCTCGCGAGCAGCGGCGACAGGTCTTCGAGCCGCTGCGCGATCACATGGATCACCTCGCCCTCGCGCTGGACCTGACCCCGCACACCCATCATCGACGAACCCAGCACGATGCGTCGATGTTTCTCAAAGACATTCGTCCAGACGACGAGGTTGGCGACATTCGTTTCGTCTTCGAGGGTGATGAACATGACCCCTTTCGCCGAGCCCGGCTTCTGTCTGACCAGCACGATCCCGGCGAGATTGATCCAACGGCCGTCCTTCACGGATTGAAGTTCCTCGCATGTGATTATCTTGCGGCTGCGCAGCTCGTCGCGCAGGAAGGCGAGGGGATGGGCACGTAGCGACAGACCGGACGCGCGATAGTCCTCGACGACTTCAGCGCCGGCGCCCATCGGCGCAAGAATGACCGTCGGTTCGATCGCTTCCTCTCGCAGCTTGCCCTCTCGCTCGTCGGCCGCGGCGAACAGCGGCAGCGCCGCGTTGCCGAGTCCCTTCACGCTCCATAGTCCCTGGCGCCGGGTGCTCCCCAGCGATCCAAATCCGTCGGCCTCGCCGATACGGTCGAGAGCGCCCCGGCCTACGCCCGATCGGCGCTGGATTTCTTCGACGCTCTCAAAGGCTTGATCGGCGCGCGCGGTGACGATGGCTGCGGCGTCCTTATTGGCAAGATCAGTCACCATGCGCAGACCCAGACGCACGGCGAGGTAGCGGCCGCCCGTGGGCTCCAGCGTGCAATCCCAGCGGCTGTGGTTCACGTCGATCGGGCGAACCTCAACCCCGTGCTGCCGCGCGTCGCGCACGATCTGAGCGGGCGCATAGAAGCCCATGGGCTGGGCGTTCAGGAGGGCCGCGCAGAATATGTCGGGGTGATGGCACTTCACCCAACTGCTGGCATAGGCGATCAGCGCGAAGCTCGCTGCGTGGCTTTCAGGGAACCCATAGGAGCCGAATCCCTCAATCTGCTTGAAAGTACGCTCCGCGAAATCCTGATCGTAGCCGCGTGAAACCATGCCATCGATCAGCTTGTCCCGAAAATGGGAGACGCCGCCGGTGAGCTTGAAGGTAGCCATTGCCCGGCGGAGGAGGTCGGCTTCGCTCGCGGTGAAGCCGGCGCACTCGATCGCCACGCGCATCGCCTGCTCCTGGAACAGCGGTACGCCCAAGGTCTTCTCGAGCACCCGTCGGAGCTCTTCGGTGGGGTAGGTAACCTCCTCCTCGCCGTTTCGACGCCGGCGGTAAGGGTGGACCATATCGCCCTGAATCGGTCCCGGGCGGACGATCGCCACCTGAATTACCAAATCATAGAAGGTACGCGGCGCCATCAGCGGAATGGAAGCCATCTGCGCGCGACTCTCGATCTGGAAAACGCCCAAAGTGTCTGCTTTGCGGATCATCGCGTAGGTCGCCGGATCCTCTGCCGGTATCGTGGCGAGATCGAGTTTCACCCCTTTGTCGGCCTCTAGGAATTCAAACGCTCTCCGCATGCACGATAACATGCCGAGGGCTAGGACATCGACCTTCATGAACCCCAATAGGTCGATATCGTCCTTGTCCCACTCGATGACTTGTCGGTCCTCCATTGCCGCTGGCTCGATCGGAACGAGCTCGTCGAGCCGATCGCGGGTGAGCACGAACCCGCCTGGGTGCTGCGATAGATGCCGCGGCGTATTGATGAGCTGCCGCGCCAGCTCCAGCGTCAGCGCGAGCCGCCGATCGCTGAGGTCCATGTTGAGCTCTTCGGCATGCTTTTCCTCGACGCCCTCGCGACTCCAGCTCCAGACCGCACCGGAGAGGCCGGCCGTCATGTCCTCGCTGAGACCCAGCGCCTTGCCGACGTCGCGGACCGCGCCGCGTGCACGATAGCGGGTCACGACCGCCGTCAACGCAGACCGCGTCCGGCCATAGGTCTCATAAATCCACTGGATCACTTCCTCGCGGCGCTCATGCTCGAAATCGACATCGATATCGGGCGGCTCGCGCCGCTCGGCCGAAACGAAGCGCTCGAACAGAAGCTCAGATCGGACAGGATCGATCGACGTGATGCCGAGTACGTAGCAAACCGCGCTGTTCGCCGCTGACCCTCGCCCCTGACAAATGATCTCACGCCGCCGCGCCTCGGCGACGATCGAATGGACCGTCAGAAAATACGGTGCGTATTCCAGATCGGCGATTAGCTTCAATTCGTGCTCGAGCTGGGTACGGACCTTGCCCTCGATTCCTTCAGGATAGCGCTCGGGCGCCTTTTCCCAGGTGAGCCGCTCCAGCTCTTCCTGCGGCGTTCGACCAGGAACGCTGATCTCGTCCGGATATTGGTAGCGCAGCTCTTCAAGACTGAACGTGCAGCGTTTTGCTACCTCCAGTGTGCGCGAGACCGGGGTGGCGTCGTTGAGATAACGGCGGAAGAGCCGGTCCATTTCCTCGCCGGTCTTCAGGTGGCGGTCTGCAAATCGTTCGCGCCGATCGCCAAGCTCGTCGATCGTGCATCGCTCTCGGACGCAGGTCACGACATCCTGCAGCATCCGCCGATCTGGCGAATGGTAGAGAACATCATTGGTGGCGACGGTCGGCACGCGGGCGGCGGCCGCCATGTTCGCGAGATCGCGCAGTCGGATCGCGTCCTTCGGCCGGCGGCGAATGGATAGCGCTAGATATAGGCGATCACGGAAGATCCTCCTGGCGCGCGAGAGCGCCCCTTCGGCCACCGTATCCGCGCGGTCCGGAACAAGGATCGCAATGAGACCCTCATGCCACTGCTCGAGGTCGGGCCAGTCAAGGTGGCAGGCACCCTTTCCAGCGCGCTCTTTGCCGATGCTCAGCAAGCGGCACATATGCCCATAGGCGGCGCGATCAGTCGGGTAGACGAGAAAGGCCGTGCCATCCACGAGATCCAGGCGGCAACCGATGATCGAACGTACGCCTGTCGTCTTCTCGGCGTCCCAAGCCCGCACGACGCCCGCCACGGAACTGCGATCGACGATACCGAGCGCGGGCAGTCCCAGCAGAGCCGCGGCAGCAAACAGCTCTTCGGGCGATGACGCGCCGCGCAGGAAGCTGAAATGCGTCGTGACCTGCAGCTCGACATAGCGGGCATCGCTTGTCATGCGAATGCGCCATGGATGAACCAGCGCATGTTGCCGGTGGCATGGCTGGTCCCGTCGCCTAAGCGAAACAGCCAGTAGCGGCCACCCGTTTGGGTCTCGACCTGATAATAGTCGCGGACAGTGAGGGCCTTTTCAGCTTCAATCCCGCTCTCACGCCACCATTCGCCATGGAGGCGTTCCGGGCCGTCCCCCTGGGTCACACGGTATCGTTTGCGCCGCCAGATGAACATGCGCGGAGCATCGTCCGGCAGAAGCGCAATCACTTCGATCGGCTCGGGCCGATGCAGCAACCGAGCGGGGCGGGGCAGGGCATCATCCCATCCCGCATCGGTGATTTTGCTCAGGGCCGGCAGCATGGTCGTGGAGCGCTCTGGCATCGCGCTCGCTTGTGGACTGACCCGGTGAAGGCTGCGTTGGCCGAACCGATTGGCTAGAGCATCGACCAGAGCCGCGAGGTCTGGACCCTGACGCCCGAGGCTATCGAGCCCTTCGCCCTGTGTTGAACCCAGAGCTTCGACGAGCGGGGTGACCAACGTCATGGCTTCGATGCCTTCGCCCGGCTCGATCGTCTCGATTTTGGCGCAGAGCAGCTTGGCGAGATGACGCGCATCACGAGACGCGGCGGCTGTTCCGACCCGGACCGCCTGATTGTGTCCGTCGACCCTATGGAAATAGCAATCGAGCCGGCGTGCGCCCTTGCCGATGTGGCTGAGCTGGTCGACGACATCGGACACGAGGTCGCCAATTACCAAGGCGAAGGCTTCCGGTGTCGCGATAGGCTCCATGAAACCCCGCCGAGCCTTTGGAAGGTGTTCGGGGAAGATCGGATCAATCGGCTCATGGAGCGTCCCCAACGCCTGGTCGAGACGTCGATGCAGCTCACGACCAAACCGCTTGGCAAGCGGTGGCCGCGGCGCGTCGATGAGCTGCTCAATGCGCTCGAACCCCAATTTTCGCAGGGCTTCGACATCACCTCCGGGAAGTCGGAGCGCCGATATCGGCAGAATCGCGATCGCCTTGCGGTGATCTCCGGGCTCGATTGTGACGGGCCGACCCGCAGGGACATGCCGTGCAACGGCGTGAGCACAGCCCGCAGTGTCGGCAACCGCGATTTGCACCGAGAGCCCGGACGCCGCGATGCGACGATGAAGATCCTTTAGGAGCGCCTTCTCCGTCCCGAACAGCGACGCGCAACCCGTGATGTCGAGCCAGAGCCCGTCCGGTGCATCGGGGGACACAAACGGTGAGTAGCGCCGACCTGCCCAGAGCGCGAGACGGCGCAGGCCCTCAAGATCCGCATCGGGCTCCGCGTCGACCACCCGGAGTTCTGGCGCCAGCGAGCGCGCTTTTGTGACTGTCATTCCTGGTTTGATGCCGAGAGCGCGAGCGCCAGCATCGATCGCTGCGATGACGCGGCGACCGTGGTCCGGGATGGCCGTCACCAGCGGCGCATCGCAGGCGATTGTATCGTGCCGCTCAGGCGACGAATTTGCGTTCTTCCTGCGCAGCCGGTCGGTCGACCAGTGCGGCAGGAAGAGCGATACGACCCGTTGCATCGCAGCCCTCCACAATCCAGCTGTGCGGATTTCCGCCGCGCACGCGTTCCAGCTCAACCCGCCAGCGTGGTCGCCCCAGGCTCGGAATGCCGAGATCTTCACTTGGGTGAGCCGTTACTCGCCAACGCGTTGCGGCCGCCGTTCCCTCGACGGCCTGTTCAACCCTGGAAGCGCGCCGGAAGACGAAGGCGGCAACGCCCGAACTTTCTGCTGCAAGCTGCAGGCGCTTGGAGGCAGTAGTCGAATATTTCTCCACCTCCCCGACCACCCCGGCAAGGCCTGGTTGGCGCAAACATTCCTCCATCGCGAGGAGCACGTTGGTATCGCTGCCAGCCTCGACGTGAATTACGCGGTTCGGATGCAGCCCCGCCAGGTGAAGGGCAGGGGCGAAGAGATCGCGCCAGCGGAGGCACCAGAAAACCGGACCCTCTACACGCGCGAGAATTCCGGCAAGGAATACGGTAGCGCTCGCCTCATCAGCCAGATCGGTACTGCCCGCGATCTCGTGAAGCGTGCCGGTGGCTATGCCACCGCCTGGCAGGCGACAATCAATGCTCTCGATCCCGAACGGAATGGCGTCGTGTCGCCCATCAGTGCCCTCGATCTGCGCGATGCGCGCACGTAGATCATCAAGGACGGCTGACTCGCGCATAGCATCACAGAGACTCGGAAGGTGATTAATTCGTTCCCTCTTTGTTCTGACGAGGGCGCACCAGAGTCAAGCGTGATGGAGATCGCCTCTCGCGCCGTCGCCGCAACGACCGGCGAAAAAGGGGCACATTTCCGACGCGAAAAAATTCGTGGTGGTCTCTTGGATAGCGGCCGACGTTGGAATCCGGCAGATTGCTCTGATGAACGATCTTAATGGCAAGTCTATCGCGGAGATGCTCGCGCTCCATGCCGCAATCAACGAGGAACTACGATCGCGCAATGTCTTGCGGTCTGCCAACAATCCGACGGGAGACCTGGCCGAATATCTCTTTTGCACAGCTTTCGGTTGGGAGCAGGAGGCCAATTCGAAGAAGGGCTTCGACGCGGCGGACTCGGACGGCGTCCGCTATCAGATCAAGGGCCGCCGGCTGCACAGGCGCAACAAGTCGCGTCAGATGTCGGCGATCCGGTCGACGGACGGTTTCGATATATTGGCCGGCGTTCTCTTTAACGACGACTTCTGCGCCATTCGCGCGGCGCTGATCCCTGCAAGCGTGGTGTTCGAGCGAACAAGCTTCGTCGATTATACGAAGAGCCATAAATTCTACCTTCGTGATGATGTGTGGGATGCACCAGGCGTGAGCGACGTTACCGAGCGCCTCCGGGCCGTCGAGCAGGCCTAGATACCAAGTGCGGCTGAGCTGCGGTGGCCGCCGCGCGAGCGGCCAAGCGGGCAAGAAGTGTTACAGCAGAAAAAACTGACGAAAGACGCACGAACGGGATTCACATTGCCGCAAGCGATGCTAAGATTCATCTTATGTTCCACCAAGCCGACCTTTTCGATGCCGTTGAAGTCGGCCAGGGAGCGCCTGCCAAGAGCCTGAATTTGCCGGCGCTGATCGAACGGATCGCGGATTTCTCGCCGCGACCGCGCTACGCGTTCATGGTCCTCAACCTCATTGCCAAAGCCGCCGGGGGAAACAGCGGTTCAGCGGGCCCATATGTCGATACCGAGGACGAGGTTCGCGTGCCGCTCCGCGATTGGCTGTGCGATTCACTGGTTCCGATGGCAAAGCGCGATGCGCGCCGCCTGATCATCGTCGAAGAGGTCAAAGCGTCGCTCGCTGCGCAGGACGCCTTGCCAGAGGACCCAGGGGAGGCAGCAAAGGCGATCGACAATGAGGTTCGTGAGCGGGTCCGGCGCTCTGGTCGGTGCAATGTCAGTCGCGCCGTCTCCGATCTCGTCCGCGCCGGTCTGGTCCGGCGACACTATCAGGGCTACCGTGTAGACCACCATAATCGTGGCGCTCAACGTGAGGCGGTGTACACGATCACTGAGGCAGCCGCGCGGGCCCTTTGGTCGCAAAGGGCCTGATACCCCATCCGATGAAGCTCGTTTCACAGATTTGCCGTTTTCAACGATTCGTTGAAATGCGCGTTTCAGTGAAATTATTTGCTATTTCAGCCGAATCGTGGTTTCAGCGGTTCGGTGAAAGACCCAATTGGCATCGAACGACGGGCGGCAGAAGCGCTTGAGGCCTTTCTAGGCTCAATCCCTCAATTCGCCGTCGGCCCAATGACGCTGAGTGGCAAGCCAGGCGAGGCTGATCGAGGCGTAGACATCGTCGCTGAAACCGAATTCGCCGGCCGACCACTCAGACTCGTGGTCGAGGTCAAAAGCAACGGGCAACCCCGGATTGCGCACCAAGTAGCCTACCAGCTCAAACGTTATCTGAATCAGACTGGCCAAGAGGGCGTGCCTATGTTCATCGCGCCCTATTTATCCGAACAGGCGCAGGCGGCATGTCGCGAGGAAGACATCGCCTACCTTGATTTCCAGGGCAACGCGCGCCTCGTTGTCGATACCATCTTCATCGAGCGCAAGGTTGAAGGGAAACCCGATCCCGAACGACGTTCTCTGCGCACCCTATTCAAGCCAAAGTCGACCCGGATCCTGCGCGTATTGCTGAACGAGCCGCATCGGCCTTGGCGCGTGACCGAGCTTGCTGAAGAAGCCAAGGTCAGCCTCGGGCTGGTCAGCACGATCGGCACCGCCCTGCGTGAACGGGAATGGGCCGACCAGAGCGAACAGGGGCTGCGGCTCGTCGATCCTTCCGGTTTGCTGGACGAATGGGCCCGCAACTATGAGCAGCCCAGAGGGGAGGAGGTCCGCCTCTATACCCACCTTCATGGCAAAGCCCTAGCGGAGCGGCTGCGTGATCTAGCAACCGAGCAGGGAAGGGTGGCGCTGGCCTCGTTCAGCGCGGCCGATTGGTACGCGCCCTTCGTTCGCCAGAGCACCAGCTATTTCTACGCGGACGAGAAGGGCCTTGGCGCCTTGCAAACAATCCTAAATCTGACTGCACCCGCAAAGGGTGCGAACATTGTCGTGCGCGTCCCCGATGAGGATGGCGTGCTCGACGACGCGCGGGCCGTCGCACCGGGGATCATCGCGACTAGCCCGGTTCAGACCTATCTCGATCTCATGGCGGGCGGCGAGCGCGGCGTCGAAGGGGCAGAACATCTGAAGGACAAGCTTTTGCGGTGGCCTTCATGAACGACGAACCGCAATCGGCCACAGACTATGACGATCGCACCAGCGCCGCGGTGAAGTCGGTGCTCGTTGAGATTGGCCAGACACTGGGCAGCTTTCGCGGGAAGTTCGCGGTTATCGGCGGCGCCGTGCCTTGGCTGCTGCTCGAGGACAGCGAGATGCGCCACGTCGGCACACTCGACATAGACCTCAGTCTCGACGCACAGGCTCTGGCCGCCGGCGAAGAATATGTCGCTCTTGTCGATGCCCTCCACGGGCAGGGTTACGCCCCCCGCGACACGCTTAGATATTTCCAGATGGTCCGGACGGTGCAGCCGAAGGATGACGCACCTCCGATCGATGTGATCGTTGATTTCCTGCGCCCCTATGACGCCGTCCTGGAGAAGAACCGGCCGCCGCTCACCACTGAATTCGCAACCCAGCGTGCATCCGGCGCGGAGCTTGCCATTCATTTCCATGAGCTCGTCGCGATCGAAGGCGATATGCCCAAGGGCGGGACCAACAAGGTGATGATCGCCGTCGCCTCGATTCCGGCGCTTCTCGCCATGAAGGGCTTCGCGCTCGATGGGCGCTACAAGCAGAAAGACGCCTACGACGTCTATTATTCGATCCGGAATTATCCCGGAGGAATCAAAGCACTCGCGGGCGATTGCCGCCCGCTGTTGGAGCATCGAAGTGGCCGGGATGGCTTCGCGCATGTGGTTGCGAAATTCGACGATCCGGACGGCTATGGTCCTACATGCGTGCGCAACTTCGTAGAGGGCTCGGATATCCTGGACGGCCGAACGCCGGACGAATGGCAGCAGGACGCCTTTGGTCAGGTCGACGCCTGGGCTCGCGCGATGGGACTTAGATGACACACGGATCCGCGGGGCCACAATGAAGCTCATTCACACCGCCGACTGGCAGCTCGGAAAACCATACGGGCGGTTTGAGCCGGAAGTGCGCGCCGCACTTTCCGAGGCGCGCTTCGATGCCATCGATGCGATCGGGAGGGAAGCAGCTCGTCACGGTGCGGCTCATGTTCTGGTCGCGGGTGATGTCTTCGACACCGAGGGACCTGAAGACCGCACGATCGTTCAAGCGATATCCCGCATGGAGCGCCATGCGTGCCGGTGGTGGCTCCTCCCGGGCAATCACGACTTTGCCCGCAATGGCGGTCTCTGGGACCGTGTTCGCCATCGCGCGGGGGGCGGTATCACCGTCTTATCGGAAGCGCAGGCCCACGAAATCGAGCCCGGAATCTGGCTCCTTCCAGCGCCCCTGACGCATCGCCACAACCTTGATGATCCCACCGAGCTTTTCGACACCATGGCGACACCGGGAGGCCGCATCCGCATTGGCCTCGCGCACGGATCGATCCACGACTTCGGCACTCAGGGCGAGACCAAGAACCAGATCGCGCCCGACCGGGCTCGTCGCTCCACGCTCGATTATCTCGCGCTTGGAGATTGGCACGGGACGCTCAATATCGAGGCGCGCACCTGGTATGCGGGCACCCCCGAAACCGATCGCTTCCAACGCGATGAACCTGGTCAGATACTATTGGTCGACATCGGCGAAGGTCGCGATCCGGTGGTGACGCCAATCCGCACGGGGCGCTTCCAGTGGATCAAGCGAAGCTGGACAGTGAACGATCAGGCCGGCTTCGATGCCGAGTGCGACCAATTGTTGGGATCGATCGATCCGCCTTCGACGCTCCTTGAACTATCGCTGGCCGGAATCACGAGCCTTACGGACCGGGTCGGGATGCTGGGCAGACTCGAAAACGATGTCGGGCACCGTGTCCGCTATCTCGACGTTCGCGCAGTCGATCTTGTCGGCCGCCCCAGTGCAGACGATCTTGCTAGCCTCTCGGTTGAGGGCATGCTCGGCGTCGCCGCGGCGAAACTTTCTGCGGCAATTGAAACAGGCGGCCCCGATGGGTTGATTGCAAAGCGCGCCTTGGAGCGTCTCTTCGTCGAGTACAGCCGGGAGGACAGGGCATGAGCCTGTACCTGCGCCGTATCGCCATCGACGGCTTCCGCAAGTTTCGGGAGCCGATGGCGATTGAAGGGCTCACCGACGGTCTCAACGTTGTCATCGAACCCAATGAGACCGGCAAGTCGACAGTGCTCGAGGCGCTTCGCGCGGCATTTTTCGTTCGCCACGGTACGAAGAACCAGCTCGCCCAATCGTTCGCGCCTTATGGGGAAGCCGTCGGTCCGGAAATTCAGGTTTCGTTCGATGCCGATGGCGCACCATGGACGGTGACCAAGCGCTTTCTGCGCGGCGCATCGATCGAGGTCACCGGTCCACAGGGTAGAGCACAGGGCGAGGAAGCGGAAGCCCGCCTACACGCGCTGCTGGGATCGGTGCGCGACACCAGTCAGAAGGGCGACGCCGGCACATACGGCGCGCTTGGACTTCTTTGGGTTGCACAAGCTGAGGCACTCGCGGTCACCGGGCCAGGCCAGATAGTGCGTGACACGGTCCGCTCGACGCTTGAAGCCGAGGTCGGTTCGATCATGGGCGGCCCCGCCTACACGCGCGTCCGAACCCGGATCGACGAGCAATATGGGCGCTACTGGTCCCCAACCGGGCAGAAGCGCGGGCGGCAGAACGAAGCACGAGAGCGCGTTGACCAGGCTGAAGCGGCCGCCCGCGACGCCGCCGAACGTCTGGCTGGACTTGAGAGGACGTTCTCCGAACTCGAAAATGCGCGCTTCAGACTGAAGGTCGTTCACCGCGAGATCGCGGACGACACAGACGTGCAAACGCGGAAGGATCTCACTGCTTCTCTCGAGACGGCGCGCGCAGCTGCGCAAATCCTCGCGACCCGGCGGGCCGAGCATGAGGCCATCAGCGCGAAGACGCGAAACCTTGAAGATCTCGTCGATCGGCATCGCAAGGCGACCGACGAACGCACTAGCGCTGAACTCGCGCTGGGTGTTGCGCGCTCACGCCGCGCCGAAGTCCGCGAAGGCTTGGCCACAGCGCAGCAACGGCTCGTTGAAGCGCGCAGCGCCTTGGAAGCCGCGCGCACCGCTCGCCAGGAAGCTCGAGGTGCCCTCAGCACGGGCGAGGAGCTTTTACGCGCGTCGCGGCGCCGCAGCGCGGTGTCCGCGGCACGCGCGCGTCACGCCGAGCTGATCGACCTCGAGCGGCTTCAGGAAGAGGCCACAGTCCTCACCGCGTCGCTGATACCGGCCAAGGCGATGGATGCGATCGAGGCAAACGAGCGACTCGTAGCTGAGGCGCGCGCGGCGCTCGCCGCAGGTGCGACGCGGATTGCCCTTGTCGGGAACGCTGAGGGCATATCGATCGATGGCGAACCGATGGCGCTCGGCGAGCGAACCCTGTCGGGTGAGACCCGTCTCCGGTTCGGCAATGCCGAGCTGATTATCACGCCGCCGGCCGGGGCGGCGAGCGCTGAGGGAGCGCTCTCCTCGGCGCTGGAGCGACAAAAGTCTGCATTGGGCGAGTTCGGGCTCACGAGCTTGGCGGAGGGGCGCGCTCGCAATGATACCGCGCGAGACGCAGTAGGCGAGTTGCGCACGATCGCGGCGCGCATCTCCGCCGTGACGCCGGCCGATGCCCTTATCGGGCTCGCTGCCGGCCCCGATGCGCTCAAGCTCTTCATCGCTGAAATGAACGACGAGAGTAAGACCGTCGAAGCCGACATCCCCGATATCACACTCCTCACTGCCCGGCTCGAAGCGGCCGACACCGCTCTCGCGAGGGCGGAAGGTGCACAGGAAAGCGCTGTTGAGGCGCTCCGCCGAGCAGAACAAGAGGACGCGCCGCTGGCCAGCGCGGAAGCGGGCGCGGCCAGCACGCTCGCCAACGCTAACAGTCAGATCGAGACGATCGAAGGCCGCCCGGAATTCCCAACCCTGGCGGCAGACGTCGTTCGGGCCCGCGAACAGATGGCTGAAGCAGCCGTGAAGCTTGAGGAGGCCACCCGGGACGCGACTGCGCACGATCCTGCGGCGATCACGCGAAGGATCGAGACAATCGATGCGCGGGTAAAGGCGGCGGGGGAGGCTCGTGCCAAACTCGAGATGGACGTCGCGCGGCTGGAGGGGACTGTCGAGAGCGAGGGCGGGAAGGGGCTCGCCGATCGGGAGGCAGGGGCTCGCGAGGAGGCTGAGGCGGCACGTGCGGCACTACAGCGGATCACCGAGGAAGCCGACACGCTGAAGTTGTTGCGCGATACGCTCGATGAAGCGCGGGATGAGACGTCGGCAAAGTTTGTAGGGCCCGTCGCCAAGCGCGCGAAACGCCATATCGAGCGGCTCTTGCCCGGCTGCGACCTGAGCTTTTCTGAGGACCTCACGCTGGAGGCGATTGTGCGAGGCGGTATCAGCGAAGGGTGCGGCGATCTTTCCCGCGGCACACAGGAGCAGCTGGCGGTCCTGACACGGATCGCCTTTGCCGACATGCTCCTGGAGCAGGGCCGTCCGGTGTCACTGATCTTGGATGACCCGCTTGTCTATGCCGATGACGCGCGGCTCGACCTTATGGTCGAGATCTTGAGCGAGGCGGCAGAGCGGATGCAGGTTATCCTGCTGACTTGTCGGGACAGGGCTTTCAGGCACGTCGCCGCGAACCGTGTGTCTATAGACCGATGACGTGCTGGCTGAAGCCTGCGCACTGCCGGGGATGGCGCGTGACAGCAACAGTTCGGGCAGGCGCTATAAAGACGAGATGTTGGGGGGATTAGAAAATGGGCGTGAAAAAGCATTTTCCTCGCGGATCCGAGTGGCGGCAGTGGGATCTGCATATCCACACTCCTGCTTCTTTTCATTGGAAGGGAGAGCGCTTCTCAGCGAGTGGATGCACAAGCCGGGACAACGAGTTGATCGACGAGATGATAACGGCGATCAATGATACCGCTCCGGCGGTCTACGCCATCCAGGATTATTGGGGTTTCGATGGGTGGTTCGCGCTGAAACGGCGGCTAAGCGAAGGGACGGGTCCCGGACTAGAAAAGACCGTTTTCCCCGGCATCGAGCTACGGCTTGCTGCGCCGATCCAAGGGCGCTTGAACGCGCACGTTCTATTTTCGGATGAAATTCCCGATCAGCATCTCAAAGACTTCCTTTCGGCCCTGAAGCTCGAGATCACCGGCCAGCCGCTCTCTCCTCACGCTCTCATCGCCTACGCCCGGGCGGCCAACGCAGACAAATTGAAGACCCACAGCTTTGAAAAAGCCGAGGTCATGGCGAGCGACGAGACGGCGCTCCGCGCTGGCTACGTGATAGCGGAGCTCAATGTCGACAGCTACAAAGCTGCGGTTCGGGCGGTCCCAGACGGCATGGCTCTAGGTTTCATGCCGTTCGAAACGAACGATGGGCTCGCATCCGTCAAGCATCAGGAACATTACGCTTACGCAATCGGCCTATTTGACAGCTCGCCAATCTTCGAGACCAGAAAGGAAGGCCTCTGGAATGCCTTCGTCGGTCGCAAGTGCCCAGAGAACGAGAGTTTTTTCGATGCCTTCCAGGAATCGATCGGAGGAATCCCTCGGCTGCCAGTTTCAGGCAGCGATGCGCACCAATTACGTGGGACCGCTGGTGACAACAATGCGCGCGGATATGGCGACTTCCCCTCTCAGCGGATCACATGGATCAAGGCCGACCCCACGTGGCGGGGCCTGCAGCAAGCCATCAAAGAGCCGTTCAAGCGATGCCACATAGGCCTTACGCCACCCAAGTTGCAGCGGATCTCTGCGAACAAGACCTTTTACATCGACACTGTGTCCCTCTCGAAGGTCGATGGCAGTTCGTTGGCAGAGACCTGGTTCGACGGTTGCGCAATTCCCTTCAACGCGGATCTCGTGGCGATCATCGGTAACAAAGGCAGCGGAAAGAGTGCCCTAGCGGATGTGCTGGCACTCGTTGGAAACTCGCAAGAACATGCTCATTTTTCGTTTTTAAAAGCGGATCGATTTCGAGGCAAAGCCGGCGAGCCGGCGCGGCAATTTTATGGCAAGTTAGATTGGCTGGCCGGAGAGCCGAGCCAAGCGAATCTAGCTGCCAACCCGGCCCCTGATCGAGTGGAGATGGTCCGTTATGTGCCGCAGGGGCGTTTCGAGGCTCTGTGCAACGAGCATGTGACCGGCAAATCAGAGAACTTCGAACGTGAGCTTCGGTCCGTTATCTTCTCTCACATACCAGCTGAAGACCGTCTGGGCGCACTTGACTTCGACCAGCTCATCGAGGCGCAGGAGAGCACCCTTCGCGCGCGGCTAGATGAAGCCAGAAAGAATCTGGTTACCCTGAACCGTCTCATCGCCGGAACAGAGGACCAACTCCATCCTTCGATTAGAAAGAATATCGAAGAACAAATCCATTTGAAATCCGTTCAACTGGCGGAGCTGGAGCTAAGCAAACCACCTGCGATCGCCGCTCCTGCAGAGACTCTTACGCCTGATCAGGAAACCGCCGCCGCTACGCTGGCAGAGATTTCCACGGCGATCGCTGCGTTGGCCGACGAAGAAAAGGCTATTGGCGAAGCGTTGACGAGACTCTCCGCGCAGCGGAAAGCGGCGCGCGATGTTCTCGAGCGGTTCGCGCTCATTCGGGAGCAGATCGCGGCGGCGGGTACCGAAATCGCCGGGCAGTTGGAACTGCTTGGGTTGCGGCTGCCCGATATCCTGACTTTTGAGATTAACGAAGGAAAGGTGCGCGAGGTAGATTCCGGCGCGGAGCGAGAAATGGGGACCCTAGCCGCCCGGATTGAGGCGATCAAAAAAGAAAGAGCGGACTATTCCGGCCGCGCCGAACAAGCCACCGAAGCGCTCAACGGACCACAGCGAGCTTACCAAGACCATCTTAACGCCATGAAGACGTGGCAGATGTCCGTAGGCGAAATCGAAGGCGCGCCTGATGTGCCGGACAGCAAGCTGGGGCTGGAAGCACGACTGTCCCAACTGGACCAGCTTCCACGCATACTAGATGAGCGACGCGCGCAACGCACTGTGCTTGCAGCCCAGATTTTCCATATTCTGGCGCTACAACGAGATCAACGCCAGAAACTTTTTGAGCCTCTTCAGAAAGTCATTTCAGAGAACAGCCTGATACGGGACGAATATCGCCTCCAGTTTCGATCCCATCTCGCGGCTTATCACGATCTGGTTTCAGAACGGCTGTTTTCCCTTGTTAAGCAGAGTATTGGAGAGCTGCGCGGCGAAGATGAAAGCCGGGCCGCCATAAGGGCGCGTGTTGAAGCGCAGGATCTTGATACCGAGGCAGGCGCTTTGGCGCTCGCCGACGATCTTCATAAACTGCTGCATGATGCGGCACGTCAGCGGGCGTCAGACCAAGCCGACCTCAACGGGCTAATGCGGAAGGACAGGGCGCCGACGGAAGTGTATGATTTGATATACAGCTTTGAGTATCTTGAGCCCAAATACACTCTATTGTTCCAGGACACGCCAATCGAACAACTCTCGCCGGGGCAGCGCGGGGCACTGCTTCTGATCTTCTACCTTTTGGTCGACAAGAAGCGAAATCCCATCATCCTCGACCAGCCCGAGGAAAATCTCGACAATGAAACGATCGTTAGTCTGCTCGTGCCAGTCCTCAACGCGGCAAAAGAAAACAGGCAGATCATCATGGTGACGCACAACCCAAACTTGGCCGTCGTGTGCGATGCGGAACAGATAATCTTCGCGGAGTTCGACCGGAAAGCTATGTGCAGCATCACATATCTCGCGGGCTCGATCGAAGACCCCGCGCTTAACCAAGCTGTCGTCAATGTTCTCGAGGGCACGAAGCCCGCATTCGATAATCGAGGGAATAAGTACCAATAGCGGCCAGAAGTGATCGGCGCACCGCTCAGTCATGGCCATCGCAAGAAGCGCTATGTCCGATAAACGCGATTCTCGGACATAGGAATTGGCTTCGGGAGAGGGCGCCGCTAGGCTTCACGTGATGGCCCGCGACCTGCTTCCGATCTCGACCAACCTGCCGGCCGACCTGCTCGCCGAGATCGAAGGCGCGCGCGATACGCTTGCCACGGCCAAGGCCGGTTCGACCCAGAAAGCCTATGCCTCGGATTGGGAGCGGTTCTGCGACTTCTGCGACGCGCGCAATGTCGAAGCGCTGCCCGCGCACCCCGACATCGTTGCCCTGTTCGCGCATGTCGAGGCCGACGCCGGCATTGCTCCGGTCACGATCGGCCGACGGATCGCAGCGATCAACCATCATCACAAGGAGGCAGGTCTCGCGTCGCCCAGCGCGCGGGACGCCGCCGGCGTCATCGCCCAGATGATGGCAGGCGTGCGCCGCAAATATTCCCGGAAGAAGGACCAGAAGACGCCGGCGGCGGCGGACGTGCTCACCGCCATGCTCGCGACGATCCAGGGCACAGGCCTGCGGGCAAGGCGCGACCGGGCGATTCTCGCGGTCGGCATGGCAGGCGCGTTCCGCCGCTCCGAGATCGCGGCGATGCAACTCCCCGATCTCGCCTTCGAGACGTCCGGCGTGCGGATCACCATCCCCCGCTCGAAAGGCGATCAGGAGGCTGAAGGCCAGGAGATCGCGATCCCCGAGGGCCGCCGCATCCGGCCCGTGGCTCTTCTCACCGACTGGCTTCAGGCTGCCGATCTGCAGGGTCTAGATCCCTCGACCGGCAAGCCGCGGACTGGCCCCGTGTTCCGTCGGCTGACACGGGGTGACGCGCTCACAGTGGACCCGATCACTGACAAGACCGTGGCCCGTCTTGTCAAAGTCTGCGCGTCGACGGCCGGGCTAGATCCGACCCTTTTCTCCGGACATTCGCTGCGCGCGGGGTTCCTGACCGAGGCGGCCGCCAAGCGTGCGAACCTGTTCAAGATGAAGGACCATTCGCGGCACAAGTCGCTCGACACAGTCGCGGGCTATGTCCGCGATGCGGCGATCTTCGACGATCATGCCGGCGAGGAGTTCTTATGACGCCGAGCGGCGTGGCGCCAGAATGGCAGGCCTACGCCATGCCGGACTATGATGCGGCAATGACGCGGGCATGCGCCGAGCTTCAGCAGCGTATCCTCGCCGACCCCACCTATCGGATGTCCATTCTGACCGACCCGCGTGACCTGCATCGAGCCTTGTTTGCCGAGTTCACGCCGTCCGGTTACACCGAATATGCTGGCACCTATCGGGGCACGGTCGGCACCTCGCTCGAGGGACGGCGCATGGGCGCCCCGCAAATTTTCGATCTCAAGAAGAGCTTCGCATTCGAGGAACCTCAGAAGGTCACTGCCGCGCTCGATTTCATGCTTTCCGAGGTTCGGCGCGAACTGGTCCCGGCACGAGCTGCCACGCCTTATGTTCAGCTCCTGACCTTGACCCACCTCTTCTGCTGGTTTGGGAAGATCCACCCCTTTCTCGACGGCAATGGCCACGTCCAGCGGGCCCTGTTCGCCGCGGCGGCGGCCGAGCTGGAAGTTCCGCTCGCCTCGCGATTCGCTATCCATCCGCGCCCGTTCGACCGGCTTCTGGCTTGGCCGCTGGAGAGGTTCACGATCGCCAAGCCTGATCAGCGCGAGCATTTTCTCGCGATGGTCGCCGAATATCTGAGCTCTTGGTTGGCCGGACCATTTGACCGGCCTGCGAGCGGCATCGCGCCGTAAGCGGCCCGGGCAGCTTCGAAGTTTTAGAGTTCGATCAGCGTGTAGCCGCGATCGCCGAGCACAGTCCGGGTCCAGTCCTTGGCGATGGCGACACCCTCCGTGTCCAAGGAGATTGCCGCGTCGGCCCGATCGAACAGCGCGATGCAAAGCTCATCGTTGTCGAACCGCGATCGGTACTGGATACCATCGAGGCTGGTGGTGCTGTAGATTTCCGCTGAGATCCGCTGCGGCACCGCATACGCGCCAGGATTATCCACCGGATCGAAGTCGGCCGAGACTCCGGCGGTGGTCGTTCTAAACCAGCCGAGACCCGGTCCGTGGACCTTCGCCAGCCGGATCGGTCGCGTTGCGGAGAAGCTTGCAGCGCGTCTCCTGGCGACCTGATCCCAAAGGACATCCCGGTCCGTCGGCCTCCTCAGCAAGGTCTCCGCAAAGGGGCCGACGAGCGTCTTGCCCAAATAGAGCACACCGAATTTGCCGTCCGGATCGTCCCAACGCCAGGTCGCGTCCTTGCGGCCATACCATTTGGCCGCGACCGTCGCGGCGTGCACGCGATGAAGCACTCGCCCCGTCGCGATCGTCGCCACGGGTATCCCGCCTTTCGCTCCCATATTGCGTCAATCTTCGAGCGTACGGGCGAAACGCACTAGGCGCTCAACTTCCGCATCGCTGCCCTTCAGCAATGCGATCGGGCTCGTTCCGTCGAGCCCCTCATCGCCGCTGACGAGGAACTGCAGGACGGCCCAGCCCGTTGTATTCGGCGTGGCACCGAGAACCTTTGCAATCCCGGGGAGAATCGCATTGCCGTCGAACTGAAATGCCGGGAAGAGTTGTGTCCCGTTATCCTCGACCATCAGCAGTCGGCGATCCTTGACTGCCTTGTAGACGGCCTGGATCGTCTTGTGCCCCAACAGCGTGCGCACCTTCTCCGCCGTCAGCGCGCCGCCTGCGGCGTCGATCATCCGCCGTTTGAAGGCGATGGCGTTCGTAATTCTTTCCGCGGCTTCCGGATTATCCGTTTCGACCGCCGGGATGCCAAGCGCGAGATGGAAGACAAGGCTCGGCACGTCGACGCTGCTTATCGCCGCCGCCTTTGCCGCCGCCGGCATCATCTTGATGATGCGGTCGGTGCTCGCCACAATGCGGTCGTGGAGGATGCGATCCGCATCAACGAAACCGATATTTGCTGGGCGAACCATTCGATCATTCCTGTTGAGTCAGTTTCATATACTCCAAAACCAACACGATTTCAACTCGTGGATGAATTCGAATCTCTCAGCCCGGACCCACGAAGCAATCGGGCGCTCTCCCGCGATGCGCATTACCGCGTGCTATTTCTCGAGAGCTGCTTCCAGCGCGATGAGACCCGCTGCGTGTCGTTCCGGCTGCGCCTTTCGAAATTTGCGGATGTTTACCAACTTGAATTGAGGAGCGGGCAGCTCTCGAAGCGCTGGCAATGGGAAGGCGTCCCATTCCGGGTCTGGGTCACGCGGGTTGGCGGGAGGCGGCGTTCGATTTCTACCTTGATCCGGGCAAGCGCCTCGCCGATCGCCTGCAGAGAGGCCGCCCGGTCTTGGAGGGGAAGGTAGGTTAGATCGATATCGACCGAGAGCCGCGGGAGGTCCCACTCGAACAGGTTGATCGCCGTGCCGCCTTTCAATGCGAAGGCCGGCTCCGCCATGACCAAAGGCAGGACGTCCAACAGCAGGCGAACCTGGTCACGATATTGGTCAGTTGCCACTCGACACAAGCTCCCTGGGGAGGAGCAGTCTGTATTTCGGGACGTACCGCCCCATTTTCGCAAGGCTGCGATCGCCGGAGCCCAGATCTATCTGGTCCACCTTCACGTGCCGCATGACCGGTAGGTCCGCCCGTTCCGCAAGGTAGAGGAACAGCCGCCGGACTTTCACCGATGTGCAGGCCTCGAGCAGGGACTGCATGAGCTTGGGGCGAAGCGACGTCATGCCCTCCACGATCTGGCAGGCCTCGACGAGATCGAATTCCCTTGGCGCGAGATGCAGCAGCTCCAGTATCGCCCGCTCGGACGTAGCGGCTGTCAATGGATAGCCTTCCGGGGTGCGGTGCTCGGTGAGCCCGATATCGTCCGGCAGGAGCTTGGTTTGCATATGACGGACCTCCCCCCCCCAATGCGCCTGAAACCATGCCGGCAGAACCACGTGCAGCGGCGAGAAGAGGTAGGCCCTGCTCTCTCCGAAGCGCACATAGTGGCTATTTCCCGTCATCTCGATCGCCGTGAGCGCGCCCACGTGGACCGGCAGCTTCAGCTGGGACTGAACGCTGTAAAGCGCTCCCTGCCAGGTCACGGTTTCCATCGGGCGCTTGAATGCGCCCCGACCCAACGAGACGAGCCACTGCGAGGATTTATAGTTCTGTAGGTCCTGTGCTGTCAGACCGAGCGCCTTGAGATGCGGGCTGGTCGCCACCGTGTGTGGCTCCCATGCATCGAGCAACGACCTCAATTTATCAGTTCGACCTACCTTCATGGCATATCTATGGCATAAATTCCAAGGTCGATCAATGCCTCGGAATTTCCCATCCTAATATGCCAACGGTATAGCTATCGCCTATAATTCAATGTTAAAGGCGGACCCGACATATTCCTGCGGCATAGCCCGGCGCATCCCGTCTTGTGAGAACGATGAACGGGGCTGAACCCCGTAAGATACATACTTTGGTTCATGCTCTATGCTGCTGACCGAATGGACTTCAGGAACTCGACCTCCTCGGGATGCCGATGGAGAAGCTCGATCAGGCCCACAGCCGCATCGCTCGGCGACATGGCCCCGCTTTCATATTTCTGGAAGGCCCGGCGACCACCGCCGATCAGATATCCGGCTTCTTCCTGTGTCAGCTTCAAGCGCTTGCGGACTTCGCGGACATGAGCCGCATAGGCCTTCTTCAGCTCCCGAAACACGCGATCGGATTCGGCGAGATCGGCCCCGGAATGAATCGCGTCGCCATCATCGTCGGGATACCAACCGGGCACCTCGACGGTGCGCGTCATCGAGCCGAACTTCACCGTCTGCGGACGCACGCTGCGTCGCAGGAGCGTGCCGGTCTCGGGATGGATGCGCGTCTCAATCATTGCCGACCTCTTTGAACGATGTGAGCGCGACGTCGATCAACGTTTCGCCTGCGAATTTCAGATACAGCCACCGCTGGTCCCACGGCATGTTGTAGGTGTCGTGCCATACCTTCGAGTTGGGCGGATTGTGCGCTGTCTCCGACTTAATGAAGTCGCCGGCTTCAAGTGCTTGCACCACCTCAACAATGTCTCCCAGCGAATAGCCCAGAGCGCGGGCACCCTGGACGGCAGTGCGCGTGATCTCCAAGGTCTCAACCTGCGCGAACTTCGCCCGGACCGCAGCCAGATTATGATGCGGCTTCCGCTTGATCGCCATCCCAATATACACCTTGAAGGTTAATTCATCAAGACTGGTCCAGTTCGCGAAATCGCTCCTCCAGCGGGGCATTTCGCGCGCTAACGCAGCTGAGCCGTATCACGTAAGCAGTTGCGAACAAACCTCGAACGCACTATGGTGGAGGCGCGGAGAAAGCCGATGCGTTTCGCCAAATTTGACATAGAGACTTACAATCGAACAAAGGATCTCTCCGCCGGTCCCATTTACGCGATCGTCGAGGAAGAAATCCCGGAAATCGAGATGATCACCGACCAGGAGGGCAATCCGACGCGTGGCGGAATGATCGGCTATGCCTTGGCCTATGCTCTGATGGTCAGCTTTGTCGGAGCTATGTTCTACCTGCTCTGACCTATTCGCGAAGCTTGGGATCCTGGAAGAAGCCGCGATCATGATCGCGGTTCACTTCCTGCTCCAGATCGACGGCACCCAGCACGCGCTGCCCTCGTATCGTCTGAGCCGCTGCTCGATCGTTATTCAACTCGCCCTTGCCGGCCTCGATGATTGCGGCGGCGCCCACATCGCCAGCACCGGCAGGGCCGGCGGCCAATCGCCCGGGTCCGTGCGGACGGTAAGATGTCTTGACGTCTGCCGCGCTCGAGACGCTTGGCCGGCTCACGTCAACGAGGTCCGGGTCGTGCAGGCGGCCCGCAATCTCGGCTCGAATGCCATCCTGCTTGTCGTGCATCCAGCGCGTGATCATTTCCTGGCGCACGAGACGCTGCTGGTCGGTCAGATCGGTTGCCCAAAGCTCAGGCGCTTCAAGACCCGGGTTCTCGACCTGCTGGTGCCGATACCATTGCGCAAGATCCTGGCTCAGATTTTCGCTGAGCTGCATGCCATGCGTCTCAGCGTAGCTCGCATCGCGTGAAAGCTGTTGGGAAAGCTCCTCAAGCCGGCGAGCCGTTTCCGAATAGGACTTCGCCCGCGCCAGTGAATCCTCCGTGCTCGACGACGCGGACGATGTCGCAGAAGCTCGGCTGAAGCTGCCGCTGCGTGAGTAAGTCCCATCGGACATCGTCGCGCCGCTGCCGCTGGCATGTTCGTCCCGCACCCCACTCGACGATGTGTTGGCACTGTCACTACCAAGGGTTTCATCTGTGGTGTGACGCAATGCGTCTGTTTGGCTGCCTGACTTAGAAATACTTCCCCCAATGCTGGGAAGACGACCGAGCACTCCTCCGCGACCACCAGCCCCACCTCCCGCTTGGCGACCGCCTATTCCGGCCGAAACAGTCCCCGAAAACTGATCGCTCGTCTGCGCCTGGCGGTCGTGGCTCTGTCCTATCCGCTGGCCCTGAGAGATCGTATCGCGTTCCTCCAGGCCCTGTGAACTGCTTCCGGTCCGTCTGTCGAACGCCTCCACAGAACTATTCGCCTGACGCCCGCTGCTCGACTCCCAGCCCGACGAGCGTTCGGTGGAGGTACCGAAGGCACTGCGGTTCGCGTGGGTCGCCGTCAGGATGTCGGCTGCGGCATTCTCATAGGCCTGCGCCTGGCGGTGCGCCTCGTTCGCCATCTCGCGCCATTCTGCCACCGAACCCGTGCTCATCGTGGGTGTAAAGCCCAATCGCGAAATCGCGCCGCTCGTATCGAACACCTCCTGGCCGTTGCCGAAACCCGACACGACCGCGCCGTTGTCCTGTCGCCACCCGACGCTGGTGGCACCGCCCATGAAGCTCGGCGCCGTTGACCACTGGTCGCTTTGGCGCATATTCGATGTCGCGTTCGCCCAGCTCACATTGCCGTAGGAGTAGTTGCCAGTGGTCTGCTCGAGGGCTGCGGCTTCCGCCGCATTCTGCGCTGGCGCGAGCATCGAGGTCGCCTGGCCGGCGATCGACATCGCACCGCGCGCGAGGCCCGCGGCGAGGAACGGGATGCTCATCAGCATGAAGCCGGCAATCGTCGCCGTCTCCCCATTCACCGCGCCAATTCCGGCGTAGGTGCCGAGCGTCACCCCGCCGGCGGCGACACCAGCGGAGGCTGCCTCGGCCCGCGTCATGCAGATCATATGGAGGATGACGTAGAGCGGCCCCCAGGCAGCCAGGTAGAAGAACCCCATCGCATAGCCCTTGAGCGACGCCAGCCCCGTTTGTGGCATCAGAAAAAGCGGGAAGATCACCGGGAACATCGCAAAAAATACGACGGTCAGCACGATGTTGAGGATCGGCACCCACGCCATCGCCTGCTGCGCGATCGAATTGTAGGTATTGCGAGCCTGGATGTCGGCACGGGTCTGTGCGAAGGTATCGATCGTCGCCGCGCCCGTTCCTCCCGCCATGCTATTTCGCGCCTGCATGAACGCATTGATCGCCGTGTTCTGCCGCATGGAATCGCTATAACTGCTGCCCGAGCCGGTGAACGCGGCGTTCGCGATCGGCAGATCATGTTTGAGCTTGTCGGCAGCCAGCGAGTTGCTCAGCTTCGGATAGAGTTCTTTCCCCCAGATCGGAGTGTTCGCCTCGATCATCGGTGCCCACTGTGCATCGAGCATCCCATAGGCCTGCCGGCACGTGACAATCGCGCTGGTGACGGTCCCGTCTCCCTGACGCTCCAGCCATTGCTGCGAGCGCGCCTCGGATCCGGGCCCGATGTCGGCCCATAGGTCTTTCGATTGCGCGAGGAGCGTCAGCGACTTTTGGTAGAGCATCACATCGCCGAAAAGGCACTTCTTGAAGTGCTCCTCAAGGTTCGTTGAAAACTCGGCATCGCGAATGATGAAATTGCGGGTCGCGTCGAAAAGCCGCGCTCCGTAGACCATGCCGTTCGTCGAGTAGTTGAGCTCGATTGGCATTACGAAGACAGTCTCTGCCGTACGCGTCAGCCAGTCTCCGATCTGCGTCGTGAAGCTCGCCAGGACACCGAGCCCCAACGGGACGTTGGCGACTGTAGCCGGCGCGAGCGATGGATTGATCCGATCGGTGACCTTCACATCGATCGTAGGCACCATGAGGCAGAGGTAGATGGCCGTTGATTGGAGAAACCAGTTCATCCACACGCGAAAGTTCATGGTGAAGGCGACCACGAGCAGCGAGTAGATGAGGCCCATCACCATCACGACCCGCAGAAGTGATCGGTACCCGCCGCCGCCCGACCAAGCGGCGACCGCGTTGAACGTGTTGACGAGATACTCCCCGCCCCCGACCGTGAAGACTTCGAGCATCGTCCCGCCTCCCCCGCCCTACATCAGGCCCTGTGCGTTCAGGCCACGTGAGAAGTTCAGCGCGGATGACATGCCCGGCGTCATCGAGTTTTGAAGTGTGGACTCGAGCATGATGCTGCGGTCGATGATCTGCATCGTCACCTGCAGCTTGTTAGAGAGCTTTACATCGCGCTGCGCAAATTTCTGCCGTGTGGCCGCGATCTGCTGCTTCCACTGAGTCGCGGTCGCCTGGTCGAATGTCTGATAATGCGTCTGCGCCTGCTCGACCCGATCGAGCATATTGTCGAGCATCGCCGCCAGCAGGTCGACCGCAACGATTTCGGACAGGGTCTCGATCTCGCCATCGGTGAGGGCGTAATGCGCATAAGCCTGAACGGAGAGAATCTTGTAGAGCGGAACCGTGGCGAGGTTCAGGAGCTGCTTCTCCGACGCATCGAGGGCGGTGTCCGTGCGAATCTTGCTGCTCATCGAGCGGATCATTCCCGCGATCCGCGGCCGCAACGCCGACGATGCCGGCACCGTCAGGGTCTGCTCACCGACATCGTAGCAGTCGGTGTCGTTGCACTTGAGCATCTTCACGGCCGGCGCATCAGCTGTGCCGTCAAGCAAGGCCGTTACCACCGCCTCCTCCGCCGGTCCGAACATGACGACTTTCCCGCCCACGCTCGGATCGGTCGACGGCGTCGTCACGACGGTCCCGACCAGCGTCATGATATATTCGGAGAACGATTGGTCGAATGCTCCGAATTTGGCCGACTTCTTCAGGGCTTCCCAGGTATAATTGTGCGGCTCCCCGACGAGCTGGTCCTTCATATTGGCGTCGGTATTGCCCGCGATCGTGCTGTCGCGCCGGTTCCCGTTGTTGCAACCTTGCCGGGACGCAGCCCAGTCCGAAAACACACCTTGGCTGTTGCCGACGGCCTCGCAAATCGTGGAGCGTGTGGTCTCCATCTGTGGCCAGATCCCGCCTACGAGCGCCTGCGCGGTCTCGCAACTCGAGATATTCATCTGGTTGAGAAGCTGTGCCTTCTGGCTGAACTCGTCCATCACCTTGCCGATCTCCGGCGAAACGGAATCGATCGCGAGCTTGAACGCGAAACCCAGAGCGTTATTCGCGGTCGCCTTCAGCATGGCCACGATCTCCGAGGCATTGATGAAGGAGAAGCTGCCAGCGAAAAGGTCGATGCCGCCGCAGCCCGCTCGCGCGCTCGGGAGCTGAAGGTTGAACGGCGAAACGCTCTTCTGTGGAAAGCGCGTCCAGACATTGCCCAGCGAGTAATAGCCGGCCGACTGGCCCTGGAACGCCGTCGGCCCGGTGACATTCGCGGCACCGCCAGCGTCGTTGAAGAAGCCGTTCATCTGCGAGGCGACATCGGCGCGCGCGACGCCGACCAATGCGAAATGCGAAGCGGCGACCAGCGCGAGACCGGTGCTCAGCCTACGGCGCAGCGCGCCCTTTTGCCCGCGCGCCATCAGTAATCGCTCCCCACCTTGGTGTTGGTCAGCATGAAGATGCGATCCATGATCTCATCAGCGCTCAGCACGCCGTAGCCGACCGGGATCGTCCGCCTGGTCTGGGTGTCGAAGAGGACCAGCGCTGGCGTCTCGTTGCCTGGAATCCCCATCCGTGCGCGCTGGCCGGAATCGACGACGTAGTTCGGGAACTCGCGGTTCGGCCCGCCATCCATCGAGACGGCCATCACCGTCATGCGGTGGCTGTCGGTGACCGATCGCAGGATCGGCGCGAAAACCTCGCAGGCACCGCAGCTCTGAGCGTAGAAATAGAAGAGACCGTAGCGCTGGCCGAGGTTCGTGAGGACCGCATCCCGGTCCGCCTGGCGGTTGTCCAGCCAGAGCCGTTTGCCCACTGTCGAGACGGGCCGCTGCAGCGTGTAGTCGAGGTCCGGGTTCTGCCAGAGCGCGCGCTGCCAGGTGTCGGAGAAGGTCGACGCGCGATCGAGCTGCTCGCGCTGGAAGCGCACATAGTTGATCACGTTGGTTTCGGTCGGATCCAGGATGGCTTTCGCCTTCAGCTCATCCAGTTGCTTGGCGATGGTCGCGATGCGATCGACCGCGCTCTCCTCCCGGACCTGCGCCGTCGACCCGGTCTCCTCCGCTGGCTTGGGCTTCGCGCAATAGAACCATTGGCCGAGCCGCCGTTCGCGACAATAGAAGTCGTCGGAGCGATCCTGTTCAATTGCATCGCCCTGTGGCGGCGGTGCTTCCTGCGCGAGGACCTGCGGCCCCCAGATCGCGGCTGACAGCGCGGCGGTCAGGATGAACGTCTTACCGAAGATCGACATGGCTCGCTTTCCTTTCGTCATCGCTGGAGCTGGCGCGGAGGGATGTGAGGAGGATCTGGTCTGCAGGCCGATCCCACCCCGAGACGTGGACGCAGCAGTCCGCCACCGTCGTGCGGTGCTGGCCAGCGCACGGTGTCGGCACCGGCGTGGGAGGCGTACTGCTGGAGGGCTGCAGGACGAACGCTGACACGATGACCGGAAGCTCGAGAAGCGACAGTGTCATGAACTTTCTCCCTGATGTTGAGCCGCACGGCGGCCTCTCTCAGCGCGGGCTTCATCGGGACCACGTCATTTGCCGTGGAGATCGTAGTAGGACTGAATTTTTGCTTGGATGTCCGACATTGTCTGCACCTCGTCGGGCAGCTTCGCGGCATCCATGAAGTCCGCATAGACGTCCGTGAAATCCATCACCGACAGATCGAGCCGGGCGAATTCGTCGACCGTGAATCCCTGGCACTGTTCCTTTTTCGCGCTACCCCAAGGCTTGCCGAGCTGGGGGCGGCCCTGCTCCTGCAGGATGCGCGAGAGCTTGCTTTCGAAACAGCAATAGGCAGTGCGCTTGGTCGAGCAGATGCCGAGAAAACTCGATGAGCAGTACGTGCCGAGATTGTGGCAAAGGCCCATCCGATCCTTGATGTCGAGTTTCATCTCGTCCTGACTGCACGCGAACAGGACGAGAAATGGGGTGGCGAACGCGGCGATCGCCGCCGGCCCGCCAGCCAGCGCCGCGGCGCCTGCCGCCACGGGGACGGCACCCGACACTTTGCCGGCGCAGCAATTGATCAGGCCGAAAACCGGCTTGTGGCAGGTTTCGCGAGTACCCGTAAACACGCGGAAGTTATTCTCGTCGAATTCCTTGCCCGCTTGATCAAGCGCATGCAGGCCGACAAGCGCATCGCGAAATTCGGTGGAGGCTTCGCGAACGATCGGCTCGCAGTCGCCATTGACGCAGTAGACGTCGTCTCCGCAGATATATTGCTTGCCGGTCGGCACTTTGCTTGCCGGTGTCGGGCAGCGATAGACCTTCTCCGTGACTTTGCACGGCCCGTCCTGGGGATCGTCCAGACAATCGTCCCGGACATAGGTGCAGGCCGAGTTCGCCTCCAAATCGCCGCAGTCGTTTCCTGCCGTCATGACTTTGCACGAGAAATCCCGCTTCCATGCCCAACAAGGCTGCGTCACAGGCACACCCTCGATGATCCGGGTCTCCAACCCTTCCGTGCAAACCTCGCCAGCCGGATCGGCGGAGCACATGGTGTCGCCTGCAAGCCCTGTGCAGCCGTCAACGCGCTTGACGGTGACCTTCGCCTCGGTCGTCTTGGCATGCCATCCTTGGCCGGTGATCGGGCTCGGAAGCAGCGATAGATCTGTCAGGTTCTCCGAGCAGACATATTCGGTCGCATAATAATCGTCGCAGAACTTGTTGGTGGAAACGCCGTAGATGACATGGGCGGCGCACGCCTGCATTGCTATGCCTGTGGGCTTGCAGGTGCCCGCGGCGAGATGCGGGGCCATTGCATCGTAGCGCGCAAACGGTGTGCCATAGGCACCATTCGGAACGACGAAGAACTTGTAAGCGTCGGTCGTGGTCGTCTCGGGAACCATGGTAATCGCACAGGATCGCGGCTGATCCTCGATCTTGGTGCCCTGGTTGCAGGTCGCCTCATAATATCCCGTGCCGCTTGTCGGCGGAGGCAAGGGAGTGCAGGCGCCCGAGCCGCTCGAGATCGCCACGTCGTCGAGATAAGTCGTCGGGTCATTCTCCACGGTTGTCGCACGATTAGTGGTCGCCAGAATGTCTGCGTTGCTGAAGGTCGGCCGGATATGATCGGCATCGGTCGAAAGGCGATAGCTTTCGTTTCCCGATTTCATGGCCTGAGCGTCGGAGACAAGCCGATCGGGATCGTCAAAATAGGTGCTCTGAGGCTGGTCCGTTCCCGAATAGCCCGGAACCGCTTTCGCCTGCGCATCGGTCGACGGCACGATCGAGGAATCGTTCCTCTTCTCCAGAGCCATCGCTTTGCCTTCTTCGCGAGCCTGTTCTACCGTCATGGTTTGCGCACTCACCGGCTCGGCGACCAGGAGCAGTACGCAAAGCGTGCTCACAAGGCGCCGCGCAATCACGGGTTGGTCCGCTTCATGTTCGACAGCGCCACCGCAGCCACTCGTGCGCCGGGGCCGTTGCCCTCGGCGAAGGTACTGAGGGCATATTCGACCGTCACATTGCCGATCATGCGATCATATGGCGGAACCTTCGTCGTGCAGGAAAACCCCGCACAGAGATCGAAGTCCGAGGAAACGCTCACATAGGTTGGGACGGCCTGGACCCGGAAGGCGCGGAAGAGCCGCGGATCGATGCCAATGCTTGCGAACTGCCCTTTATTGACCACCCTGCTCAGTCGCGCCACGAACTCCTTGGCAGAATTGTTCGGGAAGCCGCGAAAGACGACCACGCCACCAGCAGCGGCAGTGTCGCGGATGAGTTGCTTCAAAGCTTCGTCTGGCATCGACAGGCTGGCGAACGCGATGAACTGCGGTGCCTCCCCGCCATTGGTTTGCGTATTGCTAGCCGCCCCTTGCACGATTTCATCAAAATCGACCGGACCCGCTGGACCTTTCGGAAGACGTTGTGCGGCGACGCGGCGCATATTCTCGGTTCCCCCGTCGCGCGTCGTCGCGGCCTCTTCCCGGAACCGATCCCCTCGATCCTTTATCTGATCGACGAAGGCCTGCGCCTCGGCTGCGAGGTCAGCCGAGCGTTTCTTTACCGCTTGGACATCAACTCCATCGATGTTTTGGGCAAGCAGCGCTGGGACTCCTGCCATTCCAAGAAGGGCCAAGATACCCAAGGGAAGAAGGCGCATCTTGGATCTCCTAAAACACACAGCAGTTGCGCTTGCGCCACACGAGGTAGCCCATGTCCTCGCCGCCGGCGGGATAGGCGCGGCCAGCGTCGGGCGGCATCGTGGATGCGCCGAGCGCCGAGCAGGCGAAGCGGCCACTGACCGTGGGGATCGGGTTGACCATCTGGAAGCGATATTGTTGCTTCCGCATGATCGGCATGAGGTACTTCCCGCAGAGCCCCTTCGAACCCATCGTGCCCCAGGCCAGCGCTTCGCGGTGCATCTTGTAGGCAAACCGTGAAACCGCGAGCCGGGATGACTGCACATGCCCGATCGAGGATGGGATATTGCCATTCAGCGGGTACATCGATCCCTGGCAGCCTGCACACCAGAAGAGGGGGTCGAGAGGAAGGTTGACGGTGCCGGCGATGCAGTCGCCCGCACAGGCTGCTTGCGCGATCGGATTGGCGAAAACGATCGCCTCAGGGTTGATCAGCGCGGCAAGCGAGTCGTCCTGCCAGAGCGGATCGATTTCGGTGATGTATGCGATGTCGAACGAGGCTTGCTCGAAGCAGACGAAGTCGGTCAGGATCTCCATCCAGTAAAGCAGCGGATAGACGTACCAATGGACATGCCACTTGGCCGTGCTTTGGGATCGGCCGCCTACCATCGACGGACCCGCCAGATATCCCTGGCCGATGTCGAACCCGGGAGCGATTCGGATGCCTCCAAGGTTCGGAAAGCACCACGGCTTCATCGTAACATCTGCGAGCCGGGCGGGCTCCCAAAAGCCAACCGAAATGCCGATGCGTGGAAGCGGGTCAGCGCAGGCGCAAATCGGCGAGGCCGGATTGCCCGGATCTGGTCGACTGCTCGGCCAGATCTTCAGTGCGCCGACGGAAAGCGGGAAAAGGCATGACCAGCAGACATCCGTGATAGGGTTGACAAACTTGCCATTGCAGGTCGGCGCGGCCTCGGCTCGAGGCGCGAAAGCCCCGATGGCCAAAACGAGCGCAAGTGCGGTCACGATAGAGCGGAGCCAGCGCATCAATCCTTATTCCCCAAGGTGTCGAGGTAGGCGCTGTCCGCGCTATGCTTCCTGATGAAGTAGAACGCGGTCCAAAGGACGCAGACAGACAGGAGGATCGCCATCCCGCCTGATGCGCCGCGGCCGACCGCGCGGTGAATCGGGCCGAAAAATGCGGCACCGGCCGCGGTCGAGAAACAGAGGCTCTGCCAGACGAGGCGCATCCGTTTGAGCGCTGCGGTTTCGGGCGCGGCCATAGGTGTGCGCAGAAGGTCGAGCCATAAGGGCATCAGCCTGGCCTCCCTTTACGCAACACGTGCTCAGAAACGCGCATGACGCGGCCGGTCTGGTGAACGACGGCGGGTGTATGCTCGATCCCAAATCGCGAGCTGAGCTTGCCCTCCTGATCGAAGTAGAAGCGCCGTTTTCGGCTTGTCATCGCTTCAATCGGCGATCCGCTCACGAAAATGATCTTGGCGTTGAGGTCAGTGTACCGGGCCGTCGCCCAAGCAATCTGAGCGACGTCATCCCCGTCGATGAAGACGAGGTCCTGTCGGACCGCAACGAAATCGAGTGGATTGATCCGCTGTCCGGCCGCCGCGATGAGGTTGCCCTTCTGGTCGCGAACATCATGTTCGACCTGGACGGTGGGATCGAAATCCCATTCCCGCGACTCGCGCGCTGGTGTGATCCCGCCGACAGGCGTCGGCCGCCGCACCTTGGCTTCGGCACGCTTGACGAACATCTCGTTGGTTCGCGCGAGCTCGCCGCTCGCTTCCGCGCGCTTCAGCCTGGTCTCGATCGTCGCCAGCAGGTCCGGCTCGATCACAGGAAAGGCCTGGCCGGTCTGGCCATAGTCACGCGCCTCGGTGCGGACCGGAATGCCGAAAGCGACCCCCGTGACAAGGATGGCGGCCGCCGCCACACCAGCAAGAATCTTCTTCATAGGATAGCCTTCCCAATGCCAATGATCTGGCGCGCGCAGACGAAGCCAATGTCGGCGTACCGGCTGTCGAAGCCATCGGGGTGGGGCGAGCCGACATAATAGCAACCCGTAGGGATAGCGCCGACGGCGCCTACCGTGAGCGGCTCGCCATCCCTGGTCCGCGGCTTCATGCGACCGACGGGTTTGCCGTTGATCGTCACGACCGAACCGTTGTGTGCGACGACGTCGCCCGGCATGCCATAGACGACTTTACCGAACATCTGCGGCTTGGCACCGAAATGCCGGCGCACGAGATTGGTGTGGGGCGGATCGAAGAAGACGAACTGTCCCCGCGCCGGGACCTGCTTGCGGTGGATGAGAAACGCCCAGTTCGGTAGCGAGTCCGTTACATTTACGAGAAGGACGTGGTCGTCGCGCCATCCGCTGATCGCACCAAACACGACGGTGCCGATTACAGCTGCCGCCAGCGCCCCCCATAAACGCTTCCGCGGCCGCCAGCGCAGGGGCTCGATTTCATTGGCCGCCGTTGCCATCGGGACCTCCGAAGGTCGAGACCGATGGGCCGGACACTTGCGCGGGAACCCGCTGCGACGGTGCATTGGGCGCCACCGGTGCCAGCGGCCCGATGCCCGCTACACCAGCCATCGGATCGACAGCGGTGCCCGGCGTCGCCAGTGGTGCTGGGCGCGATGCTGCCACTGCGGACTGCGCTGCTGCCAGCTCCTGCATCCGCTGCAACTCTTCGACCGAAAGGCGTTTGGGCTCGGGCACGCCGGCAGCGAAGACGGCCTTCTTCAGGCTATCGGTGATATCCGGCACGTTCTTGGTGAGCACCGCTTCACCAACAAGGACAATTTGACCGCTTTGGCTACGACGCTGCAGCTCGGTGTCGAGCGATGACATGAACGCCTGCATCTCGGCCCGCACGCGATCGGGCGGCGAACCCGAGTAGCGCTGGGCTTCGACATAGTCGCCCACCAGCGACGAAAGTCGCGCTGAGACGATATGGTCCTGTTTCGACTGGGTTAGTGCGCGGGTCACCCACATCCCCCAGACGATGGTCGCAACCAGCACCAGCCCGAGAAAGATCTGGCCACGAGTGAACCCGCCGAACCCGATCTTGCGCTTCGCTTCACGAACGTCAGGCGCAGAGGGTGGAACGGGAAAGTCGAGTTGAGGTTGTTCAGCCATGACGCGAGGCTCCCTCTTCATCGCGCGGAGGCAGGATGCGATCGGCGCGAAAGGCGATGACGGCGGTGGACAGGATCATGTGCGCAATCGCGAACATGTTAAGGAAAGCGCCGGTCCGAGCCGGATCGGCGGCGACGTAGCGCGTCGTGAAATTGTTCAGCTGGTGGATGAAGCCATCGAACGAGAAGCCGCCGATCGCGAGGAAGAAGAGGCAGAACAGCCCCCAGGTGATCAGCAACGTGGAAGCCAGGAACCCCAGACCATGCAGCAGGAAATAGAGCGTGCTCTGCCATTCGCGCCGGGTGAAGCCAACGATCCGTCGATGTGTTCCGCTGTCCGGGCGTGCTGCCATCGTCGCTACTCCGCCGCGATGGCAGCCTCGTCCGCCGGGACGAGGCTGCTCACCCACTTTTCAGGACTGTCGGGGAAGGCGATCCGCTCGATCGCCTCATCGATGCTCAAACCTTCCGCGATGAGCGCGTCGATCGCGGCGAAGGTTTTGGGGCTCGAAGAGAAGAGGGTCGCCGAATAAGGATCCAGCACCAGACGGCCAACAGCCAAGGTATCAGGCCCTTTGATCATGATGTCGGAATATTCGAAGCCGTTACGCTTCAGTGAACGAAGCAGGGCGTCCGTATAATCGTCCATTTCGAAGCGATCGTGCTTCTTGAAGTCCGCGATTGTCTCCGGTTTCTGCTGAAGGATCACGAACCAGTCGGAGTTTTCGAGCGCGGCTATCGAACCGGCCGATTTGTAGTAGTCGTTCAGCGACTGCGTCGCCGTGACGAGGGAGGCGCCATATTTCCGGCAGGTGCGCGCATAGGTCTCGATGAAATCGGCCATCGCACCCCCACGGAGCATTTGCCACGCTTCATCGAGAAGCAGCGCCTTTGGAATCGAGCGATCGAGCTTGCGCATCATCTGCTGCGACATGAACATGATCGCCGTGAGGACAACGCTGCGCAGTTCCTCACGCGCGGACAGGTCGGATAATTCGAAGACGGTGAGCTGAGATTTAAGCTCGAACGAAACCTCTCCCTGGAAAAAGCGGCCATAAGTTCCGCCGGATGAGAAGGGTCGCATCGCGATCGCGAGATTGACCGCGAGCCCGTTTCCTGTCGCCTCGAGCGCCTCGATTACCAGATCGATCGAGCCACGGCTTCCGTGCGCTTCCCAGACCTGATTCACCGCTCCGTCGATCAGGCCACGTTCCGTATCGTCGAGTAGATTTATATGCCGCGACATCTGGTTGATGATCGCTTTCAGCATCGCCATGCAGTCGAGAAGATAATCCTCGTCTTCGACAGCCTGCGTTTCGTCGATCATTGAAAACGGATTCAGGCAGAAGCCCGAGCTCATGGTGAACTCGACAAAAGCGCCGCCTTGCAACTTCGCCGAATGCTCGAACGACCGTCCGTCGTCGATCACTACCACGCGCGCCCCGGCGCCGCACAATGAGCCGCAAAGCTCCTGCAACGCCACCGACTTGCCGGATCCCGACTTGCCGAACACCGCGACGTTGTGGTTGCCCGCGCTGTTTTCGAATGGGCTCCAGAAGAAGGGCTGGCCGCGGCGGCCGATGAGTAGCAAATGCGGTATGGTTCCGCCGAGATACTCGCCCTGCAGCGGCGCAAGATTGGCGGCCGTCGTCGTGAGCAGGGTGCGCATCCGCTTCATGCGTTCAAGATCTTTCGACAGACCATTCGCCATCGTCATCGGCATCGCGCAAAGCAGACCCATGACTTGGAGATATCGATCATCGAGCAGGTCCCAGCCTGCGGCTCGGTAGATCGATTTCAGGACGCGCTCGTTGCTGTCTCCCTGTCCTTTGGGCGAGAATGACGTGGCGCTGAAGAATACGCGCACGAGCTTGCGGCCTTGTCGGATTTCCTCGTTGACGTAGCGCCATTCCTGCGACTGTTCGCGGAGTTGAGGCAGAAATCGCGACGACTTGGAATCGGCCAGGCTGGTGGTGCGCATGAACTTGTAGCTGGCCCTGTTGGTTGAGGCCTGCTGGTCGGGAAACTCGATGCAAAGATTGGTCGCGACCGGACAGGGCATGCGCAGCTTGTCGGTGAACATGTCGCCGATCAGCCGCGTCACATCCCACGGCGCCCAACGGGTCGGGAGATTGCGCACCGAGAAGGAGCGCACGTCGAACACGTCCGGATAAATCTCACCGATCTCTGGCGCGCCCTTCAACGTCTTGCCCGTCGGCCGAAAGCGCTCGGTCCGCAGCAGCATCCGGTCCGGCTCGATATGCAGTTCGATGTCTCGGCGGATAGCCTGATCGGCGATGGGATCGAGGGGGTTGTAGCTGACGGCGTCCTCGCCGGCCGCTGTCGTCGGAGAAGTAATGTCGTCGATCCACCCGATAAGGGCTACGGGATCCATCCTGCGCGCCGCGACGTTCACCGACTGGAGCGCGGAAATCAGCCCGTCCATCAGCGAGACGATCTGTTCGACCGTTATGGAGGATGATTCCGGGGTTGAATAGGAGATCGCGACGCGGTGATTGCGCAGGCAGAAGGGTGCATCGGCCGAGAGCGATTCCCAGACGCCATCCGTGAGAAAATCGACCCGATGCTTTGCCATCCGTTCATAGACGCCGCGCGCCGAGTAGCGCGGGACATACCACTTGGACAGGCGCTCTCCTATGCGCGGCGACATCCATTGATGGATTTGAAGACATCCAGGCGCCGGGACGCCTTCGGACATAAATTGCGACAGGATCTCGCCGGTGCGCTCGTCGGCTCCCACGAGTGGCGCGGCTTCGATGACGAAACCCCGTGACGCGCTGTTATAGAAGATTCCCGTCTTGGGATCATAGCTGCGATAAGGCAGCCAGTGCGCCAGCATCGGGATTGAGAGGTCCGGACGCAGCGCGTCGGGCCGCTTGGTGTCTCCGAAGATGCCCGACAACAGCTCATCCAGAAAGCCGCGTGCCATTTCATTTATCCTCCGGCACCACGGCAGGGAAACCCGCCGCGCCGATTGTCGGCTGCGCCTTGACGTTCGTTGCAGGAACGCCGCCGGTTTGACCGGCAGCTCGCGCATCGCTCTCCGCTTGGGCAGCCCGTTCGTGGAATGCCGGAGAGGCCTTGATCCGGGACAGCGCTTCAGCGCCGACCGTCGTCTTCGGAGCGGGTACAGGTGCGGCGGCGGCGGCGGATACAGGCGGCGTCGACGAACCGTCGACCTTCAGCTTAGAGGCTGGGATCGCTTGTGCCGCTCCATCGACACTTCGGGTCTCCGCTTGCCTCTTGCCGATCTCCCTTGGGATGGGCGTTGGTGTGCGGCCCGCCTTGGGGGCTAGGCGGGCCGCAACGTCGTTCTGGATCGCTTTGACCGGGTCGATGCGCCGAGCGCGCGCCGCGGCGACGACCGCAGGATCGGGAAGATTGGGATCCATGCCCCCGGCCTGGATCGTCGCGAGGTCTGCGCGATCTACGGCATCGGCGAGCGACTCCGGTTGCGGGCCAGCCGCGATGGCGTTGCGATCCGGGATCGATGTCGCGTCGGCCAGCACCTGCTGCTGCCACTCTCCGCTCTGGACCACCGCATGGATCGCGCTCGCCTCATGGAGCCGACCACGCTCATCGATATAGGGTTGGAAAATGATGCGCAGCACGCGCTCTTGCGTGCGGCGAGCATCGAGGGGCGAAACCGGAATCACGTGACTGGACGACGCTGTGCGGGACGGCTTCGACGAGAGACTGCGGGTCGGCCCGCTCGCTGGCGAGGGGTCGCCAACTGCACCCTGCTCCGCGATCATGGCCAGCGCCCGGTCGTCGATCGAAGCTGACGGTGCGCAGATACCGTCCGGCGCGGCGCACGAGAAGCTCCCCTTCACATTGCTGCCGAAGGTCGCACATCCTCCTAGAAGGCTGAGCGCCGCTAGCGCTGTCGAGCCGCGAAGCAACGGTGCCCGATCGAGCCGCACCGCCTTCACGACTGGCCTCCCCGCAGCCAGGCTTCGAGGAATTCCTTTGGCCGATACCCCTCAAGCACGGCACCATCGCCTCGAACGATGATCGGCGTCGCGTTGAGTCCATGCTCGCGTGCGAACCGTTCATTGGCGTCGAGTCCCTTGGTGTCACACGCCGTCGGCCCCTTGAACGGCTCACCGGCATAGGCGGCGTGCAGCGCCTGCTCCTGATTCTTCGAGCAATAGACACGATCCGCGATATCCCGGCTGCCAAGAACGGAGATCGGCCGCTCGACGACCTTCACATCCATGCCGCGCAACACGTTCGTCAGCGCCCTGCAGTAGCCGCAGCGAAAATCGGTGAAGATCGTGACGCTTTGCTTCGCGGTGCGATTGCCCCAGACGATCGCGCCATCAGACGGAAGACCCGACAGGTTCAGAACAACCGGCCGCACCGGCGCGGTCACTTTCCCAGGTTTACCGACAGGCGTCGTCGCCCCGTCGGCTTCTCCCCCTTCGGCCGCCACGGCGTTCGCCTTGGCGGCCCCTCCCACAAGCATATCCGGGTTGATTTCCAGCAGCCGGGCTGCTGTCAGATCCTGGCGCGTCTCCATATCGTAGACACGGCCGATGATCAGATATCGCGCACCATGATTGACGTAGAAGAGATTTGCGCCGGCCGTTACCTCGCACAGGCCGTCGATCTTCTCGCAGTCAACCTTCGTAAGCGGGGTCTTGGGAAGCCTCGTTTTGAGGAGAAGGCTGACCTTGGCTTCGTCCTTGCCGGCCACGTCAGCTGCAAGGGCAATTCCGGCGATGCAGAGTGCGCCTATCGCCGCCACGACTGGGGCTGGACGCGCGAGCGCGCGGAGCTTTCGCAAACGATCAGTTGCGGACATAGACACCCTCCAAGAAGACAATTTCAACGTCGATGCCGGTCGGCATCTCGATGACGGGTTGGTATTGCTCAGCGCGCTCGATCAGATATTTCGAGACGTCCTTGCCGGACTCAGCGGCGCCGCCGCCGAGCGCGCGCAAACCCACGCTGCCGAAGTTCGGCGTGCGATTGAGGCCCCCTTCTCCGTCGGTGCTGATACTTGCGAGCGGCTGATTGAAGGCAGTGTTGAGGGCATTGCCGCCGCCGCTGACCAGACCGGCCAGGAAGGCTTGCATCGCCAGTGATCCTTCGCGGCTCACTACCCGGCCGCGCACGCCGGTCTTGCCTCCGAACGCGATGAAGCCTTTCACCTCCGAGACCGCGTAGCGCCCACCGGGCTGTGGGCAGGTCATTTTTTGCAGCTTGACGTAGACCTTCTCGCTCGAAAGTTCGCCGCGCGCGGCGCCGTTGACGAGACAGCCTTCGATCTTCGTCGTGAGGAGCCGACCGTTCTGATAGACCGAGCGCGCCGGGCCAGTGACGCGCAGCACCACCGGCAGCGGATCGGTCTGGCTGTTCACCCCCGCGCTTGCATCGACCCCAACGATCACCTTGGCGCTCGCGAAGCTGTTCGGCGGCAAATAGTTGATGCTGTCGCTGAACGTCGTCGTTCCCTTTGCCACACGGGTCGCATTGCCTGTGTCGGCCGTCTGGAAGCTCACCAACTTTACCTCCGCGCTGGCCGCCATCGGCATCGCGCGACCGGCACCAGGGGCGCCTGGGCTATCCGGACGTTGATAGGCCTGCGTTCCGCCTGGTCCGTACATCGCGCTGGGCCCGGGCGCGGGAGGTGGCGCAGTGCGAGCGGCGGCAACTTCCCGACGCAGCGCTTCATTCTCTTGCTGGTAGGCAGAAAGAACGCGGGAGCCATCCGCGCGCATAGCTTGGTTTTCGCCCTTCAACAGCTCGATCTGCTGCGAGAGCTGATCCATACGCTGCTGCTGGCCGTTGACTGATTTCAGCTGGTTCTCGACCGATTGCATCTGGTTCTCAGAGAGCGCCATCCACTCCTGCTGGTTGAGGTTCTTGTTGACCATGTCCTTGGTTGACACCTGGACCTTGGCCGTCTCGTCGCTGTCGGCGCTGTTCGATTTGTCGTCGTCCCCGAAGATCCAGAAGGATGATGCAACGAGCCCGACCCCGGCTACGCCGGCGAGAAGCATCCGCTGTTTCTTCCGCACGCTTTCGTTCGCAGAGAGATCGGCCGCGATCGGCGAAACCCCCTCCGGATTCTCATCACCACCATCGAGGGGCTCGCGCTTGCGCTTGAGGAAATCGGTCCAGGCCATGTCACTGCCTCCCGGTTTGTGAGACGAGATAGGCCGTCGTGACCTTCCCAGGATCGAGCTTCGGCTCGGCGATCGAGACGGCGAGCGCACTGGTCGGCGCGACCGTCGCCTCGCTCAACGTGATGGGTTCAGGGCCGCGGTTCTCGATGCGCAGCACCCGCCCGGTCAGAGCCGACCCCCGATATTCAGCGATCATCTGGACCTTGAGGTTGCCAACGTAGACCGGCCGCAGCGTGCGCTGGCGCATTTCGTAGCCGTCGGCGACACTGTTCGCATACATGGCCTGGACGAGCTCGACGGCGGCCTCCTGCGGGTTGGCGGCGACCGCCACCTCTGGCGTGCCATTCTCGTCGGACTTCGCTTTGGCGATCGCGGGGTTCGAGATGAACAGCTGCACCGCCTGATCGCCAGCTATCCGGCAGACGATCTTGTAGACATAGCCGCGCTTGCTCGTGGCGAAGAAGGAGAGCGCCGGACGGGTGAAGCCATCGGGCACAGACAGGTAGATATCTCCGCGCACAGGCTCGTTCACGACCGAGAAGTCGTCCTGCGGGTTGCCTGTCGAAATCTTCGAGACCGATGCGAATTCGTCTTCGACAAGGCTGATCCTGGTGAGATCCTTCGCCGAGGCGGCACAGTCCACCTGGCTGCCATCCGCCGCCATGACGGTCTGATCCGCCCATGCCGGCGAGGCGAGCAGGACGAAGCTCAACGCCACCAGCCCGGCGCCCAAGCAACGGCTCAGCACGCAGTAGACGCGGGAGAGGAAGACAACGCCGACTGCGGCGCTGCCGATCGCATAGACCGACATCACTGATCCTTTTCCTTGCTGGTCGTCACCATTCCGAAGCCGACAAGCTTCAGCGACAGGCCGGAGTATTGCCAATCGAAGCGGAAGGTTCGACGTTCGTTGGCGACGACCTTGTTGCCGACGATCGTGTGGAGATCGCCCGTAACGGTGGACCACAGGTTCTTCGGGTCGATTTCCATCTGCTGGATGGTGAAGAACTGCGCGATCGATGATCCGCGCTGTTCGTTCACGATCTTCATGAGGTCGGCGCGGATCTTCCCCTGCGCGCTAGGCGCGGTGATATCGAGGACCGATTTCATCCAGTATTCGAGATTCGCCGGGCTGCGGTCGAGCGTCAGCACGGCCGTGTCGCGCGTCACCAGTTCAAGATATTCTCGGCTCACGCCGGCGCTGTTCACGACCAGCGGGGATCCAAGAATTGGCTGAAGGACCACCTCACGGTCGCGAGTAGCTGTGATGAGCGCCAAGATCGCGCAAAGGGCACCCAGGATGCCGGCAATGACCACCAGCATATTGCGCTGTTTGAGGATTCGCTGGCTTTGGGCGTGGGTGTAGGAAATCTCCATCTCAACCCGCCATCAACCGGAGATAGGAGGGTGGCGTGGCCTTCATGCCGGTGAAGCCGGCCGGAAGATGCCAATAGGCCATGTGCAGCAGCCAGGAGGTCGCCCGCCCTGCCTTAGCCTTCTTCAGTCCCCACCAGCCAGCGCCCGCAAGCAACATGCCGATAAGGATATGCTGAGACAGGATACCCCAGACGAATGGGATCACCATCGCCAGGAACTCATCCAGCGTCCACAGCCCGATTAGCTCAGGATCATCCAGATGAGACGGAATGACGTACTTGTCCGCGGCCATAACACCACCCTCCCCGCAGGCCGACCGAATCTGCTATTCCGGCCGCCCCTTGGACTGTTCAGATCGTTGCGGTGACGGTGGAGGTGACGATCGGAATGCCGGTCCCGGCGCCCACGCCGACGCCGACCGGAATTGCGATCTGGCCCATCGAGAAGCGGCCCGATGCCAGCGCGACGATGCCGCCGGCGAGCGACAGGACGGTGATGATCTTGCCGCCCGACCCTTCGAGGAAGTCGGTGAACTTCGTCAGGGCGGTATCGAACGTGGTGTCGGCACCGGCGAAGGCCGGTCCGGCAAGAAGAAACAGCGCGATCACCAGTGCGATGAGGGCGAGAACCGCCAGCTCCGCACGACCGCTGTACTTGAGGACAGTCTGCATGAGAGTTTCCCTTCAAACGGAACGCGACTGATCCGCGCCCAATCAAAAGGTGGTCAGGTCAAACGGCGGGCGGCAACGAACTTCCCCCCAACCATGTTCGACTCGCGAAAGAATCTTGAACGGTTCAAGGAGGCGCCCCGCCTTGCGGGGCGGCATGCCCCTCCCTGCGGGGCACAATGCCCCAGACCTCGGGGCAAGCCGCCCCCTTTTCCGGGGCAGGCCACTTCCCGAGTCGGCATATGCGCTGATAATTGCCGTCATCGATGGCTCAGGTTAGATTCGCTAACCGGAGTCGGTGAATTCCCGTCGGCCGGGCAGAATTCTTGTCGACGATATGAGCACTCAAGACATGCTGATGAAGGACAGCCTGGTGCAGGTTCGATGACGGGAGATCAGTGCACGCTCGCGCTCAACATTTCGGAGCACCTGTTCAATCTGACGACGGAGAGCCTGCGCCTTCGCTCGAACGAGACCCGATGCTACCAGACCCTTGAGAGCCTGTTGGCGGAGCGTGTCCACTTACCTTGTGCGCTGGAGTCCCACGATCCGAAGACAATTCGCGATCATCTGTCGGCAATACCCACTACCGGTGATATCCGCATCGATCTCACAATCACGAAGTCGAGCGCAGACAGCCTCGATGCAGCAAAACGTCTTATTTCGGAGGGCTTAGGCTCTGAGATCAGCTTGGGCGACACCCTCTCGATCATGCTGTTTCTTTACATTGTCGATCAGAAGGCGGCGAAAATACTTCAGAGAATTGGGCTGGACAGTTCCGCTTGCGTCTCCTCCTCACAGCCCGCCGGCGACGACGATCCGCCAGATAACGTGGTCCCGTTCAGATAGTTAACGGCCACGCTGATCGTAACCGCACATCCATGCGAGGGTTGATTAGTAGCTGCCCCTGTGTTTCGTTTCATACCGAACGTGCAACAGGAGACGGTAATTTGTCATCCTTTGCCCATATCGAGGCCTCGGACGAAGGCTGTTGTTCAGCCGGCGCCGATCAGCGGGACTTCATCCCGCTGATCCTTGAAGCGATGTCGGAGCATGGCATCGGACAGCGTAAGCTGGCGCTCAAGACAGGTATCAGCAAGACCCGCTTAGGACTGTTGCTTCATCATGATCCCGCCAAACGGGCAGCCATGTATCTATTTGAATTCCAGCAGATCCTCGACGCGCTGGACATCAATATCATCCAAGCCATCATCGCTGTAGAGAACTATCGCAATCCAAAGCTCTTCCTTGACGAGCGTTTCCAGACATCAATCGCGATGCTCGCGGAACTCTTCGAGGGTCTGCCGTCGATGCTGGTGGCTGCGCTCGACGAGATAGAGGGCATGGACGGGACCGAAGTGCGCAAGGAATGGGCTGGCCCGCTGCGGCAGGCCGTTGTGGAGAAACTGGTCAAGGAGGTGGGTGCCGTCATGGCGAGACGCGCTCATCTTGCCCACATATCAACGCTGAGCCTTCTGCTCTGGATGTCGGCAATGGCGACGGACTTGTTCGAGCCGCTGCTCCCTAATATGACGTGACCGTCGCCGCTCGGGCTATCGTCGGCCTTTGCATGACCGACAAAGCCCTCACGTCCTGGGACAAATTCGGTGGCGTGAATCCCAGCAAGCGGCGCCAGTTAAGCAGGATGTCTTCGACGTAGGCCTGTGTCTCGGCGATCCTGGGCAAGGCTCCGTTCCTGATCCGCCCCGGACCGGCGTTATAGGCCGCCAGCGCCAGATGCACCTGTCCGAACCTGTCGAGTTGCTGACGCAGATAGAGAGCGCCACCGCGGAGATTTTGCTCGACATCATAGCGATTCACGCCAAGCCCCGCCGCAGTGTCGGGCATGAGCTGTGTCAGCCCAAATGCCCTTTTTGGGGAAAAGACGCCCGCGTCGTACCGGCTTTCTCTGATGATCATCGCGTCGAACAGGCCGACCGGTATTCCATATTCACAGGCGATGCTGCTCATCATCCCGTAGTAGCCGGACCGTCTCAGCTCGGTGCCTGCATCGAGAAACCCGGCAGGTTGATAGCCGTACGCGGGACAGCGAGCCGAAATGCGTCGGGGGGCGGTCGCAAATGCCGCCCCCCCGTTCATCCATTGTGGGATGGCAATCGGAGCAGCCGACAAGCCGGAATCGGTTGGGATCGTGGCGACGCCGACATGCGCGAATGGATCTAAATCCCTTGTCTCGGTTGCGACCGGCAAAGCGGATGCAGCAAAGCTGCTGGCCATTTCAAAGGCTACCCAGCGCCGGCTCAGATCATGCGTTTTAAACGCGGGAGGAAGCGGTGCCGAAGCCAGCGTCTGGACGAGCTCGCCGCCATCCGGATCTGTCCCGGTCGTCAGCGGGATCCCGCCTTGGCGCTTGGTAGGCGCCGCCGCCGTCGACATCACGATGACTTGGGCCGTTCTCGAGGATTTTTCGCTTGGACGCGCACCCGCTTCCGTCGCGCACGATCCGCTGATCAGGGCAGCGCTTATTAGCAGTATCGCTCTCATAACGACCTCCGATTGACCAATCACCGAAGTGGAGATCGAACCGTTTCTTGTTGTCAACCGAGCCGAGCTGGGAAAGCATTTATCGACTATGCTTCGATTGGCAGCCTCATGTGGTTGATTGACCGACACAGCAGCGGGCTCGGTGGCGCCCGTATTCCCTTGCCCCCAACGCTTCAATCCGCGCTGATCCGCTGGTATGTCGGCGAAGGCTCACGCCAAGATGAGGATGTTGGAATCACCTTGGTGCAGCAGGCGCGCATCGGCGGCAAATGGCTTGCCTGCGACTGTCTCGGTGTCGATTGCACTCCGCCTGTTCTTACGCCGGCATTTCTATCGGAGGCCGAGACCTATTATCTGCGTCGCCTCACCAGCGCCAAACGACCGGAGCACGTCGCCACTTGCCCCTTCTTCCGCGACCAAGTCACCAACCGCATCACCCAGACCCGCAACCCGCTGACGCCGGCCGATCCCCCGGTCGGCTATTTTGAGGTGCTCCGCCCTGCGCCGGAGAAGCTGGCACAGCGCCCCGATAACGACGCGAGTGACGATCGCACGCGCAACGCGTCCATACCGCGGCTGGCAAGACTGCTCTGGCGCTTGATGAACAATGCTAGCCTGCACTTGGTGGCGCCATATTCGGAGGATACCGCCGAGCGGACGATCGGCGAGGAATTCAGGGCGCTTACGCGCGCGGCGGCAAAGATCGAGGTGGCGCCAGGCATCGAGCTGGGACGAGTGCTCTGGACACATGGGGACGCCCTGCACAGCAGAAGGGCCCTTGCCGGCATTCGCGAACTCGGCCGTCGATGGCCACGCGGACACGCTCCGCAAGGGTTTCTGGCCCTCTTTGCCAAGGCATTTCAGGGCTCGACAATCTTCCCGGCCGGTTCGGAGCCGATCGACGTCGCGACTCGCGTCCAGTCGCCCTCGGTGCGCGACAATTCGATCCAGGGGCCGTATCTCGTCATTGTTGTAATAGGACAGTATCCAGAAGCTCACGGCTATGCGCCCCTGCGTGCCTATGCCCAACCAATCTATTCGGGCGTGCGGTTCATACCGGTCGAGAGCAATTTCGAGCGGGCAGTGCTGCAAGCGCTTCTCCGCTCAAGGCGCGTTCTCGCACGCGAAGGCGTCGATCTGGCTCTCGAGAAGCCGATCTTTGATCGTCTGACCCCGCTCGGGGCCTGTCGGCCGGATTTTCTTGTAGAAGCGCGCTCGCAGGCGACGGGCGAAATCCGACAGCTTGTGATCCAGGCAATGCCTCGTAACGCTGGCATCGGATCGACGCCGGCTACGCAGCGGGCACTCGAGCAGATCGCCCCCGCCCTTCCGATCACCCCGAGGGATGTTGAGGATGATCAGGTCGCGCGGCTCATCGCCGAAGCGCTGCACCGACTTAACTAAGACTGCATGGCGCTAAGTCCACGACAATGTCGTGGCGAAGGCGCCCACAATTCCAAGCGTTACCGGGGTCGAAAGCAGGTAGAGCTTCTGCCATCGCCACCAGGTACTAGGGATGAAAAGGAGAAGGCCGCGCCCTGTAGTGAGCGTTGCCCACGCCTGCTCGCGGTAAAGTTGGACGAGAATGAGCCCTAGGGACATGATCATCGCGAGCGCGCAGCAGACCCCTGCCGCCGCATAGAGCGCGATCCAGTTGTGAAGTTCCACGGCCGAAAGATGTGCCACGATTCACAAATCTCCATCCGCTTTGCTTGTAACATTCGACGGAATGATCTCGTTCCCGCCATCTTCCATGGCTCACAAACACACTTCCCTTCACGAGGGGAAGCGACCGATAATGCAGCATCGCTCCAAATCGGAGACGATTTTCGGCGATCTCGGCCTGTACTCGGCCTACCACGGTCAGGAGCCGGAGGACCGTGCCAAGCCATCGACCATACACATCAACAGTTAAGGTATCATGCAGGTATCAGTGCTTGTTATCCTATTTCGTGGACGGGAACGCATCACGATTCACGACGACGGTATCAAGGCCTGGTCTGAGCTTGTTCAGTTTGTCGACGCTTCCTGGAGTGACAGTCATTCTACGGCGCCAATCTGCCCGCCCACCGCAGAGGAAGAGCGCGTACAACTATTCTTTTCCGAAACGGGCGCCTCCTACATTCTTGGGGAAGCCGATATTTCAGCGCTTGCAGCGCGCGTTCTGCCCATGAAAGACTAAGAGGTGCTGGCTCACTTGCACGGTCGATGACGGGCGAGGCGGGTGGCCCTGAAACCTGTCTTTATTAGGATGTTCGATGTTCGCGTGCCTTATCATTGGCGACAGCATCGGTGTCGGAATGTCACGGGCGATCGGTGACCGATATGCCGGGCAATGTGATAAGCTGGTCGAGGAGCGGGCGACGGTCAGCCAGATATTGTCCTGGCGAACCCCGAACAAGTTCTACGGGACCACGCTGCTCGCTGTCGGGTCGAATGATGAGCCGAGCCGGCTGCTGGCACTCAAACTTACCAGACTTCGCCAAAATATTCCCACCCAGCGAGCGATCTGGATCCTGCCATATTCACGGACGCGCGCCTATCTCATAAACTCGATCGCGGTGACGTTTGGCGATGAAACCCTGGATCTTGCGCGCTTTCAATCAAAAGACCGCATCCACCCTGTCGATTATCGCGAGGTTTCGGCGGTCCTTCTCCCCGAGCATTGAGTGACGAGCGGCGAGCATTCCGCAGGCGCGGCAATCGACTCCGATCCACGATGGAATCATCGGAGCTCTAGGTCTTGCCGAATACACCGAGCTGTATCCTCCATTGCTCCAGATGTTGCAGCGCCGGTCGCAACCCATGTGCCAACGGCCCCAGTCCGTAAAGTTGATAGGAATCCGGTGGCGGCGAAGTCGTCCTCGAGACCAGACATGCCGCTTCCAGTTCCCTCAGGCGGACCGTAAGCACATTGGCGCTGATCCTCGGTATCTCTCGGCGAAGGCACGTGAAGCGGAGATCGTCTTTGCTCAGCGCTACCAGGATGTGCAACACCCAACGTGCGCTCAGGGTTTGAAATATCGCGTCGGCTGCAGCGGGGTCTATTGATTGATGAACTTGGCTCTGTGACTCGATACCCATCCAATTACTCTCTTAACATCAAGGAGGCGGCGGGGCTGCGCCAGATCTTCCGCGGCACCCGATCCTGGTGCGGCAGAGGGGCTGGTTATCCGCTACGGAAAAAGTGCTGAGACGAGAGTGCGAGCCGCGAGAGCGTTAGTTCCAAGCGGAGGTTAAGGGCGCCTCGGCATGTGTTCATCCGGCTGACGGCAGACTGTTTCGGGGCGCGGGTGCACCTTTCGACGGCCGGCGCAATCCGAGTTTTGATGAACAACGTCGCATCGAAAGGCATAACAGATTTCCCTCCGTGCGATCCGCCGAAACGAGCGTGGGCCGCATCTCAAATCAACGTGCCGAGATGCGATGGCGATCGGCGTAAGCTCCATCGCTCGAATGTAATACGCACCCCGACGCCCAACCCCTCAGCCTCGGCGCGGCCAATCGTGCTTTTTGGCTAAAGCCTGTTCCGCCCCCGATCGAGCCGCGCCTTGCCTCTCCAAGGGCGTGGATGAACGGACAGGACGCGCGGGCCGAGGCGTTAGCCGGGGAACGAAGGCTGGCACTCGTGCCATATAGTCGCGATACTCATTCCCGAATTCTGCGAGCGCCGCCTTCTCTTCATGCCGGGCTAGCCGGATGTACATCACGACCAGCACGGGGAACATGGCGAGCGTCAGTAACGTCGGCCATTGCAGCAGGAAACCGAGCATCACGAGGATGAACCCGATATATTGCGGATGGCGGACCCTGGCATAGATTCCCGTCGTCGCGAGCTTGTGAACGCGCTGGGCTGCGTGAAGCGGCGCCCATCCGGCCGAGATCAGCCAGAAGCCCGTGCCGATCAGCACGAAGCTGGCAAGATGGAACGGGCCAAAATGCGGGTTGACCCTCCAGCCGAACATCATCTCCAGGAGGTGGCCGGCATCGTGGCTCCACCAGTCGACGCCGGGGAAATGCGACTGGAGCCACCCCGACAGCAGGAAGATGGTGAGCGGGAAGCCATACATTTCGGCGAAGAGCGCGACGATGAACGCACTGAACGCGCCGAAGCTGCGCCAGTCGCGCCGCGTTGCCGGCTTGAAGAAGCTGAACGCAAAGAGGATGAAAACGGCGGCATTGACCAGCGCGAGCCCCCACAGACCATAGCCATAGTCGGCGTGCGTCATCGCGGCTCTCCTTCGATGCGGCCGTTGGGATTGGCCGGCAAGCCGGCGGGTGCCTGACCGGGCTCATGGCTATGCTGATGCCCACCGCGGCCGTGGTGCATGAACAGGTGCATGAACGGGCAGGCGAGCAGGATGAGATAGGGCAGCACACCCAGGAAGTGCGCGGTGTGCTCGGTGAGGAGAAAGAAGCTGGCGACGAGCAGGAAGCCGATCAGCACGATCTTGCCGCGCTTGCGCATGCGATGGTCATGTTCGCCCATATGCCGGCCTCTTCTGGTCAACGTCCAGCCAGCATAGGCTCGAGTCCAAGGAGCAAGGTATAAGTAGAGACCGAAGTCCGCCGGGCATCGCGCAAGCATGGGTAAGGTGATCGATCGGATCGGCCACCGGCGTTCGCGCGACGCAGCTGTCGGGGAGCAGCAGTCGTGCTGCGGCTTTTGCGTATAGGCGTGCGGCGTCCGCGAACCAATGCTGCGCTCACGAACATAATCGTGAGAGGCAGGCCCGCGTCCATGCACAAGAGAAGGAAACGGCACCATTCCCGCAACCAGTCCGGCGTGACCGTCCTTGAGCGCGAAGCAAGGATCGATCTGGCCAAGCGCCCGGCCGATGGTCTCGGCGTCGCCTTTCTCGGCGGATCGGGAACGGTCACAGGGTCGCGTTATCTGGTGGACGATGGTGAAACTCAGATCGTTGTCGATTCCGGCCTGTTTCAGGGACCCAGGGATCTGCGCCGCCTTAATTGGGCGCCAATTCCACCCGAAGTCGCGGATGTCGGCCAGGTCCTGCTGACCCACGCTCATCTCGATCACGCGGGTGCGCTGCCGCGCATGGCGCGCCTGGGCTGGGACGGTACCGTCCTTGCAACGCGGGCGACCGCGGCCCTGTGCGAGCTCCTTCTTCCCGACAGCGGCCATCTGCAGGAAAAGGATGCGGAGTTCGCCAACCGGCACGGCTTCTCAAGGCACCAGCCGGCGCTGCCGCTCTACACCCAGGCCGACGCGCGTCTGGCATTGCAGCTCTTCCGCCCGATCGAGTTCGGAGCGTGGCATGCAGTCACGGACGGCATCAGGGTGCGCTATCATCGCGCCGGCCACATCCTCGGCGCGGCGTCGATCGAGATCGACTGGAAGGGGCGGACAATCCTCTTCTCAGGCGATATCGGCCGTTACGGCGATGCGGTGATGAAGGATCCCGAGCCGCCCGCGCGCGCCGACTATGTCCTGGTGGAATCGACCTATGGCGATCGGCGCCACGAGCAGGTCGATCCGACAAAGACGCTTGGAGATCATGTCGAGCGATGCGTCGAGAGAGGCGGGACGGTGGTGATCCCGGCCTTCGCCGTGGGACGGGTTCAGTCGCTTCTCTATCATTTCTCGCGTCTGCGCGCGCAGGGACGCCTCCGCGACATCCCGATCTTCCTCGACAGCCCGATGGCGATCAACGCGAGCGGGCTGATGTGCGATTTCATGGACGAGCATCGCCTGGCCCGCACCGAGTGCGAAGCGGCGTGCAGCGTCGCGCACTATGTGCGGGAAGTGGAGGAATCCAAGGAACTCACCGCCAACCCCGCCCCCAAGGTCATCATCTCGGCCAGTGGAATGGCAACGGGCGGCCGCGTGCTCCACCATCTCAAGCGCTTCGCGCCGGATGGGAAGAACCTCATCCTCTTCTCGGGCTTCCAGGCGGCGGGCACCCGCGGCGCCGCCATGATCGGCGGCGCCCGGACGATCAAGATCCACGGCGAGTATATCCCGGTCGAAGCCGAGGTCGCCAACCTGACGATGCTCTCGGCGCATGCCGACAGCGACGAACTCATGCGCTGGCTCGGGTCGCTGCACGAGGCCCCGCGCCACCTCTATGTCACCCATGGCGAGCCGACCGGCGCCCAGGTCCTGGCGAAGCGTGTCTCGGAGGAACTGGGCTGGGCATGCAGCGTACCGGCGCTGGGTAGCTGGGGCATGCTCGCGTGAAGCCCGGGATCATCGAGGAGGCCGAAGCAGAGCCTGTCGCGACGACGCTGCGGGCACGCCGCATCGGCCTGTCGGCTGCCGGAAGCGATCTGATCGCGGTCATGCGCCACGACTGTCCCGTCTGCCGCTCGGAAGGTCTTGCGTCCCGCGCGCAGGTCGCGCTGCGCGCCGGCGGGCGGGAAATCGTCGTCTCGCTGCTGCACAGCTCCGCGGAGACTCCAGCGCCCGGCGAGATCGGCCTGTCCGAATCCGCATGGCAGCGGCTCGGCGTCAGCGATGGCGATCCGGTCGAGATCGCGCACGCCCAGCCTCTCGCCTCGCTCGCCGAAGTGCGTCGGCGCATCTATGGCAATCGTCTCAGTGACGGGGCTTTTTCAGCGATCATCACCGACATCGCCGAGCGACGCTATAGCGATGTCCATCTCTCGGCGTTCGTCACGGCCTGCTCAGCGGTCCCGCTCGATACGGACGAAACGATCAGCCTGACCAGGGCGATGGTCGATATCGGCGAGCGATTGCAGTGGCCCGGAACGGTCATCGTCGACAAGCATAGCGTCGGTGGCTTGCCGGGCAATCGCACCACGCCGATCATCGTCTCGATCATGGCCGCGGAGGGCCTGATCATGCCCAAGACATCGTCGCGGGCGATCACCTCGCCGGCCGGCACGGCGGACACGATGGAGGTGCTGGCACCTGTCGACCTCGACGTTTCCGCAATCCGCAAGGTGGTCGAGCGCGAAGGCGGCTGCATCGCCTGGGGCGGCGCCGTCAACCTCAGCCCTGCCGACGATGTGATCATCGGCGTGGAACGGGTGCTCGATATCGATGCCGTCGGGCAGATGGTCGCCTCGGTGCTGTCCAAGAAGATCGCGGCCGGTGCGACCCATCTGGTCATCGACATCCCGGTCGGGCCGACCGCCAAGGTACGCGGAGCCGATGCCGCCGACACGCTCGAGCGGGCGCTGAGCTCTGTCGCCCAAGCCTTCGGGCTTCGCACGCGCGTGATGCGCGGCCCCGGCGCCGAGCCGATCGGACGGGGCATCGGTCCGGCGCTCGAGGCGCAGGATATCCTTGCCGTGCTCCAGGGGCAGCCGGGCTTCGAGGATCTCGCCCACCGGGCCTGCGAGCTGGCGGGAGGACTGCTTGAGCTCGCGGACGCGGCCCCGGCCGGCGAAGGCTATGCGCGGGCGCGGGCGTGCCTCGAAAGCGGCCGGGCCTGGGCCAAGTTCCAACGTATCTGCGAAGCGCAGGGCGGCATGCGGGCTCCACCGGTCGCCCGGTTCCAACAGGATATGATCGCTCCCTATAGCGGCCGCCTGGTGAGTATCGACAATCGCAAGCTCGCGACGGTCGCGAAGCTTGCCGGCGCGCCGATGGCCAAGGCCGCCGGCGTCGCGCTGCAGTGTCGGCTGAACCAGATGGTGGATGCCGGGGCTCCCTTGTGCACCATTCATGCCGAGAGCCCGGGCGAGCTCGACTATGCGGCGGCCTATGCGGTGAGCGACGGGCCGATCTTCGGGATTGAAGCGCTATGAACCGTCCCGTGCTGTTCGCGCTGCCTGGCAGCGAGGCCCTGGCACAGCCGCTATCCGCCGCGCTCGATGCAGAGGTCGGCACGATCGAGCATCGTCAGTTTCCTGACGGGGAAACCTATCTCAGGGTCGTAAGCGACATCAGCGACCGCGAGGTCATCCTGCTGTGCAGTCTCGATCATCCGGATGCCAAGCTGTTGCCGCTGCTGTTCGCAGCCGACACCGCGCGCGATCTGGGCGCTCGAAGGATCGGGCTCGTCGCCCCCTACCTCGCTTACATGCGCCAGGACATTCGCTTCCATGCCGGCGAGGCGGTGACGTCGCGAACCTTTGCCGCGATCCTGTCTCGCCATCTCGACTGGCTGGTGACGGTCGATCCGCATCTCCATCGCTATCATGCGTTGTCGGAAATCTACCGCATCCCGACCCAGGTTGTTCATGCCGCGCCACTTCTGGCCTCGTGGATCAAGCGCAATGTCGCTCGTCCGCTGATCATCGGTCCGGACCTGGAAAGCGAACAGTGGGTCTCGCAGGTGGCGGCCGATGCCGATGCTCCGTTTCTCGTGTGCGAGAAAATCCGGTCCGGCGACCGTGACGTCACCATCTCGATTCCGAATGCCCCAGCGTTTCTCGATCGCCAGCCGGTGCTGGTCGACGATATCGCCTCATCCGGCCGAACCCTCGCCGAGGCGGCGCGCCAGCTGGTCGACATGGGGTTCACGCGACCGGATTGCGTGGTCGTGCATCCGCTTTTCGCCGGCGATGCAGCGCAAGTCCTGGGTGGGCTCGTCGAGAGGATCGTCAGCACGAACGCTGTTGCACATACTTCGAATGATATCGACGTGATGCCGGCGATTGCGGAGTCCGTTCGCCGCGGGATCTGAACGGTGCGCTGCGCGTCAGTTCTTCAGTACTCAATGCTCAATGCACGATGAAAACGAACGCCCGGCAAACGCCGGGCGCGTTTCCATCCATTGACCCTAAGCGAGTCCGAACCAATCTTCCGGGAACTCCGTTTTCGGAGAAAGTCGCGGCAGGAAAGGAGGATATGTCATGTCGCACACACGCTCGTTCCTTGATCCCTTCATCGTTGCTCGGCACCCGCAGCTTGAGCCCGAAGTGAAGCGCGCCATCCTGGCATCCTGGGCGTCCGATCGCTCCGCCGTCGAGGGCCAACCGGCCCTCCGTCGCCCGCCGGGCGCCAGCAGCCCGGTGCCGGTCGACGATGTGATGGCAGCGCTGCGCTGGCTCGATCGCGCTGAACGCGGCGCGGGCGACCGGCATATATCGCCCGGTTCAGAGACCCGGCAATGAGCCGCGGCGCGTTGCGGCGCTGGCGTGAACGGGGCAGCCGGACCGTCACGGTCCTGCTGCCCTTTGCCGACATCATGGAGATTGCGCTCGCGCTGCTGTCGCTCTCTCCGGATGAACTGGCGCGGCTCGATTGGAGCTTTGCCGATCGCAAGCGCCTGCTCGATCATCTCCTGCAGTCGGGCAAACAGGCGCAGTCAGTGGACCGGGACAAGCTCGACCAGACATTGCTGCGCCTCGCGCTTCCCGCGCGCGACGTGCGACGCCTGAAACGCTTTGCGCAGCGCGAACTGCCAAAAACGGCCACGAACGCGGCTGTGATCGAACGGCTGAGCGCCGTGCTCGAGGCGGCCGATCCGGACAGGATCTAGCGCGGCTGTTCTATGGCGCTACGCCCGCCGCATGTTCCCGGAGCGCCCGCGCGCGTGCGTCATAAGCGCGCGCGAGTTGCGCGTGAACGATGATCGCCTCTGGGATCGCCGCGGCCTCGGCCGCCGCCCATTCCTGGGCCGCGCGCCTCATGTAATAATCCAGATCGTCGTCGACACTGCTCAAACCTATCCACCTCCTGGAAGGCCCGGCTACGCGCCGAGCCGAAATATCAGTCCTGTCGATCGGCAATAGCGCTCGGCCGCAACACGATCTTGAAATCGCAGTTCGACATGGGCAAGCGGATCGCTGCCGCCCGTCCACCCCGTCAACGGATCGATGAAGGGGGGACAGCGCGGCTCGAAGCGGACCCGCCACTGGCCACGTCGGGCCCGTCCGCCCTGGTTGGTCGCGATCGGCATCGGCTCGATGATCGCCACCGCATCGGGCGGGAAGACGCCGGTGCAAACGGCACAACGCCGGCAATTATCGTTCGGCGGCGTTGACGACCGCCTGCGTGGCCCGGAACGGGTGTTCCGGGCCAGCTCGTCATGCGGCGGCGCCATTGATCGGAATGCGGCGACGATTATCGTCCGGCACCTCCAATCGGGGCAGCGCGACGGTGAGCACGCCGTTCTTGAACGTCGCGGTCGCCTTGTCGCGGTCGATTCCGCGCGGAAGGCCAATGCGGCGCTCGAAGCGGCCATAGCTCCGCTCGGAATAGCCGCGGTCCTTGTCGTCGACATCCGCACGCTTTTCGCCGCGGATGGTCAGCGCGCCTTCCTCGATGCTGATGTCGACATCCTTCTCCTCGAGCCCAGGGAGCTCCGCAGTCACGCGAATCTCCCTATCGGTCTCGCCAAGCTCGACATGCGGCCACGCGGCGCCGCGGTCGAAGCCGCCGAAAGCCGGCACGCCAAAACCGCGAAACACGTCATCGAACAGCCGGTTCACGTCGCGATGAAGCGAAAAGAGCGGGTGGGTTGCAGCCTCGCGATCGCGCTCGGCGCCGATGGCTGCGGGAAGCCGGTTCTCCTGCCGGCTCCAGGGGATCAAATCACGGAACGCCATGACGGCTATCTCCTTGTCTGGCTAGAGTTGGGGCATGACCCGCCGGCCACCGCCCCCACGGGGACGGTGCCGGCGAGCCGATTGTGATCGCGATCAGGCCGCCTGGGCGTCCTTGGGTGCCTCGATGCGGTCATTGGCGGCGTTCGCGCCGCCGCTGATCTCGATCTTGCGCGGTTTCATTGCTTCGGGAACGACCCGCTTGAGCTGGATGCTCAGCAAGCCATGCTCGAATGTCGCCTCGCCGGCCTCGATAAAGTCGGCAAGCTGGAATCGCCGCTCGAACGAACGGGTCGCGATGCCGCGATGCAGATAATCGCCCTGATCCTGGTCTTCGGCGCGCTGGCCGGTGACGGTGAGCTGATTCTGCTGGGCAACGACCTCGATATCGTTCGGCCGGAAGCCAGCGACGGCCAGTGTGATGCGATAGCTATCCTCGCCGTCCCTCACGATGTCGAACGGCGGAAAGCCGTCATCCTCGCGCTGGCCCGCTTCGAGCATGTTGAACAGGCGGTCGAAGCCAACGGTGGAGCGCCGATAGGGCGCAAAGTCAAACGTGCTTCTCATTTCCAAATCCTCCTCAGGAAGCGATCTGGGCATGAGCTGCGCCGGTGCAGGAGAGCCGGCGCCCTCTATGTCCCACCGGACCCGAACACGGCGCCCGGCGAAACCGACATAGAAATCCGCGACGTCATTTCAAGAGATTGAGGAACACCAAATGCGCCGTTGAAATGCGCGTTCGTAGTGGCCTGTGCAGACGCTTCCCGCGGAGGGCGAGGCACCCCACCCGCGACAAGCTTGGACGGCTTGCAAATGCGGTCAGCGGTTTCCCGAAAGAGACGACAGGCAAGCGCCAACGTGACATGGTGCCGGATCACGGCGTTGATTATGGTGAAGAAGACCTAGGGGGGATGGCGATGGTCCGGCTCGATCCGGAAGAAGATGTATGGCCGATCTTCATTCTGGTTGTCGAAGATGAGCCGCTCGTGCGCATCTTGCTGGCCGACCACCTGCGCGAAGCCGGTTTCACCGTGGCGGAAGCCGTCAACGCTGACGAAGCGCTTCAGTATTGCCGCACGCATCAGAACGTCGATCTGGTCTTCACGGACGTGCAAATGCCCGGTTCGATGGACGGAATCGCGCTCGTGGCCCAGCTTCGCGAAGTCAACCCGTTCCTTCCGATAATCCTGACCTCCGGGGCTTTGACCGAGGATGAGGTCGCCGGGATCCCGTTCATCAGGAAGCCCTATGATCTTGCAAGCGCGCAGCGACTGGTCTGCTCGACCCTGATGGTCAAGCCGAGAGGCGAACAATGACGAAGGTATTGCTCGTCGACGCCGACATCCTCGTGCGCGCGTCGCTGGCGGCCTATTTGCGCGAGTGCGGTTTGCACGTGCTCGAGGCGGCGAATGATGAAGAAGCACGTGCGTTGCTGAGCGAACATTCAGCGACAATCGACATCCTGTTCGCCGACGCAGGATCGGCAGAAGCGATCGGCTTCGCCCTGGCATCCTTGGTGCGTCAGGAACATCCCGGTATCGGTGTCATCCTCGCCGGGAATATCGAAACTGCGACACGGAAGGCGGGCGATCTCTGCGATGATCAGCCTTCGATCTCAAAGCCCTATGATCACCGGTTCGTGCTGGATCGAATTCGCCGCGCCGTAGCGGCGCGCGAGCGGAGCTGCGGTTCGCCCCGGACATCGGCGCTACGGCGCGCTGCTGACACAGAATAGCGATTTATCAGCTTCTTGCCATGACAACATGACGCGTCGAGCTTAGGAGCAACCAGCGCGCTCATCCCCCAAGAGGCGTGCCCACTCCCGGCGGCAGCGTCTTGCGGCGCCTTGCCGCCGGGAGACCAGAGGGAGCGCCGCCCCGTTCGCAAGAGCGGTCATCTCGCAAAGTTCGGCACATGATGCCGGGTCGCTTACCCCCTCTCGCCGAGCACCTGCCTTGCCTGTTGTGATGCGGCGGCATTTCGGCCTTGACCTTGGACCATGGTCCTACCCGTAGAAGGTCTCCCCTTTGAAGCTGTGCCCGCTGGGGTGCGCAGCAATGCCAACACGTCCGGGGGGCCATGGAGAGCAAGCGCGTCGTTCACGTCATTGATGACGAAGAAACAATCAGGAAAGCTGTAGGATTCACATTAAGAACAGCGGGATTTGCCGTCGAGACCTATGGCTCGGGAGTCGACTTTCTGAAAATTGCGGATGAAGCCGAAAGAGGTAGCATCGTTCTCGACATGCACATGCCGGACATGAACGGTCTACAGGTCCAGGCAGCGCTGACGCAGATGGATATAAGCATGCCAGTGGTGATGCTGACCGGCAACGGAGACATTGCGCTTGCTGTCCAAGCGATGAAGGCGGGTGCTGTCGATTTCCTGGCCAAACCTATCGAACGGGCGCTGCTGCTCGATGCGATAGACCGAGCGTTCGCGCGCATCGACACGGCCGAGGGGCGCGCTCTCGAAGAAGCCGAGGCATGCCGACAGGTCGATCTACTGACACCGCGCGAACGGGATGTTCTCGAAGGCCTTGCGCAAGGCCTTCCGAACAAGACCATCGCCTATGATCTGGGGATTTCTTCACGGACGGTCGAAGTTCATCGCGCGAGCATCATGTCCAAGCTTGGGGTCCGTACCCTTGCCGAAACCTTGCGGATCGCCTTTGCGGCTGGAATGGGAAGGCCGCTGTAGGTAAAGGCGGCCAGGGCTGCCGCGGTTGAATCTCTGCGTGTCACCTGATGGCGCGGACATAGTGCCTGCCGGGATGCCTCGACGTCGTTCATCAGCTTTTGGCGGAATTTTCGTGAGCCCAGGCGAAGGGTCGCGCTTGATTGCTATCTCGAAAGGAGATGAAACTCTTCCAACAGCTGGGCGATCTCTGTGCCTTCAAGCTTCTTCATCAACAGTTTGCGCAGGAAGGACGGGCCGGGAATGTCGATCCCTCTGCCATCCCTGAGCGGCCCGATTGCGGCCAGAAGCGTGCGGATATCATAGGTTGAGTTGAACACTTCCGGCACGCCGCGTTCGACCTTCATCAGCGTGTAGACGGCTTCCATCGGCGTGCGCACCGAATATTCCGTCGTGAAAATACAATCACGCTGCTTCGACTCGGCAAACTGGCCGACAAAGGCGAAGTTGACCGCGCCCTGGGGCACAACGTCCGGCCGGTCGCCGGCCTGACGCGGCATGAAGAAGGCGGTGATGTAGGGCATCATCACCGGCACGGTCTTCGCCCCCGTCGCGGCGAGCCCAGGAATATCCTCGACCGGCACGCCGAGATGATAGAGCCATTCCTGCGTGATCTCCTCGCCCGTGCAGTCCTGCATCGGCTTCTTCACATAGTCGCCGGGTCGGTCGACGAACAAGGCATAGAACCAGGCGACGATCTGGTCCTTCGGCTGCTTCTTGAAGTGGGGTTGCCGGCTCACCGTCCAGCTCAGCAGCCAGCTCGAGTCCTTGACCGTGATGATGCCGCCGGTCACCACCGTGCCGCTGAACGGATCGCGCCTGGCAATCTTGCGAATATACGCCGGAATGCGCGCGTCGAGCGTGGTGATGGTCGCCGACGCCCATTTGGTTTCCGGGATATGGGATCCAAACACGTCGGGACGACCAAAGGCCGGGTCCTTGGCCGCGATCCGGCGCCACAGGTCCCAGGCCGGCGCCGGCCCCTCATTCAGCCTGGCCGGTGTATGATGATCGCCATTGTCGGAATTCTCGGTCAGCGATCCGATGGTGATGAAGACGAGATCGTCGGCGCCGAGATCGACGCCGCCTTCGACCCCGTTTTCGATCCAGGCAATCCGGGTCGCCTGTTTGCGGCCGGGCCGGATGTCGAAATCGACGTCGGTGACCTCGACGCCGTAGCGAAACCTGACGCCGCGATCCTGCAGCCAGTTGACCAGCGGCAGGACCATCGATTCATATTGATTGTAGCGGTTGAACTTGAGTGAGGAGAAATCCGCCAGACTGCCGATATGGTGGATGAAGCGATGGAGATAGAGCTTCATCTCAAGCGCGGAATGCCATTCCTCGAAGGCGAACATGGTGCGCCAGTAGAGCCAGAAGTTGCTCTTGAGGAAATCATCGCCGAAGACTTCGTTGATCCTCTTGTTCTCCATCTCCTCCCGCGTCGCGAGGAAGACGGAGATCAGATCTCTTCGCGCGCGATCGCTGAGTGTCAGCAAAGCCTTGTCAGGCACATCCTGGCCCTGGTTCTGCGTGACGCGCTGCAGCGAAAAATTCGGATCGTCCTTGTTGAGCCGGTAGAATTCGTCGAGCACACTCGCATCCTCGATCTCCAGCGAAGGGATCGAGCGATAGAGATCCCAGAGGCATTCGAAATGCTCCTCCATCTCGCGCCCTCCGCGGATGACGAACCCCTTTTCGGGGACGTCGAGGCCGTCGAGCGCGCCGCCGGGAACATGCAGCTCCTCAAGGATGGTAATACGCTCGCCGGCGACGCCGCCGTCGCGGATCAGGAACGCCGCGCCCGCTAGTCCCGCAAGACCCGAGCCGACGAACCAGGCCGTCTTCCTGTCAGCGCCCTCAGGTTTGCGGGGGCGCACGAAAGCTTCGTAGTTTCCGCTACTATAGTGCATGGCGAACTCCCTCTTCGATCCCGACGACAATGGCGGTTCTGCGGTTTCTTGCTGAACAGCAGAAGTGCCTGCCCTGCATTCATTCTCGCCGATGTCGCCCGCCGCTCAGTTCGACGACTTCACTGGTGATCTGATCCTGACGCGTGAGGCGCTCCTCGAGGCGCAGGGCCTCGCCCTTGCGATCGATGTGGCTGCGGGCGGTCGCCATGGTGCGCAGCCGTGCCTCATTCTCGGCGACGAACGTCTCGACCGCAGCCGCGCAGATCTGGGCGAAGACATATTCCGCGGTCAGGTCGCCGATAAGGTCCGCCGCGTTGATATTGACGAGCGGCGGCAAATCCGCCGTGGACGCGGGGAAAGTGTCGAGGTCGAGCGGCAGGAGGCTCGCGCGCACGATCGAGACGCCCTTGCCGCTGCTCCAGACCGGATAAGCCATGGTGATGGGCACCGCGCCGGTCTCGTCCAGATAGTCGTACAGCGCGTCGATGATGCTTGTCGCGAGTGCGGGCAGCGCATCGGCCTTGCTCGGCATGCTCGCGCTCCATGCGATGCGCAGACCGCGCTCGGTCGCAAGCGTGGCCGTGCGCGCGCCAATCAGAAGAATATGCCTGTCCTGCATGTCGGCCGCGGCGCCGTCGAGCAGCTGCTCCGGAAAGGCCCCGGCAAAGCCTTGCTCCGCACCGAACAGGATAAGGCCGCCTCTCGCACCACCGACCGCCCGCGCCGGAAAACGCGCCAGTGGCTCGTCAAGGCGGCGCGCCTGGCCAATGGCGGTGCGGGCGGTCTCCGCATAGCGTCGCACCGCGGGCAGCAGCGCGCGCGCCTGCTGCGCCCGCTGCGCGGCGATGCCCTGCATGGCGTTGACCACCGCACCGAGCTGGCGGACGGTCTCGATCCGGTGGCCGATCTCGGCGAGGCGATCGCTCATGATGCAGAACCGGCCGGCTGGCTTTCGATCAGCGCGTTCACCGTCGTCATCAGAGCGGACCGCTGCGCGGTGTCGATCTGTCCAGTCCGCTCGATCTGCGCGCATAGATCGGGGACGTGATCGTCGATCCAGGCGGGCAGCCGCGTGCGGAGCGACGGTATCTGCGTGACCGCCATGCCATCGAGTAACCCTTCGCCGAGCGCCACGGCCAGCGCCACCTGGTCGACGACCCGTAGGGGACTCGACAGCGGTTGCACGAGCAAGGCGCGCAAGCGCTTGCCGCGTTCGATCTGGGCGCGGACACGCGGCTCGGGCTGCTCGCCGAAGCGGGTGAACATCTCGAGCTCGAGGAACTGCGCATAGTCGAGGCGCATGGTCCCGCTCGCGTCGCGCAGGACGCGAAGCTGCGTCTTGCCGCCGACCCGGCTCACGCTCGTGCCCACGTCGATGGCGGGCTTGTGCCCCTGCGCGAACAGCTTCGCGTCGAGAATAATCTGACCGTCGGTGATCGAGATCAGATTGGTCGGGATATAGGCGCTGACGTTGCCGGCATCGGTCTCCGCGATCGGCAGAGCCGTGAGCGAACCGCCCCCCTTCTCCGTCGAGAGACGCGCCGCACGTTCGAGCAGGCGGGAATGGAGGAAAAAGACGTCGCCGGGATAGGCCTCGCGCCCGGGCGGCTGTCCGGTCAGCAGGGCGATCTCGCGATGGGTCGCGGCATGCTTGGTGAGATCGTCGAGCACCACCACCGCATGGCCGCCACCATCCCGAAAATACTCGGCCATCGTGAAGCCCGCGAACGGCGCGATCCATTGCAGCCCCGGCGCCGCGGCGGGGCTCGCCACGACGAAGATGGTGCGGTCCGGCGCGCCATGCCGCCGCACCTGGTCGACCACGCGCGCGACCGCCGAGCTTTTCTGGCCGATCGCGACATAGACGCAGATCATGTCGCTGGTGCGCTGGTTGATGATCGTGTCGACCGCGAGCGCCGTCTTGCCGGTGGCGCGGTCACCGAGAATAAGTTCGCGCTGCCCCCGGCCGATGGCGAACATCGCATCGATTGCGAGCGTGCCGGTCTGCACCGGCTGGACGACGAGGTCGCGTTCGATGATCGCCGGCGCCGGCCGTTCGACAGGATCGAAGCGCCTGGCGCGGATCGGCGCGCCCCCATCGAGCGGACGGCCGAGCGGATCGACGACGCGGCCAAGCAATGCCTCGCCAACCGGCACGCGCACCACCTCGCCCGAGCCGGTTACGGTGTCTCCTGCCTCCACCTGGGCGGCATCGTCGAGCAGCACGCAGCCGATCCGGTCCCGGTCGAGCGTGTGGACGAATCCGGTCTGGCCCCGGGCGAAATAGAGCAATTCGTCGAGGCGCGCGTCCGGAAGGCCCGAGACCATGGCAACGCCGTCGCCGATCGATTCCACCCGGCCAATTGCATCGACACGCGGCCCGAGATTGGCGCGCGCGATGCAGCTCTGGGCCTGCGTCAGCCAGTCTTCAGGCGATCCGGGCATGATCGTCCTCATTGAGGCTCTCCACCATGGCGTCGAGATCGGCGCGCCAGCTGTTGCGCACGACGGCGTGGGGCGTGCGAAGCTCCGCGCCGGCGATGAGATCTGGATCGACCGCGAAGATCGGGGTGGCGGCATCCGGCAGGATCTCGCCAAGCGCGCGCGCTACCTGCGTCTGCAGATCGGCCGTCAGCGGCGCGGGCGTCGCGACGGTGACGGGCCCGGCGGCCGCCAGGCTGCGGCGATCCGCCTCGGAAAGGTCCCCGAGCCGCGCCTTGAGCGCGTCGACCATGGCCTGCACCGTCTGCTCGGGCGGGAGACGAGCGAGCAATGTGCCCGCCATCGAGGCGGCGAGGCTCGCTGCCTTTTCCCGCCACTGCGCCGCCACCCGCCCGCGTTCGGCATCGATCGCCGCATGGCCTTGCTCGACGACGGCGTCCGCCTCGAGCCTGGCCTGCGCGAGGAGGCGCTGGCGCTCCGCTTCGGCCTCGGTCCGGATCTCGGCGCGGCGAGCCGCCGCATCCGCAACGAAGCCGTCATTCTGCGTCTTGAGCGCCTGCGCTTCGGCCTGTGCCCGGTCCTTTGCTTCCCTCGCTTCGTCGAGCAGCGCCTGGGCCGATGCCTGGCGGGCAGCGATGGCATCCATCACCGGACGGAACAGGAAGCGTCCGAGCAGCCACACGAGGATGAGGACATTGACCGCCTGCAGCGCGAGCGTCCACCAGTCGATCCGCATGTCAGGCGAACGGGTTGGCGAAGAGCAGCAGCAGCGCGATCACGAGGCAGTAGATCGCCATCGTCTCGATCATCGCGAGGCCCACGAACAGCGTGCGCGAGACGGTGTTGGCGGCTTCGGGCTGGCGCGCGATCGCGTCCATCGCGGCGGCGACGGCCCTGCCCTGCCCGAGCGCCGGGGCGATTGCGCCGATCGAGATCGCGAAAGCGGCGCCGAGGATGCTGGCGAGATGGATCCAGTTCATGCGGGTGACTCCTGTTTGGATGGCGGGCGGGCGCCGTTCTCGCTGATAGCGCTCCCGATAAAGACCATGGCGAGCGCGCCGAAAATGTAGGCCTGGACCGCGCCGGTCAGCATTTCGAGCGCCATGAGCGGGATCGGGACGAGCAGCCCGGCGAGGCTCAGCACGACGCCGATCATGAAGACGCCGCTCATGACGTTGCCGAACAGGCGCACCATCAGCGAGAAGCTGCGGGTGAAGAGCTCGACGATATTGAGCGGGGCGAGCAGGATCGAGGGGCGCGCGAAGGTCGCGAGATAGGCCCTGGGCCCGAGCGCGCGGACGCCGAACCAGAGCGTCGCGTCGAAGACGATCAGCGCCAGCGCCGCGTCGGTTTCGAGGGTCGCGGTCGGCGGCTCGACGCCGGGGATCAGCGACGACCAGTTGGCGACCAGCAGGAACAGGAACAGCGTGCCGATCAGCGGCAGATAACGCTGCGGCTCCGCCTCCATCGTCTCGCGGATCTGGCCGGCGACGGTCTCGACGACCAGCTCGAGCGCCGCTTGGGCTCGTGATGGGCGTAACGCAAGGCGGCGGGTCAGCAGCCAGCTTCCGATTGTAAGGACGGCCATGATGCCCCAGGTCGTGGCGACCGGCTGGCTGATCGGCACCGGACCGATCGCGAACAGCACATGGCTTTCAAGTGGTGACGCGAATTTCATCGGGCGCCTCCGAGCCGGCGGAGCATGATCTGGCGCCCGCCCATGAAGCCGGTTGTTGCGGCAAGAAGCGCCGGCCACCCTTGCCGGCTGGCGATGACGAGAACCAGAATAGTGACGGCGAGACGCCCGAGCCTGAGCAGGATCGCGCGCGATGCCGGGCCGCCATGTGTGACGAGGTCGGCTTCTCTGGCGATGGCCGCGAAATGGGCGAGGCCGACCGCAAATCCGATGGCCAGGAACAGGATGGGGGAGAGCTGGCTCATTGCCGGTGCATCCAGCGCCAGCCCGACCAGCAGCCGAGGGCGAGCCCGACGAGCAGGAGCGGCGCGGTCCAGAAGATGCCGCTATCCAGCCGGTGGTCGAGCCAGCGGCCGATCGCGAGACCGACCAGCGCGGGCAGAACGATCTGCCAGCCGAGCACGCCGATCTGGCCGAGATTGCGGGCGACGGAAGGAAGCCGCTGCGCAAGCCGCCGCCGTTCCGCGCGGGTCCGGATGGCTTCGACGATCGGCTGCTCGGGCTTGTCCGCGGTCACAGACCAAGCTCCCGGCCACCACCCTGCAGGGCCTCGACCATATGGCGGATCGCCTGCATCCTGAGCTTCGCCGACGCGGTCCGTTCGGATCGTTCGCCCTCGTCGCGTTCGCGGTAGCGCGCGAGCACGTCATGCTCGAGCGTTCCAAGGTCATCGCCGACATGGCCTTCGCGCGTCGCGACCGCGACCTCCGTGCCGTGGCTCACGGTCAGAATGCCGTTACGCACCGCGCAATAGCCTGGAGCGCCATCGGCGACCCGCCAGGAGACGATCGAGACGCCAAGCACGGTCAGGAAATCGGCGTGGCCCGACAGGATGCCGAAACTGCCGCTGGCATCCTCGGCGCGAACCGACCTGACGTCCGTGTCGACGAGGATCGCGGTCGGATCGGTGATCCGCAGCTTCATGCGCCCTGCCCCACGCGGAACCGCGCTTCCTCGATGTCGCCCACCATGTAGAAGGCGCTCTCGGGCCAGTCGTCGGTCTCGCCCGACAGAATCGCCGCGACGCCCTTCAGCGTGTCGGCCAGCGCCACCGAGCGGCCAGCCTGCCCGGTGAAGGCCTGGGTCACCATGAAGGGCTGGGTCAGGAAGCGCTGGAGCCGCCGCGCCCTGCCGACGATCAGCCGGTCCTCGCGGCCCAGTTCCTCGATGCCGAGCAACGAGATGATGTCCTGAAGTTCGCGATAATGCGCGATCGTCTCGCGGACCTGCTGGGCGAGCGCGTAATGATGGTCGCCGACCACCTGCGGATCGAGCAGGATCGACGAGGATCCGAGAGGATCGACCGCGGGATAGATGCCTTCGGCCGCCATGGCGCGGGAGAGCAGGATGGAACTGTCGAGATGGGCGGAGATGGCGGTGACCGCCGGGTCGGTGAAATCGTCGGCAGGCACATAGACCGCTTCGATCGCGGTCACCGCCGCCCCATGCACCGAGGCGATGCGCTCCTGCAGCGCGGCCACTTCGCTGGCCAGCGTCGGCTGGTAGCCGACGCGTGAAGGCATGCGTCCGAGCAGGCCGGAGACTTCGCTGCCGGCCTGGACGAAGCGGAACACATTATCCATGAGCAGCAGGACATTGCGCTTCTGCTCGTCGCGGAAATATTCGGCGATGGTGAGCGCGGTCAGCCCTACCCGCCAGCGCGCGCCCGGCGGCTCGTTCATCTGCCCGAAAACGAGCACGGTCTTGTCGATCACGCCCGAGCCGCGCATGTCCGTGAGCAGCTCATGGCCCTCGCGCGATCGCTCTCCGATGCCGGCAAAGACGGAAACACCTTCATAGCGCGCGACCATCGCGTTGATGAGTTCCATCACCAGCACGGTCTTCCCCACCCCCGCGCCCCCGAACATCGCCGCCTTGCCACCCTGGGCGAGCGGCGCGAGCAGATCGATGACCTTGATGCCAGTCTCGAACATCGCCGTCGCCGCGTTCTGGTCTTCGAGCGGCGGGGGTGCGCGGTGAATGGGCCTCAATGGAACATCCGGCCCAAGCGGCGCGCCGCCGTCACCCACCTGCCCGGTCGGCGTAAGGAGCCGCCCCAGAACCTTGTCTCCGACCGGGACCGCGATGGGGGCGCCCAAGGCCGTCACGCCGACATTACGAGCGAGACCGGAGGTCGGCTGAAGCGCGACGGCGCGGACGGTGCGGTCATCGATATGGCTCTGCACTTCCGCGACCAGCGGGCCTGACGATGCATCGACGCGCAGCGCTTCATTGACCGCGGGCAGCGGCCCTTCGTCGAACTCGACGTCGAGGACGGGACCGCGCAGCGCCGCAATCCGGCCGAGCCTGGCTATGGACGGTATCACGCCCATGCCGGTTGCCGGGTCAGACCATAATCATGCCCGACCGTGCCGCGATCATGACGGGACGGGTAGAAGTCGCTGCCCGCGGGCACGACATGGACGACAAGCCAAAAGTGCATTGGCTGAGCGTCGCAGGCAAGCCGCAGATTCGGCATACGTAGAGTTACCGATTCTCTCTGATTCAGCCTCGCCGAATAACGGCGGCGCGACGCGATGGGCCTCAGGCCAGGGCGCTATGCCCGATATGCCAGAGCTCAAACGCGAAGAGAAAGGTTCACCGTTTCATGCCCTATCCCGTTGATCAACTCGCCGCGCTCGCCAAAGCGAATGTCGGCCTGATGCTGAAGCTCGCCGAAGTCGCCCGGAAAGGTGGCGAAGAGTCGCTCGAGGTCGGCAACCGCGCCGCCGGCCGCTTCGCCGAAGAGGCGCGTGCCTCGATTGCGGGCGCGACGGACAAGACGTCGGACGCCGGCGCGGTCAGCCCGGCCGGACCGCGGGCACTGTTCGAGGACATGGCCACGGTCCGCGAGCATATGATTGCCGGCACAAGATCGGCGTTCGAGGAATGGCAGCAGGCCTGGCAGGCCGTCGCGAGCGCTCCGACGGCTCCCGGGGCGCTGGATGCCTTTGCTGCCATTGTCGGACCATGGTTCGGGCAGAAAAGCCCGGGCGACGGCGAGAAGCAGGCCACCAGCGACAAATAGGATAGCCCCCGATCGCGGCGAGCCGCCCTAGCCGAGCAGGTGCTGACCGCCATCGACCGGAATGATCGTGCCGGTGATATGGCGGCCGGCATCGCTCACCAGAAAGGCGGCGAGCCCTCCGACATCCTCGATGGTCACGAGCTGGTGCTGCGGGACCGTCGCCGCGGCCCGTTCGAGCAGCTCGTCGAAGCGGTCGATGCCGCTGGCAGCGCGGGTCGCGATCGGGCCTGGCGAGATCGCATGGGCGCGAATGCCCTTGGGGCCAAGCTCAGCCGCGACATAGCGGGTCGCGCTTTCGAGGGCCGCTTTGACCGGCCCCATCAGGTTGTAGTGCTCGACCACCCGCTCCGACCCGTAGAAGGTGACGCACAGCAGGCAGCCGCCATCCGACATCAGCGGCTCGGCGAGACGCGCCATGCGCAGGAAGCTGTGGCACGAGACGTCCATCGCCAGCGCGAAGCCTTCGGCCGAGCTGTCGACGACGCGGCCGTGCAAATCCTCCTTCGGCGCGAAAGCGATCGAGTGAAGCAGGAAATCGAGGCCGCCTTATTCGGACTTCACCCGCTCGAACAGGGCCTCCACTTCGCCCGGCACCCGGACATCGCACGCGGCGAGCCATTCGACTCCCAGGGTCTCCGCGACGGGCGCCACGAACGGCTCGGCCTTTCCATTGAGATAGGTCGCCGCCAGTCTCGCCCCACAGTCGTGAAAGGCCTGGGCGCAACCCGCCGCGATGCTATGCGCGTTGGCGATACCGATCACCAGGCCGCGCTTGCCAGTAAGATCGACGAGAGGTTTCATGCTTTCGGCTCCTCACGCAGCAGATCGGCGGCGTGGATAGCGATCATCCTTTCCTCATCGGTCGGGATGACGCGGACGGCGACACGGCTGGACGGCGCGCTGATGACTGCATCTCCTCGGAGGTTCGCGTCCGCGTCGAGGTCCACGCCGAGCCAGCCGAGCCGACCGGCGACGCGGGCGCGAATTTCAGGCGAATTCTCGCCGATCCCGGCAGTGAACACGAATGTGTCGAGACCCCCGAGCGAGGACGCGAGAGCGCCGGCCTGGCGCGCGATCTGCCAGACGAAGAGCTCGATCGCTTCCCCAGCGGTGGGCGTTTCGCTGCCGAGAAGCGCGCGCATGTCGCTGGAGACGCCGGACACGCCCAAAAGGCCGGACTCACTGTAGAGGAGATGCTCGACTTCACGCGCCGTCATGCCCCTCTGCTGGAAAAGATAGAGCACCGCGCCCGGGTCGAGCGCGCCGCAGCGCGTACCCATCACCAGCCCGTCGAGCGCGGTGAACCCCATCGTCGTGTCGATGCTGCGCCCCCCGGCCATCGCGCAAAGGCTGGCCCCGTTGCCGAGATGCGCGGCGATCGTGCGGCCACCGCCTGTATCGGGATCGATCGAACGCAGCTGCCGCGCGATATATTCGTAGGAGATGCCGTGAAAACCGTAGCGCCGCATGCCCTCTTCGCCAAGCGCGCGCGGCAGCGCGAGGCGCGTCGCGATCGGGGGCTGGCCATGATGGAAGCCGGTGTCGAAGCAGGCGACTTGCAGCACAGCGGGGCGCAGCCTGGAGACGGCGCGGACCGCGGCGAGATTATGGGGCTGATGCAATGGCGCCAGTGGGCAAAGCGCCTCGAGCGCGGCGAGGAGTGGCGCGTCGACCCGCGCCGGCGCTGAATAGTCGGTGCCGCCATGAACGATCCGATGGCCGACCGCGATCAGATCGTCGCCGACCGAGGCTTCGATCTCCCGCAGCAAATCCTCGAGCAGCGTCTCGTGCGTGATCGTGCCGTCTTTCGTCCAGCGCCGCTCGGCAAGGACATCCCCCTTCGCATCGCGCGCGATCAGGTGCGGCTCAAGGCCGATATTCTCGATCTTGCCGCTCGCCAGCAAAGAGGGCTCATCAGTGCCCGGCTCGGCGTAGAGCGCGAACTTAAGGCTCGACGAACCGGCGTTGAGGCACAGGATTTCAGCCATCGCGGCGCTGTCCCGCAACGCCGGGAGCCGCCTTGGTCGCAGCCCGCGCCAGCAGCACCGCGAGCGCGCAGGAGGCGAGGCGCGTGCGCACGCTGTCTGCCCGGCTGGTGAGGATGATCGGAGCGCGCGCGCCGAGCACCACGCCTGCGGCATCGGCGCCGCCCAGGAAGGTCAGCTGCTTTGCGAGCATGTTGCCGGCCTCCAGATCGGGCACCAGCAGGATGTCCGCCTGGCCGGCGACCGGCGAGACGATACTTTTCTCGCGCACGGCCGCCTCGCTGATCGCATTATCGAGGGCGAGCGGTCCATCGAGCAGCGCGCCTTCGATCTGGCCCCGGTCCGCCATCTTGCAGAGCGCCGCGGCATCCAATGTGGTGCGCATCCTTGGATTGACCGTCTCGACGGCGGCGAGGATCGCGACCCTGGGTTGTTCGATCCCGATCACATGGGCAAGGTCGATCGCGTTGCGCGCGATGTCGGCCTTGTCCTCAAGCGTCGGCTCGATGTTAATCGCGGCGTCGGTGATGATGAGCGGGCGCGGATAGCCGGGCACATCCATCACATAGGCGTGGCTGATCCTGCGTTCGGTCCGAAGGCCCATGTCGGACGATACGACCGCGCCCATGAGCTCGTCGGTATGAAGCGAACCCTTCATCAGCAGCGCGGCTTCGCCGGCCCGTACGCGCGCGACGGCTTCGGCGGCGGCGGCGTGGCTGTGCGGGACCCCGATCACCCGGAAGGCGGCAATATCGACACCGGCGTCCTTCGCCGCATTCGTCATACGCGCCGCAGGTCCGATGAGAATTGGAACGACGATGCCGGCGTCGGCGGCCTCAGCCACCGCGCGCATGGCGTCGGCGCTGCACGGATGGACCACGGCCGTGACGCACGCGGATCCGTCCTTGGCGCGCTCCATCAACTGGCGGAAGCGGTCGTGGCTGGCGATCCGCACGTCGGGAAGCGGCATGCGGGGCCGGCTGACTTTCTCGGTGGGCGCCTTGACCTCGGCCTGGCCGCTGATGACGGTCTCGCCCTTTTGGTTCACGCAGGCGCAGTCGAGAACGATGACATGATGCTCGGCGCGCTTCTGCGCGACGGTGACGCAGGCCGTGATGGTGTCGCCGACGCCCACCGGGCGGGTGAAGCGAAGCGATTGGCCGAGATAGATCGCACCGGGCCCTGGCAGCTCGGTTCCCAGGATCGCCGAGATGAGCCCCGCGCCCCACATGCCATGAGCGATGACCCTGTGGAACATGTCCGTTTCGGCATAGACAGGGTCGAGATGCGCCGGATTCACGTCGCCTGACACCGCCGCGAAGAGCTGGATGTCGTCGGCGGTCAGCGTGCGGGTGAGGCTGGCCGTGTCGCCGACGGCGATCTCGTCGAACGTGCGGTTCTCGATGAGGTTGGCGGTGGCCATGGCTCAGCGCTCCAGCACGTAGCGCCCGGGGGCATCACCGAGCGGCGGATAGTTCCGTTCGGGCGCGCCCATCGACGGTGGGGCGGCCGCCTTGCCCGAGTGCGATCCAAGCCATGAACTCCATTCCGGCCACCACGACCCTTCGCGCAGCTCGGCCCGCTCCAGCCAGGTATCGGGACCTGGCGCCGGGCCATCCTGCATCCGTGTCGCGACGCGAAAGTGGCGATGAGGATGCCCGGGCTCGGAGACGATCCCGGCATTGTGGCCACCGCTCGTCAGCACGAAGCGGATCTCCGCGCCCGTCAGCATGTGGAGCTTGTGGGTCGAGCGCCACGGCGCGACGTGGTCGGTTTCCGTGCCCACCATGAAGATCGGCATGCGCAGCCCCGAGAGCGAGACCGGGTGGCCGCCGGCCTCGTAGCGCCCTTCGGCCAAGTCATTGTCGAGGAACAAGCGCCGCAGATATTGCGCGTGCATGGCATAGGGCATGCGGGTGCCGTCGGCATTCCATGCAATGAGGTCGGTCATCGGCTCGCGCTCGCCCATGAGATAAGTCGAGAGGATGCGCGACCAGACCAGATCGTTGGATCGCAGCATCTGGAAGGCGCCGCCCATCTGACTGCTGTCGAGAAAGCCGCGCGCCCACATCATCGCATCGATCAGGTTGATTTCCGCCTCGTCGATGAACAGGCCAAGTTCGCCCGGCTCGCTAAACTCGGTCTGGGCGGCGAACAGCGTGACGCTCGCCAGACGCTTATCTTCATCGCGCGCCATCGCGGCCGCGGTGATGGCGAGCAGCGTGCCGCCGATACAATAGCCGGCCGCGTGGATCTTCTCGGTGCCGGTAATCGCCTGGATGACATCCACGGCGGCCATCGGCCCAAGCAGGCGATAATCCTCCATGTCGAGATCGCGGTCGGCGCTGTCGGGATTGTGCCAGGAGATGCAGAACACGGTGTAGCCCTGCCCTACCAGCCAGCGGATGAGCGAATTTTCCGGGGAGAGGTCGAGGATGTAATATTTCATGATCCATGCCGGCACGATCAGTATCGGCTCCGGACGCACCGTCTCGGTTGCGGGCGCATATTGGATCAGTTCCATGACCCTGTTGCGAAACACGACCTTGCCAGCCGTGGCTGCGACCTTCTCGCCGACCCGATAGGCCTCCGTGCCCGCTGCGGGCTCCCCGCGTACCAGGCGTTCCAGGTCGTCGCAAAAAAATCGCGCACCCTCGACAAGGCATTGTCCTCCGGTTTCGAGGATGCGCTGCTGGAGCACGGGGTTGGTCGGGATGAAATTGGTCGGGGACACCATGTCGAGCATCTGGCGGGTCGCGAACTCGACGATCGCTTCGTGGTGCCCGGTGACGCCGCTCACGCCGGTCGTCGCGGCATGCCACCATTGCTGCTGGAGCAGGAAGGCCTGCTCGATCAGGTCGAACGGATGGCGCTTCCAGGCTGCGTCGGCGAAGCGCCGATCCTGGGGCAGCGGATCGATCGCCGGCTCGGGATCGCTGCCGGATGCGCTGCGCATGGCAAAGTCGGCGAGCCGCATCAGCTTGCGCCCGCCCTTGGCGGCGAGCTGCAGCTGCCTGCCTGGCGAGCAGAGAATGTGCGTCCACCAGTCGGAAAAAGACTGCGCCAAAGTGGCGGGCGACTGGCCTGAAGTCAGCTGCGCGATGGCGGCGAAGCTCGACCGATCCAGCGTCGTGGCCAGACCGTCCAACGGGTCAGGGATATTGCTTCGACTCTGCACATTTTCGCTCCTGCTGCGGTGCAACAAGCCCTGAAGCGCAGGAAGCCTCTGCGCACTCCGTAGTCCTACGGAGGGATTGCCTCGCATATGCCAGCCCCAGAAGTCAGAGCTCAGCACGACATTGCTGTATGAAAAGCGGCCAAATACGATCAGGAGGCTCAGTGCGGTCGCACGGGCGAGCCAGCTATCCCGCCGAACCAGTCCCGCAATACCGGCGAAAGGGTCTGCGGGTTGCCGCCGATATGGCGAAGATCCTCCGCCAGCAGTGGCGGGCGGACTGCGAGGAAATATATCGCGAGGCCCGTCGTGAGAATGCCAAGTGCGATCAGCACCCCGGCCGCCAGAGCGGGTCTGGTCCGAGAGGCGGCCGGCGCTAACATTTTCTGTCGAGACTCAGTTCGGCGATGATGGGACAATCTGGCCGCTCGTCGCCATGACAGCGCTCGGCGAGATCGACGAGGGTCTCGCGCAGGGTCGTCAGCGCTTCGGCCTTGCGCTGCAATTCCTCCGCCCGCGCCAACGCGACCCGCTTTACATCGGCGCTGCTGCGGCCCGTGTCGGCCCACAGGCCGAGCAGGGTCCGGATCTCCTCGATCGGAAAACCGAGATCGCGGGCATTGGCGATGAACCGCAGGCGATGGAGGTCACTCTCGCCATAGTCGCGATAACCCGCTCCCCGGCGCGGCGGCGCCGGGATGAGGCCGATCCTCTCATAATGGCGGATCATCCGCTCCGAGACCCCGCTTTGCTTCGACGCCTCCCCGATGTTCACAGCGCTTTCCGGTTGAGGCGCAGCGCGTTGGTGGGGTGACTACACGAAAGTGACGTATCTGCACGCTAAGGGCGAACAAATCCGGTACGATGCCAGCAGATGCTATTCG
>NZ_JAKKIE010000070.1 GCF_021742065.1 Rhizorhapis sp. SPR117
CACAGGATGATCGATCAATACATAGCTGAAGGTGAAGCCGAGGCCGCCACAAGGCAGCCCGCTCCCGCGCGCTGACTAAAGCACGAGGGCGGTTCAATCGTTCCTAGCCGTAGGCTTGACTGAGGGTACCATGGAAGTTAGACTTTCTGAACAGGAACTGGTGTTTGAGCGAGAGATTCGCGACTTCCTCGACGCCCGTTTTACGCCGGATATTCGCGCTGCCGCTGCGAGGCAAGCGGGTGTCTTCGCTGAAGGAGAGCTTGCGCTTCGTTGGCACCGCATTCTCTATGATCAAGGCTGGATTGCACCCACTTGGCCCGAGGAATATGGCGGTACGGGTTGGTCGCCGATGCAGCGTTACATCTTTGATAGAGAATGCGGTCTGGCCGGCACGCCCTCACTCCCCGCTATGGGCCTGCAGATGTGCGGTCCCGCTATAATAGCCTATGGAACGCAGGCGCAGAAGGACTTCTTCTTACCGCGACTCCTGTCTGGCGAGCACTATTGGTGCCAAGGCTTTTCAGAGCCCGGTGCCGGGTCTGATTTAGCCTCGCTCGGGATGCGGGCTGTACGCGACGGCGATGCTTATGTCGTCAACGGCACCAAAATCTGGACTACACACGCACATCACGCGAATTGGATTTTTCTGCTCGCACGCACTGGTGGCGGCGGGAAGCCGCAAGCAGGCATAACATTCTTGTTGGCTCCTCTCGACACGCGCGGGATTGTTATCTCGCCGATCATCTCGATGTCGGGTGAGCATGAAGTCAACTCAGTGTTCTTCGATGATGTCCGCATTCCGGCCTCCAACCGGCTTGGCGAGGAAAATGACGGCTGGACAATAGCCAAATATCTGTTGCAATTCGAGCGTGGCGGCGGAATGGCATCGGGCCGGCTTACCGCCTCCTTAGGCCGTCTGCATGAGATTGCGCGTCAGGAAGTTGGTGATTTGGGCCGCACTCTTTGGGAAGATCCGACATTCCGGATCCGAATTGCTAAGCTCGAAACTGAAATATTGGCGGTCGACTGGACCGAACGCCGGACCGTTACTAGTCAGGCGGCGGGTTCGGCCGTCGGCGACAAGATGGCGTCGATACTAAAACTGGCGGTCAGCGAGGCCACGCAGGAGCTTAGTGAGCTGCTCATGGAGGCGCTGGGGCCTGTCGCTTGGGCTGATCAGTGTAACGCGCTCGGTGTTGGTGCGAACGCCGACGGGATCGGCCCGGATTATGCGATTGTGCCCACCGCTTCTTATTTAAACGCCCGCGCTGCGACGATCTTCGGCGGGTCGAGCGAAATCCAGCGCAACATTCTCGCGCGCACCGTCCTCGGTCTCTGAACTCGACCATGCCAGCGGCCGGTCTGCCATTCTACTATTAAGGGCCGCGCTGCGAACGATCTGGCAGATGAACAAACGCATTCTTGGAGGTCCCTATGAAGCGAGTTGCAAAACAATTGTTTGAAGGTGAGGGCGATGAGACCCGCCTTCTTGCTGGTCGCAACAAAGCGGACGGTCGTTTGAAGTTTCCCTACCCAATCGGCCCTGAATCCGAATATTATGATCTGGTTCCTCTCAGTCAAAGAGGTAGCCTCTGGTCTTGGACAGTGCAACGTTTTCGTCCAAAGCCCCCGTATAACGGCCGCGGGGATGAGAGCGATTTTACGCCCTACGCAGTTGGTTATATTGAGCTGCCCGGCCAATTGATTGTCGAGGGGCGGATTATCGCGAGCGACTTTGACGAGCTGCGAATCGGTCAGTCCATGCGAGTGACAACTGAAGCCTATCGTGATGAAAATGGCGAGCCAGTTTTGACTTACGCCTTTATCCCCAATCACAAGGATATGATCTTATGAAGCACGTTCACATTGTGGGTGCGGGAATCCATCCATTCGGCCGCACCGAAGGCAGTTCCGGACTGGATCAGGGCATCTATGCGACTCGCAAGGCACTGGCAGACGCGGGCGTCGACTGGGAGGATATTCAGTTCGCGTTCGGCGGATCGTCTGCTTCAGGATCTGCAGACGCCGTCCTACCACACCTTGGACTTACCGGTACGCAGTTCATCAATGTCAATAACGGTTGCGCCACCGGCGGATCGGCTCTGCTATCAGGTTATTCTGCAATCAAATCCGGCGAATTTGAACTCGGCATTGTCATCGGTTTCGACAAACATCCACGCGGTGCGTTCAATCTCGATCCGGAATCTGCTGGTTTGCCGGGTTGGTACGGCGAAACGGGCATGATGTTGACGACCCAATTCTTTGCCATGAAAATCCAGCGCTATATGGCCCTTCATGGCGTCAGCCGCAAGACTCTCGCCAGGGTCGCGGAGAAGGCTTTCGAGAATGGTGCCGTAACGCCCCACAGCTGGCGCAAGACTACGGTGGACATCGATACGATTCTTAATAGCCGGATGGTTTCCGATCCGCTGACCAAGTTCATGTTTTGCTCGCCGGCGGAGGGCGGCGTCGCACTGATTGTGGCGTCCGAAAATAAGATGAGGCAACTCGGCCTTCACGGTCCGCGCGTGCGCTCTGTCGCGGTCCGTACGCGGCCAGAAGGTTCGTTCGAAGTGTTCGCGCCGGCGCTTGAGATCGAGCGCGGCAAGTCGGCCACCCAGCTCGCCTCAGCGGCGGCGTTCGAACGGGCTGGGTTGGGCCCCGAGGATGTCGATGTCGCGCAGCTTCAAGACACCGAGAGCGGCGCTGAGATAATGCACATGGCCGAAAACGGATTTTGCAACGATGGCGACCAGGAAGAATTAATCGCCAACGGCGATACGCGAATTTGCGGTCGGCTTCCGATAAATACCGATGGCGGTTGCCTTGCCTGTGGAGAGCCCATTGGCGCCTCCGGCCTGCGCCAGATCTACGAGAATGTCGAGCAACTCCGCGGCCGCGCCGGTCGGCGCCAAGTCGCAGGTGCCCGGATCGCGTACAGCCAAGTCTATGGAACACCTGGCATTTCGGGCTGCGTTGTTCTTGAACAATCGATTTGAATGGAGAGCGGGAAAATGACTGAGTTGGAAGCAAGCCCGAATCGAGAAACGCTCCTTGAAATTTATCAACGGGCGGTGATGATTAACCGCGCCGACATGAAGTTTCGTAGCATGATCTCGAGCGGAAAGCTGGCGATCGTCTATTATCCGGTGCGAGGACAGGAGGTTCTCTCCGCAGCGATGATGACGGCGCTCGAACCGGACGACTATCTTGTCACCACCTATCGCGGTGTCCACGATCAACTCGCAAAGGGCGTTCCGATCAAAAACCTTTGGGCCGAGTTCGCCGGCAAGGCGACCGGTACGTGCAAGGGTAAGGGAGGACCGATGCATATCACGCATCCTGAGAGCGGCGTTATGGTGACGACGGGCATCGTCGGTTCAGGCTTGCCTATCGCCAACGGGCTCGCGATCTCGTCTCAGTTGCGTGGGGATGGGCGAGTCACGGTCGTCTGTTTCGGTGACGGCGCGTCGAACATTGGCGCGTTCCACGAAGCGCTAAACATGGCATCGGTATCTAAACTTCCAGTAATATTCTTATGTCAGAACAATTTATTTGCCGAGCATACGGCATATAGTTTCGGTACATCCGCCAAAGAAATCGTCGATCGCGCGACAGGCTACAATATGCGTGGCGCCCAAGTGAACGGCAACGATCCGATCGCAATGTACCGTGTTGCGAAGGAAGCAGTCGACTACGCGCGCGATGGCCACGGACCGACGCTGGTGGAGGCAAAGACTTTCCGCTTCAGCGGCCACCTGCTTGGTGATGATAGTCATTATATTCCTGCCGAAATGATGGCCGCAGCAAAACAGGCCGATCCCATGCCCGCCTTTCGAAGCTACTTGTTGGGATTGCAGGTCAGCGAAGCCGATCTTACGCAGCTTGAAAGCGGGATCCAAACGCTCGTCGATGAAGCTGCCCAATTTGCGATGGACAGCGATTATCCCGACGTAATTGAAAGCAGGCGCGACGTGCTTGCGGAGGAGCTTCCATGAACGGCTCATCGATCATCACCTTTCGCGACGGCATTCATATGGCTCTAGACGAAGCGATGGAGGGCGATGAAAGTGTCTTCTTGCTCGGCGAGGACATCGCCGACGATCAGGGTGGCGGCGTGTTCAAGACGTCGCTGGGGCTTTCCGAGAAATATGGAATCGACCGCGTTCGGTCTACGCCGATAAGCGAACAGGCTATCGCCGGTGCGGCGGTTGGCGCCGCCATCGCCGGCATGAGGCCGGTGGCGGAAATCATGTTGATGAACTTCATCACGATCGCGATGGACCAAATTGTAAATCACGCTGCCAAACTGCGTTTCATGTCCGGCGGTCAGACGAGCGTGCCGTTGACCATCCGGACTGCCACAGGTGCTGGCATTGGGTTCGGCGGTCAGCATTCGGACATGCTCGAAGCATGGTTTGCACATGTACCGGGGTTGAAAGTTGTTACTTCCTCATCGCCGGCTGATGCCAAGGGGTTGTTGCTCTCGTGCATTGAGCACGACGATCCGTGCATCTTTATCGAGAACACGATGAGCTACGGCGCCTCGGGTCCGGCGCCGGAACCAAGACTGCGCATCCCGCTGGGCAAGGCGGCGATAAAGAAGCTGGGCCGTGATGTGACGCTGATCAGCTATGGCCGCGCCGTCAATGATTGCGCTGCGGTGGTTGATGCGTTCGAGCAGGAAGGCATCGCGGTCGAACTGGTCGATCTGATGACCATAGCGCCGTTCGACGAGGAAACCGTGCTCCATTCCGTAGCTAAGACCAAACGAGCGGTGATCGTGCATGAGGCGGTAAAGGATTTCGGGACTGGCGCGGAAATCTCTTCCCGCATCCATGAAGAGCTTTTTTCCGAACTCGCGGGGCCGGTCCAGCGCGTCGGATCGGCTTATTCTCCGGTGCCGTTCTCGCCGCCGCTTGAGAAGGAATTCCTATACAGCCGTGAGGACATCGCCGCCGCAATCCGTAAGACCCTGGGGTAAGATATGACTGACATCCTGATACCGAAACTCAGCATGACGATGACTGAGGTTACCCTGGCGGAATGGCTTGTGGAAGATGGCGCCATCGTTGCCATAGGTCAAGATATCTATGCTCTCGAAACTGATAAGAGCACTCTGGAGATTCAATCTGATACGGCGGGAACGCTACGTGTCATTGAGCATGCGGGCCAAATCTATCCGATCGGTAAGCTGATCGGCCGCATTGAATAGCGGTTTGACCTCTCGACTTTCGCGGGTCCACGAGTTGTCGAGGATGATGGCGACACCAAGGATTAGTACCAGTGCGGGCTAGGTTCCGATACAGGCCTCGGTCTCTTGTGAATCAGGAAGGCTGCACCGAACGAAGGGCCTGATTGAGGCTGAACCTGAACCCTAGACAAAGTTATAGTGGCGGAGCGGCCGGTTTGGATATCATTATGTTTAGTTTGCATTTTGAGAGGTGGCGACTTGAATTTTCAATTTAGCGATGAACAAATGCTGTTGCGGGGTTCAGTCGCTGGGTATCTTCAACGACATTACAGTTTTGAGGAGCGCAGAAAATCTCTTGCAAACGGCGGCTTTCGGCCTGAGATCTGGCGCGGATTTGCCGAGGAATTAGGCATATTAGGCGCCGTTTTTCCCGAAAAGCTGGGGGGGGCTGGAGGCGGCGCGGTAGAAACCATGTTGATCATGGAAGAATTCGGCCGCTTCCTCGTTCTCGAGCCTTATCTTGAGAGCGTAGTCCTCGCCGGGTGTTTGTTACGTCAGGCTGGCGGTGAACGGTCGCGAGCAATGATCGAGGCCACGATCGTTGGAAATGCGCGCGTTGCCCCTTCGCTCGGCGAGACCGGCTCACGCTATCGTCTAGCGACGGTTGCAACGTCGGCCAAATCAGAGAAGAAGGGTTGGCGAATCAAAGGTTCCAAGACTGTCGTTGCCGGTGGCGCGCTCGCCACCCATTTCCTGTTCAGCGCCCGAACCGGCGGCGCAGTGCAGGATCGCGATGGCATCTCACTATTTTTGGCAGAGCGCGCAGAGGGCGGGATGCAGATCCGCGATTATGCGCTGATTGATGGACGGTGGGCTTCAGATGTCACTTTTGACGATGTTCTGCTCGGCCCGGACGCGCTGATTGGTGTTCCTGGGGGCGCCTTGTCACTGATCGAGCGGGCCGTCGACGAGGCCACCTCCGCGCTGTGCGCGGAAGCCGTCGGAGTTATGCAAGCCATGCTTGATGTCACGGTCGATTACGCCAAGCAGCGCGAGCAGTTCGGTAAGCCGATCGGAAGCTTCCAGGTAATTCAACACCGCTTGGCCGATATGCTGATCACAATCGAGAAGGCCAAGTCAATAACCCTCATGGCGACGCTCTCGCTGGACGCTGGCGGAACAGATCGCCCAAAGGCAGTATCGGCCGCAAAGGCGTTCATCGCCAACGCGGCGAAGACGGTAGCTCAGGCGGCCGTCCAGATTCATGGAGGCATCGGCATCGCCGAAGAGACTCCCATATCCCATTATTTCAAGCGCGCGACGGTGATCGAAGGTCAGTTTGGTTCAGCAATTCACCATCTTTGCGCTTATGCCGATGCCACTGAATACGTTGGTCCAAGACTACGACGCCATTAGCAACGATGACACAAATCGCCGCGGTCTATGAAGATGTGTGCAATTAATTCGATAGATGATCAGGATGTTAAGATCCATTCCCTTAATATCGTGGTCTTCGTAATTTGTAGAGTGCTTGTCTGATATCGGAGGCTGGGCTTCCGTTGTGAATAATTGGCAAATTCCGGTCCCAAGATGTTTATCATCAAAGATACAAAATGCCCCGGTGAGAACAGAGGTACTATGCTAGAAGGTTGCGATGTGGGGCTTGCTTTGCACGTCTCAGCCTTGGCGCTCCATAGATAATCATCAACGTGAATTCCCATAACATGTAGCTGCTGTGCTTGTTACTTCGTGATCATGTTGTGGAATGGAGAATGTAAATGTCCGGTTATTTTCCTCTGCCCGGCGCAGACGCAATGCAGGACGGGGATAGTAGGGCATATGATGTAAACGGCCAGGCAATTTTGCTCTGCAAGTCAGATGGCGCCTTCTATGCGGTCGAGAATCGTTGTTCTCATGCCCTTCAAGCGCTTCAGGGCGGCGCTATCCGGAAATGTTACATTTTTTGCCCCGTGCACGGGGCAAGATTCGACCTGCGCGACGGATCGACGGCGGGCACCCTAACGAATAAGCCGATTAGGACGTTTGCGGTGCGGGCGAGGGGCCGAAGTGTCGAGGTGTTGATCTGAGGGACCATGGTCGCTGCCGCATCTAACTAGGGCGGAGCGATCCGGGAGCGAGTCTGGTTTCGGCACGGGGACGTGGTTTGAACGTCGCAACAGCCGACTCCAGCCGCAAGTCTGTCTTTGCTCGGCGCGGTGACGATGAGCCGTTTATCGAAGTCCCTTCCCATATCGACGTTCCGGCAGCGGAACTCAGATCGAACGCAATGTTCCCGCCGAACTCAACGTTCATGTCGTTATGGACAATGCCTCAAGTCACAAGACCAAGCTGATCCGGGATTGGTTCGCCAAACGACCGCGCTGGCACATGCATTTCACGCCGACATCATCGTCCTGGCTCAATCAGGTCGAGCGCTTCTTCGCCCTGTTGTCCGAAAAGCAGATCAAGCGCGGCGCCCACAGCTCGGTGAAGGCCTTGATCAAGGACATCGAAAGCTTCATCAACACGCATAACGCCGATCCCAAGCCATTGCGCTGGACCAAATCTGCAGACGACATCCTCGCGTCCATCGAATGAACGCTTCTGCCGTCGCACTCTCGATGCACAAGCTACAGGTGGATAAGAACTTCCGAATCGGGACACTAGCAACGGGGGTTACGCCGGATGAGCCGGCGCCTATCCCCAAGCTTAAGCGAGGGCGAACCATGAACGGGTACAGCGAACTTTTCATCGGACTCGATACATCGAAAGCGAAGATCTTGCGGATTCCGATGATGCCGCCCGTCTATTCCGAGATGATCCCGCCCACTGTTCCGGGATGATCTCGCCCGTTTGAAGGGCGTTCGGTCGACGTCTGTTGGTTGGCATTTTGGATCGTGTCGGTCAACCTGCAAGAGCGGGTTGGGCGCGGCGCATGCTGTCACCTTCAAGCTCGATGCGATGAGCATTGTGAACGAGGCGGTCCAGGATGGCGTCGGCGTAAGTGGCGTCCCCGATCGCGTGATGCCAGGAGCTCACGGGGAGCTGGCTTGTGACGATGGTGGAACGACGTCCGTAACGATCCTCGAGGATCTCGAGCAGGTCATGGCGCGCCTGCGCATCGAGCGGCTGGAGTCCCCAGTCATCGAGGATGAGCAGCTCGACCTGGCCGAGGCCCTTGAGCTTGCGCGCGATACGGCCGTCACCGCGGGCCAGCGCCAGCTCTTCAAGCAGCCGCGGGAAGCGGGTGTAGAGGACCGAACGATTGTCGCGGCAGGCCTTGTGGCCGATCGCGCAAGCCAGCCAACTCTTGCCGATACCGGTCGGGCCGCACAGCGCCAGATTGTCGTGCGCGTCGATCCAGTCGCCCTTGAACAGCGCTTCAAGCAGGCGGCGATCGAGACCACGGTGGCTGCGATAATCGACGTCCTCGGGCGCTGCCTGGTGACGCAGCCTGGCATGGCGCAGGCGGGCACCGAGCCGCTTGTCATGGCGGTGGGTGACCTCACGGTCGAGCAGCAGCCCGAGCCATTCGGCATGGCCAAGCAGTGGCGCGTCGCCATGCTTGTCGAGCTCGATGAACGCCTTGGCCATGCCGTACAGGCCGAGCGTGTGGAGCTGGTCGAGGGTGGGATGGGTCAGCACGGGCAGGTCTCCTCAGTGATAATAGTTGGAACCGCGGATGTTGGGGTGGTCACTGACGACCTCGCCGGACGTCCGGGTGGTGCGCAGCGGCTGGCCATCGAGTTTCTTCTCGAGGATCGATTTGACCGAGCCGTAGTTGCGCGCGCCGATCTCGAGCGCGCGCAGCGCGGCGGCATCGAGGCGGCTTGCGCCATACGGCTTCGCCAACCGCAATATGCCGAGACACGAACGATAGCCCTGCTCGGGATGCGGTCGGTCCTGCAGGATCATCTCGCACAGCAGCTTTACCGACGGCCCGAGCAGCCCGGCCTCGGCGACAATGCGCTCGATCGTCCAGTCGGCGTAGCGACGATGGCTCGACGGCATATGGTCATTGATCGTCGTGTGCCGACCGTTGCCGGAGCCCCGCATATGAGCGGCGATGCGCTCGCCGATGGCGAAGATTTCGACCGTCCGCGCGGTGATGCGCACCTCGACCGCCGCGCGGGCATGGCGATAGGGCACCGAGTAGAAGTGCTTTTCGACCTCGACATGATAATCGAGCCCGACGCGGCATTTGCGCCACTGGGCGAGAACATAGGGCTCTGCCGGCAGCGGCTTGAGCAGCGGGGCGTCGATGTCTTCGAAGAGCTGGCGCCGCGTCTGTCCGAACCGGCGCATCACCCGCTCGTCGTTGAGCCGCGTCAGCAGATCGGCGATTGCGGCATTGAGCTCGGCCAGGCTGTGCCAGACCCGGTGACGCAAACGGCCGAGCAGCCAGCGCTCAACAAATCCCACGCAATTTTCGACCTTGGCTTTATCCCTCGGCCGATACGGCCGTGCCGCGAGGATTCCGGCGCCATAATGCGCCGCCAGATCGGCATAGGTGCGGTTGACCTGCGGGTCGTACAGGCACGCCTTGATCACCGCGACCTTCGCGTTATCGGGCACGAGCAGCCTGGCGGAACCACCAAAATAAGCGAAGGCGCGGACATGCGCCTCGACCCAGTCCGGCAGCGTCTCGGTCCAGGTCGCGCAGCCGAACGACAGGCTCGAGGCGCCCATTACCGCGACGAAGATATGCGCGTCGCGGATCTCGCCGGTCAGACGGTCGATCACCACCGGGACCCTGTCGCCGGCATAGTCGACGAACATCCGGTCACCGCCGAGATGCGTCTGCCGCATCGTCACCGGCAGCCGCGCTTCCCAGCCCCGGTAGAGCTCACAAAATCTCGAATACCGATAGCCGTCGGGATGGGTCTCGATATACTCGTCCCACACGATCTGCAGCGTGACGTGCTTGCGCTTGAGCTCGCGGTTTACCGCCGCCCAATCGGGCTCCTCACGGCGGCGATGGTCCTGCTTCGTCCCCGCCGCGCCATAGAGCTGGCTTTCCAGCACGGCGTCGCTCAGGGCCGCCGGCAACGGCCACTCCAGCCCCGATCCGTCGAACCGCCGCAGCGTCTCGCGAACCGTCGAAGGCGCCACACCGAGCTGGCGAGCAACCTGCCGCACCGGAACCCCCGCATCGCGGATCAACCGCAAAATCTCGCGCACCCGGCGCATCGCTATCCTCTCCGTCGGCATCGAATCCCCCGCAAAAAGGGGCGATCCTGCGACGACCAGAACAGCACTTCAAAACACCGCCCCTGTGGGCGACATCATCTCGGAATGATGGGCGGGATCAAATCGGAATGGCGGGCGACATCATCTCGGAATGGGGGGCGCGATCATCCCGGAATCCGCAAGATCTCGGTTGCAGTTCGATGGTGGTCAAATTGGCAAAGCGCGGGGCGAAGCTTCACTTCTGCTATGAGGCTGGCCCGACCGGGTACGAATCCGTATCGCCAGATCATCGCGCTGGGGCATGAATGCCAGGTCGTGGCGCCATCTCTTATTCCCAAACGTCCGGGCGATCGGGTGAAGACCAACCGGCGCGATGCAGCCAGCCTGGCACGGCCGCATCGCGCCGGCGAGGTGACCGCGGTATGGGTGCCGGACGAAGCACATGAGGCTGTGCGCGATCTTGTCCGCGCCCGTGAGAGCGCCCATGAGGCACTGAAGAAAGCACGCCAGCAGCTCCAGTCATTTCTGTTGCGCCATGGCCGGATTTACCCGGGGCGCACATCGTGTACACGGGCCCATTTTCGACGGCTGGCGGCGCAGAGCTTCACCCATCCCGCCCATCACATCGTGCTCGCCGAATATATCCAGGCCATCGAGGATGCCGGCGTCCGAGAAGACCGGCTGACCAAGGAGGTGGTTGAGATAGCCGCCTCCTGGTTGATGGCCCCTGTTGTGGAGGCCTATCAGGCAATGCGCGGCATCGCGTTCATCACCGCAGTCACCTTTGTCGCGGAAATCGGCGATATACGACGCTTCGAAACAGCGCCGCAGTTGATGGCATATCTGGGACTCGTACCCTCCGAGAGTTCAACGGGCGAGCGAGTGAAGCGCGGGGGTATCACCAAGGCCGGCAACAAGCGGGCACGCCGCGTGCTGATCGAAGGCGCATGGACCTACCGCTATCCTGCTCGGGTGAGCCCGACGATCCAGGCACGGTTGGAGGGGCTGCCACGCTCCGTCCGCGAGATAGCATGGAAAGGCCAAATCAGGCTCTGCGCCCGCTATCGAAAGCTGATCACGGCCGGCAAACTCAAGACCGTCGCGGTAACGGCGATTGCGCGGGAAATGGCGGCCTTCCTCTGGGCGATCGGGCAATCATTGGCTGATGTCGCTGAAGCGCAAGCACGTCACGCTTCAGGTGCTGTGGGACGAATATATCGAGGTCTAGCCCGGCGGCTACCGGTACTCTGCGTGTTTCGCAAATTCCCGGACACGGATTTCGGTAATTCGCGGACAGTGATTTCGGGCGGGAATGAGGTTTGTTTTTCGGGCGCGCCGGAGTGGCATTGAGCCCTTTCATCAAGGTGATGGGAGGGAAGATGCCGAGACGGAAGCAAGCGAGACGAACGAACGTGAAGGACATGCGATCGATCCTGCGCCTGACCTATGGTCAGGGGCTGTCAGTGTCTGCCAACGCGGTATCTGCGAGATCCCGGAATCGCGACGGCTGAAGAACAGATCGAACTGAAACGTCATGGGCTTGCGCGGCATGGAGACCTTCCCGATGTGAGTCGTGAGAGCCCAATGCTGCGCCCGAAAGCGATGAAGCCGAAACCGGCCGCGCTGCCTGCAGCAGCTTCACCAAGGCAATCACCGCGCCAATATCGACGCGGGGAGTGCCATCGACGCGTACCATGCCGCAAACCGCGCGGTCGAACATCCACGCTGGAATCTCGAGCCAGCGATCGGCCGCCGATCCTGCGATGCTGCAACGGAAGACGTCGCACCCCGCGCGCTCGACTACTTCATGAATGTAAACCTGACGCCCGGTCCAGGGATGCCACGGATAAAGAACTTCGCGAACGTCGGTCCCATGGGCGTTCCGTCGTCTCGTTGTACAACGCCGTCCGGCCGCACTCCGCGCTTGGCGCCCGCACGCCCGACCAGATATACTTCGACCAGCCGCTTCTCGCAGCGGCATGATCAACCAGCGGCGATCCACTTATCCAGACCGCGAGCCTGTGCAGACAAACCGAGCCACCTCTGTTGCGCGCAGCGACCTAGCTGGCTAAGTCTCCAATAAATTATATTATTATAAGGAGAGGCATCATGCTGGACAGACGCCAACTTCTCGTCGGCATGGGCGCGTCTGCGCTGTCGGCTGGCCGCGCAGGGGCGGAGATGATCACACTGCCCTTTGCGAATGGCCGGCGCCCGCTGGTTCGCTACCCCGGCAAGCGCCTGATGATCGGCTTGACCGCTCGTCCGCCACAACTGGAAACGCCCTTCGGCGTCTTCAGCGAAGGGCTGCTGACTCCCAACGATGCCTTTTTTGTGCGCTACCATATGTCCGATATTCCACTGTCGATCGACATTGCGTCATACCGTTTGAAAATTGGCGGCCATGTTGAAAAGCCGCTCTCGCTATCGCTCAACGATCTGAAGCGCACGTTCGGTCCCACGGAAATCATCGCTGTCAATCAATGCTCGGGCAACAGCCGAGGCTTTTTCGAACCGCGCGTTTCCGGGGGGCAACTCGGCAATGGCGCCATGGGCAATGCCCTCTGGACTGGCGTCCCGCTCAAAGCTGTGTTGGAACGCGCGGGCATCAAGGCCGGCGCGCAGCAAGTCACCTTCAACGGCCTCGACAATCCCCCCGCTCCGAACATGCCCGACTTCGTAAAGGCGCTGGCATCCGACCAAGCGACCGATGGCGAAGTCATGCTCGCCTGGGCAATGAACGGGCAGGATCTGCCTTTCCTCAATGGCTATCCGTTGCGCCTGATCGTGCCCGGTTATTTCGGCACCTATTGGGTCAAGCATCTCAGTGACATCACCGTTCTTGACGCCCGCTTCGATGGCTACTGGATGAAAACTGCTTACCGCGTGCCTGACAATGACTGCCATTGCGTTCCTGTCGGCACGAAGCCGGCCAGCACCCGGCCTATCGGTAAGCTTGCCGTCCGCTCCTTTATCACCAGCCATGCTGATGGCGCGCAGCTATCAGGCGGCAAGCCCGTCATCATCTCCGGTATCGCTTTCGATAGCGGTAGTGGCATCGCAAAGGTCGAGCTGTCCGCCGACGGCGGTCGCGCATGGAAAGACGCAATGTTAGGCGAAGATCTCGGCCGCTATTCCTTTCGTCCATGGACTCTCGCGCTCGATCTGCCGCGCGGCGACCAAGCCGTAAAGGTCCGGGCGACCAGTCGCAGCGGCGAAACCCAACCGATGGAGCCTTCCTGGAACCCGGCAGGCTATCTGCGCAATGTGATCGAAACCGTGCGGGTGCGCGTCGCATGAAGATCCGCTTGCTCACCCTCGCTTCGCCGCTGGTCGCTATCGCGCTTGCCACCGCAGCACCGACGAAGGTCGTCACATACGCGTTGCCCGATGATGTGGAGGACTTCACCCTTCCGCCCGGCGAAGGGGCCGATCTTGCCGCAGGCAATTGCGCTGGCTGCCACTCCCTGGATTATATCCGCACCCAGCCGCGCGGAAAAGGCGCGCAATTTTGGAAGGATGAAGTCCATAAGATGGTCGCGGTCTATGGTGCCCCTATCGAACCCGTGGATGCAGAGATGATCGCGAAGTATTTAGCCGAGTCCTACGGACATCCTGTGCCTTAGAAAATATTATTTGACCCTCCTCGACGGGATCATCGCATCGCTCTCAGCGCAGCCGCCGCAAGCGCCGGTGGTGCCGATGCCGAAATGCGCATCCGCCGACCATCGGCCAGGTCCAGCACAATCGGCGGTTCCGGCTCCGTGGGTGCTGGCGGTGCCAAACCCGCCTCAGGCGTGTCGTCGATAACCGCCGGCACGAACGCTTCCTGGACCCGCCGCATCGCAGCCCTGCGCCACTGATAAATCAGGCCGCGGGAAACATCGAAGCGCCGCGCAACGTGCGAAACCTTGACGCCCGGCGAAAACGCCTCACGCAATATCTCCAGCCGTTCCTCATCGGACCAATCCCGGCGGCGACCCGCTCCCGTCAACACCGTAATGGCCCGCCCCAACTCTCCGGCATTGGATATGATGCCGGTGCTGATGGGAAGCGTGAACGCCTCCGAATGGAGATAGCGCACCACCGAACGAAGCCGCTCAGTTCGCGGTGCACGGCCGCCCAGTCAGGTTCGGGCCGATCGCGCTGCCCGCCTCGGGTCGCTGCAACGCCGTAGAGCTCCGCTTCTAGCGCCGTGTCCGTCAGCTCTTCTGGCAACGGCCATTCCAGCTTCGATGCCCGGAAACGCTGCAGCATTACACGTACGCCCGTGCTGCCAACGCCCACTTGGCGCCCCACCTCCCGCGACGGCAGCCCGGCGTCGTACGTCAGTCTCAAAATCTCGCGCACCTTGCGCATCGCTATTCGCTCCGTCGGCATTGGCCGCTCCTCCAAAAGAAGCAGCCAGCGACGACCGGATCACACCGCCAAAACAACCCGCATCTGATCGCGATCATCTCGGAACGCTGATCGCGATGATGTCGGAATACTGATCGCCATCACGTCGGAACGCTGATCGCCATCATCCCGGCTTCGGCGACCGGGAAGGCCGGAACAGCTCGTTATAGCCGGCATAGGCGTCGGCCTGGAGGATGCCGCCATAGCCCGTCAGGTGGTGGATGGGATGCTCGCCGCGCCGGTCTCGCGAATAATGGAACAGCGCCGCCGGCGGGGCTCGGCCGCCGAAAGGGCGGTCGTCGCGGACATAGGTCCACAGCCTTCCGGTATCGGTCTTCCCCTTGGCGAGAACGGGCACCGTGGTGTCGTCGCCGTGGAGCCGCTCGGCGGCGAGGACATGGGCTTCGATGAGGAGATAGAGCGGCCGGAGCGCGGCGGTGCAGGCGCCGACCTGGTCGGCAAGCGTCGACAGGCTGAGGGGCACGCCCTCACGCTCGTAACGGTCGCGCTGGCGGTTAAGCGGTTGATGCTGTCCGAACTTCTCGAACAGGATCATCGCGAGCAGGCTAGGCCCCATCAGACCGCGCGGGGTGACATGGAACGGTGCCGGCGGCTGGGCGATGCTCTCGCACGCCCGGCAAGCGAACCTCTCGCGCACGGTCTGGATGACCTTCCACCGGCGCGGGATCACTTCGAGCGTCTCGGTGATATCCTCGCCGAGCTTCGACAGCTTCTCCGAGCCGCAGCACGGGCAACTCGTCGGTGCCGGCACGACAAGGCGTTCGGGGGCAGATGATCGGGAAAGGCCCGGCGGGTCGGTCGGGCACGCGTGAACGCCTCGACTGATATCTTCGCCGCGGCA
>NZ_JAKKIE010000071.1 GCF_021742065.1 Rhizorhapis sp. SPR117
CCGCATCGCGGGACATACAAATACTAGGGTCACTTCTCGATGAAAATCCCGGGTCAACTCTCAGCGGTAATCAACACTTTACCTCCATCAACGATTTGAAGGCCGATGGAGCCATGATGATTGAGTCGGGTTCAGGAGTGCGCGTCCGCGATATTAACGGCAAGGAATATATCGACGGAATGGCCGGCCTGTGGTGCGTGAACCTTGGCTATGGGCGCAAGGAAATTTCCGATGCGATTACACGGCAGAGCGAGAAACTGTCGTTCTTTCATACCTTCAACGGCATGAGTACCGATGTCGTGGGCGAATGCGCCGAGGCGCTGCTGGCGCGCGCGCCAGTGCCGATGTCACGCGTCTTTTTCGGCACTTCGGGGAGCGATGCGAACGAAACGCAGCTCAAGCTCATCTGGGTTTACAACAACCTGCGCGGCTTGCCTAACAAGAAGAAGGTGATCGCTCGCTGGAACGCCTATCACGGTTCTGGCGTGGCTACTGCCAGCCTGACCGGCCTGCCGGGCATGCATACGCTTTTCGACTTGCCCAAAGGCCCGATCCTGCATGTCAGTGCGCCCTATTATTATCGTAAAGCGCCCGATGGAATGTCCGAGCGCGAATTCTCCCGCCAGCTCGCCAAGGAGCTGGAGGATCTGATTGAGCGTGAGGGTGCCGATACGATCGCCGCATTTTTCGCCGAAGCGGTGATGGGTGCTGGCGGGCTGATCCCGCCGCCCGAAGGCTATTTCGAGGAGATCATGCCAATCCTCAAGAAGAACGACATTCTGCTCGTCGCCGACGAGGTGGTTTCGGGCTTTGGTCGGCTTGGCACCTATTGGGGCTGCCAGACATACGGCTATGAACCCGACCTCATCACATCGGCCAAGGGCGTCACTTCGGGCTATTTCCCGATGTCGGCAGTTTTCATTTCGCCCAAAGTTTGGAACGTTCTCGAAACCGGTGCGGATCAGATTGGCGTCTTCGGTCATGGCTACACCTATTCGGCACATCCCGTTGGAGCAGCCGCAGCGCTTGCAGCGCTTAAGCTAATCGACGAATTGAAGGTGGTTGAAAATGTCGCTGATGTCGGTCCTTACATGATGCAGGGTCTACGTGACCGTTTGGGTCAGCATCCTCATGTCGGGGATATTCGCGGCAAAGGTTTGATGCTCGGCATCGAGCTGATGAAAGATCGCGGCACCAAGGAAACTTTCCCTGCTGCAAACCGGACAGGTCGTCAGGTTTTGAAGGCTGCTGCTGAACGTGGCCTGATCACGCGCGCACTGGGCGATACGCTGGTCTTTGCGCCGCCGCTTGTAATCAACCGGGGCGAAGCTGACGAGATTGTGGACAAGTTTGCGCTGGCTGTGGATGACGTTTTGAAATCCTGATCGCACTGGGGCCGCCCGAAGTGTTCGGGCGGCTCATAACAAAGACCTTGGGTGGGGTGCGACATGGAACTTAATACAGCCATCTCCGGCATGGCTACTGCGGAAGAAGGCACAGAACGCCTCAGCCGAGATGGCCTGGTTAGTGCAATATTGGTTGCCCTGGTAGGCGCTGTCGTGATCTTCATAACGCCAGGATTTCTGGCCATCGTGGCCCAAAAAACCGGGTTCGACAACGATCAGCTGGGCTATCTGGCGGCCTGGGATATCAACGCCATGGGCGTCACTATAGGTATCAGTACCTTTGCCTTGGCCAAGGTTCGTTGGCGTCTGGCTGTCGGACTTGGCCTGGCGTTAATAATAATCGGAAATCTTTTGACTGCGGCGGTCATCAGCTTTCCGGCGATGGCGGCGGCGCGGGTCGTTGCCGGGGCGGGAGAGGGAATTGCAATCGGGTTTTCATTCGCGGCGCTGGGTCGGGCGAAGAATCCTGATCGGGCCTTTGCAATATATCTGGTTGCCGGAGCCTTGCTCAGTACCGCCTTTCTCTACTCGCTTCCGGCGGTCATGGCAGACTTCAGGCCAAGCACAATTTTCATTGCCAATGCAGGACTCGCCGCGCTGGTGTTGCTTTCGCTGCGGGCCTTTCCCGATGGTAGCAAGGACGAGCCGGACATATTCGCGGCTGGCGGCGGAAAGCTTGACCTGCGCGTTGCATCCGGTGCTCTGCTCGGGGTGTTTCTGCTGTTCTTCGCGATGGGTGCGGTGTGGAGCTATGCCGAACGGATCGGCCAGTTAAGCCGATTAACGGATGACTCCATTGCCAATGGATTGTCGATCGGGACTATGGCCGGTGTTGTCGGCGCGGGTCTGGCCGGTATCCTGCCGCGCCGCTGGGGGCGAAGCTTGCCTCTGGTGTTCAGCGGTGCGGTCGGTACCGTCAGCTTCCTGATGTTTCGTGATCAAGTTACGTCCAGCGCCTTCATCCTGGCCTGCGCGATGATGCTGTTCAGCTGGAACTTTGCGCAACCGCTTCTGTCGGGGATTTGTTCGGAGGCCTGTAGCCGTGGACGCGTGGTGTGCGCGATGGCGTCGATCCAGACGTTCGGCACCGGGCTTGGACCGGCAGCTGCGGCGGCCACCCTGGTCACCGGATCGTTCACCGTGATGATCTATGCCGCCAGTTTTGTGCTGGCGCTGAGCATTGTGGTCACAATCGCCACGACGCGTTGGGGGCAGCAGAACCCTGTCTGATCAGGTCATGTTCTGCGAGGCGCGCGCAAATGGGGTAGTGTCTCAGTTTGAATTTTTGGGCTCTTGGGGGTGCAATTCGTTATACACGCGCCATTCTGCGGGATCGTCTAGCCGAGCTGACGGCTCCCAATAAGGAGCCTTGTCCCGCCGGTCTGCTGCGTAAACCTGCACCCAAGTTTTTCCGGTTGCAGAATCTAGCAGGATCGTCCCCTCGTCACTCGGATGAACGCTATAGCGCCCATTCATGGGTTGAGGCGGGTCCGAACTACATGCCCGGCTGGATGCGATAGAGGATTGGTCAAATTTCAAACTGAGACACTACCCTGCTTCCCGACGGCTTGGGATTGACCGCGGCATTGCGGAGCTGATGCTCAACTACAAGAGAGCGAATCGGGGCTTCGAACGACTCCTATATTGGCGACCTGAGACGCAGCCTGAGGATGGCATCTCGGCGCCCAATTCCCAATCGTTCAAGACTGATCCAGGGCTCGCCGAAGTGATTCTACCAGCATATGAACATTCGTTTATGCGGCTGTGCGGCACAGTCTGCATCGGTTCATCGCAGGATGCACTCGAATTACCCGTACAACCACCGGAGTTGTCGGGCGTGTTCATGTCCCCGAAAGGTTGGCCTGAACACGAAGAAAGTCCATGAGGTTCAGGTGCAGCTACATGCCGCACATTTAACGAAGCGAGATGGAGGGTTCTGACAGCCGGATACGCCATTACAGGGGCGGCTGTCGGACGAGAAGCTGCGATCGCGCAGGCCCGGCTGATCGAGTTTGAAGGAGTCGCACAATGAGTATCATTTCCAGAAGTCCAAGAGTTTTGTTATTGCTTGCCATGCTTACCGGGCCAGCGTCGGCCAGCTTGGCTCAGCAGCCGCAGGACTCGCCCGAGTCCGATCTCTCGGCGTCCTATAGCTCGCCTTCGCCTGAAGCGGCTGAGACGACCGAAGGGCCTGAGATCGAAGGCATCATCTCCGCACGTAGCGGCGATCAGGTGCAAGTCACAAGCGCCGACGGCACCAACACAGTTGTCGCCGTCAACGATGCCACCCGTATCAAATCCAGCGGGGGTTTTTTGGGTCTCGATCGCGATCAGCTTGCCGCAGACTCGCTGCTCAACGGCCTGCCGGTTACCGTCAAGACATTGCAGTCGGGCGGTAGCCTGGTGGCAAGTCAGATCGATCTCAAGAACAAGGACCTCAAAACCGCATCGATGATCCGTACCGGCACTGCGCAGGGCTTTGCTGAACAGACTGCGGCAACGGAAGCGCTGCGCGGCCGCATGGGTGATATCGATCAGTATAATGTCAAAAGCACGACGAACGTGAACTTCGATTTTGGCAAGGCGGTGCTGTCAGCTCAGGCGAAAAACGATCTCTGCGCCACGGCAACCACCGCCGAGGCGATGGATAACGCGCTGCTACTTGTCGTTGGCTACACCGATTCGACAGGAAGCGAGGAATTCAACCAGGTGCTGAGCGAAAAGCGAGCCGGTCGCGTCGTCAATTATCTTCAGCAGGCCTGCGGCTGGAAACCCTATCGCATGCTTACCCCCACCGGCATGTCCGAAGCGGACCCGTTAGCGGACAATGAAACCGTCGAAGGCAAGGCACAGAACCGCCGCGTTTCGGTGAATGTCCTGGTCAGCAAGGGCCTTGACGGTCTGTGAGACGCGCGGGGTGGGCAAAGCCCACCCCGGGCTCCGATACGTTCTATGCGGACATTTCAAGGCACGTCCGCGATGAATGGCGTCAAGCAGCAGGGCTTTTCTTGCCCTCCAACGGTTCGTCACAGGTTTGTTCAATGCGACACTGGCGCGTTGTCGGTTGTTTCGCGTCATCATAGAGCCATGAAGCGACGCATTTCTGCAGCCGCCGACAGAGCCGCCGTTCCCGGCCCAAACCGTACCCACGAGCTCCGTGCGGCCGGAAGCGCGCTCGTCGCAACGGCGCGATGGGAACCGCTGGCAAGGCGCGTCGTTTCCCGACCATGGCTCAGACGTTGCAAATCGCCTCATTGTTGCTGGTTGCTGTCGCTTGGGCGCTCGCCTTCGCGCACGCCGCTGAATATCCGGGCAAGATGCGGCTTGAGCGGAACGACTATTACGTGGTCCAGACGATCTACTATCCGGGCTTCACGCTGGGTGGTGCAAGCGAGCCGCTGGCGATCGCGGCGCTCGCCGTGCTGCTCGCCTTCGTCCCCTTCGAAAGCGCAGATTTCTGGTTGGTAGGCCTGGCACTGGTCGCAACCGTCGCCACGCAGGCGATCTTTTGGATCACGACCCAGCCAGTGAACCGGGTTTGGGTCAGGGAATTGAAGCTCGGCAAGACGGGCGGGCGCTTCTTTGCGCCCGATGCGCGCTCCGTGTCGGGCGATTGGATGAAGCTTCGCGACCGCTGGGAAGCATCGCATCTCGCGCGCGCCGCTCTGATGTCGGTCGCACTGATCGCGCTCGTGGTCGCAGTCGCACTGTAGTGGACTTGTAACGGATTTGCCATCACGCGCAACTGCATCGAGATCATGTTCCGGTGCCTCAGCGACCGGCAACGCATCGCCGACGTTACGACAGATGCCCAACCGCATTCCTTTCCGCTGGCGCTCCCGCTCTCGCTACCTTCCTCTTCTGGTTGTGAGTCCTAACCCTAAAACTTTGTTCCCACAGGTCGATTTAGTGGTGGAGGTCTGCAAATGCGCGTTCGTGTGCGTAAGCGGCATCCTCAGCATTATATAGCGATCTGCTCCGGCGTCCTGTCGAGGCAGGGCGGTCCAGAGGGAAATGGCATAATGATAACATGGTTCGCAATGAAAGCGCCGCTTCGGCAGAAGTTGGCGGTGGCCTTCGGTTTTTTCTCCGCTTTGCTGTTCACGGTCGCATTTGCGACTTATCTGGCGCAGGGCCACCTGGCCGATGCCATCATGACGAAGGATATGGCAGCCGTTCAAACCGTCTATGACGGCATGTTTGGCTGGGCCTGGATCATTTCGGGCATGGGCGTCCTTATCGGTGTTTGTGCCGCCTGGTATCTGAGCAAGGTCATTGCCGACCCACTGGTGTCCATTGTCACGGACGTTGAATTGATTGCCAAGGGTAATACCGGGGTCGTCATCGGCCGGACTGAATATGAAGATTGCGTCGGCCGACTTGCCCGCGCCATAACTATGGTCCGCGATCAGGCCGTCGGGCGCGAGCAGACGGCGGTACAGGACAATGAAGGCCAGCGTGCCATTGTCATGGCTTTGGGTGATGGTTTGCAACGCCTCGCCATGGGCGAAATCGACCATCAGATCACCACTCCATTTCCCCCGGAATTTGAAAAGCTGCGTATCGATTATAACAAAGCGACTTCCGAACTGCGCAAGATGTTGCTTGCCGTGAGGGAGTCGGCGGATAGCATCAACAACGGCTCTGGCGAAATCAGCTCAGCGACGGAGGATCTTTCGCGCCGGACCGAGCAGCAGGCTGCTGCGCTTGAAGAAACTGCCGCTGCCACCAACGAAGTCACATCGGGCGTTCGGGAAATCGCACAGAGGGCGGGCAGCGCCAATCTGGCGGTCAACGAAGCGCATAACGAGGCGACCGAAGGCGGTCAAACCGTATCGCGCGCCGTTACCGCAATGGATCAGATCGAAAAGTCCGCACAGGAAATTACACAAATCATCAATGTCATCGACGGCATTGCTTTTCAGACCAATCTGCTGGCGCTCAATGCCGGGGTTGAGGCTGCCCGCGCGGGTGATGCGGGCAAGGGGTTCGCGGTTGTCGCCAACGAAGTGCGCGCGCTGGCGCAGCGATCGGCAGATGCTGCGCGAGACATCAAGACGCTGATCACTACCAGTTCCCAGCAGGTCGAAAGCGGCGTGCATCTGGTCGGGCGGACGGGCGAAATGCTGGAGCGGATCGTGTCCAAGGTTGGTGAAGTACGCCGCCTTATCAATGAGATCTCCGCTTCGACCGAAAACCAGGCCGCGAACCTGCAGCAGGTGAACGGTGCGGTCGGCGATATGGATCGCAGCACGCAGCAGAACGCCGCGATGGTGGAAGAAAGCACCGCCGCCGCGCGAAGCCTTGCCTCGGAAGCGCATGAACTGCTGAAACTGGTCAGTCATTTCCATGTGACGAAGGGCGAGCGGGCGCGGCCCGCGCTTGCCCAGCCAAAAGCTGCCGCCCCGGCGCCCAGGCCAAAGGCGGCTCCGCGCCGCCCCGCCGCGACCGTCATTCAGGGCAATATGGCGCTCAAGGCCCAGCCGGCCGACGACGACTGGGAAGAGTTTTGATGCAGGCGAAGACGGGGCGAGCATGACGCTCCGTTCTTCCCTTCAACCTTTGCCTCAATCAATTGCCCGACATGCCGTTATCACCATTAACGACGCAAAAATGGATGTGACATGGATACCCTGAAAAACGCTTCGAGCGAGCTTGCCCGCCGGATTTCCTTTTACGGCCTCAATGCTTCGGATTATGCCAGCTTTCCGGCGATCCGGAAGACGGTAGAAAAACACGGCCCCGCCGCCCTCAAGGCCCTGTACGCAGCAATCGCCGCGACGCCGGAAACGAGCAGGTACTTTAGCTCCCCCGCAGCCATCGACGGCGCAGCGGCCAAACAGGGGCAGCACTGGAACCGTCTCTTCTCCGGTCCGCCGTCCGATAATTATTACCACTCGGCAGAGGCCATCGGCCAGGTGCATTCACGGGTCGGCCTGAATTCGGGCACTTATATTGGCGGCTATGCCCTGGTTCTTGAGCAGCTGATTCTGAAGACGTTGAACACCCCCGTGTCCGCTCCGTTCGGCGGCAGCAAGACGGCAAGAACGGTGGCAACGATGGTGAAGGTCGCCCTGATGGACGCCGACATAGCGGTCTCCAGCTATGACAATGCGGAGCAGGCCAACCGTCAGGCCGTTGTCGAAAAGCTGAGCGACGCGATGGCGCGCGTGGCGCGGGGCGATTTTTCCGTGGCGCTCGATGCGCTGCCCGGAAATTATGCCAGGCTGAGCGTCGATTTCAACGACATGGTTGCAAAGATGCGCGCCACTTTGGGTGCGGTCGCAAATAGTGCGGAAAGCACGCACGCCGGTTCCGCCGAAATCAGTTCGGCCACCCAGGATCTTTCGCGCCGTACCGAACATCAAGCCGCCTCGCTTCAGGAAACGGCGGCGGCCATGAATGCCGTCACCGCGTCGGTCAGCGAAACGGCGCAAAGCGCGGCACAGGTGAGCCGCACGGTCGCCGAGGCCGAAAAGGAAGCGATCCACGGCGGCGATGTGGTGAAGCGCGCGATCGGCGCGATGGACGGGATCGAAAAATCCGCATCCGAAATCGCCAACATCGTGACGGTCATCGACGGCATCGCCTTTCAGACAAATCTGCTGGCGCTCAACGCGGGGGTGGAAGCGGCCCGCGCGGGCGATGCGGGCAAGGGCTTTGCTGTTGTCGCCAACGAGGTGCGCGCGCTGGCCCAGCGGTCGGCGGACGCGGCCAAGGATATCAAGGCACTCATCACCACCAGCTCAAGCCAGGTCGCAAGCGGCGTGGATCTGGTTGGGCGGACAGGACAGACGCTCGACACCATCGTCATGCGGATCGGCGAAGTCCGCTCGCTCGTAACGGAGATATCCGCCACGAGTGAAAGTCAGGCCGCGAACCTGCAACAGGTAAACAGCGCAGTCAGCGAGATGGATCGCAGTACGCAGCAGAATGCGGCGATGGTCGAGCAAAGTACGGCGGCCGCGCGCAGCCTTGCGTCGGAGGCCGATCAGCTCGCCCGGCTGGTGAACGGTTTTAACATCGGCGGCGGCGCGGTTCCGACCGCCGGCATGCCACGCCGCCCGCGTCGCGCGGCCTAGATGACGAAAAGGGGGGACATCGACATGAAAACCATCATGCTTCCGCCGGTCATCGACCGGACTGTGACTGCCGAGCTGACGCCTGAGCTGACGGAGGCGCTGGGAACCGGCGCAGGCGTCCTCATCACGGCGGACAATGTGCGCCAGATCGGCCAGTGCGGCCTGCAATTGTTGCTTAGCGCCGCGCTGACCGCCAGTCGCCGGGATATGGCCTTCATCGTGCAGGACGCAAGCGAAGCGTTCATGAACGCGGTGCGGATATCCGGTCTTCGCCGCCATCTCTTCGGCCATGCCATCCAGACGCTCTAAAAGGGAATCGCCATCATGAATCAGGACGATATCCAGCTCATTTTCTTTCAGGAATGCGATGAGGGGCTGACCAGCGCCGAAACCGGTCTGATCGGTTGTCAGTCCAACCCGGAGGACAGCGAGGCGATCAACAGCATCTTCCGTGCCGTGCATTCGATCAAGGGCGGGGCGGGCGCATTTGGCTTCACCGCGCTTCAGCAGTTCACCCACAAGTTCGAAACCGTGCTGGCGCAAGTGCGCGATGGCGACAAGCCCCTGACTGCGCCGTTGCTGGCGACGCTGTTTAGGGCGTTCGACCTGCTCGCCGACCATGTCAGCGCCATCAGGGGCGAATGCGACACGCCTGACGACGCGGAGATGAGCCGCCTGCTCGAACAGATAGCCGAGAGCGATGCGGCGCCCGGCGAAGAGGGTGCGGCGTCCATGGATGAAGACCCGGTTGCCATGGAAATCGCCCCGCCTGTGATAGATGGGTTGGATTTCGACCTTGACGGACTGCTCGATTCCCTTGGCCAGGACGACTGCGCAGTGGCGGATGAACCCGTTGCAAAGGAATGGCTTGTGACAGTCCGCCCGCTTTCGGGCGCGCTGACCAACGGCAGCGAACCGCTGCTGCTGCTGCGCGAGCTAACAAACCTTGGTGCGCGGTGCGACCATGCCAACCTTGATGACCTGCCCGACCTTGATGCCTTCGACCCTGAAGCGGCCTATCTGGAATGGCATTATCGCGTTCCGGCGAGTGTCGAGCGCAGCGCGATTGCAGACATATTCGATTTCATCGGCGCGGAATACAGGCTCAGTATAGAGGAAGTGGATGCCGAGCCGACGATAGAGAACGAGGACATTGCTCCGGTGGCCCCGCCGGCCGCTGGCCCGGTCGCGACGGAGCAACTCGTGTCGGCTGTGGAAAAGACAGCAGAGCCCGTGTCAGCGCCACTCGCCGCGAAAGCGGAACTCCGCGAAATCGCGCCTGCGCCGCAGGCAGGGCAGGCCGCCAAGGCCGGGCAGACCATCCGCGTCGATCTGGAAAAGCTCGACCGGCTGGTGAACACGGTCGGCGAACTGGTGATCACGCAGGCCATGCTGGCCCAGCAGCTTTCGATGCAGGGCATCTCGCAGATTGCCGAACTCGCCGATCTCGACCATCTGACGCGCGAGCTTCAGGATTGCGCCATGTCGATCCGTGCCCAGCCGATCCGTTCGGTTTTCAGCCGCGTGCCGCGCATCGTGCGGGAGCTGGAGACGGAAACCGGAAAGCGGGTCCGGCTGGATGTGGATGGCGAGGGTACGGAACTGGACAAAACGGTTGTCGAACGCATCGGCGAACCGTTGACCCACTTGATTCGCAACGCCATCGACCATGGCCTTGAAACGCCCGATGAACGCGAAGCAGCGGGCAAGTCGCCTGAAGGTGTCGTCCGCTTGACCGCTGAGCATCGCGGCGGTCGTATCCTGATCTGCGTGTCCGACGATGGGCGCGGCATTAATCGGGAACGGGTGTATGCAAAAGCCATCGAGCGCGGCTTGATTGCGCCGGACGCGATTCTGTCCGATGAGGAGATCGACAACCTGATTTTCGCGCCGGGCTTTTCGACGGCGCAGGTCGTTTCCAACATTTCCGGGCGTGGTGTCGGCATGGATGTTGTGAAACAGAATGTGCAGGCGCTGGGCGGACGGATCAGCATCTCCTCGCGCCCTGGCCACGGCAGTGTCTTTACGCTCGCCTTGCCACTGACGCTCGCCATTGCCGATGGCATGATCGTCGGCGTGGGCGAGGAAACGCTGGTCGTGCCGCTCACGCACATCGTCGAAAGCCTTCGGCCGCAACCGCATGAAGTGCGACGCCTGGGTGGCGGCAAGTGCATGCTCAACGTCCGCGGCCAGTTTCTGCCGGTGCAGCATGTCGGTTCGCGATTGGGCATCGGCGGCGGCGTGGCGGATCCGACTGAGGCTGTACTGATCGTCGTCGAATCCGAAACGGCTGGTCATTCGGTCCTGATGGTCGATGCGATCAAGGATCAGCGGCAGGTGGTGATCAAGAGCCTGGAGACGAATTTTCAGCAGATCGATGGGGTCGCTGGCGCCACAATATTGGGTGACGGACGAGTCGCGCTGATCCTGGACGTTGAATCGGTGGTTGCGTCCGAACTGGGACGTTCTCGTCTGGCCGAAGCAGCATGAGCGCGCTCGCGGTTACCACGCAAAGCCCGTTCGATGTCGCCCACGACTTTGCCTATCACCGGGACGATTTTCAGGCGCTTTCGGCATTGATCTATGCCGATGCGGGCATTGTCATGCCAGAAGGCAAGGCCATGCTCATTTATTCGCGCCTTACCAAATATCTGCGTGACCGGGCGGTTTCGACTTTTGCGCAATATATCGACTTGCTGAATAGAGATCCCCAGGAACGGCGGCGCGCGATCAGTGCCCTGACCACCAATCACACCAAATTTTTTCGCGAGAACCATCATTTCGAGCATTTTGCACGAGATGTGCGGCCTGGCCTGATCAGGCGGGCGCTGGGTGGCGGCCGGGTTCGTATGTGGTCGGCAGGCTGTTCAAGCGGGGAGGAGGTCTATTCTCTAGCCATGACACTGCTCGGCGAAGATCAGGTCATGGCCCGGCGCATTGCGGGCAGCGACATCGCTCTGCTGGCGAGCGACCTTGCCGATCACGTCCTCGAAACCGGCCGTGCCGCGATATATCCTTCCATCGGTACGGCCGAAATGCCCGCCCGGTTGAAGCAGAACTGGGCGAAGGTTGAAGGCGCCAATATCGTCATTTCAGACGCGGTTCGGGACCTTGTTCGTTTCCGTCAGCTAAACCTGCTCGGCAACTGGCCGTTAAAAGGCATGTTCGACGTTATTTTTTGCCGGAATGTCATGATCTATTTCGATGAACCGACCAAGGAAAAGCTGCTGGATCGCCTGTGTGCGAAGCTCCAGCCGGGCGGCTTTCTGTATATCGGGCACAGTGAACGGCTTGTCGGTCCCGCTGTGCGGCGTTGCGATCCTGTCGGCCCAACCATTTACAGAAAGCATGACGCATGACTGTTCGGGCCCTTGTCGTTGATGACTCCCCCACCATGCGCGCCCTGTTGAGCGCCAGCCTGTCGCGCGATCCGGGCATTGAAGTGGTGGGTGCTGCCTGCAATGCGCAGGAAGGGCGCCGGCTGATCAAGGAACTGGATCCCGATGTCATCACGCTGGACATCGAAATGCCCGGCATGAGCGGGCTGGATTTTCTGGAAAAGATCATGACCCTGCGGCCAACGCCGGTGGTGGTCGTGTCGGGCCTGACCCACAAGGGTGCGGAAACGACGATGCGGGCGCTCGAATTGGGCGCGGTCGATTGCTATGCCAAGCCGGAGGGACCGTTCAACGACAACGAACTGGCGAACATCGTCCGTCATGCCGCGCACAGCAGCATACGCCGCGTGGCAACACATCGGCCCGTCGTTCGCTCCAGCGCCGAATTCCGGTCAAATGGCAATATCATAGCCATCGGATCATCGACCGGCGGCGTCGAAGCGTTGATCCAGTTGCTGAAACGATGGCCCGCCAATTGTCCGCCAACACTGATTGTCCAACATATCGGGGCAAGCTTTTCCGGTGCATTGGCGGCACGGCTGAACACGCATTGCGCGGCCAATGTCGTTCTGGCCGACCATGACCAGCCGCTGGAAATGGGACATGTCTATGTGGCGCCGGGGGGCAGCCATCTGACAGTCTATTCGACGCAGCGGCCCTATTGTCGACTGAGCGACGCCGACCCTGTTTGCGGCCACAAACCAAGCGTGGATATGTTGTTCGCATCCGTCGCGCGGGTGGTGGGCCGTCGAGCCGTTGGCGTGATCCTGACCGGCATGGGCAGCGACGGTGCGCGAGGCTTGCTGGAAATGCGCGATGTGGGCGCAGTGACCTTTGCGCAGGATAAAGACAGTTGCGTTGTCTATGGAATGCCGCGCGCTGCCGTTGAGCTGGGCGCGGCCAGCCATGTGGTGTCCCTTGACGGTCTGGCAGCAAGGGTCATCGAACAATGTCATTCATGACCCCGGCAGGCAACAGGTCCAGCCTGTTGCCGGAAAAGCGCATTAACGTGACCCAGGGCACGACCAGGGTGACGTCGGATTCGGCTGTGGTTTTGACGACGGTGCTGGGCAGCTGCGTTGCTGCCTGTCTGTTCGATGGCATTGCCGGGGTCGGGGGCATGAACCATTTCCTGCTGTCCGAACCGCGCGAGGGCGACCTGTCTTTCGGCGCGCAGTCGGAACGCTATGGCGCCTATGCCATGGAATTGCTGATCAATGAGATGCTGAAGGCGGGCGCGGTGCGCAGGCGGATGAAGGCGTATCTCTATGGCGGCGCGAACATGCATGCAGGAATGCACAAAATCGGATCGGCCAATGCGCGTTTCGCCATTGGTTTCCTCGCTCGCGACGGCATTCCGCTCACATATAGCAATCTGGGCGGGAATGCAGCGCGACGCGTCGATTTCCGCGCTGTGAAAGGTCAGGCGCGCTGCCGCGTTCTGACGGACCAGCCTCCTGATGAAAGTAAAACCACCCCAACCTTGGCGGCGTCCCTGGGTGACGTCGAACTATTCTGACAATTGGAGATCCCCATGACTGCCCCAACCAAGATATTGACGGTCGATGACAGCCCCAGCATGAGAATGCTGCTGCGCATCGCGCTCACCGAACACGGCTATGACGTGGCCGAAGCCGAGGACGGCATTGCGGCGCTTGATTGGCTGAAGGTCAATACGCCTGATATGATCATCACCGACATCAATATGCCCCGCATGGACGGTTTTGGTTTGATCGACGCGCTGCGGGCCGACGGGCGCCATCGGGACCGCCCGATACTGGTCCTGTCGACGGAAAGTTCGGAGGAGAAAAAGGCCCGCGCACGGGCTGCCGGCGCGACAGGCTGGATCGTCAAGCCATTCGACCCGGCCAAACTGGCTGCCGCCGTTCGCCGGGTTTGTCATTGATCAATATAATTTGAAGAAGAGGGATTGGTATCATGTCCAGCCAACTTATCACCTTCCAGATCGGCGAGCAGTTTCTGGGCGTCGATATTATGGCCATTCGTGAAATTCGTGCATGGTCGCCATCCACGCTTTTGCCTCATGTTCCCGAATATGTGCGGGGCGTCATCAATCTGCGCGGCAATGTGCTGCCTGTCATTGATCTTGCCGCGCGCCTTGGCTGGGGTCTGACGGAACCGACCGGACGCCATGTTATCATCGTTGTTCGCATTGCCGAGCAGCTGCATGGCCTGATCGTCGATGCGGTCAACGACATTGTCACCGTCGATGATGACGCGATGCAGGCTCCGCCAAATCTGAATGTAGATAGTGCATCGGCGTTCCTCAAGGGACTGGTGGCGGTCGAGGATCGCATGGTGATGGTCCTGTCGCTGGACCAGTTGGCAGCGGAAACTCGTAATCTGATCACGGCCGAAGCAGCCTGATTCCAATCGCAGCAAAAATAAAGGGAAGCACAATGAATACTCGGGTTCTGGTCGTCGACGATTCCATAACCATGCGTGCGCTTTTCACGGATGTGCTGGAACGGTCGAGCGGGATCAATGTGGTGGGCGCCGCCGCAAACGCCGACGAAGCGCGTGACATGATTGCGGCGCTTAAACCCGATGTATTGACGCTGGACGTCGAAATGCCCGGCAAGAGCGGCCTGGAGTTTCTCGAAGAATTGATGGAGAGCAATCCCATGCCTGTGGTGATGCTATCGACGCTGACGCAAAAGGGGGCACAGACATCATTCAAGGCGCTTGAACTGGGCGCTGTGGACTGCTTCCCCAAGCCTCAGCAGGCAACGCCAGAGGAATTCGACAAAATCGTGGACAAGCTTGGCAAGCTGGTCGTCGCTGCGGCCAACGGCAAGGTGCGATCCAAGGCTGTGAAGGCGGCGGCAGGCACTATCGACCTTTCTGAAATTCCCTTCGAATGGAATGGCAAACTGATTGCCATGAGTGCATCGACCGGCGGCGTGGAGGCCATATCTGAACTGCTCGCCGCATTTCCGGTCAATTGTCCGCCCACCATTGTGTTGCAGCAGATGGAAGCGGGTTTCGCTGTACCGTTTACGGATAAGCTGGACGCAGCGATCAAGCCAAAGGTGGTGGTGGCCTCCGACGGCCTGAAACTGGAACAGGGCACGGTCTATGTCGTTGCCGATCCGGATAAACATGCGGTAATTGACCGCTGGCCCGACGCATCGATCCGCTTGCTCGGCAATGATCCGGTGCAGGGGTTCCGTCCGTCGGCTGACCTGTTGTTTGCGACCATCGCCAAGACGGCCGGGGCAAATGGCGTCGGAATGATCCTGACCGGCATGGGCCGTGATGGTGCGGCTGGCCTGAAGGCCTTGCGTGGGGCGGGCGGCAAGACATTCTGTCAGGACAAGGACAGTTGCATGGTTCACGAAGCCCCCGCTGCCGCCGTGGCACAGGGCGCGGTCGAACAGCAGCTCCCGCTCAATGGGCTGGCTGCCGCTACGCTGGGAGTGGCTGGCAAGTTTGCCAAGGCGGCTTGATCGTGGATGATAATTCCCAAATTTCTCAGGGGGACTCCGCCATCCCCAATGATCTGGCCGTGCTGAGGGCTATCGCCAGCGAATTGGAGGCATCACGGCAATGCCTGGAACAGCTAGTCACCTGAATCCGAAGTTCGCTTCATTGTTTTCTGGCAGAAGCGTTTGACGGCGGCGAGGATCTCGTCGGCGG
>NZ_JAKKIE010000072.1 GCF_021742065.1 Rhizorhapis sp. SPR117
GCGAGCCTGGTAGATCGCCATGTTCAATCTTTGTTCTTCAACATGGCCAAAATCGCAGCTTCGGGCCGACTGGGCCTCACTGGCGACTATCTGTGGAGCGAGATGGACAAGCCCCGCGAGCGGTTCAGGCCGCTCCGCCTCCATCGGAACGGTCGGGATGCTTAGCGTACGTTTTCGAACATTCTCTCACCGGCCCCCTCCGAGGCACTGGAGAGACTGGCTGCTGGTGATACGCAGCGCACCGTCGCGGCGCTGTTTGACGTCAGTCAGGCAACGATATCGCGGCTCGTCGGACGATAGCGAGCTGCGCGCAGATCAATCATCTGCCTTGCCGAACAACCGACCAAAAAAGCCGCGCTTGGATTCCGCAGGCTCCGGGCCGGTCAGCAATCCTATCACCCGCGCCTGCGCCTCTCGCCGCTCATCCTCTGATTTGTCGAGCCTCTGCCGTAGATCGGCAACTACGCTATCGCGGTCCTGCAACTGTTCACGCAACAGTTCAATCTCACGTTGCAACCCCCCTGAATTTATTGGGGTTTCGCTGTTTCCAGAAGGGGTTTCGGAGCGGGACTCGGCAACCGTTTCTTTCTGTTTCGGGGGGAACACCCGGAATAGTTCGGAAGTGTCTATGAGGTAGCCGTTATCGGTCTTCTCAGCATAGCTAAGACGACCAGATTTAAGAGCTTTTGAGACGGTCCCCTTGCTGACCCCGGCCAGTTCGGCCCCTTTCGTCATCGAGACGGTTGCCATGCTTTATTCCCCCGTTTCCAACCGGGAACGTATCCCTGTTTCTATAGGGTATCGTGAAACCCAAAGAGCGACAACCACTAGGGTTTACTCCATTTTTCCGCGCAACCCCTTACCCAAGTCGTCCAGTCTTCACGCAGAGCATCGCCTCGGAGCTGACGCCGCTTGTCGGCTCGCACTCGCGCATATTGATCCGCCAATCGCTGAACCGCGTGTCCTCCACCATAGGTGACGCCGATCGCATGCAACTCGACCGCGCCAAATTCCGTCACCTGATCGTCGGCAGGCCAGCGTAAAACATCGGACACACCCAGATTTGCAGCGGTCGCTGCGATGATCGCACTGGGGTCCATTATCGTCTCTGCCGTCCCATCTCGACGGGCGCGGCGACCGGCGCGATGTCGCTCGTTTTCTTCTTCGGCGGCAACCGCTGCGATTGGTGGTTTGCGGCGGAAGGTTATTGCGACCTCGATGACCTTGCGGCCCCGCCTTTTTGCAACGTCCCACGCCACGGAGAATTGTGGGACAAGCTGATTGATTTCGGCCGTCGCGGCATCGAGGACGAAACGCCGTAAGTCAGCGAACGAGCTATAAGCCCCCTCTGGAACGCCCAGCTTGGCGCGCAGGGTTTCCACATCGCCGCGCCAGATCGGCACGTCTCGTCGGTAGAGCAAGGCTCCGAGCTGGTATAGTTCGAGCGCATATTTGCTGTCGAAGGCCAGCACCGTTGCCCGATGCAGGAGGGCGTAGGCTTCGCTGTCTTTCAGAAGGTCGCGCGCACGCCGGGTGAAACGGTAGATCAACCACCCCTGCTCCCCTCCCTCAAACGTCTCTTCGATCATCTGGAAGGTGCGCCGCCCGTGGTCGCCGTCCACCTTGTCGGGCATTGCGAAGAAGATGCCCATCAGCTCGTCAATCGTCTCGGTAAGGCGATCGTTGGAATTGTGGGAGCCGCGCAACATGCGCTTGGCGATTCTGTGTTCCTGGTCGCGCCAGGCATCGCCAGCGGCCTGGTGCATCATCAAGGCAAAGACCTTGCGCGCTGACAGGCTCAGGGAAACCCCCCTCGCATAGCGGACTTCCACCAGTTCGCGCGGCTGCACTATCGTGTCGGAACCGCGTTCCTTCTCGATCCGTGCCACTTCCATCGTGCGGCCAGTTGTGTCGGCTGTCCCGTCCATAATCGGACATTCGGGCGAGGGGCGGGCAAGGTCAAGGTATTATGAGATGAGAGACAAATTGCTCTCATCTCACGCACCCCATTTCTCATGATACCCCCACCCCAAAACTCACAATAGGGCACCCCATTTCTCATGATGCTCCACCCCATTCCTCATGAAAGTCCGGAATATGCCTTTATATTCAATGTGTTTGACACCCCCTGAATCATAGAATCCCAGAATCTAGAATCAACGCGGGCGCGCGAAGAGAATGCCGCTCTAAAGGACGAGGAATATGGAATTGGCCTTTCGGCCAATGCGCCTTTGATGTGCGACGGCTTCGCCGTCACAAGGCGGCCTACCGGCCGCAGGCTTCCCAGGGGAGAAGCACGGCGAAGTCAGGTGCGCCATCGCCCTGTTAGTCCCTGTGGAGGGCACAGAGACGGTTAGGAGGAACCGCCGAAGGGTATGCGCTGCGGGGGGGCTATCGTGCGGATCGCGTCTCCTAGGGCCGTCTCAGGCAGGATCAGCCAGCCCCGCGAACTCGCGCTGATCGTAATATCGGATTTTCTGGACCCGGAGGGGGTCTTTGCCCTGGATCATCAGCAGCTGTTCGTCCGGCCCCATGCGCATGATTTCGTCGGGGTTCATGAGGTTGCGGGCGCTGACCTGGGTGCTGGTCGAGCGGGTATGCTTACTACGCTCAAAAATGCTGCCATGGGTCTCGGAGTAGCCCGCCGTGCGAAATTCGAGGGTTTCCTGTCCCATCGACTTGGACAGCAGTTCGGCGGTCGCATGGTCGTTCACCCCGAACGCCTGCAACACCCCGGCATTCGACAGGAAGGTGCCTGCACGCTCGCCATAGAGGGCGCGCAACTGGTGCATGTCCTGCAAGATCGGCCAGAGCTGCAACCCGTATCCGGCCATCAGGCCCATCGCCCGCTCGACGGGTTCGAGTCTGCCTAGGGCAGCAAACTCATCGAGCAGGAACAGGACGGGCCGCGCCGGTTTGACCGGCGAACGCGCCATGTCGGTGAGCGCCTGGGCGACCAGCAGGCGCAGCCAGCGGGAATAGGCATCGAGCCGGTCAGGGGGCAGGCACAGAAACACCGTGGAAACCCCCTCCTTCAACCCTGCAAAAGTGAAGTCGGAGGCCGAAGTGCTGGCGACGATGCGGGGGCTATCGAGAAAATGGGTATGGCGCTGGGCCGAGGACAACACCCCTGCGGCCTCGCGGTCGGACTTACCGAGGTGGCGATTGCCGGCGCGGGCGATGAGGCCGCCGGCGCCGCGGCTGTCCTGCATCAGGACGAGCAGATCGGCAAAGTCCTTGGGGGCGAGCGTGAGATAGTCGCGCACCGTCGCCAGGGTGCGATGCTCGCGATCCTCGTGGACCACGGCATAGAGGATCAGGCCCGCAATCAGCGCCTTGGCTTCCTCGTTCCAATGGGCCTCGCCGCCTTGCCCTGCGGAATCGTGGACTAGGGCATCGGCCAGCGTCATGGCGTCCTCGGCCAGATCGAGGCTTTCCGGGTCGAGCCGGTCGAGCGGATTATAGCGGGCGGCGGGTTGCCCGGAGACGCCGAAGGGATCGAGGCACCACACCTTGCCCTTGGTGGCGCGGGTGCGAGCAGTGACGCGGGCGTTCTCGCCCTTGGGGTCGATGCAGATCACCGAGCGGTCGATGATCAGCAGGTTGGGAATGATGGTGCCCACACCCTTGCCGCTGCGCGTGGGGGCCATGGTCAGGAGATGGGCGGGGCCGTCATAGCGCAGCAGCTTGCCGGTCCTGAAGGATCGACCAATCAGAAGATCGCCCTTGTTGCTCGCGAGGGCGCGCACGTCATCGATTCCACCGAAGGCGGCCGAGCCGAGCAGCGCGTTGCGGCGGCCCTTGAAGGCAAACTTCCAGACCAGGACGAGGAAGACGACGAGCGCGACCCAGGCAATGGTGCTGGCGATCGCGGTCGGTAGCACCTTTTCGAGCAGCCAGGACGTGCCGAGCAGGACAGCCAGGCTACCGACGACAGCTAGACAGCAGCCACCGTTATTGTCTTCCCCGACGATCGGCCCGCTCATTGTTCCTCCCGTCCACGTTCGAGGTTCTTCAGGCGAGCGAGCAGCGGCTGCAAAAGGGCATGATCGCGCTCGCGGGTCAGGAACATCGGCAGTTCGCGTTGCAGGAGCGGGGCGAGCTGGCGACCCGTGGGCGTATCCTCGTCTATGTGGTGAAGGATAAACGCGCCCAGCATGATGCGCTCGCGGGTTTCAGCCTTGCGGCGTTCAGCGGAAAGCCGTGCCTCAAGAGCCTTTCGTCGCTCGCGTAGTTTGCGCTCGTCTTCGCGCATTTTCTCAAGGCGTTCTTCAACGGGCGTGCGCGCCATAGCGGTCCTCCTTGTCAGTTCGCTATAGCAAGAGGATCGCAACAAGGCTACCTTAGCGAAGATAAGGGCACGCTTATACATCGCTGCGCGATGTGCGTGGTCCTCGTGGGGGCTTTGCCCCCGCCGGACGGCTTCCCCCTTAAGTGAAGGAAGTTAGAAGGCGCGCGGTCCGTGGCGATCTACCATTGCTCTGTCAAAGTCATCTCGCGGGCCAGCGGGCGCAGCGCGGTCGCTGCCGCCGCCTACCGGTCAGGCGAGCGGCTGACCGACGAGCGCCTGGGCAAATGCCACGACTACACGCGCAAGTCGGACATCGAGCATCGGGAGATCATGGCCCCCGATCGCACGCCGGACTGGATGCTCGATCGCTCGCGCCTGTGGAACGGCGTCGAGGCGGTCGAGAAGCGCAAGGACGCCCAGCTGGCCCGCGAGGTCGAAATCTCCCTTCCACGTGAATTGGGCGCGGAAGATCGGCGGGCACTGGTCGAGGGATATGTGCGCGAGCATTTCGTGTCGCAGGGGATGATTGCGGACGTGTCGCTGCATCGGGGCCATTCGGCCGACGGGCAGGAGCAGCCGCACGCGCATGTCATGCTGACGATGCGCGACCTGACCGGCGAAGGGTTCGGCAAGAAGAACCGCGATTGGAACGCCAGCGAACGGCTTGAGGGGTGGCGGGCGGCATGGGCGGACCATGCCAACCAGGCGCTGGAACGGGCGGGGTGCGATGAGCGCATCGATCATCGGTCGCTCAAGGATCAGCGCGAGGCTGCCCGCGATCGGGGAGACGCGGAAAGGGAAAGCGACCTCGACCGCGAGCCGATGGGCAAGGTGCCGCTGGCGGCGGTGGCGATGGAGCGCAAGGGCACGTCCACCGAGCGCGGGGACGAACAACGGGCGGTGCGGGCACGCAATCAGGAGCGGCGCGAGCTGACCCAGCAGCTGCGCGAAATCAGCGCCAGGATCGCGGAGACAATGCGCAACCTGGGCGACAAGGCCAAGGGCATGGCGCAGGGCCTACGTGATCGCCTGGGCGCGGCATGGGGCCGTCAGGACCAAGCCGCCGATCGCGGGGCGGCCGAGCGGATCGCGGAGGCGACCGCACAGCGTGGCGAACGCGATCGGGATGGGCCGGAGCCAGGCAGCGCGGCCGAGCGCATTGCGGGGCGGCTCGACAAGATCGGGAAGCACGATCCGCTAGAACGCGAGCGGCGGCGCGATCGTGAGCAGGACAGGGACATAGAGCGATGAGCGAGGATGACGGCGACGATCCGGTAATGGCGCTGCTGGCGACCCAGCGCGCGGTGCTGGCGGCGGTCGAGAATCTGGCCGCCCAAGTCGAAGCCATGCAGGGGCAGCTCGGCGTCATGGCCGAGGCGATCGACCGGTTGACCGGCGACCAGGCCAGCGCGGCCCCGAAGGGCGCGCCAGTGTCGCTTGGCGCGCGATTCCGCATTGCGACAGGCCCGGAGGCCGACGCCGATCCTGAATTACAGAATGCATACCGGCATTATCGCCTCGCCAAGCATCTGGCAGAGACTTTGAATAGAAACGATCCTGCTGTCATTGCCGCTGATGTGGCGCGGGCACATGATTGGATCGCGGATCAGCTCGACAAGGGCCGGGTGTTCGATCCGCTGAAAAGCCGGGATGAGGGCGGGGTGTCCAAGGTCGTGGTCGAACCGATCCACGAGGAAATGCTGGGGAAACGGATCAGGGTCGAGCGGAAGCAGGAGCGGGAGCGGGAGCGGTCGAGGTAGATCCTTTGCCGTAAAGGCTCAGGATGATTTGCGGCACCAGCGAGGGCGGCACGCCTTCTTCCATGAACATCGCCAGCATGGCGTGCTCCTCGATGGTCAGGTCCATGCCCTCGATCGCCAGATTGGCGCACGCCTCGGCGTTGGCCTCGCGCCATTGTTCCATTTCGGCAGCGGTGCCGCGTACATAGTCCATAGCACGCACCTGGGCGCGGAGCGCGGGAAGGTCGATCGGTATGATGGTCATAGCGACGACATTTGTATCAGATTTACCTCCAGAAAGCATTGCATTTGCAGGCTTTTTATGAGAACAAAAAGAGAACAAACTTGAAATTGACTAAGCGTTGAACCGGAGGCATAGAGATGCAAGGTGCTGCACTTTGCGGCAAAGTGAGGCAACTTATGCCGTCGAAAAACCGGATCACCGTTAATCTGTCCGAAGATGAATATGCCGCTTTCGATCGGCTTGCGGCTCGGTCGAAGGTGTCGAAGGCATGGCTTGGCCGTCATGCGATCAGCTCGTTGATCGAGCGTACTGATGGGGATGAGCAGCAACTGCCGCTTCCCCTGACAGGATTGAAGCGTAGGGGGAGCCGATGAAATCGCGCCATAACATGACCGTCATCGATCTTTTCTGCGGAGCCGGTGGCCTTTCCGAGGGGTTTCGGCAAGCGGGTTTCCACGTCTTAGCGGGACAGGATTATGACGACCGGGCAGGCGAGACATTTTCCGCGACCCACCCAGAAGCCAAGTTCATTGGCGGGCCGATCCAAGACGTTACAGCACAGCAGCTCTTAAAGGCTGCTGGCGTCAAGAAGGGTGAAATCGACGTGATCGTCGGTGGTCCTCCGTGCCAGGGCTATTCGGTTTATAATCACCAGCGAGGCGTCAATGACCCACGCGCAGGCTTGTTTCGCGAGTATCTTCGGATCGTGAAGGGCATTCAGCCGCGTTGGATCGTGATGGAGAACGTAACCGGCATCACGTCGATCGGCGGGGGCGGCATCGTGCATGAGATATTCGAGGGTATGAAAAGCCTCGGCTATCGCGTCGATATGAAGGTACTCCGCGCCGAAGAATATGGGGTGCCCCAAGAGCGCAGGCGCGTGTTTTTCATTGCCACGCGCACCGATGCGCCAATCTTGTTCCCCGAACAAACACATGGCCCAGGCTTGTTGCCCTTCGTGACAGTTTGGGATGCTATTTCCGATCTTCCTAAGTTGGAAAACGGCGATCGTGCAGGGCCGCGACCATACGGAAAACGGCCTCAAAACAGCTATCAGGCTTTGTTGAGAGGGGACTGCACTATCGTGCAGAACCATTCCGCATCTAAGCTATCGCGGATCAACCAGGAGCGGATGCGACATATTCCCGCTGGGGGATCATGGCGGGACATACCGATCGACCTGTTGCCCGCAGGCATGAAGTTGGCCAAGCGTAGCGATCATACCAAGCGATATGGTCGACCCAAAAAAACAGACCTGTCATGCACAGTATTGACCAAGTGCGATGTGCATTGGGGGGCCTATATTCACCCCGTCCAAGATCGTTCGTTCACGGTTCGCGAGGCAGCAAGGCTACAATCATTCCCTGATTTCTTCACGTTCAAGGGTAACAGCACAGAGCAATATGTGCAGGTCGGTAATGCGGTCCCGCCTCTACTCGGGAAGTGCGTTGCCGAAGCACTACTTCTTGCGGATACGGCAGGGATGGCCTCTAAGCAGGTGAAAGCCAGCCTGCGTGAGGAACTCCCGATTGCCGTTTGAACCTGAGTCGATTGTTGGAGAGGTATTAGGTCGGCGGGCGGCAAAGGGTGTCGATCCTGCTGCCGCCGATTTCGAGTGCCCGTACATTCAGTCGCGATGCCCCAAGCGCAGCACACAACTCCCCAGCGAGCCTTATCCCGTGTGCAGTCTTTGGAAGCCTGCACCCCGGAAATCGACCCAAGGGCCAGAGTTGATTTTCGTCTGTCCGAAGCGATTCTACGCTGTCGATTTTCTGACAGAGGTCATCGAACATTGCTGGCCGGGTGAGAAGCCTACTGATCCGCAGATCGCCCGCGAAGTCAAAATGGAGGGCTTCGGGAATGTCGATTTCGTTATCGCAGACGTCAAGAGTGATAAGGAAATCGACCAATTCCTGTCGGTAGAGCTTCAGGCCATTGATATTACTGGATCTGTTTTTCCTGCTTATCAGGCTTTGCGAGCTGGAGAAGATCTAGAGAAAAAGCCGACATACGGATTCAATTGGGACAACGTATACAAGCGTTATATTACCCAACTCATCCGAAAAGGCTATTTCCATCACCATTGGAAATCGAAAATCGTCGCGGTTATTCCTGAGCAAGTATATCAATATATACTAGGCCGCGCGGCATTTATGAAAACTAGCGATGTTAAGAATGACCCGCAGGTCAATATCATATTTATGACTTATCGCTTAGAAGCCGATGCGGATAGGCCAGGTGAGTTTAAGCCTGTGCTTGTTAATGTAGAAGGCACAAGCCACACAAACTTGCAAAATGCCATCATGTATAAAGACCCGCCCCAGAGATCGGCCTTTACGGCACAGATTAAGAGTTCTCTGGTTCGCGGTGCTGTAAGGTTGGCTGATCTAATTGCAGCGGGCGAGGTTTCCGAGATGGAAGATCATGAGGACGAAGGGCCGGACCCAGGAGACCTGATTCAGTAGGGTTGATCCGAAAGTTACAAGTTTTGCATCAGATTGAAACCCACAGGAATCCGGCCTCTTTCCTGATGCAAAAATCTGATGCACCATTTTGGCTATGATCTACGGCTATGCGCGCGTCTCAACCACCGGCCAGGACTTGGCCCAGCAGATCGCCCAGCTCACCGATGCTGGGTGCGTGAAAATCTACCGCGAGAAGATTAGCGGAGCGAATGCCGAGCGTCCCCAGCTCAAGCGCGCGATCGGCGCACTAGATGATGGCGACGTGCTGATGGTGACGGCAACAGACCGCCTTGCCCGCAACACCCGCGATCTGTTGAATATCCTCCATGCAGTGAAGGAGGCCGGGGCTGGCTTCCGATCATTGGCCGAGCCGATGGTTGATACGACTTCCCAATTTGCAGAGGTAATAATCGCGGTGTTGGGGATCGCAGCCAGTTGGGAGCGGGAGCGCATCACCGAGCGCACCGCCGCAGGGCGTGTCCAGGCAAGAGCGCGTGGTGTCAAATTCGGTCGCAAGGCGGCTCTCACCCCTCACCAGCAGTCCGAGGGGTCCGGTGAGAGAATGTTCGAAAACGTACGCTAAGGGATCAGAGCGATTGCAGGGTGTGGAGCAGTTGGTATGAGGCCCGTTTGATTGCGCCATCGTAGCGGCCGAACGCGAACGCTGTCGCTTTCGCCTGTCTTTGGATCATGTCGGGATGCCGTTCGAAGGCTCGATCTACTGCAGCAAGCACATCGTCAGCACCTGATGCGACCTCTCCCAGATGCCAACCAGCGTACCTTGGATCGTCCTGCCAGTTAGCGCCATGCGCATTCACGAAAGCGACGGGCCGCGGCTTAGCGAGGAATTCGTAAAGCTGGCTCGACATGTCGCCCAGATAGATGTCGGCGGCCCGCGCATAGCTCATGTCGAACAGCTTGGGAGAATCCAGATCGACCGCGATGTGCTCTGGCACGGCAAGTTCCAGCCACCGCGCTCGCGCGATCGGATCGAGGTTTTCGAACGCGCGGACATGAGGGGCGAAGACCAAGTTGTACCGCTCCTGTTGGCGGAAACGGGCGATGACATCGCGAGCGATCCCGATCGAGGACAGCGCAGGATCAAAATGAGGGTTGTAGAAGACGGTCGGGCGATCGTTGTCGAACAATCGCGGTCCGGTGGGCAAGGCCTGCAAATAGTCGATCTTTATATAGCCCACGGCCGAAAGCCGCTTACGGCTGAGGCCTTGCGCGACGGCACGCTCGATGTCTTTCTGTCCGGGAACGAAGATGGCATCGAAGGCTCTCTGCTTGGCTTCGGAGGATGGTGCACGGTCGCCAGCGCCGTGGCGGAAATGTACCAGCGGACGCTTCCATCCGAGCCATCGCAACGCCGCAGAGGTGCGCTCGGGAACGATGATGGCCTGGGTCTTGCGGGCCTGCCATCGGATCCGCGCCAGCAGGGGCCCCTTCGCCGCCGAGCGGCTGCCCGTTATGCGCGCTGCAATCCTGCCCGCCCAAGGCCAGGCGATCTGCGTCACGGTCATCGTGCTGGCTCTCATCGCCGCAGCCACTGCGCGCAAGGCGGCGGCGGTGCGGTCGTCGGCGCAGATGCAGCGGACCGTGATATCCGGATGGCTCAGGCTAAGTTCTGCGGCGACCGGCGCGAGATGCAGGACCTGATGCTCCCCTCCGATGAATACGAACGTGAGATTGTTCAAATTCGTCATGCCTTGATCGATGGGCGCGCTTTTCGAGCGAGAAGCTTCTGTCCGTCCGTCCTGATCTCTCCGTTCGGCGTAACATGCCGGTAGAGCGTCTGACGCGTGATGCCCAGCTCGGCGCACAGCTCGGCGACCTTGGTTTCGGGTTTGCCCATAGCCGCCTGGGCAAGCCGCAGTTTGGCGGGCGTCATCTTGAACGGGCGACCGCCATGTCGGCCGCGCGCACGTGCCGATTCCAGACCGGCGCGGGTGCGCTCGACGATCAACTCGCGCTCAAACTCGGCGAGGCCGGCAAAAATCGCAAAGATCAACCGACCGTTGGCGGTGGTGGTGTCGATCGACGCGCCTTCGCCGGCCAGCACCTTGAGGCCGATGCCACGCTTGGTCAGGTCGCCGACTGTGTTAACGAGGTGGCGCAGGTCGCGACCGAGGCGGTCGAGCTTCCATATGACCAGCGTGTCATCACGGCGCAGTGCCTTCAGGCAGGCATCCAGCCCCGGCCGCTTGTCGAGCCGGCCCGACGCGGCATCCTCATAGATATGCTCGGGATCGACGCCGGCCGCGACCAGCGCGTCGTGCTGAAGGTCGTGAACCTGGCTGCCATCCGCCTTGGACACTCGCGCGTAACCGAGCTGCGTTGTCACATATACGTCCGTCTGCGTGACGGAGCGGCATTGCCCGTCGATCAATCTGCATAATGTCACATAACCCGTCTCCTCGTCTATGCTCCATGAACAGGGCCACATCCCTGTTGCGTGACAAACAGGAAGCCGATGCCGTCCAGAACAATATTATCGCCTGCGCAGCGCGCTGTGATCTTCGATCCGCCTTCTGACAGCGCGACGATCGAGCGGCTCTTCACTCTCGGCCCCGATGACCTCGCGCAGGTAGCGCGTCGTCGGCGCAGAGCGAACCGGCTCGGCTATGCCGTGCAGCTCTGCTACCTGCGTCATCCGGGGCGTGCGCTGCTGCCGAGTGAAGCAGTGCCCGCCCTCATGCTGTCGCTGCTCGCCGACCAGATCGGTTGCCGGATCGACGACTTCGCCGACTATTCTGCCCGTGCGACGACGCTGCGCGAGCATCGCGCCGAGATCGAAGCGTATCTTGGTCTGCGCGCCTTTGACCGGATCGACGTACGATCGACGCTGGCACTGGGATCAGAGATCGCCACCTCGACCGATCGGGGCGAGGCGATCGTCGCCGGCATGGTCAATCGCCTGCGGCTCGACCGGATTGTTCTGCCTGCGGCATCGACGCTGGAACGGCTCGCCCTCATCGTGCGGGCCCATGCACGCAAGGCCGCCCATGCCGGACTGATCCGCGATTGCTCGGCCGATCAGGAAGCGGCACTCGAACGCCTGATCGCATCCGATGACAATGGTCGCACCCGTCTGGGATGGCTACGCGAATGGCCGGAAGCGCCATCGGCGTCGAACCTGAAGGGGATCGTCGAACGGCTCGACGCGGTGCGCGGCATCGGGATCGCAACCGATCGGGCACGACGTATCCATGCCGCCCGCTATGCCGTCATCGCCCGGACCGCCGGCATCGTCACTGCGCAACACCTCCGGCGTCTCGAACGCCCGCGCCGACTCGCGATGCTGGTCGCCTCCATGATCGAGATGGAGGCGGCGCTGACCGATGCCGCCTTGGTCATGGTCGAGAAGATGGTGGGGGCGCTGTTCCGCCGCGCCGACCGTACCCGGTCCGACCGGCTGCTCGGGCAGGCACGGATGCTGAAAGACACGGCGCGCTTTCATGTCCGGCTCGGCCGCTTGCTGGTCGATGCACGCGCGAGCGGACGCGACGCCTTTCGCACGATCGATGACCGGGTGGGCTGGGATCAGCTCGAACGCAGCATCCGCTTCGCCGAGGATCTGACGCGTGCGGCCGATGACGGTCTGGAGGAAGTGGTCGAACGCTACCCTGCCGTGCGGCGGTTCGCCCCGACCTTCCTCGCCGCCTTCACCTTCCGGACCGCGAGATCGGGCGATCCGCTGCTCGGCGCGATCGAGGCGCTGCGAACGATGTACCGCGACGGCCGATCGGTCCTGCCGAAGCGTGTGCCGACCAGCTTCATCAAGCCACGCTGGCACAAGGTCGTGCAGCCGGCCGAAGGGACAATCGACCGCCGCGCCTATGAGATCGCGGTGATCGTCCACCTGCGCGAACGGCTCGGATCAGGCAGCATCTGGGTAGATGGCAGCCGCGCCTATCGCACGCTGGACGATTACCTGCTGCCGGTGCCCGCCTTTGAGACGATGCGCACCGATAGCGATCTGCGCCTCGCCGTGCCGTCCCGTTTTTCTCAATGGTATGAGGAACGGCGCGCGATGCTGACCCAGCGCATGACCGAGGTGGAGCGCGCAGCCGCGGCCGGCGAACTGGTCGACGTAACGATCGAGCGCGGGCAGTTGTTGATCTCGCCGATCCGGCGATCTCCGTCCGACGATGCCGAGGCGCTGAAGGCCCGGCTCTACGCGATGCTGCCGCGTGTCCGCATTACGGACCTGCTGGTTGAGGTCGCCGCGTGGTCGGGCTTTGCCGACCGTTTCGTTCATGCCCGCAGTGGCGAGCCGGCCTCTGACCAGTCCGCGCTGATGGGGTCGATCCTCGCCGATGCGACCAATCTCGGCCTCGGGCGCATGGCGGAAAGCTCGCGTGGGCTGACATTGTCACGCCTGCGCTGGACTGCGGAATGGCATGTGCGCGATGAAACGTACCTGTCGGCGCTGGCGGCGATCGTAGACTGCCACACCGCGCATCCGCTCGCCCAGGTCTGGGGACCGGGCGACACATCGTCCTCGGACGGGCAGTTCTTCCGCGCCGGCGGTCAGGGCGAGGCGCGCGCCGATCGCAACGCCCGCTACGGCAGCGAACCCGGCGTGCTGTTCTACACCCACGTCACCGACCGCTTCACGCCGTTCCATACCAAGGTCATAGCCGCCAATGCTGGCGAGGCCGCGCATGTCCTCGACGGCCTGCTCGATCATGAGAGTGAACTGGTGATCCGCGAACATGCGACCGATACCGCCGGGGCGGTCGATCATGTCTTCGGCTTGTGCCATCTGCTCGGCTTCCGCTTCGCACCGCGTATTCGCGACCTCAACGAACGCCGCCTGTATAGCCTGTCGTCGCTCGATCCTTGGCCGACGCTGCGCCAACTTGTCGCGGGCCCGGTCAACGTTCGCGCGATCGAAGAGGATTGGGACGAGACGCTGCGGCTCGCCGCCTCGATCCGCGCCGGCACCGTCAGTGCCTCGGTCATGCTGCGCAAGCTGGCGGGTTTCCCGCGTCAAAACCCCGTCGCCCGCGCGCTGCGTGAGATCGGGCGGATTGAGCGCACACTGTTCATGCTCGACTGGTTCGACGATCCCGAACAGCGGCGTCGCACCGGCAGCATCCTCAACAAGGGTGAGGCCCGCAACGCGCTCGCCCGCGCCATCTTCTTCAACCGCCTCGGCGAACTGCGCGACCGCACCTTCGAGAACCAGCGCCATCGTGCCTCTGGCCTGACCCTGCTCACCGCGGCCGTCACGCTCTGGAACACCGTCTATCTCGACCGCGCCGTCCGGCATTTGCGCGCCAGCGGTGTCGAGGTGCTGGACGAACTGCTTGCCCATGTCGCGCCATTGGGCTGGGAGCATATCGGCCTCACTGGCCCAGTCGGCCCGAAGCTGCGATTTTGGTCATCTTGGAGAACACGTCGGGAACGGGCTGGTTGTTGTTGACGAT
>NZ_JAKKIE010000073.1 GCF_021742065.1 Rhizorhapis sp. SPR117
CGCCGACGAGATCCTCGCCGCCGTCAAACGCTTCTGCCAGAAAACAATGAAGCGAACTTCGGATTCAGGTGACTAGACTGAGTTGCGAAGGGCTTGGCCTCAGACTCCACCGATCAGCAAGGTCACATTGCTTGTCCGTCGGTTGATGGCGCTGGCGGGATGGGTCTCGCCAGTATGAACTACGCGGTGCATCGTGGGCTTCAGGCCGAAAGCGCGTTGAGCAAGATTGCCGGGGAATACGGCAAAAGAAGTAAGGCCGACCGGTAGTTCTATCCACTGTTTTCCAACCTGTATTTCGGTGCGAACATTCTCTCGCGTTCCGCACAGGGCGGTGAAATAGCGCTCATCGCAATGCGCTCTTTCAATTACCCGCGCATTCGACGTCCGCGACTGTTTTGGACTCAAGCTCCTGTTTACCCATCCCGGCAGCTTTCCCAGCCCAGGAAGCATCATCATCGCCCCCATCATATCGGAGACACCCTTGTGCCTGAATGGTCCATCAAGTCGTCCCCGGTGCCGGTCGAGCTGGAAACCAAGCCGACCCCATCTGGCCAGCGAATTTTGGGACATTGCCGCCAAGACTTCGAAGTCCTCAAATCGCTCCTGATATTTGAGGCGCTGGACCGTCACCCGGCGTTCGTTGTACTGCTGCCCTGGCGGTGTAAGCGCTTCCATTAGTTGATCGGCAAGCCGACAGCATTCGTTCATGGTCGCATCTGCAATGCGATAGCTATCCTTGCCCTGGACAAATCGGCCTGGCGTGGGGACCGGGTGACCTTCGGGCGTGCGATCGATTTCGACTTTTCGCGCGATATAGCCGTGATGCCCCGGTTGGAAATAGAAAAGGTCGCCCAAGCTGGCAGTAATGTCGCTGTTGCCGTAATGGTTACGGGCGATGTCGATCAGCGGCGCTTCCCATGGCAACTGCTCATCGGGGTCCTCCAGCAGTTGCGACCACAGTTTCCGGATCAGGCCTTCGCAATGCACCCGAATCACTGCCGCACCATTTGCAAAGCCCGCGGCCAGCATACCTTGCTGAAGTTCCTCGGCGGCGATTTCCAGAAAAACCATATCAAAGGTTCTAGATAGGTGGGAGGTATTTTGTCAGCCATATAGTGCGCGGCTATACTTATGGGTCATTCACCCGCCCAGACAGCTATCATCCCGAATGATTATGCCGGCAAGAAATCGCCTGATTTCAATTGAATATTAGCTTATTAGCCATCCCGCAGTGCAGCCGCCCTGGCCACAGCGCGATTGCCCGCCGCAGCGATCTGTGCCCGCTCCGCCCCACGAACCCGATAGACTCGCTGCCGGAAAAACCACTGATAGGGCCCAAGCTCGATCAAATGGTGAATTACATGCGTAACGAGCAGAGTTATCGGCGTCGTCACCAGGAAGAACAGCAGCATGGACAGCGCGATGTGATCAGTGAACAGCCCCAGTTTCACAAACAGCAGGCGCATTACATAATACGTATAGGGATGGACCAGATAGAGACTGTAGCTCACTGTTCCCAGGTACGTCATCGCCGGTCCGGCAAGCAAACGGCCAGTCAGGCTTCCAGGCGATACCGCGAGGAAAAAGTAGGTAGCCGTCGATAGCATCGTAGCGATCAGGAATGGATTTGTGACATCAGCCGGTTTGTAAGCGAACCATGCCGATGACGCGAAATAAATACAGAACAACGCGGCAGCCAGTTCCAGCGGCCATGCCAGTTCCCGTCTCAGGCTGACGCCACGATCATGCAGGACACGAATGCCCAAGCCGAACAGGAAATAGGTCGCAATCGGATAACGGAAAAGGAACAAGACAGATAGGAAAAGCACCAGACCGCCAACCACCCATCTGCGCTGTTTCACCAGAAACGTCACACCCAGACAGGTGAGAATATAAAACATCACCTCATAAGTCAGACTCCACGCATTGGGCGTGAGTTGCTCGGTCTGCAGAAACAGATTGGTAAAGGTGAAACCGCCAATGATCGCACGCCAATTGTTGGTTTCCGGATATTCATTTGTCACCGAGTTCAGCAAAACGAACAACAGCGTCAGAGCAAAAAACAGCGGATAAAGGCGCAACAGGCGTCTCAAGGCGAACTGGCCTGCGGAATAGCGCAGGATGCTGGGCAGGATAACGAAGCCGCTGATGGTGAAGAACAACTCCACGCCATAAACCCCGAATTGCCAGGGCCGGACCACGAAGGCGACATAATCCGAATGATTCTGATATATATGTTCAGCGGTGCCGCCTAATAAATGAGCGCAGAAAACCATCATTGCGGCAATTCCACGCAGGCTATGCGCGGCGCAATTGAAGTCCCCGCGCGCATTCTTTCGCGCTGGGGAGGATAGGCTAGGGTGATTATTTTCCGTCATGAAACCGTCACGAGCTGTCTATGAGTCCGAAGCTGATCATAGTTCAACGGTCCGGGGTCCCGGTGCGCTATTCCGTATTAAGATCATCCCCCTTGTGGCCTTGCCTGCCGGAGCGTTCGACCAAAGGAAGTATGGGGGAAAGCGAAACAGGATTATTTGGCTATGACAGCAGCTCAACTGTCCCATTTCAGGACATGACCCTAGAACGGTCCGCCCATAGAAACCCAGCGTACCAGACGATCCATCGGGAACAGACCATCCCAGGGCGATTGGAAATGGGTCATGCGGCCAATATCAGGAAAGCGTACTGCCCCACGCAATGCGGCACGTTCAGCAAAGGCCAGGCGGCGTGGACCAGCCATGGCAAGGCCGATCGTCTGAATGTCGGGACTGGCGAAGTCGGCGCAGGCAAGACCATCGCTGACCGTGCTGACAGAGATAACCCGCGAATAGCGGGGTGGCTCCAGCGCGGACGGCGCGCGCGCGTTGAATAACACGGTCCAGGTCGAATCCTGCGAGGCCCATACCTCCCCTGTCAGTTCCTGACGAAGCCGTGCGCTTTGGATGGCCGAAATCGTGCCGGGATCGGCAGGCGCCTTGGGAATACGTATGGCCGCCTTTTCCATCTCCTCCGCCAGAAGGGCGGCAAATTCGCGCGGGCTGGCTGCATCTCCGCCTTCTTCAACGAAGATGTTATGGGGTGAAGCACAGGCATATTGGTCGAATACCGACGCATCGATGGCTGCGGCTCTCGCCAGTTTCCGGACGTTGCGGGGTGTATCCAGCCTGTCCCTGCCAATCACCATATAGGAAAGCTTTGGACCAAAGATGATGTCCTCGGTACTGAAAGGCCTTGGCAGGGTCAGGATCCCGGCAACGGCCTCTGCTCCGCCCCACGCGATCCGGACATCGGCCGTCTCCGACATGTGTTCGGCCGCCGCGCGGTCGAGCCGATCGAAATAGACGATTGCGATACTCTGCAAGATGTCGTCGCCCTTCAGTATCCGCCCACCTGCTGTTGGCACTTCAAGGCCCCGAAAGGCATCGAGCAGAGCAGGTAAGGCGCGACTGAAACTGCTCGCTGCCTTGATGAGATTGGCATTCCGGCAGATAATGGCCTGAACCAGCGCCAACATGCCGAGCAAAGGAACATTTCCAGCAAGCCAATGAGAAACAAGTCCACGCGGCATGGCGCGCAGGAAGGCACGACCATGGTCGGCGCATGGCAGGAAGCCATCAAGATGCCCACGCTGCCCACGCAATGAATCATCCGCGAGCCGCCGCAGCGCACCACTGGCGCACCAACTGGTGAGGAACAGCAAGCCCTGCTGACGCAATGGTGCAAGCGGACCCTCTCCCGCCGCCCATTTGCGGCTGGCGGCAGCAATCAGCGTGATAAGCTCATCCGAACTGTAGCTATCGAGCAGCGTCCGTCTATCCCTGAGCTGTGCGGCCAGCGCATTGATGTCTGCAACGACTGGAAGACTGCGCGTATCGACAGGCGCCTGCAGGTCGCCAGCGACGTGATTGGTCCCCGCCTCCCACAGCAATCGCACATTGCTTGGCGCCTGAACGATGGCCGCGTGCTGCTGTACTGCTTGGGGAGCCATTTTTTCGCCCATGATATCGCCGCAACCACGCACTTCGGCCTTTTTGGCGCGGCCAAGCACACGAAAGCGGGTGCCGCCCCAGATGTCGCCCGGACGTGGGCGCCCGGTAATCATGCCGACATCATCCGTCAGCACGGCAATGCCGGGGTAAGAATGGGGTAGCGGCGTCAGAAATTCGAGAAGCCCCTCCTCCCCATCTCTGACCGGCTCATAGGTAGCGGGATCGCGGACGATCACCTCGGCAAAGGCCGGACAGTGTTTGTCGCCTTCTGGTCCTGTGGGGTAAGTCACGCCCATCTGTTCGGTAAAGCCATAGAAATCGATGACATGGTCGGCAGGAACGCCCAGCGCGTCACGCATGGCCCGGTCAAAAACTTCAGGGGACACCCGCTGGTCGGCAAGTTTCTTCCAACCGCCAATATGCACCACATGCGATCCCGCCGGCATCGAAAAGCCGCGCCCGGCGCGCAGCAACGGCTCCACCGCAAAGGCATAAAGCACATAGGTAAAGCCAAAAACCATCGCAGGGCCGTCAAGGCTGGACAGCGCGTCCGCGAACGCCTGCTCTTGCAGGACAAGCGAGCCATTCGCATCGATATCCATGAAATACTGAACCTCGCTGGCAAGGTTCAGGAATCCCCGCACCGCCGCCCCGCGCGCACCCAGGCCACCATGCTGGTCCTTGCCGGGCGGAACATCGAGAACGAGGAGAGGCCGCCGCTTGCCGCCCAGTGCCTCACTGACGACGCTGGTAAGAGCGCGCACCTGTCGCTTTGCCGTTATCGCATCAACCACCACCGCGCTGGGAATACCGCTCGTCGCCGAGGAACTGAGCGTGGAGCGAATGTCTGCAAGATCGACCGAACGCAGCACATCGGAATTTTCCTTGAACGCCTGCGCCGGAAGGAACGGAAAATCTGTAAGCGAGGTAAAAACATGCTCCTGTCCGAAACCACGCTTGGCGCAAAAATGCCTGTAAGCAGCGCAATTTTCGACATGGTGCCGATATGCGGAATTCATCGCCGCAAGCAGGCGGCGCTGTCGCTCCGGCTCTGGCAGGCCATAGGGTGCGGCGCGCAACAGGTCGCCGATCGGGTCCGCATCCTGTTCGATCAAGCCGCGCATATCGCATCGTCCAGAATTTCGTCGAGTGCCCGACAGTCAAGCGGTCGTGGATTGGCGCGCGCACAGACATCCTCAAGCGCTGCCGCCAACAGGCCATCACGATCGGCAATGCGCTTGCCGGTCATCGGATTGGGTACGGCAAGATCACGGCGCATCTGCGTGATTTTGTCCATCAGGGCATCGGCACCGGCAAGCCCGACCGCCTCCGCTAGCCGATCATATTTCGACCGCACTGTTTCATCCCGGCAATTATAACGTAGCGCCGGGACCAGCATGAACCCGGTGGCGGCGCCATGCCCAATTCCCAACTCGGCCAACTGATGCGCGATTGCGTGGCCGGCGCCGGGAACCTTCAGATTCTGGACCCAGCCTGCCATCATCGCTGCATTCATCACGTTCAGCCGCGCGTCCATGTCTTGCGGCTCAGCAATGGACCGGGGCAGCTCCCGCAACAGCGTGCGCACCGCCTGTTCCGCCAAAAGATCGACAAGGGAATTGTCAAAACGCGATGCATAGCCCTCTACGGCGTGGGCCAGAGCGTCAAAGCCCGCCGCAATCCTGACGGCAGACGGAACCCCCATGGTAAGAGCAGGGTCAAGAATCACTACATCGGGCAGCAGCTCATGAGACACCATCGGCTTTTTGGCATGATGGGGATGAACGGCAAAAACCGCCGCCGAACTAACCTCCGATCCCGATCCTGAAGTGGTTGGAACCGCGACAAGGCGGGCGCGTCCCCGCAGGCGCGGCAGGGCGAAAGGCCGCACTGCCTCCTCAGGATCAAGGTCAGGCTGTTCATAGAAGGCCCAGGCGATCTTGGCGCCGTCCAGCACCGATCCACCGCCTGCAGCGACAATCCAGTCAGGCCCAAACTCGGTGATTTCGGTAATCACGGGCTGCAACGTGTCCAGCGACGGTTCGCCCTTCGGCGCGGCAATGAAGCGGACATCCTGTGCCCGGACAGCCGCTCTTAACTTGTCACCAGCAACCGAATCTTGCAGCAGGGACGACGATGCCAGCACTGCCACGCGCGCGGCGGGAAGCGCCCGCAGCACCCCTATGGACCCAACCCCGGAAAAAACCTCTCCGGCCGATACGAAGCGCGGAACAGGCAGGCGGACTGAAAGCACCCTAGGTCCCCCTGCACTGCGCCGCGACGGCATGGCGGATGATCTTGCCGGTCTCGCTGCGCTGTATAAACGCGACAGGATGGATGCGCGATGGCACCTTGAATCCTTCAAGGCGCTGATAGCAGAAGCGAGACAGCTCGATTTCGCTGATGTCCCTGCGCGTCACGATTGCCGCCTCGACCCGGTCGGTGCCAAAAGCACAGGCATCCTCGACCGCGTCATGTTCGAGGAGAACCTTCTCAATTTCGGCGGGATAGACCTTGTACCCGCCTATATTGATGAGATCCTTGAAACGGCCAGTGACATGCAGAAACCCTTCTTCATCAATCCGACCCTGGTCGCCGGTATGCAAATATCCATCGCGGAAGGCAGCTGCCGTCTGTTCAGGATCGTTCCAATATCCCTGCGCCACCGTTGGCCCGGCGATCAACACCTCATTTTCATCCGACAATCGGAGATCGATCCCGGGCATCGCCTGACCAACTGATCCATAATAGGCCGGCCCACATTGACTAAGAGATATGAATGTCGATCTGGAAGCCTCTGTAAGACCATAATAAACCATCAGGTTTACATCAGGCAGCATCTTTTGAAGCCGCGCAGCCTGGGGCGGTGGCAGGGGAGCCGAATTAATGACGATGAAGCGCAGATTACGACAACGTTCCTGAAACACCTCGCCATAGCGATCCATCAGCATGGCATAGCCCAGCGGGGTTCCGGGAAATCCCGTCGCACCCCAGTCGGCCACTTTGCGAAGGACTCGCCCCACCCGGGTCAGGCCCGGTTCGATATAGACCGCTCCCCCGCATGACAGGTTACAATAGACATGGCCGAGGCCGAAACTGTGCGACAATGGCAGGATGACAACCTCTCGATCCTGCGCCGTATAGCCAACGAACCCGATAATGTTCCGGATGGCCGCCAAGGTGTTGCCATGGGTCAACATCACTCCCTTGGGCCGCCCCGTAGACCCCGTCGTGTACATGAGCGTGGCAAGATCGTCCGTCATGCGTTCGGCATCGGGCAAGGCGCCGTCGCGTGTGGCAAGCGCTTCGATTATAGTTGTCGCGTCAAGGATTGCCCGTGGCATGCAGCTGTCCCGAACGGCGTTGATTGTGGTAACCAACGCGTTCGGCTCTAGGGGCACCGAAATGCCGCCCGCCATCAAAATACCGAAATGCGCCGCGATGAAATCCACGCTATTGGGAAGCATCAGCGCCACCCGGTCGCCGGGACGCACACCGCCATGACGCAGCCAGATCGCGATGCGGCGGCTCGCCTCGGCAAGCTCGGCGTAGCTGCGCGTATTTTTGGGATCGGCAACCGCTTCCCGTTCGGCAAAACGTTCCGCACCCTGGAGTATCATGTCCTGAAGCAGGGTCATGTATAGCGCCGGACAGTATCGATGAGGTCGCCTACGGATTCGATTTCGATGGCATCGCCAATGTCGAATGTAACACCAAAGGCCTTTTCGACTGCCATGAGCAGGCTAAGATGACCCAGTGAATCCCATTGGACGACATCGCCCGCGGCAAGATCCTCGGAATACTGACTTTCCTCGATCTTGAGAGTTTGAAGCACAATGGTTCTGATAGCTGGTTCAATCATTTTTTCTGAAACACCGGTCTGGCGGGAATACCCATTGCAGTTTGTCGCGGCTCCAGGTCCGCGACGACGAAAGAATTACCGGCTACGACACTATAGTCGCCAAGCCTGCGGCCGGGATGAAGCGAAGCATTGGCGCCGACAAACACGCCTTCGCCCAGCATGCACGCGCCAGTCACGACCGCGCCCGGTGCAAGTTGGGAAAAATCCCCGACCGCGACCTCGTGGCCGACAATTGCGTGGATATTGACCATCACATGCCGGCCCACCTTGCATTCGGGCGCCAGAGTGGCAAAGGGGCCGACATAGCTGCCCTCCCCTACCACTACATCTTCGGCCAGTTCGGCCCTGGGATGGATCAGTGTCGCGAAACGCACCCCTTGCCGTTCCAGCGAAGCAGCAAGGTCGCGTCGCACCCGATTGTCGCCTACAGCAAGGAACACAAGTGTTTCGCGGCCACACATGTCAGTAATGGCGGGGATCGAACAGAGCACCGGCGTCCCGTAATGCTCACCGCCTGCGGCACCTGAGCGATCGTCAGCGAAACCAAGGATATCCCATTGCGCCGTACCCGCTGCATTCATGGCGCGGGCCACCCAGAGCGCCTCCAGCCCCCATCCGCCTGCGCCAGCGATCACGAGTTTAGTAGGTTCGGGCCTTGCAGGTTCAGGCCTTAACGGATCAGGCATGGACGGCCTCCTGGTTCAATCGGTCCAGTTCGGCCAGCGAGCGAGCCCCCTCACCCGCCTCCACCAGTTCGATCAGTCCCTTATAGGGGTCCATCATCCAGGCGATGGGTCGACCGGCAAAGGCAGCCCCCGGCTGCGGACGCCCCAGGGCCATGCAGCCATTGCTCCGCAGTTGGCCGAGGCTGGCGGCGATATCCTCCGTCTCATAACATTGATGGTGCAGCGATGTGCCACGATCCAGCGCCTTCCATAGACTGCTTCCCCCTCCTAGAGGTGAAACCAACTCCAACCAGTGCAATGCACCCGGCTGCCGCAGGAACTGGACCGTCGCACCTTGGCCCAGATCGTCGATGACGGGGCTTTCGATGCAGTAACCAAGATTATCCTGATAATGCGCGGCGGCTTCCTCCAGCTTCTCTACGACAAAGCCGATGTGATGCAGTCGCAGTGTTGACGTGGCTTGCACAATCTATCTCCCACCGCGCCGCGACTGGCAGAAGGATAGGATACCCCCCGCCTTTCGCCGGCATGACGTTGAAAAGATGAAACTATCGCGACGGCTGGAAACGGTCATGACTGCCTTAATACATGCTGATCCGTGTCCGCCCGGCAACCGTCCAACCCCTTTCGTTCCTGTCGCAGGGCAGCATAGTCGCCGGGTCCGGCAGCTTGAATAGGCGCAAACGTAGTACGCTTATATCGCTGTCGCTGCCCCTTCGGATTGGCGGAACCCGGTGGGCGCTCAGGCGGCCTGCCGCTGTGAGCAGGCCGATGCCCCCGCTTTCCCCGCCAGCATCCGCTCATAAATCTCCATGATCCGCCGGGCGTGCGCTTCCTCGCCAAAACGCATGCGGGCGTCTCTTTCGGCACGATGCGCCATCAGCCGGGCGAAGGCAGGCGATTCGCAGTAACGAAGACAGGCCGCAGCCAGCGCATCGGCACTTTCGGGTGCCACGAGTTGACCGATTTCGCCATCGCGCAATGCTTCGATATTGCCGCCCGACCGGGTCGCGACAATGGGCGTCCCAACCAACATCGCTTCAATCAGGGTGCGTCCAAAAGGTTCGTTGACCGCCGGAACCATCAATATGTCACATGCCGCGATCCAGCGCGATCCGGGTTTACGCCAGCCCATGAAGCGGACATTCTCCGTCAGACTATGTTTTTTGACGCGCGTCTCCAGCGCATTCTGCGTCCGTCCATCCAGGTCTTCCCCGAACAGCACACCGTATATGGCACTGCCCGGATTACGCGCCACAAGCGCAGCAATGCTGTCGATGAAAAGCGCGGGACGCTTGCGGTCTATGAAGGTGCCGAAATAGCCGATGAATATCGCATCGTCCGGCGCGTTCAGCTCCGTGGCGAGGGCGGCATGCGCCGCAGCGCGATCTTCCTTCAACGTGGTGTCAAAGGGACTGTGAACTACTTCCGATTTGCCAGCGGCTGAAAATAGGCCCGGTCGGGGTAATGCAAACTGTGATACCGCCACCACCTGATCGGCAAGCAGCGGCGCGGCAAGTCGCAAGCCCAGAGCGGAGGGATTGCCGCGATGATGCCAGAGCAGTTTCGCCCCCGCCAGCCGGGTCGCCAGTGCCCAAGTCGCGTGGGTTCGTCCATCATTACTGTGAACAATATCCACATTTCTGGAACGCAGAAAGCGCAGTTGAGATGGTACATCGCCGAGGGCTTTTATCAAGGCACGCGGGCCAATGCGTCTGGCGAAGTTCTGTTCGCTCCACTGAAACGATTCTTCTATATCAATGCCATGCTCACGAAACAGAGCCGCCACCGCGCCATCGGGCCGCTGCGGAAGAACCAACGGAGTGAAACGGTTCCGATCAAGTTTGCGGATCAGCCCAAGCACCGAAATATAGCTGCCGCCCACGGCATCGCCGGTAAAGGGGAAACAGATTGTCGCGGGTCTCTCGCCAGCCATTAATATATTCCCTAATCTGGATGGGAATTAGACCAGCATGGCTCTGACGGAGCTATCCACTAAGAGGAGGTAGACCCAAATATCATGGCTCTCCCAGAACGCCCTCATACCCCCGCTTCAATCCCGCCCGCCAGTTGCAATGGCTGGACATTGCCCGACATAGGACAAGCATCAAGGTCGATGCCACTATGAATGAACAATTTCCGTGCCTCCGGGACAAGCCCGCCCCGACAATACCGGATGATCAGCGCAGCCTCCTCTGGGCTTAGATATTCGGTATGGCGGCCTATTTTACCACTCCGCATACGAAGGCTTTGGATATCGGAACGGTCGTAGGTATGGCCGGGGATACCTTCTTTCTGCTCCATTCGCTGCATCTGATCGAAACGCGCCGCTTCAATAGCTCTGTCCAGCGCGTCAGGCCTGACCTCGATGTTAAGAAACAACAGCAATTCCGTAACAGCTGCCGCTGTGTCCAGTGACAGCCGTTCGTAGCTCAAAACAATATGCGGCCTATGGGCAAGGCCCAATGCCCAGCCATTGAGATAGGCGACAAAAGTAGGAAGACCATAGTTGGCAATATTCAGAAAAGTGCCAATCGGACCATTGAATTGTTGCTTGTGGCGAACGGCATGGAAATAGGCGGAAACCATCACATCTCGGGGGTCCCGGATCATAAAGATGACCGGCCGATTCCGGAACAGTCTTTTATCGTACGTGCGATGACTGACCGCCAGCAAGGGCAGTTTGGGCCACTGGTCTTGCAACGCAAAGACAGGAATGCCGCGTACCGGGTTACGATCAAAGTTGGGCAGCATCTGGAATGTGGTCGTCAGGTTCGGTTTCAAGTCGCGTCCGGCAATATCCGCGAAATAATTGGACAGCAGGAATCGAAGCCAGGTTCGACCGCATTTGGGATAGGATACGAGAAAGGCATCGCAATAGGTTGCGACCCTACGAAGATAGAGTTCGTCCCGCCATTTCCGGACCTGCCGGACCATACTCCTGATCAGCATTCGCTCGATATTGCAGACACCTCCAGCTTTGACCCATCAGCATCTGACAGTTTCGGCAACGCTTCCTCGATGGTCTGCTGCCAGTGCTGCAATATCCTTTCGGGCGAATAGCGCTTCATCGCTGCGCGCGCATTAAGCGCAAGGCGGGCACGCAGGTCTTCATCTGCGCACAACCGATCGAGACCACTTGCCAAAGCCTCGATGTCCCCTTCCGGGACAAGCAGGCCGCTTTGCTCATGCTCGATCATTTCAGCCGGCCCCCACTGGCAGTCATAGGATATGACGGGCAGGCCCGCCGCCATCGCCTCTCCCAGAACCAGGCCCCATCCTTCGAAACGGGAGGAAAGAATGAACAGGTCGGCATCCTCAATCCAACCGCCCGGTCGGGCGCTGACGCCGGGCAGGTCGACCCGGTCGTCAAGCCCCAGATCATGACGCTGTCGTTCAAGCGCCTCGCGGTCCGCCCCCTCTCCCCATATGACGAGCCGCCAGTCTGAATGCACGCTGGAAATGCGTGCAAAAGCGTCCAGCAGACGGTCGAATCCCTTTTGGGCGGTCAGTCTGCCCACCGCCACCATGGTCCGACCATCGCGCCGCCAGGCCTTTGCCTTTGCCGGCAGAGTCGCCGGATTGGGAATAACCTTTTGCCGTTTGCGCATCCTGGGGTGGAAATAGTCCATGGCCCCCCTGGTCATCGTGATCAGACCATAAGAACGCGGATAGGTCCAGCGCCGCATCCGTTCCCAGAACGGACCGACGCTTTGCAATGCCGGATTGTTGCGCTCCGATATGATCACCGGCAGGTCGAGACCTCGCGAAGCCAGCAGCGAAATGATATTCGTGCGTGTCAGGAAGCTGACAACAATATCGGGTCCGGCCACTTCAAAGCCCTTGCGCAACAACCTCACCCGCGCCCACAGCGTCGCCAGACCCGCTAAAGACGACATTTTCCGCGATTTCATCCCGAGCGGCATGACCCGCACGGCAGAGTCGAGCGGATAATAGGGCCGAGCCGCCCTATCCTCGAACGCAAACAATGTGACCGTCCATGACTGAGCAGCAAAATGATTGCAGAGCAAACCTACGATATGCTCCGATCCTCCGGCCCCAAGTCCTTGCAAAACAAACGCGACATGCGGCTTTCTGGCGCACGGCACAATTGCGTTTCTGGCAAGAGCCATGTTCATCATTTCGTCTCCACTGGCCGATCTTTGCCAACGTCAGTGAAAGAGTCGATTGCGCATTGGGGTTATAAGCGGCGCCCCATTGGGCAGAACAATCAATATTTCAGGCGCAGCGCCAATCCCCCACGGAAACGTTCATAATCCTCGCCCGGTATATTGCTGTTACGGTGCGCGTACCGACCCAATGCCGCCAGTGAAACGTGGCGGCCGAAGATATATTCCAGCTCCATATTGCCGCCCAATGTCCGCTGCTTTTCACTGGTTCCCCGGAAATTGGTTTCCCGCCAGGAAATGCGTGCCTTGTAAAGCAGGTTGTGCCGGATCTCCTGGTCAAGGCCGAGGGTGAACCGCGTATCCGTTCTGGAGGTCGCCCCGTTGCGCACGGTTGCCACATCGCCTCGAAAAGCCGCAAAGGTGATCGCCGAGCGCGGCGTCAGGCTATAGGTCAGGTCCGCCCCGAACTGGAGGCCGGTATAGGGCTTCAGACTGGCATCATCCGGATCGAACCGGAAGATACCCGCATTTACCTCCCCCCGCAATTTGCCGCCGGGATCAATCTGCACCCCTGCGCTTCCGCCAAACGTGTTCGCATTGCGCTTGATCCCTGTATTGTCAGTGGACAGACTAAAGGCCCGCCGATTGAAATAGCCCTGCATGAAAACACTCATCAACGGAGACACGCGGTAGAATCCGCGCAGTGCGCCGCGATAACTGGTGTGATCGCGCTCATCATCCAATACACTCAGATAATCGAGCTTGTGTACCTCGCCGCTGGCCTCCACCCCCATATGACCGCCTGTGATACGATAGGACAGGTCGCCTGAAAGATCGTTGAACCGCCGAGGCCCGATATCGGTCGCAAGACGCGCTTCAGGATCACCGCGGTCTTCTATCGCGCGAACAAATCCGATGCCGCCCGCAAGGTTCGACATAGCCGTCGGTTTCAGAGCTACATGCGCCTTGCCGCCGAACGTAGTGCTGTTTTCGGTGGTGTTGTCGGCATACCGGCGGAAACTGGCAAAGGTTTCCGCACCCAGAACCAGCGTCTCATGGTCAAGATTGAAATCCAGCCTGGGCGTGGCAGTCAGAATGAAATCGTCCACCTTGTTCGACTGCAAGGCGTAGATGTTGTTGTCATATTCCCCGCTGACCTCCATCTCCGGACGGATGATCAGGGAACCGACCTGGATCGTGCGTGGTTCATAACCCTTGCGCGGCAGATCCAGCACTGATGGATAGCGGCCATCCATATCCTGTTGCGCGAGCGCGGGCGCCGCATATCCGATCAGTCCGCCAATTACGGCTAAAAGCGGCCAGGCTTGCCTGACCATCCCCTTTTGCTTGTGTAAGAGCCCAACCGAAAATTATGTTGAGTGATTTCAGCGAGCTGTGATTCTCTGTGGTTTAGGAAGACTACGGAGGATC
>NZ_JAKKIE010000074.1 GCF_021742065.1 Rhizorhapis sp. SPR117
CCGCAACGCGGGACATAAACCAGCCGGGTCACTTCTCGATGAAAATACCGGGTCACTTCTCAGCGACAATCAACACTTGCGCTACAGATTTCGCGGCCGACCCTTCTTGATCGCACTCATGGCATATCCTTACCGGGCGGCACGAATTTGTCGGGCAGCGGGAAGATGGTGCGGAAGCGCTCGGCTTTTGCCAGATCGCCATGAATATGGAGCGTTCCTGCCTGTTCCAGCTCTCTATAAGGCACGCCGCCATGAACATAGTCGCCAAGCGCGTCGGGATCGCCCTCGAAGAGGATGTCCGCTCCGGTCGGGTCGCCCTGCGCCACGGTAAAGCCGGACGCATCGAGATGGCCACGATACATATCCTCGCCGAAGCGGAAGCCGAGCGAGACATCGAGATCGCCGATGCGGGACCGGTCGATCATAGTGCGGAAGGAGAGGAGGATCGACACGCCGCTGATCGGCTGTGTCGGATCATGCCCCGGCGAGCGGACGGCCCAGCGGCCAAACTCCTGAACCACCGGCTCGGCCTGATAGCCCCATGAGGTGAGTTCATAGACATGCACTGACGCGGGCGGCGGGAGCTTGCGGCGGATGAGAATGCCACGCTGTTCCATCTCCGTGAGGCGTTGGGTCAGCACATTGGCGCTTAAACCGGGCAGGTCGGCGCGCAGATCACCAAAACGTCGCGGACCCAGCATAAGCTCTCGCACAATGAAGAGCGCCCAGCGTTCGCCCAGCAGTTCGAGCCCGTGCGCCATGCCGCAGGCATCGTGATAGCGGCGCTTTTCCGGGAGTTTTTGTTCAATAGTTATTTTTTCTAACGACATAGTTGTGTTTTATAATTTATATGGCATGATCTGTCAATGCCGAGTCGAGGAAGCCGGCCGTTCAATCCAAGGAGCAATGCGATGGAAAAGATGATTTTCGTGAACCTGCCGGTCAGCGATCTGGCGCGGTCGAAGACCTTCTACGAAGCGGTCGGCGCGGCCAACAACCCGCAGTTTACGGACGACAGCGCCGCGATGATGGTGATTTCCCCGACGATTTCCGTGATGCTGCTGACGCATGAGCGCTTTTCGGGCTTCACCAGCCGCAAGATTCCGAACGCGCAGGAAACCGCGCAGGTGCTGTTGTGTTTGAGTGAGGAAAGCCGGGATGCGGTGGATGCAAGGATGGCGCGAGTCGTCGGGGCTGGCGCGGTGGGTGATCCCAACCCGAAGCAGGATCATGGGTTCATGTACGGCCGCAGTTTCGCCGATCCAGACGGCCATATCTGGGAACTGGTGTGGATGGATGTCGACGCCGCGATGGCCGCGAATGCCGAAACCGCCGAAGCCTGAGGAGAGACGATCATGCCCGTTTCTGATAATGCGGCGATAGAAGTTACCGGCTATAATTGGGTGCCGGACTTCGCCAAGGGACAAGTCCGAGACCTGCGGGTACGCTGGGCGTTGGAAGAGATCGGCCTGCCCTATAAGATGCGCCTGATGCATCCGGCCAAACCGCGACCCGAGGGCTATGTACGCGAACAGCCATTTGAACAGGTGCCGGTCTATCATGAGAACGGTGTCCATCTGTTCGAGAGCGGCGCGATCCTCGTGCATATCGGCGAAAAGGATGAGCGACTGCTGCCGCGCGATGCGCAAGGCAAGGGTCGCGCGATCGGCTGGGTTTTCGCCGCGCTCAATAGCGTCGAGCCAGCACTTCAGAATTTGGCCATGATCGCCTTCTTCAACAAGGACGAGGAATGGGCGAAGTTGCGACGGCAGGGCGCGGAGGATTTCGCGCGTCTCAAGCTGAAACGCATTTCGGACTGGCTTGGTGACAAGCCATGGCTGGAGGATCGTTTTACCATCGGAGATATCATGATGGCGTGCGTGCTGCGCATCGTCGAACCGATGGGGCTGGTGGATACATTCCCGAACCTGCGCGCCTATCTGGACCGGCTGGTGGCGCGCCCCGCCTTCAAGGCAGCGCTCGACGCGCAACTGGCGGATTTCACGGCCGCGGCGCCGGAACTCGTTCCGGCCTGAGCCCATAAAGGAGAGAGACGATGAGCTATATTGACGGTTTTGTCATTCCCGTGCCGACTGCGAACAAGCAGGAATTTACCGATCATGCCCGGGAAATGGACCAGATGTTCATGGACATGGACGCGACCCGTATCCTGGAATGCTGGGGTGATGATGTGCCCGACGGCAAGGTGACAGATTTTCGCCGCGCGGTGCAGGCGACCGCGGAGGAGACGGTGTGTTTCTCCTGGGTGGAATGGCCGGACAAGGCGACGCGCGATGCTGCCTTTGGCAAAATGAACGAGATGATGAAGGATGATCCGCGCTTTGACCCTGCCAAAAACCCGATGCCGTTCGACGGCAAACGCATGATCTTCGGCGGATTTACGCCCATCGTCGAGCAGGGTCGGTCGGCCGATCAAGGCTACATACAGGGTTTTGTGATTCCGGTGGCGGAGGGTAAACAAGACGCCTATCGCCAGTTGGAGGAAGACTCCTGGGCCTATTTTCAAGGGTTTGGCGCGCTAAGGCTCATGGTGGCTTGGCAGGACGACGTTCCGGAAGGCAAGCAGACCGATTTCTTCCGCGCGGTGAAGGCTGAATCCGGCGAGAGGATTGTGTTCGCATTCATGGAATGGCCGTCCCGCGACGTGTGCGATGCAGCGGCGAAGAAGATGCAATCCGATGATAGTATGCCGATGCCGACCGAAATGCCGTTCGATGGCAAACGTATGATCTATTGCGGATTTACGCCCGTCGTTACGATGGAGAAGTAAGATGGCGAATAAACATGGCGACTTCATATGGTATGAATTGCTGACGAGCGATGCAGATGCGGCGCAGGCGTTTTACGGCTCAGTGCTGGAATGGACGTTCGCCGATAGCGGCAACAGCGATGTGGATTATCGCATCATAAACGCGCCGGAGCACAGCGTCGGCGGCTTGATGACGATCACGAAGGACATGGCGGACGGGGGCGCCCGACCGACATGGTTGAGCTATATCGCCGTCGATGACGTCGATAAATGCGTCGAAAGCGTCGAACATGGCGGCGGCAAGACCATGATGCCGGCAACCGACATTCCCAATGTCGGGCGTATCGCCATGGTGACCGATCCGCAGGGCGCGCCTTTCTATGTGATGAAGCCCGGCGGCGAGGGCGAAAGCCTGGCATTTGCCGATGACTGCCCGCGGGTAGGCCATTGCGCATGGAATGAACTCATCACCTCCGATCAGGCGGCGGCATGGCATTTCTATACCCAGCGTTTCGGTTGGGTGAAGGATGGCGAAATGGATATGGGGCCGCTGGGCAGCTATGATTTCGTCCGGCATGGCAGTGTGATCGGCGCGATGATGACAGGCACCCCGGAAATGGGGCCGCCGCACTGGAACCAATATTTCCGCGTTGCCGATATAGATCAGGCCAAAGCGGCGATCGAAGCCGGCGGCGGCACGATCACCAACGGACCGATGGAGATACCGGGCGGCGATTTCGCTATGAACGGCACCGATCCCCAGGGCGCACATTTCGGACTGGTGGGTCAGCGCAAATAAGAGAGAAGATTTGCAGGCTACCGATGAGACCTAGGTGTTTAGTCCCGGCATTTGATGGTGCGGATTGAGTGTAAATCTTGCAGGTTCGGTTGTCCAGATTTTGGAGATGTATTCGTATGGTGTGAGGCCCTTGAGGGTTTTGAGCCGACGACCGTAATTATAGGCGTCGATGAAGTCGTACAGGTGCGTCGTCAGTTGGGCATGGCGGAATGCGACAATGATCGCCTCTTCCTCAATGGAAAGTGTCGTCGAATGCGCATCCTTCGGACCCGTTGGCAGATCCTTGACCGCCGCCCGCTTCTTCCACTTGGCTACCGTCTTCTGGTTGATCCCGTGGCGCTTGGCGAGAACTCTCAAACTCTCTTGACTATGTTGTATCGCTCGACGGCCTCACTGCTCGATGATGCCCCGCATCATCTGCGCTCATCGCCCGCTGTCGTGCGGGCGCTCCCATGTAGAATCTGTCCCGCAGTGCATCCTTCCATTGATGGCTGAATAATGCACCATCAAATGCCGGGACTAAACAACTTCCGCTGGCACAGTTTCGGGAACGCGTTTGACGTCAACGGTCGCACCAGCGTCCCGCACGCCTTGCGCAACCGCATGGGCCATGGTCTCGATATGACCGTAAGACGAATAATAGAGCACCAGAACTTTTGCCATCATATGTCTCCTTAAAAACTCAGGGAACGCCGCCCGCGCGTCGGGGAGGGGAGGATCACGCGGGCGACGAGGGGGTTATTCAGCGTCCACCAGGACAATTTCGCTTTCTTCGATGGCGGTGATGGTGACGGTTTCGCCGCCGCCAATCGCCGCACCGTCGCGGGCATTGAACGTCACGCCGTTCACTTCGATGCTGCCGGTTGCAGGCACCAGATAGGCATGGCGGCCCTCTCCCAGTTCATAGCGCAGGCTTTCCCCGGCCTTGAGCGTCGCACCCAGCATTCGGGCATCTGCACGGATGCGCAAGGCGCCTTCATCATCGTCATAGCCACTGGCCAGAACGACGAATCTGTTCGAGCGATCACCCTTGGGAAAGGGCTTTGCTCCCCAGCTTGGCGAACCGCCGGCTGCACGGGGATAGATCCAGATCTGGAACAGGGTGGTTGTTTCATTTTCCAGATTATATTCGCTGTGCCGGACCCCGGTGCCTGCGCTCATCACCTGCACATCGCCAGCTTCGGTACGACCCGTATTGCCCATGGAATCCTTGTGCGTGACAGCGCCATTGCGAACATAGGTGATGATTTCCATGTCCTTGTGCGGATGTGGGGGAAACCCGCTACCCGCAGCGATCTCATCATCATTCCACACCCGGATCGCGCCCCATCCCATACGGGCGGGGTCATGGTAGTCGGCGAAGGAAAAATGATGCCGTGCATTCAACCAGCCATGATCGGCATGGCCCAGTGAGGCAAATTCGCGTTTCTCAATCATCTTCATGATCCTTTCGTCTCTTGATGAAAGACAATTTAGCAGGCATTGTCGTTTCTTAAATAAGCAAGATAGAAACGGATTGTTTCAATATATGCGCCTACCAGACTTCGAAGCCTGGGCGATTTTTGCCACCGTTGTCGAACATCGTTCGTTCACCGCCGCAGCCAAGGCTCTTGGTCTTTCCAAGGCGACGGTATCCAAGGCCGTGTCCCGCCTTGAAACCAGCATGGGTGCGACGGTGTTCCACCGTACGTCGCGCCGCCTGTCACTGACCGAGACGGGTCGCAGCCTTTCGGTGCGTGCTGCCCGCATCCTTGCCGAAGCGGTCGCTGCCGAAGAGACTGCACGTGATGAAGCCAGCGCGCCCAAGGGTACGGTGCGCCTTGCAGCGCCCATGTCTTTTGGCTTGCTGCATGTCGCGCCCGCCGTCGCCGATTTTCTGGCGCTATATCCTGAGATGGCGATTGATCTGCACTTCAGCGATGAAAAGATCGACATCATCGACATGGGCTTCGATATTGCATTACGCATCGCATCCTTGCCCGACAGTTCGCTCCGCGTGCGCAGGCTGGGCGGGGTGGAGGCGCGGATTGTCGCGTCGCCATCCTATCTGGAACGTTATGGGCGGCCATCCCATCCATCTGAACTGAGTGAGCATCGATGTCTGGGCTATGCCTATATCGATACACCAGACACGTGGCGTTTTCTGGGGCCGGGCCGCGAGGAAGTATCGGTTCGCCCAGCGGGTCCGCTGCGTTCCAACAGCGGCGATGCCATGCTGCCTGCGCTCCGTGCTGGCCTTGGTATTGCCATTTTACCCGACTTCATCGTGCATCAGGATATAGCGGAAGGACGGCTTGAAGCGTTGCTTCCAGGCTGGTCCAGGCCGCCGGTCGCGCTGCACCTGCTGACCCCGCCCGGAGACCCGCGCCCGGTCCGCGTAACCCTTTTGGCGGACTTCCTCGCAACCCGCTTTCGCGCCATCTGCGCGGGGTGAAATCGAATCCTTGACAGCTATGAGCGCCCGCGACTCGTGGAGTTATGCGGGTTAAAGGAAAATTAACCTTTTGCGTTCAGATGTTATATGGTTAATATACACGCATGGATGCGCTCGTCGTGGAGTAGCATCTCCATACTGGAACAAGGGGCTGCGAGATGCGCGTGCTGCTTATCGAAGATGAACCAACGACAGCAAAGGCGATTGAGCTGATGCTGACGACCGAAGGATTCAACGTCTACACCACTGATCTGGGTGAAGAGGGTTTGGATCTTGGCAAACTCTACGATTATGACATCATTTGTCTCGATCTGAATCTGCCGGACATGCACGGCTATGATGTGCTCAAGAAATTGCGCACAGCCAGGGTGCAGACGCCTGTCCTCATCCTGTCGGGCATCAGCGAGATGGATAGCAAAGTCCGCTCCTTCGGCTTTGGCGCCGACGATTATGTCACGAAGCCTTTTCACCGCGACGAACTGGTCGCGCGCATTCACGCCGTCGTGCGCCGGTCGAAGGGGCATAGCCAGTCGGTCATCCGCACCGGCAAGCTCGCCGTCAATCTGGACGCCAAAACGGTCGAAGTCGATGGCAACCGCGTGCATCTGACCGGCAAGGAATATGCGATGCTGGAACTGCTTTCGCTTCGCAAGGGCACGACCCTGACCAAGGAAATGTTCCTGAACCACCTGTATGGCGGCATGGACGAACCGGAACTCAAGATCATCGACGTCTTCATCTGCAAGCTGCGCAAGAAACTGGCGCTGGCATGCAGCGGCGACAATTACATCGAAACCGTCTGGGGCCGTGGCTATGTGCTGCGCGATCCCGATGAGGATATGGATGCGCCATCGGCCCAGGTGGCCTGAACGCACAGAATACCAGCTTTACCCGGGGGCTAGCGACCGGCGGATCAGACATGGTCCGCCGGTCCTTTGCTTTGCACATTTGGGCAAGTGCATATGCTTGCCGAAGCCGGAAATAGTGTAGGATGACCCTTCATCGATTCGTGGAACACGCTGTAACGGGTGAGCTTATGAATGGAGAGGTTCCAAAAACACCGCCACAGGCCAGGCATCCCATGGATGCTTTCTTTGCCATACCGATGATGTTCGGAGACGCAGCTTTGGCCTATACGAATGAAGTGTCGCAGCGCTGGTGGCGTAATTTTTTCCGCTGTTCCCACCATCATCCCGAAGGCCATGCCCAACTTAAAGTGCCCGAGCCGCTGGAAGCAGCAGACGAACACGACCTGTTTGCATAGAGCGGGCAGTGTGAAATCTGAATCACGCCGCCCGCTCTATGTTTTTGCTGTCGCATCGTTTACTACGGAAAACCGGTTCCCACTTTTCCGCACGATGCGCTAACGGCTATCAGGCGCGTGGATGGGCGTTTCGGTAAACGTCCAAAAGATAGGCCGCATCGACCTGCGTATAGACCTGTGTGGAACTGAGACTCGCATGGCCAAGCAGTTCCTGTAACGATCGCAAATCGGCTCCGCGTCCCAGCAGATGCGTTGCGAAACTGTGGCGCAGGGCATGCGGCGTTGTCCGCTCCGACAGACCCAGTCTTCCTCTCGCACCCTGTACCGCCCGCCGAATGAGCGCCGGGGACAGCGGCCCGCCGCGCGCGCCGCGGAATATCGGTTCGTTCTTGGCGGGCGACCATGGACAGACGGAAAGATAACCCTCAATGGCCTCGCGCACCTGTGGCAGCAGCGGGACGATCCGCGTCTTGCCCCGCTTGCCGGTGACGCGCAGCGTTTCGCCCAGCGGCAATGCTTCGCCTGTCAGGCCCAGTGCTTCGCTGATCCGAAGCCCGCCGCCATAAAGCAGCAGCAGTACGGCCCAGTCGCGTGCGCCGATCCAGGCCTCGCTGCGTTGCTCGGCGACATCTTCGGCAAGGGCCATGACCTCGTCTGGTGAGATCGGTCGGGGCACGCCGCGTTTGACTCGCGGACCTTTGACTGCAGGCACTCGTGCCTGATCGCCGCCGACAAAATTCAGAAAGCCGCGGACAGCCGATAACTCCCGCGCAGCCGATATATTGCTGATCCCTTCGCTGCGCCGCTCGGTCAGAAACGCGCGCATGTCAGCAATGGAAAGCGTGGTGAGAGTCTCACGCGCCACCAATTCTCCCCGATGGGCTTGCAGGAACGTGATCAGCCGCTCTGCCGTGGCGATATAAGCGCGCACCGTATGCACGGACCGACGCCGATCCAGCGCCAAATGGCGGCGCCAGTCTTCAACAAGGGATTGCGCTGCGTTCATGGTTGCAAGTGTAAGGGAATGTGGTGCGACTGGGGAGAGGAAATGCGTCCTCAATCGGATTCGGCGAGCAAGTGGTTCAATGGATGCAACCCTCGCGGGCTTGGCTGGAAGCCACGCAGGCGTCGTGAAACAAGGGACCATCTGACCGGCGCACCAAGGGGTATATAACCACCATGAGCAAGGGTCAGGACCTCGGCCTCGCTCATTTTTTGCAGCATTTCATCAATGCTTTCGGCCTGCTGTGCCTCAGTGAGCCGCTGCGTTGCTTCCTCGCTGCAGGACAGGGGATAGGCACAACTGAGCCGCCCCAGATACCAGAATGCACTGTCGTAAGGCGCAACTTCATCGATCAGCCGCAGATCGGCATCGGCTTTCTCCTCGACGCGAACGGCAGGTACGCCAATCTGGGCGAAATCCGATTTGACGATGCCGAATAACAGGTTGCTTCCCGGCCCCTTTGACAATGCAATGCGCAGCGGTTCGAGGGGGGCACTGGAAGCGTTGCTGCTTTTCCAGCGGGCGACGACCCCACGGGCGAACGTCCGCCGCTCTTCGATGCCAAGACTGTTCCAGCGCGGCAATCTGGGGGCGGCGGGCATTTCCAGTTGTTCAGGCAGGATACCGGTGTTGGTTGTCCAGCCCGACAATGAAAAAGTTACGGGAAGGCGTTCGCGTTCAATCGCCATAGAGAGTGCTTCACGATTGGCGGCATCCGCCAGAAAGCCGGTTTTCTCGACGATGGCCAGCCCAAACAGCCCGCGCACCGGATCGACGCGAACCGCTTTGTTGTCGACCTTGGCGAAATTGAGCAGAGGCAGGTCCAGATAACGACCACCTAGCACCAGCCCGGCTTCTCCTTCACGAAAACGAATGATTGCGGCAGCCATGCGTTCCGCCCGCAGCACGCGGTTGACGCTACGCGGCAGAGGCGGTTCTTCTTCTCCACCGTCTATTTCTTCAACCACAGGCGTGAGCATCCACGCCAATTTGCGTTGATCCCTGCGATAGGGGCCTGCACCACCGCTTTTGTCGCTGATGCCGAGCTGGGGTTGCGCCAGTATCTGCAGGAAATTGGGACGCGGTGCGGACAAGCGGATTTCGATCACCTCACCTGTCATGGCCAGAATTTCAACGATGGATTGCAGATCGGGGCGCAGGTCGGTTCGCGCACTGGCCTTTATCCGGGCACGGAGAATACGGGCAACTTCCTGCGCCGTGATCTTGTCACCATTCGGCCAATTGGCGTCGCGCAGGCGGAAGATGTAACTTTTACCATCGTCTTCCACGATCCAGCGTTCGGCGAGCGCTGGTTCAATCTCTCCCTGCGCATCGAAGGCAACAAGCCCCTGTGCTGTCGATGCCATCATCAGCATGGCCGGCGGGTGTGGCAAATGTGACAGGGGAGCCGCCAAATCCGCAGGTATGCCACTGATGCTGACGATGACGGGTCCGGTTTCTTCGTCGCCCGAGCAGCTGCCGAGAATCAGCGCGCTGGCTGCCGCCAGACACAGGGATGAGGAACGGTTGAAAAAATGCATCAATATCGCTGCTGTAACCGGAGGGTGTAACTGGGATGTATATTGCCGGGGTTGTCACGCCAACCGGATATTCGCGGTGAAACAAGTGCACGGCTGACATAAAAATACAACGGCAGGATGGGCGCGTCGGTGGCCAGCACTTTTTCCGCGGCACGCATCGCTGTGGCCCGCGCGACAGGATCGGCCTGCGCCATTGCCGTATCGAGCGCATGATCGAATGTAGGGCTGGCATAACCGGAATAATTTACTGGTCCGGCATCTGAACGATGGACAGCCAGAAAATTATCGGCTGCGGGCAGGTCCGCAATCCAGCCAGACCGCGCCAGCATGAAATCATGTGCGCGCAGACTGGCAAAATGCAGGGCTGCCTCGCTGTTGAGCAGGGTCGCTTCAACGCTCAGCGGTTTCCACATGGCGGCGAGTGCGACGGCGACCCGGCGATGGTCGGTGTCGCTGTTGAAACGGATTTCGACCCGTAACGGCCGATCAGCACTATAGCCTGCGGCAAGCAGCAATTTGCGCGCTGCCTGCAACCGCCTGGAACGCGGCCAGTCTGCCCAGTCGGGCCGCCAGGGGGCGAGGCCATCCATCCCTGGTGGGATGACGCCCCAGGCGGGGGGATTACCGATGTTGAGCAGCGGTCCGGCAATCCAGGTTCGATCAACAGCCATATTAAGCGCGCGGCGAACACGGACATCGTCAAAGGGCGGCTTGCGTGTATTGAAAACGAAATAATAGGCCCCGTCGTAAGGCGCTACATGAACTGCGCGCGGCATATGACGCCTTAGCCATGGCAGGCGGCTGGCGGGAAAATCGCTGGTCGTGTCGGCCGCGCCCGCCCGAAATTGCCGTAGCGCAGTCAGACTGTCATCAACCGGCATCCAGTCGACTTGGGAGACGGGCGGCGCGCCATCATGCCAGTGCGGGTTGGCGGACAGCGTGATGCGTTCGTTAAGGTTCCAGCCTGTTAGTCGATAGGGACCACTGGTTACCATCGGTCGATCGGCAGTCCATCGATCGCCTGCCTGCCTGATACGATGCAGGGGCAGGGCCGCCATCGCCGGATGCGCGAGCAGCGCGGGAAGATCGGGAAAAGGTTGATGCAGCGTGACGCGAACCTCATCTGAACCGATGGCGTTCATGGTAGCAATCACTCCAAACAACGCCCGGTGTGGCGAGGCGGTGGACTCGTCCCCAAGCCTTGTGAATAGCTTGGCAAACAGTTCCGCATTGATGGGGTGATTGTCGGAAAAACGCAGTCCTGAACGCAAGAAGAAGCGCCATTCCAGCCCTTCATTGTTTATCACCCATGATCGGGCAAGCCCTGGAACAGCCTTTCCCGCTGCATCGAACCGGGTCAATCCTTCGAATTGGTCGGCGGCAATACGCAATGAGACGAGGTCGGAATATTTTTGCGGGTCCAGTCCCTTGGCTTCCGCATCGCTCAGGCGAACGATTGCATCATTTGGCAGATGGCCGACCTTGCGTTCCCCACAGCCGCTCATCATCGCGAACATGCAAAACAGGATGGGAAGGACTTTGCGGAGCATCGTTTTGACCCTAGCGGCTGAGAGCCGCAAGGTGCATCAAATTTTTGCCACTAATCCAGCCGGTCGATAAGTCCGGCCCTGATCATCGCCTGGCCGCTTGCCTGAATCAGGTGAGGACTGACTATAAGTTTGTTTAATATGGCACGGGGCGTCTTTTTTCTATTTGTTCTGGCCAGGACGGTCTGTTGCCAATAATTGCGTGCTCGCACCAGATCACCGTGATTGGCATAAGCGATCGCCATGGTGATGGCATAATAGGGCAAATTTTCCGAACTGCTGACCGGCAGACTAAGTGCCAAATGGAGCGCTGCGTCGGTTTCGCCGCGTTCTCCCATGGCCACAATGACCGGCAGGGAAAAGAAAGCGGGAAGTTCTGGATACATTTTGCGCGCGGTGATCAGATGTTTTTCATAGGCGGGATCGCCACACTGGAACAGGATGAAACCAAGATACGTATGATACAAAGCCTCATACGGATTGAGTGCGAGCGCACGCAGGGCTTGTGTCTTTCCCAATGTGCAACGACCATCGATGCCCGCCATGAGAGCTGATGCCATCTGTGCCTCAGGCGAATAGGGATCCAGCAAAATAGCTTGCTTTGCATAGGCATGGGCCAATGCCATATATTTTGATCGCTGGTCCGGGTTTATGAGTGCCATCCTGTAGTTCATATAGACAGCAGCGGCCAGCGCCGTAGGGGAGTTCGGATCGACCCTGAGCATTTGCGTAAGGCATGTGTGGGCAGTGTTCAGATTGTCTTTGGTGAATCTGATTTGGGATTCGGCATTTTTCAGCAGGCATGGATAGCCGCCCCCTGTATACCCAGCATAAAATTGTCGCTGATGGGTCGCTATCGCGCCAAAATTGCCGATCAAATTGGCGATGGGCAGGTATAACCGTGTGGCGATCGATGATTCCTGACCTGAAAGATCGATATGCTCTGTCCATAGGCGATCTCCCTTCCGATTGTCCCACAAGGTCAGGTAAAGGTCCTCCCCGGTTGGGCCTGCCAGAACGCTCTGCAGACGATAAGCATAGTCGTCGGGAACGACCGCATTGCCGTTCTCTACGCGCCGACTGTCCTGACCATTGTCATCTGACATAACATCGACGACCCATGAACGATGTAGCGCGTCTCCCAATATCTGATCGATGGATGTCGGCAGGGGAGCGGGGGAACTCAAACTTTTTTCCACCGGCAGCAGTAACATTTTGGGGGCAGGCACAGTTTTGGCAACTGGCATCAATGTTACGGGTTCGTCGTTTGTGAGGAGCATGTAAGCTGCAACGCAGACTAGCAATGCAAGCATCAGTCCGGAGATAACGAAACCAAGCGGTATCCATCGGAATTTCCCGGCACCGGGCAATGCCGGGGAGAATCCGGGTGAGCCAGGTAATTCCGACAAAACTTCGTAACCATGGACGATGGCGTCGCTGGCATGGACGGGGCGGGATGGTCGTTCCTGAGGGCGATAGGCAGGATGCAGGAATACGCGATACGCGCCACTGGGAATTACAAGACGTTCGTCATTGGTCAGGCCATTACGATTATAATATGTATCAAGCATACGGCGTAACCGGCCGACCTGAACACGAGGATAGCTGTCCGATTGTGCATCGAAATCGGGATCCCGTCCCAAGCCGTCGACAGCTACGCTATAGGCTTTGAGCTGCCCCCCTTTACCGGCCACCGTTTGATCAATCAGAAAACGTAATAGCCGCCGCATTACGGGCGAACGGGAAAACTCCGGCGACGCAAAAACTCGCTCCATTTCGGCTGCAAACTTAAACCGATTATAGACGGATTCTTCACCCATTTTGCAACCCCCACGTCGTGATCGGATCCCCATCTGCACGGGCGAAGTTAGCGCTAAGCCTCCGATACAACGCAATATTTTTTCCATGCTACTGGTTAATGCCCGCTTTGCAAAGCCGTTCTGTTCCAATGAGAATGTTTCTGCGGAAAAATGGGCGGAATAATAAAAAATCGGCCGAGAATTGCGGGAAATCTTTCAATACCGGTGTCGAAAGAACCATGCAGAGCCGGAGCAAAACGGTAACCAGGAGGACAAAGATGGACGGCGCAGGCAATGGACATACGCCAAAAACACCACGACCGTACCACCACAGGTCAGCCACCGGGTTGTGGCACCACAATCCAATCACATGCCGCATATTACGTAATGCCGGATTTAAGATTCCCGGCGACAAAAACCAGCAGCCTTGAAGGCATCGGGCAGGTCCATTCTGGATAATGCTAAGGATGATTTCGACGAGAGAGTGTCTATGTAACGGTGACAAATGGGCTGAAACTCCTTTCTCAACGCGCAAAGAGCGAAAACGGGATTGTGTTTAGAGTCCTCTTGGAGGAGGAACCCCTCCGACTTCAGTCGGATACTGGCTTTAGCCTTAGACTCGGCCAGTAGC
>NZ_JAKKIE010000075.1 GCF_021742065.1 Rhizorhapis sp. SPR117
GACCGGTACACTTTTACTCCGAAATGAACGGACCCCAAAAGACCCGTCAGTGGTACATTTTTACTCCGCCGTTTATAGCGGCGCTGCCGTCAGAATCGGATTCTTCTCCCCGGTCATCATCGAACCGTCCTTGTCACGCGGCGAAAGCTTGGGGATATAGCTGTGGTGCAGCCAGTTAAGGTGCGCCGTGTCGAGCGAGCCTTCCACGCCCTGGAAAAAGTTGCAGTGCGCCATTGTTCGCGTGGTCCACACATGTCCTTCCGGAAGCTCCGTGAAGGGCAGACGCGGCCGCGGCGGTGGGTCACCTTCGCCAAGATAGACCCACACCATGTCTCCCGCCTCGAAGGTGGGATAATGATTGACCTTGACCCGCGCGGCGAATTCTTTGCCATCCGGGTGATGCGAGGGCGCATCTTCCACATAGCCGTCGGCATGCACCGTCCAACCGTGGAAGATGCAACGCAGGACGCAGCCCTCGTTGCGGGCCAGCGCCATCGATACGCGCCGGTGCGGACAGGCCTGATCGATGAAGCCGATCTTGCCCTCCGGCGTACGCCATGCGACATAGTCGCTGCCCAGAAGGCGAACCTTGAGCGGGGCCGCATAAGGTTTGAGCTGAGTCGGTACCGCGAACGGTATCCAGCTCCACTTCCTGATCATCTGACCCATCGGAGCGTCGCCCTCGACACTGGTCAGCAGTTCATTTTTCGCTTTCGACAGCATTAAAAGGCCCTTCCGTTGACGTCGGTAACGCATTTGAGAATGATGATGCTCACTAATCTCGATTTAGTCAAAGAGATCTCAAATGCAATTAACCTATCTCCATTAATCATTACAGTTGGTTGGTTGCTTCCATCAGTTTGGTGCATCCTACGATCCCTAGATTCATTGACTTGAATCAAATCCGCGTAATCTACTAAAGCCTTATCGGTCACCAGATAATTTAAGCAGCGGAATCAAAGATACCCATAATGTGGGGTCGCTCCCCTGCGAAATGAAGTCTATCGTGTGACCGTACGGACCATATGCTGTTTGAATCGTAGCTCGCATCACTTCACAGATGTCCACATCGATCTACACGGGCGATTCGCTTCTGAAATTGGGCGCTCGCTTTTCACGCAAAGAGGCCATGCCCTCCAGAACATCGGGCCCCGTGAAATTCAGGAATTCGAGCGCCAGCGAAGCGTCGAATGTCGGGCCCGCCTGCCGGAGCCAGTTGTTCAGAGAGTATTTCGTCCACCTGATCGCAGCCTGCGGACCCATCGCCAGGCGCGACGCTATTTCGATTGCCTTCGCGTCGAGTTCCTCATCCTCAACCGCGAGGGAAATCAATCCGATCTCTTCGGCCTTGGCACCCGAAACCGGATCGCAAAGGAGCAGATAATATTTAGCCCGCGCTAGACCGCAAAGCAACGGCCAGACTATCGCTGCGTGATCGCCAGCGGCCACGCCGAGCCTCGTATGTCCATCAATCAGGCGAGCGCCTTTCGATGCAATGGAAATATCCGCCAGCAATCCGCAAACCAGCCCAGCACCTACAGCCGGCCCCCTCATCGCACTGACGATCGGCTTCGAACAATTGATGACGTTGTAGACGAGATCCTTGGCTTCCCTCCACGTCCTGGCGCGCACGTCGAAGTCATTGATCACATCCTCAATCATCGCAAAGTCGCCGCCAGCGGAGAACGCCTTCCCCGCTCCAGTAAGGATAACAGCGGAAACCTCTGGATCAGCATCAATGTCGCGCCAGATGGTGCCGAGTTCTTCGTGCATGATAGTATCGGCCGAGTTCAATGATTCTGGATTATTCATGATGACGCGCAATACGCGAGGTGCGGCAAATTCGATCTTAAGCCGTTGATATTTTGAATAACGCTCTGACATAGATACTACTCCGAATTATATGCTCACAACTCCCGAGCCGCCCGTTTTCATCCGAAGCAGCTAGCGGCCAACAACCGCCAACTTCACGATCTCGCGACGCGATTCCCGGTATTGGTTCCCCGCTGATGAAGGGACGACCGCTTTTTCATCTACCAACCTATCGCACGTTCGATTTTTGCGCAACCCTTCCCGCCAACCGGAATCACCTGCAATCGAGAGCGGTTGGGTGCAATGCGCCCGAACATAAACAAGCTTGAGTATCACAGGATTCCGGTGACAATCGCGGATCGATCAGACCCGTTCAGACACTGTCGCATCGAGTGTGTGTCAAGATTGAGAAGCGGCAAGTGCAAAGTGATTGGTCAGGCATGGGGCTTGATTGATTGGGCATCAAGTGCGCAGAGTCGTTTTGCGCTAGACCTCACCACCGCCGACGGTACCACTTGCCCGGAGACGGACGAGGTCTGCTTGTGCGACCCCGAGATCGGCGAGAACAGCATCGGTATCGGCGCCAGCCAGCTTCGGGGGAACCGGCTCGGACGCCGGAGTACGACTGAAGCGAGGAGCGGGGGCGGGCTGATCAACACCGCCCAGCCGAACCACAGCACCGCGAGCCTGATGATGCGGGTAGTCTCCAACCTCGGACACTTCCAGGACACCGTTCAGGCAGGAATCGCTGTGCTCCAGAAGATCGACCCAATGTTGACGCGACTTACCAAGAAACAGCTTCGTCAGCGCCTCGCGCAGCATTGGCCAGCGCGCTCGATCGGCGTGCGCTGATGCAACCTCGGGGTCAAGGCCGACCTTCTGCGCGAAAGTGGCGAAGAATTTGGGTTCGAGGGCACCGAACGCAACGTACTTGTTGTCCGAGGTCTGATAGACGTCGTAAAATGGTGCGCCGGTGTCGAGCAAGTTGGTGCCGCGTTCGGCAGACCAGCTTCCAGAAGCGCTAAATCCAAAGAACGGGGCAAAAAGCAGCATCGCCCCGTCGATCATGGCGGCATCGACCACCTGCCCCTTTTGCGAGCGATGGCGCTCAACAAAGGCGCACACCATGCCAAACGCAAGCAGCATCGCTCCGCCACCATAGTCACCGATAAGGTTCAGAGGAACCGCCGGTCGCTCACCGGCCCGGCCCATGGCATTGAGAGCTCCAGTGATGGCCAGGTAATTAATATCATGGCCGGCCCATTGGGCTAATGGGCCTTCCTGCCCAAAGCCGGTCACGCGACCAAAAACAAGACCTGGGTTACGGGCAAGACAGACATCCGGGCCGAAGCCCAGTCGTTCGGCAACACCGGGTCTGAATCCTTCGATCAACCCATCGCTGCTATCAACCAGCTTCAGAAGCAAGTCCAGTCCCTCGGGCTGCTTGATGTCCAGAGCAACAGACCGCCGGTTGCGCAGCGGGACATCGAGCCGATCGTCGATGGGGATCAGCGCTTCGGGCTTGGCCACACGTTCAATGCGGATGACTTCAGCACCCATGTCACCCAACAGCATTCCAGCCATCGGGCCAGGTCCGATGCCGCCTAATTCGACAATTCTTAACCCAGTCAGGGGTGCCATGTCCGATTTCCCAAAATCACGTTGTTGTTTTTTCGTCCGGCCAACCGACCGGACGAACAATGCCTCAGGTCCGACCGATCAAGAATCAGTGGCCGGATAATAAGTCTCTTCGTTTTCTGCCATTTTCCTCAGCTGCTTGCCCGGAGCAAAGCGCGGGCCATATTCCTGGGCCATCCGGTCACAGCGCGCAACGAACTCGGGCACGCCGACCATATCGATGTAAGACAGCGGCCCGCCGGTCCATGAAGCAAAGCTCCACCCGAGCAGCGATCCGACATCTGCATCGGCCGCGGATCGAAGCACACCTTCTTCCAGACACCTCGCGGTATCGACAGCCTGGATCGTAAGGAGCCGCAGCTTGACCTCTTCATGATCAGGCTGGTGCGGAGCGATCGGGGCCAACTTAGCCAGCCCGGGCCACAATGTCTTGCCCCCCTGAGGTGAATAGTCGTAGATGCCCTTGCCAATCTTTTTACCCAGCCGTCCTTCATTCTTCACCATATGGGCAATGAATTTAACGGCCGGGGTGATTTCAAAGGCGTCGCCCAAATCGCGGGCCGTCTGGCTGTGGACCTTTTCCACCAGCTCGAGCGAAATCTCGTCCAGGATCGCAAGTGGCGGCATCGGCATGCCGATGTGCCGACCGGCGGATTCAATCCGCGCCGGTTCCACGCCTTCAACCAGCATGCGAACCGCCTCATGGAAATAGGTCTCAAATACGCGACTCGTGTAAAAGCCGCGAGAGTCGCTGACGACGATCGGAGTCTTCCCGATGCGTTTGGAGAAATCCATTGCGATCGCGAGCGCTTCATCTCCGCTTTGGCGACCGGTGATCACTTCCACGAGCTGCATCTTTTCGGCGGGCGAAAAGAAGTGCGTGCCAATGAACCGCTCCGGACGCGACGAAAATTCGGCCAACTCGCTAATCGGGATCGTCGAGGTGTTCGTCGCGAAAATGGCATCCGCCGGCATCGCCTGTTCTGACCGACGGATTACATCCTGCTTGACACTCTTGTCCTCGAACACTGCTTCGACGACGATCTGGACATCAGAAAGCGCCGAAAAATCGGTGGTCGCCTGGATCCGATCGATCGTCGCCTGAACGGCAGCCTCCTTTACGGCGCCAGTGGCCAGGCCGCGGGCATTATAGCGACGTGCATGTTCCCGGCCATGGTCGGCATTTGCCTGATCCTGGTCGATCAGCACGACGTCCAGGCCGGAAAGGGCGCAGACATGCGCGATCGCTGCGCCCATCATGCCCGCGCCAAGGACGCCAACCTTGCGGATCTCGCTGCGCGGAACGCCAGCGGGTCGACGCTCCAGCTTGTTGGCCTTCTGCATGTTCACAAACTGCGTGCGAATGATGTTGCGGGTGACCGGAGAAAGGGCGAGCCGGGCAAACGCCCTTGCTTCCAGTGCGCTGGCGCGGTCGAACGGCGCAGCCCAGCCCTCGTACATGATACGCTCAATCTCGTTCAAGGCCGGATATAAATCGAAATTCTTGCCCCGCATCCGACCATGAAGCATACTGAATTCTATGCCGCCCGCAGCGGTTCGCGGGTCAGGGCCTGGCGGAACAAAGCCGGGCTTGTCCCAGGGTTTGACCGCTGCGTCCGGTCCGGCAGAGAGCACCCAATTTTTCGCTGCCGAAATCAGCTCCGCTGCCGGCGCTATCTCGTCGATCCAGCCGGCCGCCTTTGCCTTTTCAGCGTTGAGGGTCCTACCCTCCAGGATCAGGGGTAGCGCCGTGTCCGCTCCCATCATACGTAGAGACCGCTGTGTTCCGCCAGCCCCGGGGAGCAGCCCCATTTTGGCCTCGGGCAGGCCAACGACCAGTTTGGGCGCATCCGAAGCGATGCGGTAGTGGCAAGCAAGGCACAGTTCCAGTCCGCCCCCAAGCGCCAAGCCATTGATGGCGGCGACAAAAGGCTTTCCACCTGTTTCGATGCGCCGCAGCAGGCGCTGGAAATTCGTCACATCGGACATGATCGCGGCGACGCGATCCTGTTCCGGCAGATTGGGCGACATCATCCGGCCCAGGCGATCAAGTTTTCCGCCAGCACTGAACGACGACTTACCGCTGGTGATGACCGCACCCTTGACGTCGGGATTGGCCAACACCGCTTCGATCGCCTCTTCAAACTGCCCGAACGTATGATCGTCGAACACATTCATTGACGTATCACGAGCATCCCACGTGATGAGGGCGACGCCATTCGAATCGATTTCGGTTGTAAAGTCCTGGTTCATGTCAAACCCGTTCAATGATGGTTGTTGTTCCCATTCCTGCGCCGACGCAGAGGGTAATGAGGCCGTTCGTCAGATCGCAACGCTCCAGCTCGTCGAGAACGATGCCGACCAGCATCGCGCCCGTCGCACCGAGGGCGTGACCCATTGCGATCGCCCCTCCGTTCACGTTGAGGCAGTCGGGATCGATGTTCATCTTGTCCCGGAAAAACATCACAACGGCCGCGAACGCTTCGTTTATCTCGAACAGGTCGATGTCTTTCGCCGTCATACCTGCGCGCGCCAGCACGGCTTCGCTCGAGGCGACAGGACCAGTCAGCATTATCGAGGGCTCGGAGCCCAGCGAACCGAAGGCCCGGATACGCGCGCGAGGCTTCAGACCTGCCCTCTGACCACTTTCAAGCGTACCAAGGAGAATGGCTGCCGAGCCGTCTACAATCCCGGATGAATTACCGGCGTGGTGGACGTGATTGACCCGCTCGATTTCCGGATAGCGCATCTGGATGACGGAATCGAAGCCATCCTTTTCCCCGGCAGTCTCGAAAGATGCCTTGAGTTTCGCCAGTGTTTCGACCGTCGTTTCGGGACGAATGTGCTCGTCGCGATCCAGAACAATCTCGCCAAGCTCGTTCTTGACCGGAATGATCGAACCGTTGAAACGCCCCTCTTTCCAGGCCCTGCCCGCGCGCTGTTGGCTTTCGACCGCAAATGAATCGACGCTCGTGCGATCATAGCCATTCAATGTTGCTATGGCATCGGCCGAGATGCCCTGGGGAACGTAGTTGAGTATGCGAGCTACAGTCGGATCGGCAAAGAATGCGCCGCCGCTCGACCCCATGGGCACCCGGGACATGGATTCCACGCCGCCCACGACGACCATGTCTGCTTGCCCGGACATAATTTTGGCGGCACCCACGTTTGTAGCTTCCAATCCCGAGCCACAAAAACGGTTTAGTTGCAGGCCTGGAACCGTTTCCGAATATCCTGAAGCCAGCGCCGCAATGCGGCCGATATTGCTGCCCTGGTCCGACACCGGCTCCACACAGCCCATCACCACATCATTTATGAGGCCCGTGTCCAATTTGTTGCGGTCCCGCAACGCCCTGAGGGTCGTCGCGGCGAGTTCGACAGGTGTCGTCATGAACAGCGCGCCGTCCTTGCGCCCACGCCCGCGCGGCGTCCGAACGGCGTCGTAGATATAGCAATCGGTCATAATAATGGGGCCTCTCGATTTTGATCCTGTCGAATTTTTCGGCTTTGTCTCGCAATGCCAACACTAGGTAGCTTGTCGATCCCGGAAAAGAGCGTCGCGTGGCTGGTTGGTGAGCGCCGAGCGAAGCCAGGCACACGCCTCATCAAGGAATGCGGCGGCTTCCGGCAACGCACCTGCGAGCATGAAGAAACCGTGGTTCATGCCCATCGCGCGCTGCAGCGTCACATCGACCCCTTCACTTGCCAGCCGATTCGCCATCGCCTCTCCCTCATCGCGCAGGACATCGCATTCGGCGGACACAAGCAAGGTGGCAGGCAATCCGGCACAACTTTCTGCCCGAAGCGGACTCGCGTATTGGCGGCCTTCTGCGCACTCTTCTGCGAGATAATGATCCCAAAACCAGCGCATCTCGCTGGCAGTAAGCCCGAAACCCTCCGCGAATTCCCGGTAAGAAACAAAATCTCCCGAGTAATGGTCGGTGACCGGATACATCAGCAATTGCGCGCGCAGGAAATTCCGGTCACGCAAGCGCAGTGCACACATTAACGCAAGATTTCCACCTGCGCTATCTCCAGCGACTGCACACTGTGACCCCAGCGCATTCAATTCGGACGCATTCTCGCATGACCAAATGATTGTGGATACGCAGTCATCGATCGCGGCGGGATACTTGTGTTCGGGGGCAAGACGATACTCGGGCGCGATGACAACCGCCTGGACCAACCCGGCAATCCGGCGACACAAATCATCATAGGATTCAAGGTCGCCCAGGACGAATCCGCCGCCATGGATGAAGGTCACGATCGGAAAAGGGCCGCTTCCCACCGGCGTGTAGACCCGGATCGGGATCTCGTTCGCACCGACCGATATGGTTCGGTCTTCGACTTTCGCAAGCGGCGGCGGTGGCTGCTTCTTTGGAACGCTCAGCCACAAGTCGCGTAACTGAACGCGGGCCGCTTCCGGAGAAAGCTGGTCCACGCGCGGCAAGGCTTCTGCGAACTGCAAACCCGCTTTGATCTTAGGATGCAAAGGCATCACTTGGTTCCTTTTCCGGGCCTCTTCGCCGCACCGCTGTTCCTGCCAAAACTACTGCGCTTGCCGTGCAGCTGAAATGGCCTTTAGTTCCTCGAACACACCAGGGTCTTCGAGACCGTCGACATTGCCGGGCGCCTCGCCCAGCCAGGCAGCGCGAGCGAGTCTTCGGACAACCTTTCCGTTTCGCGTTTTGGGCAATCGAGGCACCACTGCCAGCGCCTTGGGTCGGAAAGCCTTGCCCAACCGCTCGGTGACGATTTTCGCTGCCCGAGCCTCCGCGCCTTCCTGACTTGCCGGATTGACGACGAGCATGATGACGATCGCCTCGCCGGAAAGTGCGTCTGGCACGCCGAACGCGACAGCTTCAATGATATCCTTCCCGTCGGCAACTATGGCCTCGATCTCGGATGGACCGATACGCTTACCAGCAATCTTCATCACGTCATCACAGCGACCGAGAAGCGTGAAATGCCCATCCTCGTCCTCGATCGCAAGGTCGCCGTGCATCCAGATGCCGGGGACTTTGCTCCAGTAGGATTCGATGTAACGTTCCGGCGTGCGCCAGAAACCCATCGTCATTCCAACGAAGGGCTCGAAAATGGCAAGCTCGCCCGGCACACCCTTCACGCGATTGCCCGATGGATCGACTATGCCTGCGCTCATTCCGATGCCGATACTGTTGAAACCACCCGGCCGGATTGGACGCATTACGCTATTGCTGAGAATGGCTCCGGAGACTTCGGTACCCCCAGTATAATTGATGATCGGCAGCCGCCCTTGACCGAAACGCTTGTAATACCATTCAAAAGCATCGAAATCGATGATTTCGCCAGCCGTGATCAGAACCCGGAGCTGGTCGGCAGCTGGCGCGAGTGCTGCGTCTTCATTGGCGGCGAACGCTCGGATGGCGCTGGGCGATGTGCCAAAGTGCGTCACGCCATGCCGGCCCGATATCGCCCTCAGGCGTCCATAATCTGGCTGATCGGGAGCCCCGTCATACAGGACGAGCGCACCCTTCAGCATAAGCGGCGAGATGATCGAATAGGGTCCGACCATCCAGCCCATGTCGCTCATCCAGAAAAGTCGATCGCCCTGCCGGAAATCGAAATGATAGGCCGCGTCTTGCGCGACGCGCAGCGGAAAACCGGCGTGAACATGAACTGCCCCTTTTGGCTTACCAGTCGTTCCCGAGGTGTACATGATGATGCACGGATCCAGCGCTGCGGTGTCAACCGGCGCGATCGTACCGTCGTTTTGTGCAATCACGTCCTTCCATCTGACATGCTGGCAGGATGGCGGCGGCGATCCAAGGACATCAACCAGAACAAGGCTCTCCAGCGTTGGTACTTGTTCCATCAGCGATTCCGCCGTGGCTGTCAGCATCACCGGCTTGCCTCGACGCAGGAAACCGTCCGCGCAGACGAGCGCTTTCGCCCCTGCGTCCTGCAGCCGCGATGAAGCAGCCTCAGGACCGAAGCCGCTGTAAAGAGGAACGGCGACCGCGCCGATATAGCCAACCGCAAGAAACGCAAACACTGCCTCAGGAATGTTCGGAAGGAGCAAGCCAACGCGATCTCCGCGCTCAATGCCGAGCCCAACGAGCCCGGCGGCAAAGCGGCGAGTCTCGTCGGCCAAGGCGTCATAACTGAATTGCTTGCTGTTCCCCGCCTCATCTTCCCAAATCAAGGCGAGCTCGGCGCCACCCTTCCCGAACTCGGGGGAACGCATGCACTCGGCGGCAAAGTTGAAACGCGCGCCGGGGAAAAAGCGCGGCCACTCCTTGCCATCGGCAAGGTCAGCAAACTCCTTGCTCGGGCGCTCGAAAGCAATGCCGAGTTGGTCGAGGGAAACATCCCAGAATCGTCCCGGCTCGGCAGCGGCAGTTTCCAGCAAGGAGTCGTAGGTTTCGACACCCATTCGCCGCATAAGCTCGGCGATGTTCGATCCGGTCAGGTAGTCTTCGCTCGGGAGCCAGACCGAACCGTCACTGCCAGCTACCAATGCCGCCGCGTCTTCCATAGTTAGCCCTTGATCTTCGTGAGCAGTTTTTCGAGCCGCTCGTGATGTTCGGGCCGCTCGAAGAGATAGGCCTGAACATAGGCCTCGTAAGTCACGCAGGTTTCAAAGTCAGTTTCTTCAGCACGGATGAAGGCCACCTTCGTCGCCGCATTTGCCCGCCGCGGCGCAGAGGCTGCCACCTTGCGAGCGATCTCTATGGCTCGCGCGACCACCTGGTCATCGGGGCAGACGTCCACAAACAGTCCCAGTTCCTTGCCCTCTTGCGCGCCGATCGTTGCGCCAGTCAACATAATGTGCCGCGCGCGCATCGACCCGACCAGGCGTGGAAGGGTATATGCGCAACCCATATCGCCGGCGCAGGCGCCAACGCGCCCGAACGCGAACATGTATTGCGCGCTCTCGCCAGCGATTGCGATGTCACACGCAAGACCTAGTGAGACCCCGCCGCCCACGGCCACACCGTTCACCGCAGCGATGATGGGCAGGTCGAGTTGCCTGATGCCATGGACCAGGCGGCTGAAACCCCGGACCTTTTGGAACTGTGATTCCATATCGTCATCGTCCGCCTTCAGCGTCTGAACAAGGTCGGCGCCTGCGCAAAAGCCCTTGCCCTTGCCGGTCACCACAATGGCTGAAACCGAAACATCGGATTCAAGCTCGCGAAGGATGCGCAAGAATTTTTCTGGAAACTCTGGCCCCAGCGGATTTCGTTCGGCTGGGCGATTCAAATGCAGAACGGCCACATTGTCGATTCGCTCGACGATCATTTCCGCCTCTACGCCGCTATCATCCAAAGCGTTCTGCATTTCCGCCATTCCTGTCTTCCTTGTTCTGAAACCCATAGAGCACGTATATCTGGTCGCCACCCACAAAGGGCAATACAAGCGCGTCGAATCGCGCCTTCAGCGCCAAACAACGCATTCGCCAAAATAATGTACTTTCGTTTACCTAACGAACGTTCTATGGAATTTCAACCAGTGCCTTCAGGCTCCACAACACAATTATCATCGAGGACAAAATGAACTCTCCCTATCTGACTGAAGAACACGAAATGCTCCGGGCGCAGGTTCGTCGATTCGTACAGGAGGAGATCGTCCCTTACGGAGACCAGTGGGAAAAGGACGGTGAAACCCCTCGCTCGCTGATTCGCAAGATGGGCGAACTTGGCATGCTCGGCGTTCGCTTCCCGGAGAAGCTTGGCGGTTCGGGCATGGATGTGCTGAGTTGGATCATTCTTGCCGAGGAACTGGGTCATTCAACCTATGGTGGCGTCACCACGACAATCATGGTCAGCACAGCGATGGCCGCACCGCATCTTGTGAACGCCGGGACCGAAGAGCAGCTGAAGAAATATGCCCCCGGTATAATCAGCGGTGATCTCCTCTGCGCAATCGGCGTCTCAGAACCGGACGCCGGATCCGACGTCGGCGCCTTGAGGACCAATGCGCGGCGCGATGGTGACGACTGGATACTGAACGGCACCAAGCTTTACATTACAAACGGCTCGAATGCCGACCTCGTGTTCGTCGCCGCGCGCACTGATCCCAAGGCCACTGGCGCCCGCGGCGTCAGTATGTTCATTGTGGAAAAGGGCATGCCTGGCTTCAGCGTGGCGCGACGCCTGTCGAAGATGGGTGATCATTGCAACGAAACCGCAGAGCTCGTCTTCGACGACTGCCGGGTACCGGCGGCAAACCTGCTCGGTGAGGAAGGCCGGGGTTTCTATGCAACGATGCAAAATTTCCAGGGAGAGCGACTCGTTGTCGCGGCCATGGCAATGGGCGAAGCGCTCACGGCACTACAACTCACCTTGGACTACACCCGCATCCGCAAGACTTTCGGCCTGCCGCTGATTGAGCGCCAGGTGGTGCGTCAGAAGCTGGCCATGTTGCATGCCAAGGTGGAGGCCGGCCGGCAGTTTCTCTATCATACCGCATGGCTCGATTCGCAGGGAATGAACCCGATCCAGCAGGTGTCGATGTGCAAGGCATATTGCTGCGAGGTCGTGAACGAGGTGATGTACGCCTGTCAGCAGTTCCATGGGGGATTTGGGTACATGCGCGAAAGCAAGATCGAGCGGATGGTTCGTGACGCCAGACTTCACGCGATTGGCGGAGGCGCGACCGAAGTGATGCTTGACGAGGTCGCAAAGCGCTGGGACGAACAAATTTATTGAGTCCCCCAATACGGATACTCCGGTGCCATCGGGCAGATTTGATCGTATGTACCGACATTGTTGCAGGCGTTGGCGCATATTAGCAACGCGTGCAGCGCCATAGCTGATTCTGCTCCTACGAGGAGATGGTAATCCAATGACTAATTCTGAGCCGGTTCGACGGCCTCCATCGCTGGTAGACCCTATCTTTCCGCTTGCGAAGCTGGCTGGTGAGAGGCCGGAGCCGCCTCGCTGGTTTGATGACGCCCTGCAAATCAAGCCCGAACGGAGTTTCTACGTTGTCGACGGGGTTGAAATTGAACTCCTTACCTGGGGAAAGATCGGTAATCCAGGCCTCCTGTTCGGCCACGGTTATGCGGGCCATGCGGACTGGTGGGGCTTCGTCGCGCCGTTCTTTGCAGAGCAATACCGCTGTGCCTCGTTTTCGTTGTCGGGAATGGGCCGCTCCGGCCATCGCCCGGACCATCGCTACAGCACGGCGGCCTGGGCCCGTGAAATGGAAAGCGCAGTAGCCGCCGCGTCTCTTGATGCATCGGGCACGCCCCCGGTCATCGTCGCCCAATCCATGGCTGGATTGGTAGCTGCACGCTTGTTGGCCTCCAACGGGTCGTTCGGCGGTCTGATCGCGATCGATTCGGGTTTTAATTTGTCCGATACGCCCGAGCGCGACAACACGCTTATCATTCAGGGTCATCGCAACCGACTATTCTCTACCGTTGCGGATGCGCTCGCCCGTTATCGCCTTTCACCCGACCAGGATTGTGCCAACCTCTACGTGCTGGATCACCTGGCCAGATTGTCGCTGCGTGAGCGCGACGGTGGCTGGAGTTGGCACCTCGATCCGAAGATGGTCACAGAGTTCAACCAGTACTGGCGGAAGGAAGAATTGCGTCAGCTTCCCTGCCCAGTTTCCTATATTTTTGGCGAGCGATCATCGCTGGTGGCGCATCGCATCGACGAATTGAAGGATTCCTTTGCCCCGTCGACGAAATTCATCGGCATCCCGGACGCCGACCATAATGTGCTGGCCGACCAACCAATTGCCTTGATCGTCGCCATCCGGGCAGTGTTGGAGAGCTGGCGCACGTGCGCGCCGCGCCCCCGTTGATGCTGTTGGACTGACGCCTCAAAAAAGTATCCCGTCAAAAAAGTATCCCGGTTTTCGATTTTATATTACCGTGCTGAAGAAAAATGCGAGCTTAACTGTTTCGGGAGTAGCCCGGCGCAGGCTGGCCAGGTACGCATCCTGAATTACCATATAGAGAGTTTGCGGGCCTTCTGACAAATGGCTCTTGATACCCACCCGTTTCTATCTAATAATAGGTAGGTATGTTGATTGTCGCTGAGAAGTGACCCGGTATTTTCATCGAGAAGTGACCCGGCTGGTTTATGTCCCGCGTTGCGGG
>NZ_JAKKIE010000076.1 GCF_021742065.1 Rhizorhapis sp. SPR117
AAACCATCGAAATGAGGGGTCCCTTTTAGACGCCGATCACCCCGCTAACGGGGTCCTTTTTGCATGCCGATCCACAGTCGAGAAGCGCGCGTGTGCTAGCGCAATAGCGCGCTGCAGAGGTGTGGCGTCGGGACTGGTAATCCCGCGAAGTGCGATGGCCCGCGGCGGAGCGATCCGCCGGGGTGCCTGTGCATATGTCCAGGTCGCTTGCGGCTAAAAGCGCAGGCGCATGTCACTTCGCATGTTACCAGCCCCGGCTCCCGCGTCCCACGCGGGAGCCATCGGCGCATTGAAGCCGCGCCGCTCGCGCCTCAACCAGCGCACTCGTTCCGGGCGCCGACAAGATTCAACGCCCGGTCGCATCGGAGAAACGGCCGGTGGATAGCAAGTCGTGGCGCCTCGGTTACCACGTTCTATTCACCGCACAGCGGGCGGAGAGCGGAAATTGTCAGTGGAGACGCATAGAAAATGGGTGATGCTTGTCAGGCATCTGGATCGCGCCCTGGCCCTTCTCGACGAACTCGACGAGGGCGATGGCGACAGTGCGGCGCACACCCAACGAGCGGTCAACGCCGCAAAGAGGGAATTGCGTAGCCGATTTGGACGAGCCCAGCAGCTGCCGACCGGTGTGGTCCTCCCCTTCCCACCGCCGGCGTGTTCCCTTTCTCGCTGAAGGGCAGGCTCGCACGCCGTGAGAGCGTGCGCTCTGCTCATCGGCTTGACCAGAGCGCATGTTGCGCCAGCGAGGTTTCCACTCGGATGAAAAATGTCCGCGTGCCACTTTATCACCGGCCGGTGATTTCGCAGACGGTTCAACCTTGTGGCGGATGAGGGAGATCGTTCTTCGCTATCAACTTCTCGAAATAGCCCCTGACCAGCTCATATCCCTTGGGACTGAGGCCGACAAAGGAGCGCCGACGGTCACGAGAGTCTCGTTCGCGCTCGAGCAAGCCGCTCGCTACCAGATTTCTGGCCCAGCGCCCCGCCGTGGTGATCGGCAGGCCGGTCATCGGCGAAAGGCTGGTGATCTTCACCTTCTTGCCCTGGGCCGCTACCCCGTAGAGACACAGTAATATATCCCATGCCGGGTCCGAAAAAATCTCCGCTCCGAAGAACTCCTCGCGCAGCCGTCGAGCCCTAAGCCACCATGAGGCGAGGTCAATACCCGGCAAGGAACCGGCGTCGGAGGCGCGCGCTGTCTCATGTGTAGGCACGGATGGCGAGAGCTGTCGGTGGCCCGATGGCTGGAGTCCCCACGTATCTATGGGCGGGGTGATCTCCTCGGCGGCGCCTTGATCGATCCTTCCGATCTGCTTGGTCATCTTTCGCTCCCCGATCATCGCACGGGGACAGCGGCAGCGCTCCGGCCCTTGCAATGGCGCTCGGGCTCGAGCGCCGCGGACTTTGGGAAGCCGCAGCGCGCCGCTGAGCGGTCGAGCGGTCCAGGGCTGTCCCAATCCCCTTCTGGACGGATAAGGATATATGGATTTGCCCCGATGACGATGGGATTCGGATCGATCCCGAGATCCGCCTCGAGCTCGACATACTCCACATTCGAAAAGGCGAAGGATGAGCGATCAGACAGCGGCTTGAAGCCGAACAGGCCCCAGAAGCGGGTCAGGTCGACACGCGAGTGACCATATGCTCGTCGATACCCCTTCCGCCTGCAATAGCCGATGGCCTCGCGAACCAGCCGGAAAGCGAGCCTGGATGTCCGGTATTCCTTGCGGACAGCCAGTCTCTCGAGCTTCACGAAATCCGCGAAGAAGCGGATGCGGATACATCCCGCGGGCTCGCCGTCGATCCGACCAATCAGATGGGTCGCGCAGAAGTCGTTTCCATCGAACTCCTCTTCATACGGGCATTCCTGTTCGCTGATGTACGTCGCGGCCCGCACGGAGAAGGCCTTCAGCAGATCCTCGACCGTGCGCGCAACCCCGACCTCGATCTCACCGCTTCCCCGACGATGGTCGATACCGAAGACGGGAAAGCCCGAAAGCGGTGGCAGGGAAAGGAGGTCGCGAGGCGCGGACGGGTAGACGGACTGGGCCGCGACGAAGCCCATGGCGGGAAACAGCTTGGCGGTGTGGCCGGTCACCGCCCTTGTGAAAAGCGGACATCCATCGGGTGACAGACGGCCCAGAAAAGGGGCAAGTGCCTTGACCGTCGGCCCGAAAGCGGCGGGTGCGAAAATCAGCCAGATGTAGATGGCTGACGGAACTTCGTCGCCGCGGCAAACGAGTGCGAGATCGGGGGCGCTTCCTTTGAACCGTCCTTCGATCAAAGCTCGGGCGCCGTCACTGGTGAGCGGCAGATAAGCGAGAAACGGCATACTCCCGGGCGGGAGCCCGTTCCCTTCGATAAGCTGGAAAATGTCCGGGTTATGCGCCATCGCGGCTTCGACGACCTTATCGCAGGCCAAGCCTGGGAGACTGATACGGGCATGGCCAAGTGCGCGAAGGGCCTCACGGATCGTCGCGCGGCGCGTGACAGCCGCCGGCCGGCTGCCGTCATTGCAGAGCTTCCGGATGCGATCCGAGAATGCCATCGAGCGATAGCCATCGACGTCGGCGGGACTAACTGACTCTTGATACATGGAACCCCCTTCGAGATGTGAAGGGTTGTTCAGCTACGCCTTTCGCATTCCAGTGAAGCGAGGCCATTTCTGACCTGGGTGGATCAAATGTTGACCCGTGCGCGCGTGCGCCGGCCCTCATCCCGTTCAAATCGGAGATGGTTTGTGCCGCCCCCGGGGATAGGCAAAGCGCCAAAGCGAGCGCCTTATCTTGAGGAGAGGAATTGCCAGGAGGGCTGTTCGCATGTTGAGACCGAGAGGAAGCTTGGGCCGTGGAGAGACGATTTCCGCGCCGATGTGGTCGCCGATAGCGGCTGGTCAAGATGGCGAGTTGACCGCCAGGGGGCGGCCGCCGGACACGCCCCGCGCGCGTGTCACGCTATGATCAAGAAGCGGCCAGCCTCTCGCTCGACCTCCCTGCTGTCGACAGAGCCTGGCGGCTTAGGCCAACGGGGTCTTCCGCGTGGAGCGCTTGGGAAGGGAATTCCGGCGTCCTTCCGGGCCAATCTCAAGCAAATCGACTGGACGGATCTCGAGCTCTTTCTGAACGTCGCCGAGGCCGGAAGCATCAGGGCCGGTGCAATCCGCACGCGCCGTGCGATCAATACCGTACGCAACAGGCTGGCGCGAATGGAGGATGTTCTGGGAGAGCTCATCGCCCGACGCGGCCGCGATGGTCTGCAACTTACGCAATCCGGCCAGGCATTGCTGCGTATCGCCCGAGAGATGCATTCGTCGCGGCAAAGCGCGGCGCATCAGGACGCGGAAAGCGGACAGCGGATGCGCGTCAGGATCGCGGCGACCGAGGGATTGGGTACCTATTGGCTGACGCCGCGCATTCTCGAATTCCAGGCCGCGACCCAGCTTAGGATCGAACTGCATTGCGACATGCAGCGCGTGGACATGGCAGAGGGTGACTTCGACATTGCAGTTCAACTCGAGCAGCCGGAGGTGGCCAGTTCGCTGTGCTTCCGCCTGGGGACACTCCATCTGATGCCGTTCGCGTCCGACAAGTATCTGCGAGAAGCGGGCGTGCCGCAATCCGTCGATGACTGGCCTGATCACCGATTGGTTTGGCAGGAGGCGGACCAGGTCGCTTCACAGTTGCTCCCCTTCTTTGTGGGCACAGTCGATACGGGCGATCTGATCAGCCTGACCACGAACAGTAGTTTGACGCATTTCCGCGCGGTTGCCGCAGGGGGTGGCATAGGATTCCTTCCGACCTATGCCCGCGCCATCAGTCGCTTGGTGCGCCCCATCGATATCGGTGTCCACCTCAAGCGCGAGATCCTGTGTGTCTTGAATCCCGCCCGCGCCCAATCCCCCGAGGTGGAGCGGGCCGTAGATTGGCTGACATCGGCCTTCTCGGGGGAGAAATACCCCTGGTTCAGGGACGAGTTCGTTCACCCGCGCGATTTCGATCAGACTGCGACCGCTGCAAATGTGACGAGCCTGTTCGAAGGGTACATCGATGGTCTAGATGCCAGCGGCGATACGTAGACGACAGAACTTGCATCGCGCCCATGCACGATAGTTCTGATACAACCTATATTACGTTCAGCCATTTCGGTTAAGGGAAGGGATCATAAAGCTCACCCAACGCGTGAGCTTGCGTCGCATCACCGAACTCGCAGAGGGCAATGTGATCGTGCGGGCCAGACCCTCACGGAGCGCGCCGAGTGTACGCCAATTCGCCACTGCGAGCTGGAACGCCCGCTCGTTGTCCGGCTTCGCGACCCAATCGCGGAATCGCCGCATCTCACGGTCGTTCATGTCTCCAGAAGTGAGGCGCACGACCCAACTTTGCGCGGCGGAGGTGGGTCCAGGGTCGCGTTCATGCATCGGCCTATCGAATTCCCCGGCAAGGCGCGGTCAGATCCGTGCCTACAATTCGTAGGGCGAAGGCGGGAACCGATTGCCTAACCGCTGATTAAGAAAAATGCGGCTTAGCTTTCCGCCAGCGCCGCACAGAGAGCAGCGAGAGCGCGCCGCATGTGCTTTTCGACCGTGGTCCGGGAGACCCCCAGCCGTTTGGCGACATCGCGCTGCGGGATGTTTTCCATTCGATTGAGATAGAAGATCGTGCGGGTTGGCTCCGGCAGGGCTTCTGCCCGCGCAAGAACGCGACTGAGGCCGTCCTTCGCAATCGCGACTTGGTCAACTGGAAGGACATAATCCACGCCCCAGACGATACTCTCGATCTCCCGCTGTAACCGTTTGCGGCGCGCCTCGGCCCTACCCTGATCGAGCGCGACGCAACGCGCAAGATAGAACAGGAACGCCCCCATATCCTCTATAGCCGGGTCATCCGCGACGCGTTGCACCCGGATCCAAAGGGACTGAAGAGTGTCTTCGAGGCTTTCGCGTTCAACCATGCGTGCAAAAAGCCGCTTCAGCGCCCGTTCCTCCGCGAACATCAACCGGGTAAGAGCGGCGGCATTAGATGGCATCGAGGATCCTTCCTTCTGCGCCGGTGAGATGACAGTTCCGAATGAGTTGGCTAGCTGACCGCCCAGGAGAATAGAGCGCGTTCGCACCACAATGTCGGAACCAGCCGATCATCTGAAAATTGCCGAGAAGTCCGCCACTGCGCCGCACCCTTCAGGTCCGCAGGATTCAAGAGCTCAGGCTATCCCGCAATTCCATGTAGCCGCCGATCCGTAGAATCCCGGATGGCTGCGATGCATGTCGACTTCGCCGGGGTTGGTCTCGCCAAGCATTGCTCACAGTTGGGCTTCAATGCGCGTCGATGTGCATTTTCTGTAGCGTTCCGAACGATGTCGCCATTATCGGGCAAACGCCGCACATCTGGAGGAAACGAGGCGTGACCTGCCGCCGGCTCACTCATCTTGCGCAATGGCTCCGGCGATCGTGCCATGCAGGACAAACATAACGAGTACGTATCGCCGTTCATACTAGCCTGGCACCGCCAGAGGCTGCCGCTCTCCGCCTTTCGCCGGAGAGTCTCACCGCAACCGCTTTGCTAGGGACAGGGAACTCGCCGGCCCAAGGCGGGGCATTCCGGGCAGCGAGGAAAGGCTGATCATACAAGCATCCTTCAAGTGTCATCTGTCCGAGAGCCATCGGAGCCTGAGAACAATCAGCCTCGGTTAGAGTTATTGTCGATTGGCGAAAGGCGAGAACTGCATGGTTGACGGTTCGATCGAGGGATTTGCGCGTCGGCATCTTCCGGGCGAGGACATCGAAGTGGATGCCCTCGTCGGCGGCAGCGGGCGACCTTTGCTGTTGCTCCACGGTTGGCCGCAGACACGCATGTGCTGGTCGGCGATGGCGCCTGGGCTCGCGGAGATGTTCACCGTCGTCATGCCCGATCTGCGTGGCTACGGCCGAAGCGGCAAACCGGAGGGCGGCGATCAGCATGCTGCTTATTCCAAGCGGGCGATGGCGCAGGACCAAATCCTGGCAATGAAGGCGCTCGGTTTCGATCGGTTCGCGGTCGGCGCGCATGATCGCGGTGCCCGCGTCGCCTATCGGCTCGCGCTGGACTATCCCGAAGTGGTGACGCGGCTCGCCAGCCTCGACGTGGTTCCGACCGCCGATGTCTGGAACAGCATGGGAGCGAAGCAAGCTGTCGCGACGTGGCACTGGCCGTTCCTGGCGCAGCCGGATGGCTTGCCCGAGAAGCTGATCGGCGCCGATCCCGAATGGTTCGTGCGCTACATCCTCGAACACCAGTCGGCGCCGGGATTCGAGTTTCCAGAGCAGAATGTCGCCGATTATGTCGCCTGCGCGCAGCAATCCGGGACGGTGCGGGGCTGGTGCGAGGATTATCGCGCCGGCTGGGGCATCGACCGCGAGCTGGACGAGGCCGACCGCGGACGTAAGCTGGCGATGCCGTTGCTGGTCCTGTGGGGCGAGCAGGGTTCGCTCAAGGGCAAGGACGGCGTCGCGCTGTGGCGGCCGTGGGCCAGCCAGGTCGAAGGTGAGGTGCTGCCCTGCGGTCACTTCATACCCGAAGAGCAGCCCCATGCGGTCGCCGCACATTTCCTTCGTTTCTTCGGAGAGGCAGCATGATCGACCGCATCGACCATCTGGTTCTCACCGGCCGTTGCCTGGAGGCGACGTGCGCCTTCTATGAGCGTGCGCTCGGCTTTCGCCGGGTGGGCGCGGCGATGCGGCCCGCCGCGCTAACCTTCGGTCGTCGGAAGAACAACGTCCACGAGGTCGGCCACACGTTCGACCCCAAGGCTGTCGCGCCGACGTCCGGCGCGGGCGACTTCTGCCTGGTCATCGAACGACCGCTCGACGAGGTACGCGCGCATCTCGAGAGCTGCGGCGTCGCGATCGAGCTCGGTCCGATCGAGCGCGAAGGCGCGCAGGGCAGAATGATGTTGATGTACTTCCGTGACCCGGACGGCAACCTGGTGGAAGTCAGCCGCTACGACTGAGCGAGAGCGAGGAAGTCTTCATCGAGCAAGATTTGGAGGAGTCCATGACGATCACGGCACGATGCCATTGCGGACGCACGGTGATGGAGGTTGATGCCGAGCTTCCCGAAAAGTTGACCCGCTGCACCTGTTCCTTGTGCTCGAAGCGCGGGCACCTCTTCGCCTATTACCGGCCGGATCAGTTCACCGTGCGGCAGGCCGATAGCGACGCGGCCTATCGCTGGCGGTCGAAGCAGGTCGCCAACCATTTCTGCAGCGCGTGCGGATGCGACACATACGCCGACAGCCCGGCCTTCGATAAGGACGGCTCATGGGACGGCAAGACCCGGCGCATCGCGCTCAATGCGCGTCTCATCGACGACTTCGAGGCAGCCGACTGGCCAGTCGCGGTCATTGACGGCAAGAACCTCTGGTAGGCATCTCCGCGCATCGCATCGCATCGCATCGCATCGCATCGTCCGCCGCTCGCTCGAACCTCCTCGAAACTCAAATGGGAAGACGGACGACCGTGCCAGAGAAAACCGAGCTACGGACTTATCGCTACCGCAATGTGGCCATTCCACAGATCTACTTCGAGGATGCCTCCGCGGCGATTGCCTTTTACGCCAAGGCGTTACGCCGTCCTTAATAGAGGCTCAGGCTACCGACAGTGGTCAGCGAGGGTCCTCGAGTCGCAAATGTGAGACTCACGGCCGATCCGCGGCGCACACCGAATTTTCGCTATGGCCTGTCGCCATCGCCTCCTCCGGCTCATCCGAAGGCTGTTGGTGCAGAAGGCCACGCAGATTTCTAAGGTTCCAGTTGATCACGCAGTTGAGGATCGCCTCTTCGAGGTGCTTGAGGTTGCCGAACAGAAGATGCGGCGGACATTCGCGGCCGTGAAGGAGAAAGAGAAGAGGGATGAAGATCGCCAGCGGAGAAATGCTCAAGAAGTCATAGCAAAGGACATGATCATCCAGGCGAACTTTGGGGCAACCAGATTCGATCTGGCGTACCCAGGTCGTTCCCCGTCCTATCCTCGTACCCATGAAAGATTGGCTCAACCCGCGTCGCCGTCTTTCCTGCTCTATGCGCTGTCCTGACAGCCGCTTGACTTCGGACAAATAGACTGGTTCTTCGGTTTTGTTATCGCGCGCAAGCGGCATCTCCCTCTCCCGAAGGTAGCTTTCAGCCCGCCACGGCCTGCTCGATGCTGCAGATTTGTGTAAGATACATATCCGCAGGTCAACGAGAGAATAGGCCAATGTTGCCGCATCTTATGTGTAGCGTATCAATGCCCTGCCTCGGAGCGCCTGATGTCGCGCCAGTCTTTAGGAATCTTAAGCATCGGGCCGGCCTCCTCGACCATCAGTTCATAGGAACGCAGCAAGTCGTCCGAGTCGGCCGCTCGAAAGCGTCTGAGCGCAACGATGAAGAGTCGGGAGGTCATGATCGGACGCCGATTGTCGGGCAATTGCTCGGCAATGCTTGTAGAAATCCGCGAGACGACATCCATTAGGCACGATGGGGCGCCGACAAAGCAATTGCGGCGACCCGCAAGCCCCGATGCCTTGAAGGTTGCGAGGTCGTCCATGATGAGGACGGCGTCGAGGCGGCTGAGGTGCATCATGGCCGCGAACAGCGTTTGGCCATAGGGCAGCAACTGATGGGTCAGCCTGCACAGGCGATGGTGGCAATCGAGAAAGAGCTCGACTCCAGCTGGTGACATCCTGAGCGCGTAGGTTCTCGATGGACGGCCCACGGTGCGATTCGTTCCTCTCTATTGGCCTCGGCCAAACGGACGAGCGACGGCTCCCGGCGACCAGGCCAAATCACCACATAAGTGAGCAGATGCGTACTGAAGTGGCGAATACGTCACTGAGGTGTCCAGGTTCACACGTCAGTGTCTACCCGATTGCTGTTTCAGGGTGAAACACATCATTCCTTCCGCACGTCGAGGACGCCTCGGCATGGCGCACGAACGGACGCGGAGAACGCCAGTCCGTGCGCCAGCTGCAGGCTTCCGAATTTCACGCGAGGGGGGACAGCCCGATGCCCAACAGACACAAGGCAATCGCCGTCGCGTTGCTTCTCCCGGCGACGGTCATGGGCTGCGCCGCGCCGCGCGCTTCCCCCGCGCCGGCACCGCAGATGATACGGCTTACGATCACTGAAGCCGCAACCGACTTCGTGATCCGCAGCCGCGGCAACGCCTCCACCGCCGGCCTTTCGATGCCGGCAGCGCAGCTCATGCTGGGAAGTTCGGTCCATCTCGATCGCAGCCTCGTGACCGGATCCTCGAGCATCATACCTCAGGAGATATCAAATGCCCCATTGGATTAAGCGTCACGCCGGCGGCGCCGGTATGGCGGCGCTGCTGATCGCCACCGCCCCTGCCCTCGCCCAAGAACCGGCAACCCACAAAGGCAACGATCGCTCCGCGCTCGCGCAGGCGGCGGCCGAAGCCGAACAGCAGCTGCACCAGACCTTCACCAATCTCCAGTTCGAGGATTTTGGCCCGGCGCCGGTCAAGGGACCGATCTATCAGGCGATCGCGGGCGGCCGCGTGATCTATTTCGCCCCCGAGAGCGAACACATCCTCTTCGCGTCGATCTACGACAAGAATGGCGCCAACGTCACCGCGCTGGCCCAGGAGGCGACCGCGAGGAAGCATCTCGCCGCGATCGATCCGGCGAAGGCATTGACCATTGGACCCGCCGGCGCGCCGACGATCATCGAATTCACGGATCCCGATTGTCCCTACTGCAGGGCGCTGGAGCGCTTCTGGGCGACCAAGGCCGCGGAGGGCAAGCCCGTGCGGCGGCTGGTCTATTTCGTCTCGGGTATTCACCCGGATGCGGCCGCAAAGGCCGAGCACATCCTCTGCTCACCGGACAAGGAAGCGACCTTCAAGGCCGTCTACGCCGGGGCCAAGCCTGCGCAGATGCATAAGTGCATGGCAGGCCACGCGAAGGTGGAGGCCGATGCGGATCTCGTCCGCAAGATCGGTGTGAGCGGCACGCCGACGCTGATCGCTGACGGTCAATTGATATCGGGTTTTCAGCAGGCCGAACTCGAGACTTTTCTCGATCAGGCTCGCGCCAAGCTGGCCGCGAAGGCGGCTCCGCATGCGAACCGCTGAAACACCTCACCCACTTCTGGCGGCCGTCCGACCGGTCTGGCGTCCAACGCGACGTCCCAGCGCCGGCCTGGCGTGTCGAGATGCCGATGGTCGCGGCCCATGGGAGCCGTCCGACACGATCATCGGCCGCCAACGAGCCCATTCGGGGTCCGCAGGCATGCTTCCGGACGGCTCCCACATCCTCGGAGTATGCGCAATGATCAAGAAAATCGGGCGTCGGACCGTCTCCTACGCCAGCACCGGGCTGCCTATGCTTGCTATGTTCGCGCTCGCGAGCGGCGGCGCCCATGCCTTCACGGCCCCGGCCGCAGGCGACCTCGGCTACGACATCTACGACATCGTGGTCAACAAGGGGGTCAAGGGACCGCTCGGCTTTGTCGGCGGTGTCGCGGCCTTCCTGTTCGGCGTCTCGCGGCTTTTCTCGAACGTCATGGTCGGCATCCCGACCATCGTCGCCGCGGTCTGCCTGATCAAATCGGACACGATCCTCCAGACTTTCGGAATGGTGATCTGACCGGATTGGCCGCGCCCCCGTCCCGCGAGCGCTGGCGCGGCCTCACGAACCCGGGGCGCCGATGAACCGGCTCCCTGGGAAAACCGCCCCCATGCCGGGGGCATGAAGCAAGAGGAGAAGGACGTTGGACGAACGTCTGCCCCAGTATCTCCATCGCCCGACGCAGATTTTGTGGTTCGCGGCGGACGAGTTCGTACTGGTTCTGTCGACCATCTTCGTCGCCGCAATCGTCGGCGGGGTGATCGGCTGGATGCTCATCGGCGCCCTTCTCCTTTTCATCCCGTGGAAGCGATCGAAGCCACGCGGCTTCCTTCCCCACCTCGCGTGGCGCTGGGGCCTGCTTTCCTTTCGTCACTATCCGGGTCCGACCCAGACCCGCTTCTTCGAGTGAGCTGGCGCCATGTCATTCCTCAACCGCCGCACCGGGCCGGAGGCCGATCCTCTGATCGGCAAACCCGCCAGCTTCGGCATCCACCGTTATCTGCAGGGAAGCTCAAACCTGTTCGAGGAGAACCGGCTTCTCAAATTCGCGATCGTCGGGCTGTTCGGCATCACGGCCGTGCTGGGCGCGGTGGTCTATTCCTCCGACCAGAACCGGCGCACCGTCGTGGTTCCGTTCGGCGCGAGCGGTGATCTCTATGTGACGGGCTCGAAGCCCTCGACCGCCTATCTGCGAACGATCACGCGCAACATCGTCACGCTGTCGGGCACCTATTCGGCCTATTCGGCGGACCGGCAGTTCCAGGAGCTGCTCTCGATCGTCCACCCGTCGGCCTATAACGGGATGCGCGACAATCTGAACGCGATCCTTGACGAACTCGCGAACAACCCGACGCTCTCGATCGCGACCTATATTCGCCCCGATCAGCCGGTGACCTGGACCGATACGGAAATCGTCGTGCCGGTCGAGAAGGTCCGCGTGATCGGCGGCGTCATCCGCAAATTCCGGGGCACGCTACGCATCGGCTACGCGATCGACAACGGCCGCTTCTGGCTCACCCGCCTGTCCGAGGAGAATTTCGATGCCGAGCTTCGGTAGAGGAACGCGCGCGCTCGCACTGCCGGCGATCCTCCTGATGAGCGTGCCTGTCGGCGCGCAGCAAATCACCGCGCTGCCGGATCAGAGGAGTGCGATCCGTCTGTCCAACCGTGACATCAACCACGTCATCTGCGTCGGCGGTGAGATCGAGGACGTGAAGTTCTCGGCCGAGAAGGCGATCGCCGTCGAAAAGGGCGGCTCGGATGCGTGGATCAAGTTTCTCGTCAAGGAAACCGATGATTTGGGCCAGGTCACCCGCAGCTATGTGACCACGCCATCGGAATTCTTCGTCTCCTGCAATGGCGCGATCTACCCGCTTTACGCCGAGCCTTCCGATATCCCGGCCCAGACCGTGAGCCTGGTGCCCGGCGCCTCACAGCGCGCCCGGGCGAACGAAGAACTGCTGGGACCGCTTGTCGAGGAAGAGCGGGCCGTCTCGATCACGCTCGCCATCTTTCAGGAACGCATTCCCGCCACCTTCACCGAGGTGGCGCCGCAGGCCGGCGCGGTGCTCCTGTCGAGCCTGCCTGGCGCGCACATTACCGAACGCCGCCGCCTCGAGGTCGAGGGCGCCGGCCTGTCGGCCTCGGAGTACCGCGTCGAGGTCTCTGCCGACACCACGCTGGACGAGCGCCAGTTTCTCGATCGCGCCCTTGGCGCGCGGATCTTCGCGGTCAGCGCCGACCGCCTCACGCTCAGGGCCGGCGACACGGCTCGTCTCGTGGTCGTCCGTCGGGAGGCGGCCCAATGACCGATGAAAATGATCCGGTGGAGACCGGCACTGGCCGTACCGGCCGTGCGGAAGAATCGGTCCAAGGGCCTTATCAGACCCATCTCGCCGAGGCCGCCGCGGCCGATCAACTTGACGGGAGCACGCGCAATCCGGCGCTGCTCGACCTGAAAGCGCGCTGGGCCGCTCTCAACGCGCGCCAGAAATTGCGCGCGAAGCAACTGGGCGTAGCGGCCTCGGTCGCGGTTCTCGGCTACGGCCTCTACACCGCGTCGACCGCCAATCACGCGCAGCCCGAGGCTGCGCCGGCCGCCTCGAAACTCGACATGGGCGCCGGCCTGCGGGGCGACAGCCTCGAGACGAAGCTGCGCGGCGACCTCAAGAAGGTGCTCGACGGTCAATCGCTGCTTGGCGAGCGCATCACCGCGATCGAGGAAGGCAAGGTCGTGCCCGGAAGCAAACCGCCGGGCGTGACAGATGGTGGCGAGCTGCCGGCAGCTCTGCCGGGAGCAGCGCCCTCATTCCCGCCATCCCCTGACCAGGCGGACATCGACAGTGCAGCCGGAACCCTGCCGGCACCGCCCACTCCGCCCGCGGCACCGCCAGCGCCACCTGTCGAGAAAACCTTCGGAGCAATCGGCGCCGCGACCAGCGCCATCGTGCCGGCCGCCGGCAACGGCCAGAGCGCGGCGGCCGACGGCGCCAAAAAAACGTATGGCCCGCCCCGTTTGCAAGGTAGATTTTGAGATGCTCTGATCAGTCTGCGTCAACGTATACGGTCT
>NZ_JAKKIE010000077.1 GCF_021742065.1 Rhizorhapis sp. SPR117
GCAGCAACATCGCACGAACAACACAGGAATTCGGCGCTTAGGCCGCGTTCCTTCACATTATCGCGACCTCGCGATAAAGCATCTTATGCGCAGCTGCGCATAAGATCGCGAACGCTGAGGCATAGCTGTCATAGATGCGCACCTGCTCATCGGTCAGCCGATGCTCCAGCATCTCATATTCGACGCCATCGAAGGACAGCGAGCGGGCGGCATAGAGACCGAGCGCCTTGAGATCCCTCGCGAGCACTTCCATCGCCGCGACCCCGCCATTCTCGATCGCGGTGACGAACTCGCCGCGCGTCGCGAACGGGAAATCATCGCCGCCCCAGAGGCCAAGGCGCTGCGCGTAGGCGAGGTTCTGCACGGTGGTCGCGCCCGTGGCCGAGACATAGACGATGCGGGCATTGGGCAGCGCATGCTGCAAGCGCAGGCCCGCACGGCCCTGCTGCGAGGGGGCGACATCACCACGTTCGCCCTTGCCGCCGGCGGCATTGGCCATAGCGTGCGCCTCGTCGAACACGATCACCCCGTCGAAATCTGGCCCCAGCCATTCGACGATCTGGTCGACGCGCGATTTCTTGCCCCCGCGCTCCTGTGAGCGCAGGGTCGCATAGGTGGTGAAGAGAACGCCTTCATCGAGGCGGATTTCCGTTCCCTGACGGAAGCGCGAGAGCGGCGTTACCAGCAGTCGTTCCTGGCCGAGCGCCGACCAGTCGCGCTGCGAGTCTTCGAGCAGCCGGTCCGAGACCGACAACCACAGCGCGCGGCGGCGGCCCTTGAGCCAATTGTCGAGAATGATCGCGGCGACCTGTCGTCCTTTGCCAGCACCCGTGCCGTCGCCGAGGAACCAGCCCCGGCGGAACTGGACCGCGCCTTCGGCATCCTCCGCGGCGGTGGTGATGGCGTCGAAAGTATCGTCGACCATCCACGCGCCCGAGAGATGTCCAGCATGGGCTTCGCCGGCATAGATGACCGATTCAAGCTGCGCGTCCGACAAGATACCGAGCGTCACGAGCTGGGGCGGCAGGTGTGGCCGGTAAGAGGGTTTGGGCGGCGCGACCGACGCCATCGCCGCCGACTGGACCAACGAGGTGGGATGCGGCTGCGCACCCTCGATCCGCAGCGACTGGAGCGCATAGGGCTCGTATATGCCTTCGCCCAAACGCCCGGCGGGCGGCGACCAATCGATCGTCTCATAGGCAAGCTCAACCGCTGGGGTGTCCGGGACGAAAGACGAAACGACCGTGGCCCCGGTCCGCGTCTTCGGGCGCACCGGCGCGGTGGAGGCGATGACCGGCAAGGCAGCGACGGGCGATGGCGTGATCGGCGCGCGCGGTGGCACCTGGTCGAGTACGCATTGCAGCAGCGTCCCGGTATCGGGGGCCTTGCCAGCGCTCTCAACGAAGCTGGCGGGATTGTCAGCAGGCAGCTTGTCGATGACGGTCAACCGGGTCTCGATCGTCGTGCCGTGCTTCGCATAGACCTTCCCGTCGATCGCGGCGGTGAACACCACGCGCGCCTTGTTCTGCAGCCGGGTGAACGGGCCGCGCCAGTCGGATGACGCCGGTGCGCAGCTCGCGCCCGTGATCGCGACCAGGCGGCCGCCCGGTTCGAGGCGCGCGAGCGCGGATTCGATATGACGCATTGCCGCGTCGCGCATGGTGCGATCGACGTTTGCGGCCGCCGAGAAAGGCGGGTTCATCAGCACGATGGTCGGGCAGATGGCAGTGGGCAGGCGATCGTCGATCGAGGCGGCGTCATGCGCCGATACGGGCATGTCCGGGAACAGCAGCCGCAGCAGTTCGGCGCGAGTCTCGGCCAGTTCGTTGAGCGTGAGGCCGGCGCGCGCGAGCTGTGCGTGAACGCCAAGCATGCCGGTGCCAGCCGACGGTTCGAGCACATGATCGGCGGGATGGATCGACGCCGCCACGGCCGCGACGAAAGCAAGACCCGGCGGGGTCGAAAATTGCTGCAAGGCCTGGGAAGTTTCCGAACGGCGCGTGTGCGTGGGCATCAACGCTGCGATACGTTCGATCAGCGCTAGCGCGCTCATTGGCGCACGGCCAACGATCGCCGAACCATAGCGGCGCAGGAACAGGATCTCCGCCGCCTCGCAGGCGTCATAAGCGGTTTTCCAGTCCCAGGCGCCGGTCGCATCGCTGCCGCCGAAGGCGTCGGACATCGCGATGCGGAGCTGCGTCGCATCGATGGTGCGTCCCGCCTCCAGCGCCGGCAGGAGGGTGCGCGCCGCGGCCAGCAGGGCACTGGCCCGGCCTGCGAAGCCGGACGCCACGCGGGAAGGCGCGGCGCACAGCGCCGCGTCGGACAGGATGTGGGTCATGGGTGGAAGTCTCCGGGAGAGCAGGAAGGGAAGCCCCGGCGGACGCTCTCTCTAGGCCCAGCCGGGTTCCCTCCTCCCGGCCTGTTCTCTGGCTCTCATCAGCATAGGCGACACACGCATGGCTGATGCGTGCTCAAATTCGGGTTCGCGCGGGAAAATCTGGCTCATGGACCGATGTTTCGCTATGTGCCGGCGCAATATCGAGCACTCTCCCGCACGGTATGCTTGAATGTCTCTGTTCGGAAGAAGAGCTCCCATGACTGATCACGCCGACGCCGATAATGTCCTGATTACGCTGACGGCGGACATCGTTGCCGCCCATGTGTCGAACAACAACGTGGCCGTCAGCGATCTTCCGCTCTTGATCGGAAATGTTCATGGCGCGCTCAGCGGTCTTGGTCAGGCTGAACAGATGGAGGAAGCCAAGCTTGTTCCCGCCGTTTCCGTGCGATCGTCGGTAAAGCCCGACTTCATCATCTGCCTCGAAGACGGCAAGAAGCTCAAGATGCTCAAGCGCCACCTGATGACCCATTTTCAGATGACGCCTGAGCAATATCGCGCGAAATGGAATCTGCCGGCCGACTATCCCATGGTCGCGCCAAATTATGCGCAGCAGCGTCGGGCGTTGGCGCATCAGATCGGACTTGGCCGTAAGCCCAAGTCGGCGAATAGCCCTGTCACTGAAGTAAAGCCGGCAATAGCATCGACGCCCCGCCGTCCGCGAAAGAAGGGTTCCGACGCAGAGAAAGGCGCATAGACTGACGGCCTGCCTCTGAGCGCCAGACAAAAAAGCCCGCCCCAACGAATGGGACGGGCTGATAGGTCAGGTCACCATCGCTTTATGCCGGACGGGATCGATCACGAACCCATGCCGTCCGGCACTATATTCATCGGCCGGTACAAGGAAGCCACGGCTTTGCGACACATCGCATCGGCCGCCGATCGTGGCGACCGTCTCGACGAAACTGGGATGGCGATCGGATCGCAGGGCCGAGATGACGACCCAGTCTTCTGCATGATCGCGCTGGAACTGCTCACGGTCGCGGGTGAAGGAGTCTTCCGCCGTCAGAACACCGCCATGCACCGCTTCCCAGGCATCGGGCTCCCAGTCCCGCAGCGTTTTGTCCGCGCTTGCTATCTCCCGGTCGGTGAACAGGTCGGGATAGCCCGCGGCCACACGCGCCCAGTCGCCATCCTCCTCATACCACCCGCCTTTGATCCGCAGCGCGGGATGCAGGCCAGCGTTGCGGGCGCGGTCGAATTTGAACCCGCCATGCGAGGCGGTCGAATGGAACACGATCCCCTGGGCATAGATGGTCGCGCCCTGCGACATGCCCCAGGGCGTCGCGAGGCGCATGTGCAATTCCTTGCGGCCAAGGGCTTCGCGCTGCCGCAGATGAACCGCGATCGCCTCGACATGCGCGCGAAAGCCCGCCTCGTCGGCGACGATGCCTTCGTTGCCGAAGACATCGTTCTCGCTCCATGCAGCGATCGGCCGGGTGAGCCGCCAGTCCGACGCGAGCCGGAAGCCGCCCCGCGCCGGAATAGCGATGTAGCCCAGATCGCCGACACGGGCGGCCATGAGTCCAGAGGCGGTCATGCCATATTCGACGTTGATCCCGGTCATGCCGCCCTCCTGTCGATGGCACGGGCGGGCGCATAATCAGGGCCGTAAGCGCGTGACCGCGCGAAGGTCGGATCATCGGCCTCGTCGACCAGATATTCGGTGACCTCCTCGGCATAGTCGGCGTCGATCACTGCCGAATGGACGGGAATCAGGCCGACGGAGTGGCGCTCCGCGAACACGACTGCATCGGCCGCCTGCATTGCCGCGCGATGATCGGGTGCATCGACCGCGACCTTGATCCGGATGGTCGCATAGACATGCACATAGTGGCGCCGCATGGTCATGCCGCTTTCCCGAGACTGGAGGGCAGGATCACCAGGTCAGGAGCGGGGACGATCTCGGCGTGCATGCCGGAATAGCTGTTACGCGCCATCCATTCCTCCGCCGCCGCCATATGCGGAGCGAGATGGCGCAGCTCGTCGCGCCCGCCGAAACTGGTGAGCACGCGGACCATGCCGGGCTTCGGCGTCTCGATAATCTCGAAATGCAATGCGCTCTCGACCGAATAGTGCCGGTTCACGACGATCGCGATGATGCCCTGACTGCCATAATTGCCGAGATGGAGGCAGAAGCCTGCGGGCGATTGGTAGGTCGGCCGAATTTCTTCCGCCCTGCGCTCGACCAGACGGCCGATACCATTGTCGTTGTTCCACGCCTTGAGCTTGCGGGTGAACCGCTCGGGCGGGCGCGGCTCGCCGTTGGAATAGCGGATAAGACTGCCGAGCGGCGCGGTGTCATAGATCGATTGTGCGGACATAATCTCGTCTCCTTGAAACACAAAAGCCCGGCGTGCGGCCGGGCTTTCGGGGATTATGGTTGGTCAGGAAAGGATCAGGCAGGCCCGGCGCGCGCGATCCGGGTGGCCGCCATGGCGGCGCTGGACACGATGCGTTCAAGCTGGTCATCGAGGTTGAGCCTGCTGATCGCCTCGACGCAGCCCTGGCGGATATGCACATCGCTGACCTCGACGGCAGCGGCATCGGTGCCGGCATAAACCTTCTGGATATCCCTCAGCGTGGAGCGGACATCCTCCTCGGCGAGCATCAGGACGGGATGCCGGCCGTGCCCCGGCGCACAGCCAAGATCGCCATGCTCAGCCTCGTCCAGCAGCCGGCATTCCATCTCATTGGTCGAGTTGGACAGGATTTGATGCGCGGTCACCACGGTCACGCCGCCGCCAAAGCCATCTGGCCGCATCTTCGTGCAGGTCCAGGCCGAGGTGATGGTCACATGGTCGAGTACTTCGCAGCGACGCACGATCTGCTGGAAGATCGCGGCATCGCCCAGATCGGAGAGGTCGATTTCCAATTCGGTTTCGTCGGGACCGGCCTCGGTGAGCAGTTTGCGGATCATCTCGACGATGCAGCCGGACGGCATGGGCTCGTCTTCCAGCGCCTCCTTAAGATCGGCGATGCCGAGCCAGACCATGTCGGACGGTCCTTCGCTCGCGTAGAAATAGATCGCGTCCCCATCGGACTCATGCTCGAATACGCCGGTGAGCAACGCGAGTTCGAGCCGGGTCATCGCGTTGGCTGGAATGCTCGGCTGCACGACGGTCGGAGAATGATAATCAGCCATGAAAGGTCTCCAGATACATGAAAGCCCGGCACAAGGCCGGGCATCGCAGGGAAGATTGAGCGGTGAGTGGCGACGATCAGGGCGGCGGATCGGGATCGCTGGGCGCAGCGGCCACGACCTCGGTTCGCAGCGTCCAGCTCCCGATCAGGAGTTCCCCGCCGAGGAAACCCGCGCCCATGAGGCGGTGACGGATGGCATGATCCGTGTCGCCGGCAGCTTGCTGTAAGCGTTCGACCAGGATGACGGGCGTGCCGTTCTCCTCTTCGAGATCGAACTCAAGGATCGCGCGGACCTTCATGCCGGCTCTCCCATAGGCGAGGATTGCACCGCGAACGGATCGACGTCGCGGTGGATCGGTTGCGCACGGCCCATCCAGGGTTCAGGGCGGATGCAGCGCACCCAGTCCGCGAAGCTGGGAATGAAACCCAGATCCTCACGCACATGCTGTTCGCCAATGAGCCGAACCGGGACGACGCGTCCTGTCGAAATAATGATTGTCGGCCCGAACACCCGTTCCAGTTGGAATATGCCTTGGGCATGGTGACGCAGGGCACGGTGCCGGAAGTCAGCAATGATCTCTTTCGAATGATCGAACCACTGGTGGAGCGGCAGATAATCGTCGGGTTCGCCGCCCCATTTGCGGACCGAGGAGAGCGCGTGGTGATAGCAATGTCCCATAGCCGCAGCCTCACCAGCGATAGGCGTGATGTTCGGACGACATGAACCGCTCATTATAGTCGAGCGTGATCGTCCTGGTCGTTATATCGAAGGTGAATTCGCCATAAGCGCCGTCCGAATTCTCCCAGCCTGCGTGCTTCTCGCGTAGAAGGTCGTAGACGAGCGTTTCCAGTGCCAGTGTGGTGCGGTGCCGACGTCGAACCGGTTGCATTTCGCCATAGGGCAGATCGAGGCTGTCCACCTTGCCTTCGGGCAGTGAGGCCTGCTCATCGCCGACATAGACCTGAATGTCCTCGATCTGGCCGCTGTCGCCTTCACCATCGAAAATAACGACGACGCGCGTGATATTCGCCGAAGCGAGGTGCGCGAACAGCCGCTGCTTGTTGTCGGGAACGAGCTTCGCGGCGGCGGCTTCCCATGCCGTATACCGTGCCATGGTCGCTGCCATGTCGATGGCGGGCTGAGATTCTGTTGCATCCGTCATTGCGGATCTCCTGAAAGGCGAAAGCCCGGCGCGCTGGCCGGGCTTTCGAGGTTTGGGGAAAGAAAGTGGAATCGCGTCGACGGTTCATTCTCGAAGCCCGCCGGCGGCAATTTCCTCAATCCATTCGGCGGCTTCATCGAAATCGCCGTCGTCGTCGGCGACCAGACGGGCCAGCGCCATCGCGCCATCGCGGCCGAGTTGCCCCATGCGCTGAAGCGCGCTCAGCAGGATCGGGGCCAGTTCGTCCGGCGTTGCGTTTTCGATCCGGGACGTCTGCATCGTTTACCTCCTCAAAATGGCAAAAGCCCGACGCAGGTGCGCCGGGCTTGATGGATGAAAAGTTGGGAGAACGGGGCGACCAAAGCCGCCCCGGCCGGTGCTAGGCTGCCGCAGCGACATCTTCCCCGTCATCATTGTCGGCATCGACGGGATGATCCTCATCTTCGAGGAACGCTGGCAGTTCGGCGGCTTCCTCCTCGGCCACCGGCTCTGCCGCAGGTGTGTCGAGCAACTCGGGCGTCCGCATCGGCTCAGGGAGCCAACCGGCGTCTTCGAGCAGCCGTTCGGCCTCGTTCGCCATGTCGCCCTTTTTGAGATGGTCGATCATCTCGGCGAACTTCGAGCCTTTGGCCTCCGCCACATCGGCGAGAATGCGCGGCTTGGTAACGCTGCGGAAATAGCCTTCGACCGTGGGCCGCCAGCCGGCACCGATCAGATCGAGCCCGACCGCGCGCGCAAGGACATGGCTGTGCGCGATGCGCCGCTCGACGCTGTGCTTCGAGATGCGGCCATTGTCGTACTTGGGCACCACCTCCTGCTGCGCATTGAGGGCCTGCGAGGCGCAGTGGGCGAACAGCGCTGCCTGTTCCGCGCCATCGAACGCGAGCAGCGCCTCCCACAACTCCTTGTCGTCGTCCGGCAACCGGTCGGCCCAACGCTTGTGACGCTCCTCGATCGCCTTGGCCGGAGTGCTGCTGCGCAGGCCGGACGGCGCAAACCCGAACGACACCTTGTTGAGCGACACTTCAAGGCAGGATTCGCGGCTGTAGCTGTAAAAGGTGCTGAGCACGAAAGCATGCAGAACCATCGCGAAAGCCGTCGAAGGCTCCTGCGCAAGAGCATCCTGCAAGGCGAGTGTGCGCCAGGCGGTCAGTTCGGCAACGAGACGGTCGGGCAAAGGCTTCAGTATCTCGCCATCCTCATCCTCGTCGCCACCCGAGGCCGCATTGATCGACACGACGTTGGAGACAGCAGGATCAGCCGCGCCGCCGCCGTCCTCTCCATTCGCTGCGCCGTCAGAGACAGACGTATCGGCTTCTTCGTCACCGGTTTCGGCTTCGACCACCGGCTCATCCTCAGGACGAACATAGCCGCGTTCGATGCAGAGCGATCCATCGGACTCGATCGACACGAACGCACCGGCCCGCGCCATCTCCGGGGCATCGAAGATCAGCGGCCGTTCGACCAGCGCACCGATCTCGGCCTCGATAGCTGCGATGCGCGCATGCACCTCGTCGGGGACATGCGGTTCATCCGCCCACTGCTCCTCGATTGCCTCGCCCTCGGTTTCCAGTTCGGCGAGACGGGCATCTTCCTCGGGAGTGCGCGACATCGGTACGCCGTCGATCTCGCGCATGCCATCGGTCACGCCCCAAGGCAGGTCTACAGCGGTCGCGACCCACTTCCACCCCTCGGCACCGATCTTTTCACCCTCCGCTTGGAGCTTCTCCGACACCAGCCGTTCGAGCAAGGCCGGATCGGTCAGCCAGCCGCCATCATCCTCTTCGAACAGATCGCGCAGCACATGACCGCCCGCCGCGACATAGGCGTCGATGCCGATGAACCGCACGCGCCGGTCGGCGACGCGGACCGTGTCCTCGGTCAGCTTCTGCCGGATATAGGCGCCGGACCTGTTGTAGCTATGGGCAAGCAGTTCCCACACCTGTTCCTGCCGCTCGTGATCGTCGGAGACCGAGAAGGCCATGAGCTGCTCCAGCGTCATGCCGTCCTCGGCATAGATGGCGTGCAGCTTTGGCGACACCTTGGCGAGACGCAGGCGCTGATTGACCACTGCCGGGGTCACGTTGAAGTGCGCGGCGATGGATTCGATATCCTGGCCCTTGTCGACCATCGATTGCATGCCTGTGAACTGATCGAGCGGATGAAGCGGTTCGCGGAAGGTGTTCTCCGCATAACTATCCTCTTCGGCCAGCACCCCGTCATTGGTCGCCCTGACGACACAGGGGATCGGCGCATTCTTCGCCAGGCGCTTCTGCTTTACCAGCAGTTCGAGGGCGCGGAACCGCCGACCACCGGCCGGCACCTCGAACTGGCCGGTCTCCTGGCCCTCGCTATCGAGGATGGGTCGCACGTTGAGGCTCTGGAGTAACGTGCGGCGGACGATGTCCTCGGCCAGTTCGCCGATCGATACACCGGCCTTCACCCGGCGGACATTGGACTGCGAGAGGACCAGCTTGTCGAACGGAATGTCCCGCGAGCCGCTGAGGACAAGTTTCTGAGCTGCTTTTGCCATGAGTTAAGATCTCCAAGACGGGCCGCCGCGAGACTCTCTCCCGGCTCCCAGCCCGTCATGAAGCCCCCGGCTTCCCTCTCCCTCTCATGGCCTGCCGCAGGCAGGCCATACGTCCCCGTCGATCCAGCCGGCACCATTCACCGCAACCCATCTTGTCATGATGTTCGTTATTTGTTCTCATGCCATCATGGAACGAATCGAACGACATGAGCTGTCCGCCATCCTGCTGGCAGCGCCCGACTGGGCGCGGGTCGGCCTGACGATGCCGGACGAACGGATGCGCGAGCGTGCCGCCGATACGCTGGCCGCCACCATCATCGAGAAGCTGGAGGGATCACTCCCGCCCGATGTGAATCAGCTCAGGCTTCCGCTATAGGTGGAGGAACGGGTTCCTGCGCCGTATCGAACATGCCGCGCCGGACACCGAAGCGATCGGAGAAGGTAACGACATTGGTGCGGCCCTCATGATCGACCTGCGTGAAGCGCAGCACGTCACCCTTGAGGATCTCAATTGTCACCGGCGGCAATTCATCGCGCGGATCATGGAAGGTCATGCGATTCTTCGGCATCATCGCCTCCAGCGCGGCAGCAATCGGCGCGGTTGCTCTTCTGAGGGGTCGGGCCATTCCTTCTTCATCTCGAGCAGCCCAAGCATCCCCTGATAGCTCTGATCGGGACGGATTTCACCTTCATAGCCGGCTTCACGCAATTCGGCAGTGCGTTCGCTTGCCTCGAAGGGCTGAAGCCTTGGATCGAAGCTGATCGACCGGAACAGCATGTGGGGATCGATCGGCATCACACGAACGTCCGGCACGGGCTGGTCCTGGGACCAATCACGCCCAATGAGCAGGAAGCGAAGCTCCTGTTCATGGGCAAAATAGTGCCGCTTCCATAGCAGGGAATCCGCACGACCCTGGACCGTCTGGAAGAAACCAGGACCATGCTGGCCGTTGCAGGCATTGACGATGCGCTGCCAGATTTCCTTGTCGTCGAGATATTCGACACCGCCCACCACGATATGCGCGTCAGCCCCATCGGCATGCCAGGCTTCCGACGCCGAAAGGAGATGGCGCACCGTCGTCGTGACGGTGACGCCTTCGTTCAGGCGATCGGCGTTGCATCGGGTCTCGTCCAGTCGCACCCGGGAATAGGCGCGCAATAGCGTGTCTGAACCGGAATTGAGCGACCAGCATTGCGCCCATGCCGGAGCCAGGAAGTCGGCAAGCTGACGTTGACCTTTCGCCGGTATGAGGCCACGGCCGTCCAGCATGCAAAGGGATGGAGCATCCTCCCTCGGATCGTCCCAGACACGCGGCCTGACCAGCGCCATTTCCTTGTTCTTCACCGCATCGAGGAACCGGCCGAGCGGAAAAATCCGACGTACCTCCTGATCGAGATCGGCGATGCGCACGGCAAAGCGGCAGGGATCACCGTTGATTGGCAATAGGTCCATATACTCCCCCTCCAGCCGACCCTACCGGGCAACTATGAAGAGCTTGTCTATGCGATCCGGAGATAGACCTATCACAGATACTCCTCGGGCAGGTCTTCCTCATGCCCCTGCCAGACGATCCGGTCTCCATCATAGACCGTGACGAATCCGTGGCCGCGCCTGATCGGCGCCGGAGGCTTGGCCGCGAAGTTTAGGCAACCGAAGGTATCGACCGTGGCCGAGAAGGCGAGCGGCTTGCCATGTTGCATCAGCACGCGGTCGCAGGTGCCGGACGGGCGCTTCACCCGGCGCTTCGAAATGCCGAGCTGGAACGTCTCATAGGCGCGCACCTCCCAGTCGGACGGCGGCGACCAGTGCCGGCAATATTTGCAATAGTGCGGGGTCGGCGGACCGCTGTCCTCGTCGTCGAGCGCCGGCCCGCCATTATGGCCGATCGAGGAACGCGAGCCCGTCACGGCTCGCGTTCCTGTTCGAGCCAGGCCCGCAGGCGCTGACGCATGATGCCGATGCCGGCATTGATCTCGGTGATCTCGGCATCGGGAGTGATACAGCGCATCTCGCGGAACCCGTCGAGAAAGGCGCGCATGACCTTGAGGTAAAGCCCGCCGCCGACCAACGCGACGTCAGTGAACGGCCGTGAGCCATGATACGAGAGGCTGGCGATCTCGCAGCCGGGATGCGAACCATAATTATCGGGCTTGCGCTGCGACGGCGGGCGGGGCCAGCGCATCGTCATGGCGCCCGCGATCATCCGCTCGGCAAGTTCGGGGGTCAGCCTCGCATCATAATCCTCGATCGGCCGGTCGCCCGCGCCGAAGCCATAGCGAGCGGAGAGGAAACCGACATGGGCGAGACGGCGCTGAGAATCAACCGTGCGCCAGGTCTGCCAGAGCGGCCCGTCATAGCGCTCCCACGCAGGCATCCAGCCTGGATCGCGCCGCTTGGTCGCCGAACAGGCGAGGATCAGCAGCCGGTGCGAGAAGCCGGTGGCGCGGGTATGCGGCAGATCGACCCGCACGATCTTCACGGTGCGCTGTTCGGCCGCTTCGGCGAGCCGCCCGATCAGCGCGATATCGGCATCCGTGCAGACACCCCGGACATGGAAAGTCGGAACACTATCATCCCCCATCGCTGGGAGGACATCGAGGAACAGGATGCCATGCCCAAGATTGCCGCAATAGTGGAGCGCCTCCACCATCGGCAGGCCCGGCGCAGGTTCGATCCAGCGCTGGCCGATCCGTTTGAATGCCTCGGCGAAGGTGGTGGGGCTGGGCGTGGTCCGCACTTGTGCCCGTGCGTGATATCGCCACGGCGGGCGCTCAGGATCGACCTTGCCGACACGGATCTGGTGGAGAAAATCAGCCAGACTGTAGGGATCGGCCGGATAAGGACAATCCCGCCAGGCGCGACGGATCGATCGACGGGCGTGGTCGGGGAACTCAAACAATCTCGCCCGTGCCCGGCGCCAAACGGCCGCGCGTTCGTCGCGCAGCCGTTGCTGCTGCTGGGGCCACCAGACGGCACGGCGGGCCATCTCCTCATCGACGCTGTGCTGCCCGGCCGCGATCATGTCGGAGAACAGCGGCAGGGCCTCCCGCTCGCGCCGCTGCTTCGTGGCGAAGGCGGCGCGCTTGCGCGTGGTCTCCTCATAGGCACTGGGCCTGGACCATTTGGCAAACCGCATCACGCGCCGCCTTTCGCGGCGGCGGCCGCGGCGCGGTATAGGATGCGCTCGCCTTCGATCAGCGATCCGGCACGACGGGCCGCTTCGGCATAGACCGAGAGCGGGAACTTCCCTTCGAACAGGATGTCACGCTCGATTCCGAGACCGAAAGGCAGCCGGATTGATTCCAGTTCCTCGAGTGCGAAACTACCGAGTTCCGGGCAGCCGAAGCCGAGATCCGCTATACCGAAGAGAATCCCGTCCTCATCCAGCTCAGTGGCAAGCCAGGTCGCGGCGCCGACGGGATTGAAGAAGCGGACCACCGGTACGGGGTCCGGCGCTGGATTACCACAGCGCAAGGCGTTGCAGCGGGTGAGATCGTTGACGCGAAGGCGGTCGCGCAGTTCCAAGGTCAGGAAGATCATGCCGCGATCCTCCCTGCCAGAGCCATGCCGCAATCTGGATCGGGCTCCGGATCGTCGTCATTGACGGCGAGTGCCGCATCGGGCCGGAAGGCGAGAAGATAATCAGCCGCTTTCGAAGCGGCGCTGGCGGCGCGCAGGATCGCGCGATTATCCTCGCGGATGATCTCCAGCCAGGATCCGATATAATCAGCATGCCGGACGGTGGGCGTGATCCCGAGCGCGGCGCAGACGAAGGCGCCGGTCATCTCGGCGACATATCCTGACAGTCCAGCCAAAAACGGCGGTTGGAAGGTGAAATCCATCGGTGCCTCCAGCACTGCCCAAAACCC
>NZ_JAKKIE010000078.1 GCF_021742065.1 Rhizorhapis sp. SPR117
TCTCCCAACACATATGCCCAAAACGAGCACGAATCGGGAGTATCAGCCGCTCACCCAACATTCATGCCTTCTCCTGAAAAGCAGAATTGCAGCAATTGTCGGCTCGCATCGTCGCGGGATAAATGAGCGATATGGTCCAGCCCGGCCCGGGCAAGGCCGTTATTCCGCATGATATATTGGCGATTTTCCGGATAGCGGGCGGCGCGCCATTCCGTGATCAAAACAGTGATCACCAGACGCGCGGTGACAAGGTCGAGCATGACCGCCTGTTCTGCCTTTCGCAGCGGAAGTACCTCATGATAGCCTCCTATCATCTCGGCGGCGCTGAGCAGTGGATCGACCCCGTCGGCCAACTGATAGGCGGCCGCCGTCGCAATCTCCCCGACCAGCGGTCCATGCACCACATCGCCGAAGTCTATGATCGCGGCGATCTCATCCGTTTGGACCGGATTCACCAGCACATTGCCGAGATTGAAGTCATTATGAATGACCTGCGCCCGCAATGACTGCAGTTGCGGCAGGGTGATGGCTTCGTAATCGGCCATAAAGCGCTGAACCAGCGCGCGCTGCGGAACCTCGGCGATGCTGTCAATCATGCCAGTCAGACGATGCGCGGCTGCGACATTCCACAACAGCTCGTGTTGCGCGGCTGGGTGAGTGAAACCTTCGAGCCCCTGATCCAGCCGGGCAAGAAATTGCCCAAGCGCCCGGCGCTGCGCCGTCGTCCGCTTGGATTGGCTGAGCGGTATTCCCGGCAGGAAAGTTAACATGCGCAGGATCGATGTTCGACCGTCATCAAGCGTGATTGGCGTCTCGAACGCACCATCTGTCGCGGCCACCGGATACGGAACGGGGAGAGACGGGGCACTCCGCCGAAGGTGGTTGAGGGTGCAAGTCTGCAAATTGACGATCTCGCGGGCTTCGGCCGGATTGGAAATTTTCAGAAGAAACTGACTGCCATCCATCCCTTCCATTCTGAAATTGCGGTCACGCTCACTGGAGAGCCCGTAAGCCCGCAGATCGCGGCCATAGAAACGCCGCGCCAGCGCTTCCGCATCCTGCACGGTAAGCTGCGGCGGCTGGGTCGTGAGTATAGGGTCGAGCAGCATCTTCTACCTATGGCTTTTCACGAGATTGGCAGCAGCATGGCTTGTCCGTCCGCACAGGCGCCTCTCTTCTCAAAGGCCGAGCAAGGCGGGGAGTTCGTGGAAATCCTTGATGCGGGTGACGCCATAATGATCAGTTGGCGGCTCATGCCCGCGATCCACGAAAACCTTGGCACCAAAGCCCAGATCATGAGCGGTCATCAAGTCGTAGCGCGGGCTCGACGAAACATGCATCATGTCTTCGGGCGCACAGCCCAACCGATCGAGCATATATTCGAACGGCCGCATCAGTGGCTTGTAGGCACCCGCTTCCTCTGCTGTCAGCACGGCGTGGAAAGGCACGCCGATATTGCGCGCGCTGTGCGGGATCAGATCTACCATGCTGTTGGACAGGATGACGAGCGGATATTGTTCCGCAATTCGGCTCAACGGGCCTGGCACGTCTGCATGGGGCTGCCAGGTGGGTATGGCATCATAGAGTGCCTGGACGTCGCGCGCGTCGTATTCGACGCCATGCTTGCGACAGGCTCGATCGATCGAGTTGGCAATGACATCGTAAAACGGCTTCCATGCCCCCAACACTTCGTCCAGACGATAGGCACGGAATGAATCAATGAATCCATCCATCTTCGAAAGCTCGACGCGGTCGGAGAAGATTGTGCGTGCGGTTGGCCCCATGATGAAGTTGATCATGGTACCATAGCAGTCGAAACTGATGTATTTTGGCCTGAACATGGGCGATCGCACCTTGGTTGGGTTTTTCTAACAATGCCAAGGCTAGGCTGAGAGCCATAGGGAATGCTGCCGTTGTCGCGATATTCTAAAGAATCTTATCCTGCCATGGTGGCTGTCTACGAAATCGGTCCAGGTCCTTGTTAGTGTCAGCACACGAAATTCCTTCTTATCGATGGATGTGGCGCTCGATCAGGAGCCCCGAAGCAGCATAAAATTTGTGTTTCTAAGCCGCGTGCAGTGATTATGTGACGTCTTCGCTGCGTTTCCCGGTGGAAACTGCGGCGGTAACGAGCATAATCTGTCGGTGCATGCCGATAGGAATTCAAATTCCCCAAAGGCACCGTCGGCGCGTAGGAAAATGAGATGGAAAAGCTCGATCGGATCGATTTCAAGATATTATCGTATCTTCAGGAGTACGGCCGCGTGACGAATGTCGGGTTGGCGGGCGCGGTCGGCCTTTCGCCCAGCCCTTGCCTCTGTCGCGTGAAACGACTTGAAGACTTTGGTTACATCAAATCCTACGGCGCCCGTATTGCGCTTGAAATGCTGGGCGATCATTTGATAGTGTTCACTGAAGTCACACTAACAGGCCATCGCATTGTCAATTTTGAACGTTTTCTCCAACGTGCCCGGGACGTTCGTGAAATCGTCGAATGCCATCATGTCACCGGCGGGTATGATTATCTTCTCAAAGTCATTGCGCGGAGCGTCAGCCACTACCAGAGGATCATGGAAACATTGCTGGAAGGCGATGCGGGAATAGGAAAATATTCCTGCTATATCGTTCTCGGTTCGCCGATCGTTCGGGAAGGCTACCCAATCGACCAGCTCTTCGACACGATTTCCAATTGATTTCGGGCCGCCGGATTGTTGGCCATAGTCGCATATTCCGTTCGACTTCGCTATAAATCTGAGCATTGGTGTTCATATGAATGACGGCCGGCATGGGCGGGTATCGGCCTTTGGTCTCGAGCAGCTGGTGTGCCAGCGCCGGGGATGAACTCGACGAACCCATTATCCTTGCATTGCCGGCAACGAAAGTGCGTCGCGGGCATCAGCTGCGGCTGGTCATTCCGGGACCGGAAGACCTCCAGATATTGTCACGCCAGAGACGGCGGGTCATTTGCGCGCAGAAACCGCTCCGGATGCACCGGTCTCTGACTGCACCGGCCCGAACCGCACGCGTCAAATCCGGCGGAACCGCGCCGGAAACAGGGCCTGCTCTGGTAGAGGCCCCCACGTGGGGAGTTTTTCAGGACTTTTTGGTGCGGTCGAGAAGACTCGAACTTCCACGGCCTTTCGGCCACAACGACCTCAACGTTGCGCGTCTACCAGTTCCGCCACGACCGCACACAAAGGATTGCCGGGCAAACCGGCATCTGGCAGGCCGGAGCCATTAGCAAAGCGTATGGGACAGCGCAACCAGCGAAAGCAGGTATGCGTGATTATTCCGTTGCTGACGAAACTTGTGCCAGATCAGGCCCCGGCATCGGAAAAGGTAAGGGTCAAGTTCCGGGCGTTTTTGGGAATGTCGAGCCGGCTTTCATGAAAGCTTGCCTGATCGCCCGGCCCCAGTTCCTTTACTGGCGGGCGGATCGTCCAGCCGAACACCAGACGATCCTGTTCATCGCGCATTTCCACGATGATCGGCGGCACGGCCTGCGTGCGCTCACTGGCATTGACGATGCGACCGCTGAAGGCGAAATATTCGCCGCCCGATGGCAATTCTCGCCGCTCTGGCTTGCGTGGCATATCAAGCAACAGATCTGGTTCGCCGCTATCGGGAGCAAGGCCGATATTTACAGCCCAGCCCGGCGTACCGAAATAATAAAGTGCGCCGCCCAGCAATGCGATAGTCAGGGCGAACGCCACTGCTGCAAGGGTCCATAATTTTGCCGGATTGCGGCGTGACCGGAAGGGCGGCTCATGCGCAAAATTGTCCGCTTCAACTTGCTGCGCATCCGGTTCACGCGTAAAGTCCGCTGACGCCGACTGGTCATGGTTCATGACAGATGGCAAAGGAGGCGGCGAAGCGCTGATTTCCGCTCCTTCCTCCGGCATTGGTCTTGCGCCCGCAGGCGGTTCGCACTCTGCGGCGGTATTGGCTGAGGGCGTCGTGTCCGCCATGGCTTCTTCACGCGGGGGCAGCGGCGCGCCATCCTGAAACCAGCTATGTTTGCAAGCCGCGCATCGTACCGAGCGCCCATTGGGGCCGATGGCGCGATCAGGCACAATATAGCGTGTCGCGCATTGCGGGCAGACAAGTATCATGACGCTTCTAAACACAGCTTGGGCAACAAGAGCAAGAGCTCAAGATAGCGCGCTGTATTTTCCCGGCTTTACGCGCAAGCCTTCCCTGTGCGATGGCAGGATGGTTAAGGGGTGGAACACAGCTGATGTCCAGCATCGTCCAGTTTGAAAATGTCGGGCTGCGCTATGGCTTGGGCGCGGAAATATTGTCCGATGTCAATTTCACCCTGAACAAAGGCAATTTCTATTTCCTGACCGGGGCATCGGGTGCAGGAAAGACGTCGCTTCTAAAGCTTCTCTATCTTGCCCAGCGCCCCAGTCGCGGCCTTATACGCATGTTTGATGAGGACGTCGTGACGCTGCCACGCAAGCGGCTGCCTGGTTTTCGTCGCCGTATAGGTGTTGTATTTCAGGATTTCCGCCTGGTGCCCCACCTTTCCGCTTTCGATAACGTTGCCTTGCCGCTGCGGGTGTCGGGCGTCGATCAGAAGGAGCTCGAAACGCCGGTCAATGAAATGCTCGCCTGGGTGGGATTGGCCGACCGCTCGAACGCCCGCCCGGCAACGCTGTCGGGTGGCGAGCAGCAGCGCGTTGCCATTGCCCGCGCGGTTATCGGTCGGCCCGAAATATTGGTGGCGGACGAACCGACCGGCAACGTCGACCCGGAAATGGCCCAACGCCTGTTGAATCTGTTCGGAGCGCTGAACAAACTGGGCACGACCATTGTAGTAGCCACGCACGACATCCATCTGCTGAGCAAATTGCCGGGCGCTCAAATGATGCGGCTCGACAAGGGACGGTTGTCAGACCCCACCGGATCGTTGCGCTATCCGCCCCAGCCGGTGCAACCGACCGATGGTGCACCATCGCAGGACATGCCTTGATCATGGCGGGGCGCAACCGGAACCGGCGTGATCGCGCCACCCACCGCCGCCTGCTGCCTGAAGGGCGGTTGTCCGGCACGATGCCCTGGGTCATTGCGATCATGATGTTTCTTACAATCCTGGCGGCGGCGGCGGGCATTGGTCTGGATCGGGCATCGCGGTCCCTGCACGCCGAACTTGCGGGGCGGGTGACGATCCAGATTATCGAGGCAGATCCCGAAATCCGGGCCGATCAAACCGGCCGGGTGATGACTGACCTGCGCCGTTTTTCCGGCGTCAGTCATATCACACTGGTTGATGAGGCCGATATGAAGGCTGCGCTGCGCCCCTGGCTCGGGGAAGAAATGATGGATAGCGGATTGCCCATTCCAGCCCTGATTGACGTCGATCTGAAACCGGGTGTTGACGCCCGGGCCTATGCCGCCTTTCGCGATAGTGTGACCGCGATTGCGCCCACCGCCCGGGTGGAGCCGCATGCAGCGTTTCTGACGCCATTGTCGCAACTTATGCGCATGCTGAAATGGCTGGCGCTGGCGCTGGTTTTATTGATGACGCTGGCAACTGCGGCCATAGTCGTCCTGGCCGCGCAAGCCGCGCACAATAGCCATCGCACAACGATAGAGGTGCTGCACCTGATGGGCGCAACCGATGTGCAGATCGCCCGACTGTTCCAGCGGCGCATGGCATTTGATGCACTGTTCGGCGGAGTCGTTGGGCTTGTCGCGGCCTCTCTGGTGCTGGCGCTCGTAGCGGTGCTGATCAGGGATATAGGGTCGGATTTGCTTGGGGCGGCTGCTTTGCCGAATTATGGTTGGGGTGTGCTGTTGCTGTTGCCATTGGGCGGCGTGTTACTGGCGATGCTCACCGCGCGAACGACCGTGTTACGGGCACTGAGGCGCTCTTTATGATTCGGCGCCTCATCGCCTTTTTGCTGATGAGCTGGCTGCTGGGCTTTGCCTGGTTTGCGATCCTGCTGCCCCAGCCGCTGAGCCCCAAACAGCGAACCGACGCCATCGTCGTACTGACAGGCGGGGCAGGACGGATTGATCGGGGTCTGGAACTGCTGCAATCAAACGCTGCAAAGGATATGCTGATTTCGGGCGTCGATCGGGACGTGCGTCCTATAGAACTTGCCCTAGCCTATAATGTACCGCAGGCCATGTTCCTTTGCTGCATCACGCTGGGGCACGAAGCAGTTGACACCCGCTCCAATGCGATTGAGACGATCCACTGGATCGAGCGGCGGAAATATCGTTCGGTACGACTGATCACAACCGACTGGCACATGCGGCGCGCCCGTTTCGAACTGGAACAGGCATTGCCGCCGGGTATCGCCATCCATATCGATGCCGTGCACAGCAACCCCAGCCTTAAGATGCTGTTCAAGGAATATAACAAATATCTGCTCCGGCGGGCTGCCGCCTTGTTGGGAATATAGACCCGCATGATCCTGCTTCGCTCGACGCTCTACGCCGGAATCTTCTATCCCATAAGCCTGCTGTATGTCTTGTTGGCGCTCATGCTGCTGCCTGTCGGACGCCCCGCCATGATGGTCGTGGCACGTGCATGGGGCCGGTTCCATCGGTTCTGCATCAAATATCTGCTGGGGCAGAAAATCCGGATTGAAGGCGAACTGCCCGATGGACCGTTTCTTTATGTCCTCAAACATGAATCCATGTTCGAAACGATCGAGCTTCTGTGCATTTTCCGGCAACCTGCCATCGTCGCCAAAGCGGAACTCACGAAAATTCCCCTCTGGGGACGGCTGGCTGTGGTGCACGGTGTTATCCCGGTGGAACGCGAAGCCGGCGCCAAGGCACTGCGAAGGATGATGCAGGCGGCGACTGCGGCGCTAAAGCAGGGACGTCCTATCTGCCTGTTTGCTGAGGGAACACGTGTATCGCATGGGCAAAGACCACCACTTCAGTCAGGGTTCGCCGGGCTTTACAAGATGTTGAAAACCCCTGTGATTCCTGTCGCCCTCGACAGTGGCCGCCTGTCGCCAAGGAACAGTTTTTTAAAACGATCGGGAACCATCACCTTTCGTGTGGGCGATATGATCCCGGCGGGCCTGCCCCGCGACGAAGTCGAAGCGCGGGTGCATGCGGCGATCAATGTGCTGAACGTAGAAAGCTGAGGCTATTCGTGAGTCCGACCGAAATCGGGCGCGGCATCATCCTGCCCCTCTTCGATGATTGATCGCCGGACGGCACGGGTACGGGTGAACAGGTTGAACAGCGCGTCACCATCATTCCATCGAATTGCGCGCTGAAGGGCTGACAGGTCTTCGGAAAAACGCTGCAGCATTTCCAGCACCGCATCCTTGTTTGCCAGAAACACGTCGCGCCACATGGTCGGGTCACTGGCCGCAATACGGGTGAAATCACGAAATCCGCCCGCCGAATATTTGATGACTTCCGACCGCGTCACATCTTCCAGATCGCTGGCCGTGCCGACAATGGTATAGGCGATCAGGTGTGGCAAATGGCTGGTGATGGCCAGCACCAGATCGTGATGCTGCGCGCTCATGAGATCGACATCCGCATCCAGCCGCCGCCAGAATTCGGACAGCCGCTCCACGGCAATCGCATCGGCATTTTCGGGCGGGGTAAGAATGCACCAGCGCCCCTTGAACAGGCTGGCGAAACCCGCTTCCGGTCCGCTGTTTTCCGTGCCCGCGACAGGATGCGCGGGGATGATGGTCTGGCCCGGCAAAGCATTCTGCAATGCGGCCAGTATCTCCGCCTTGCACGATCCGACATCGCTGACGATGGCATCAGTGGGAAGATCGACCGCAATGTCCGCCGCGACGTCGCCCATCACGCCTACCGGTACGCACAGGATAACAAGATCCGCGTCGAGAACCGCGGCTCCAGCGGTGTCGCTGACATCGTCGCACAGATTGATGCGTGTTGCCGTCTCCCGCACTTCTGCACTGGCATCATGACCCGTCACGCGCACCGTCGGCATATACGCCTTGATTGCGCGGGCAAGCGAAGATCCAATAAGCCCAAGGCCTATGATGGTGACGCGCGAAAAGGGGAGCATTATCCGTTCATCTCCGTCATTTCGCGCAACAGTCGAGCGACGTCGCGCATCTGGGCTTCCGTCCCGATGGTGATGCGCAGGGCATTGGGCAAGCCCTGCCCCGGCAGCCAGCGCGCCGCATAACCCGCATCCATCAAGCCGTTAAAAGCGGCCTGCGCGGTCAATGCGCCTTCAAACAGGACGAGCAGGAAATTGGCGTGGCTGGGCACGGCTTTCAGGCCATGATTGCCCAATGCCTCCACCTCTGCGGCCAACCATTCGCGCCATTTTCGGTTATGTGCGCGACTGGCCGTCACCCATGCATTATCGCCGATGGCAGCACTGGCCGCTGCCTGTCCCGCCGTCGTCACATTGAATGGCGCCCGAATGCGATGCAGCGCGTCGATGACCTCTGGTGCGGCATAGCCCCATCCGATCCGTTCCGCCGCCAAGCCATATATCTTCGAAAAAGTACGGGTGATAAAGACGTTGGATGCGGACCTTGCCAGTTCAAGCCCCAGATCATCCTCTTCAGCATCCAGATATTCGGCATAGGCCTGATCAAGCACGAACAGCACATTTTCCGGCAGTCCGGCATGAAGCCGTGCAATTTCTTCACGCGTCGAAAAAGTGCCGGTCGGATTATTGGGATTGGCCAGATAGACAACACGCGTTTTGTCCGTGACGCACGCCAGCAGCGCATCGACGTCGGTGGCATAATCCTTGTCCGGCGCAATGACCGGCGTTGCGCCCACGCGGCGGGCAGCAATATCATAGACTGAAAAACCATAACGGACATACAGCACTTCATCGCCCGGCCCTGCATAGGCGCTGGCCGCCAGATGCAGCAGTTCATCCGACCCGGTGCCGTAAATGACCCGTGCTGGGTCCAGCCCATGTTGACAGGCAATCGCTTTGCGCAATGGGCCGGCGCCCGGATCGGGATAGATCGCAAGATCAGCAGCGGCGGCCATAAAGGCGTCCCGTACCTTCGGGCTGGTGCCGAGAGGATTTTCATTGGCCGATAGTTTTATAACTGGCCGCCCGTCATCGCTGGCCGCCTTGCCCGGCACATAGGGCGAAATGCCCATAATCCAGTCTTTGGGTTGCAGTTTCGTCATGGCGAGCGCTTTAGCGGCATATTGGCGCAAGGCCAAGGCTCATGAATCGCACTTTGGCACAGGCGACGCTTCCATTGACAAGCCGCCATGATCCGCCCTAGCGCCTGATCCCCATGACGACGCTGACCACCCCAGATGACAGCCGTTTCGGCCTTGCTCGGCAGACCGTCCTGCCCGGACAGCTGGCGCTCGATTGCGGCGTTGTGTTATCTCCGGTGGAATTTGCTTATGAAACCTATGGCACGCTCAATGCCGACAGATCGAATGTGGTGCTCATATCCCATGCATTGACGCTGGACCAATATGTCGCCTCGACCCACCCAATGACTGGCAAGCAAGGCTGGTGGACACGCATGGTAGGCGAAGGCAAACCGATCGATCCGGCACGTCATTTCATCATCTGCATCAATGTGCTCGGAAGCTGCATGGGTTCCTCGGGACCCGCCAGCATCAATCCGGCCTCTGGTAAGCCGTATGGAATGACTTTCCCTGTAGTCACCATTGCCGACATGGTCCGTGCCCAGGCGATGTTGCTCGATCATCTGGGGATCGAACGCCTGCGTGCTGTTATCGGCGGGTCCATGGGCGGCATGCAGGTGCTCACTTGGCCCAGCCTGTTTCCAAAGCGCGTCGAATCGGCCATCGTCATTGCCTCCACCGCGCGCCACAGTGCGCAGAACATTGCCTTTCACGAGGTCGGGCGTCAGGCGATCATGGCTGATCCCCGCTGGCGGGGCGGCGATTATTATGCGTCGAACGAAGCGCCCACGGCGGGGCTCGCAGTCGCGCGCATGGCCGCGCACATCACCTATCTGTCCGAAGCAGGCCTGACCGAGAAATTCGGCCGAAGGCTGCAGGCGCGGCCGGACAATCAGACTGGAGCCAAGAGCTTTGGCTTCGATGCCGATTTCCAGGTGGAAAGTTATTTGCGGCATCAAGGAATCAGTTTCGTCGATCGGTTCGATGCCAACTCCTACCTTTATATCACCCGCGCCATGGATTATTTCGATTTGGCCGAAGATCATGGCGGCAGTCTGGCCGCAGCCTTCGCCGAAACGAAAGCACGCTTTTGCGTAGTGAGTTTCGATACTGACTGGCTGTACCCAACGGCGGAATCGCGCAACATCGTCCATGCCCTCAACGCCACCGGCGCACAGGCAAGTTTTGTCGAACTGTCCAGCCCCTTTGGCCATGATGCTTTCTTGCTGGACGTACCGGATCTCAATCGCGTGATCGATGGGTTTCTGCGGGCGGCGGAAGCATGAAGCTTCGCCCCGACCTATCCTTGATCGCGCGTCATATTGCGCCGGGCGCACGCATATTGGATGTGGGTTGCGGCGATGGCGCACTCATGGCTGCGCTGCGCGATGAATGCGGCGCTGACGCGCGCGGGCTGGAGATCAATGCTGAAAATGTGGCCGCCGCGATGGCACGCGGCTTGTCCGTCGTACAAGGCGATGCGGATACCGACCTTGGTTATTACCAGGACGACAGTTTCGATTACGCCATTCTCAGCCAGACATTGCAAACTACCAGACGGCCGGATCTGGTCATCGATCATCTGCTGAGGATCGGGCGGCAGGCTTTTGTCAGCTTTCCGAATTTCGCGCATTGGCGAGTGCGCATGTCATTGATGTGGACAGGCCGGATGCCTGTTACACGGTTGTTGCCGGTCAAATGGTATGAAACGCCCAATATTCATCACCTGACTGTACGCGACTTTCGGGAACTGATGGTCGAAAAGGATTATCGGGTAGAGGGCGAATGGTTCCTTTCCGGCGACCGGCAGACTGGCGCGACCGGCGCCAATTTACTGGCTGAACATGCAGTCTTCCTGCTGCGTCGATAACTGTATTGATTTAATAATACAGCTTTCCGCTTGAAACCCCGCGCGATCCCCGCCACATTGCGGTTCATTGACGGGATGGAGGCTAACATGGCGACGAACACGACCGACGTGGGGGAAGAAGGCCTTGTCCTGACACCACCTGAACCTGTGACTCCGGTAGCAAGGGAAAAGGCCGCTGGCCTCGTTCCCATCGATATAGAAAAGAAATCCAAGCTGGATGAAAAAGTCGATACGTTCATCAAGGATCTGATTGCCCAGGATCAGAACAGCCCCGAATTCGGCGCACGTGTCGATCAGATCGTCAATATGGGCCGCAAGGAAATTGCCGACGCAGCGGGCCAGTCCAACCGCTTCCTCGATCGCCCGGTGCGCGCGATGGATGCCGACAACAGCGTTGGCACCGACCTTGCCGAACTGCGCCGCACGATCGAGGACCTTGATCCGGGCAGCAAGGGCGACCTGTTCACGAAGAAAAAGCTGTTCGGCATCATCCCCTTCGGCAACAAGCTGCGCGACTATTTTGACAGCTACAAAAGCGCACAAAGCCACATCCACTCGATCCTCACCAATTTGGCGAGCGGCAAGGATGAGTTGATCATGGACAATGCCGCCATCGATGTGGAACGCCAAAACCTGTGGGCCGCGATGGGACGCCTGGAACAGATGATCCACATTTCCAAAACCATGGATGCACGGTTGGAAGCGAAAGCACTGGAACTGGACGCAACCGATCCGGCCAAAGCAAAGGCTGTGCGGGAAACCGCCTTATTCTATGTTCGCCAACGCAGTCAGGATTTACTCACCCAAATGGCCGTCACGGTGCAGGGCTATCTTGCACTCGATCTGGTCAAAAAGAACAATGTCGAACTGGTCAAGGGCGTCGATCGCGCATCGACCACCACGGTGTCCGCTTTGCGTACGGCGGTCACGGTTGCACAGGCGCTGACCAACCAGAAACTGGTGCTGGAACAGATCACGGCGCTCAATACGACGACCGCCAACATTATCGATTCAACGGGGGAGATGCTGAAAAACCAGACTGCCCGCATCCATGAACAGGCAGCATCGAGCACCATTCCCATGGACACCCTCAAACGCGCATTCCAGAATATCTATGAAACGATGGACAGCATCGACAGCTTCAAATTGAAGGCGCTGGAATCGATGAAAACGACCGTGGACACATTGTCCAGCGAGGTAGAAAAATCAAAAGGGTATATCGCCCGGACAGAAGGAGCGGCGAAGGCGCAGGTAGCAGGCGCTACGGACATGCCACTGACTGCACTGGAAAGCTGAGCGTGAAATGACCGGACCGACGCTGGGCCAACGCCTGTCGAAACGTATACGAAACTACCGCCAGTCGGTGGTGCGCAAGGTAAGACGCATTGCCGTTGCCGCACTTGCTATCGTCGCAGGGGCCATCATCTGGGGCTTTATCACCCCGCTTGGGGGCAATGGCCTGTTGATCGTGATCGGCTTGCTGATCCTTTCGACGGCGACGTTCGCAACATTGCCTGCGGTGCGGCGCGTGAAGCCGGAAACCTTGGCCAAGGCGGATTTAAAGGCGCTGCCATTGCAGACCGAAATCTGGCTGGACAGCCAGCGCAAGGCCTTGCCCGCACCTGCGGTAAGACTGATCGATTCTATCACAGTACGCCTGGAAACGCTGACCCCCCAGTTGCAGACGCTTGAACAGAATGAGCCTGCTGCACAGGAAATCCGTCGCCTTCTGTCCGATCACCTGCCCCAACTTGTGACCGGCTATCAAAGCATACCCGAAACACTGCGGCGGCAGGAACGCAACGGCCGCGTCCCCGATACTCAGCTTGTCGAGGGGTTGGAGGTCATTGATCGGGAAATCGGTTCCATGACCGAAAGCCTTGCCACGGGCGACCTCGACAAACTTTCGACGCACAATCGCTTCCTTGAGCTCAAATATCGGGAAGCGAAAGAACTGGGGAACTAGACGGGCCTGCAGCTAGTCACCCGGAACTGTAATCCACCTCATTGATTCACGCCTCTTTGAGGAGATGAACAATGCTAGGTCGGCAG
>NZ_JAKKIE010000079.1 GCF_021742065.1 Rhizorhapis sp. SPR117
CTCGACCGCCATACCCACAGCACAGGCTTCAGCCACAACCCATGAACCTACCGGCATCAGCCGGTCTGTCATTCAGTCAGCGGTGGATACGACTATCTGCTGAAATTCGTCGCCAGAGGTGTCGCCCACTATCAAACTATCATCGAGGGCATGCTGGAGAGCAATTACGGGATTGAGAAATACTTCAGTTACGTGGTTATCAAATCACCGTTCATCAAGCACCATTACCCGATTCAAGACCTGTTCGGGAGTCAGAACTGATGGCAGGCCACGAATCGAATCTCGCCGATTTGATCACACCGCTGGTGGCACTGCGCCGCGATATTCACGCCCACCCCGAATTGGGATACAAGGAACATCGCACTGCCGCGCGCATTGCTGCCGAATTGCGTGCGGTCGGCCTTGAGGTGCACGAAGGCATCGGGGGCACTGGCGTTGTCGCTGTGTTGCGCGTTGGAGATGGGCCAAGAACCTTGGGGCTGCGCGCCGATATGGATGCGCTGCCGATTGACGAGCAGACGGGCCTGCCCTGGGCTAGCACGCGGCCTGGCTGCTTTCACGGATGTGGTCATGACGGTCACGTGGCAATGCTGCTAGGGGCGGCGCAACATCTTGCCCGCGATCCCGGTTTGTCTGGAACACTGCATCTGATCTTTCAGCCGGCTGAAGAAGGACTGGGCGGTGCCCGGCGAATGATCGAGGACGGTTTGTTTGATCGATTCCCATGTGAGCGTGTCTATGCACTGCATAACTGGCCGGGGCTTCCCGCGGGAACCATTGCCACCCGCGCCGGCGCGATCATGGGGGCGGCGGACAAATTCTCCATCCGCATCCAAGGCAAAGGCGGTCATGCAGCTCAGCCGCATCTCACGTCCGATGCGCTGCTTGCCGCTGCCACTCTTGTCCAGCAACTGAACACCATCATTGCGCGTGATGTTGAGCCTTTCGCTTCGGCAGTCCTTTCGGTGACGCAGATTCACGGCGGACATTCGCACAACGTCATTCCGGACGAAGTGCGGATTGAGGGAACCGTGCGCAGTTTCGATCCTGGGGTACAAGACCGAATCGAACAACGCATGGGGCAGATCCTGCGCGGAGTTGAGGCGGGCTTCGAGGTGTCCGCGGTCCTTGACTATGATCGATATTACCCCGTCACGATCAACGACGCCGATGCCGCTGAAGACGCTTTGGCAGTGGCTGCAACCGTTGGGACCGCTCAACGTGCGAGCGAGCCCGCTGCCACGTCGGAAGATTTCTCATTCATGCTGCAGCAGCGCCCCGGCGCCTACATTTGGCTTGGCCAGGCCCAGGGGGATGGTTCGCCGCCGCTGCACAATCCGCACTATGATTTCAATGATGAAGTGCTGGAAACGGGCGTTCGCTTGCACATTGCATTGGCGAGGCACTGGCTCCAATCGGCTGAGTGATTGCGCCCACCATCAAGCGAAAGGCTCGCCACAAGGCAGGCGCAGCATTGTTTGGCGAGGGCGGCACGACATGCTGCGCAGGGCGCGAAAAACCGCACCGAGCTTCGCCTCTCACCCGCAACTTGGGCACATGTTGCGCGGTAGCGATGGCTATATGTGGTCAGGAAGCGTGGGGTTTAGCGGCCTTGCAGCAGGAGTATTGACGAGATGATCACCAACAGTGTGAAATTCGCCACCGGCTTCCAACCCAAGTATATCAGCTTTGACTGTTACGGCACGCTCATTCGTTTTCGGATGTCGGATATGGCGCGGGAATTCTTTGCCGACCGGCTCCCGCCCGCTGTGGTCGGACTGTGACAGCCCTGTATCCACCCCTTACCCGTCGCGGCGTGATCGGGGCCGGACTGGCCGGCGCCGCACTGCTGGCGCTCGGCGGTTGCGGAGGCGGCAGAAACCCGCAGACCCCAAAGCGCGGCGGGACCATCCGGGTGGCGACCCACTCGTCGTCGACATCGGACACGCTCGATCCGGCAAGGGGTGGTACGGCGCTGGATTATATCCGGCACTTCATGCTCTATAGCGGTCTGACGTGTATCGAGGATGAAAAACTTACGCCGCAGCTTTCGCTCGCGCGTGCGATTGAAAGCGACGATCGCATCAGCTGGCACATCGATCTCCAGCGTGGCGTGCGGTTTCACGATGGGAGCGAACTGACCGCTGAGGATGTCGTCCATTCGCTGCTGCGGCACAAGGATCCCGCGATTGGATCGAAGATGTTGACCCTTGCCGCACAGTTTGCCGAAGTGCGGAGCGAGGGTCGCTACGGCGTTGTCGTGAAGCTGACCGGCGCAAACGCCGATCTGCCCAATTTGCTCTCCATGTCGCACATGCTGATCGTCAAGGCCGGGCAGACGCGGCCAGATGGAACCGGTACCGGGCCGTTCAGGCTAGAGGATTTCAAGCCGGGCGTGCGCACGGCACTGGTGCGCAACGCCGAATACTGGATACCCGACCGGCCAAAACTGAACAGGATCGAACTGATCGCAATTCCCGACGAGGTGAGCCGGGTCAATGCCCTGCTGTCCGGCGATGTGCAGATGATCAATGCCGTCAACCCGCGCTCGGTTCCACGTATCGAGGCTGATCCGAACTGTCGGCCAATGGTGACGCCGTCATCGCTCTATACCGATGTGGTGATGCGTCAGAACACATTGCCGACCGGCAATCCGGATTTTGTACAGGCGGTCAAGCTCATGCTCGACCGGTCTCTGATAAATCGGGCGGTATTTCGCGATTATGGCACCATTGCCAACGACCAGCCGATCGCGCCGTTCGCGCCCTATTTCAATCCCGCCGTACCCCAGACCGTGCTCGATACCGACAAGGCGCGCTGGCATGTCCAGCGCTCGGGCCTGACGGGTGTGCGCTTGCCATTATATTGCTCCACGGCAGCTGAAGGGTCGGTGGATATGGCATCGATCCTGCAGGAATATGGCTCACGCGTGGGGCTGAACTTCGCCGTGAACCGCATGCCCTCGGACGGTTATTATTCAACGCACTGGATGCGCCATCCGATGACCTTCGGGAATACCAATCCGCGCCCGACTGCGGATCTCATATTCAGTCTGTTCTTCGAATCGAGCGCGAACTGGAACGAGAGTGGCTGGAAGGATGAGCGGTTCGATCGACTGTTAGTTGAAGCGCGGGGAGTTGGAGATCAGGCGCTACGAGCGGAAATGTACGGCGAGATGCAACAGATTGTGCATGACAAGTGCGGCGTGGCGATCCCGGTGTTTATCAGCCTGATCGACGGCTACGATCGCCGTATCAAGGGTTTGAGGCCCATTCCTTTGGGCGCATTCATGGGTTACCGCTTCGGCGAATATGCATGGTGGGACGAGTGATGGCCGGCTCCGCTTCTTCCCGTCCCGCCTGGCTTGGCGTCATCCCGCTCATTCTGTACCGTGTGGCGTCCGCCCTGCTGACGCTGTTCCTGGTGTCGGCGGTGGTTTTCACCATCAGCGGGTTGTTGCCGGGCGACGCCGCGCAGGAAGTCCTCGGGCAAAGTGCGACACCGCAACAGGTGGTGGCATTGCGCCACGAAATGGGCCTCGATCAACCAGCACTGCTGCGCTATTATAACTGGCTAAGCTCCATCGCCGCCGGCGATCCCGGCGTGTCCTATGTCGCCAACATGCCGGTGCGGCAGATCATCTCGGATCGGCTTCCCAACACATTGATCCTGGCCGGTATCACGGCGGCCATATCCGTCATCCTGGCATTGATGATCGGCATCGTCAGCGCCATCTATCGCGGAAGCAGGATTGACAGGGTGCTCAATGTCATCACCCTGTCGTTGGTCGCTACGCCGGAATTCCTCGTCGCCACGCTCGGCGTGCTGCTGTTCTCGGTGAAACTGCAATGGTTGCCTTCGATCTCGCTCGCCCAGGAGGATGCAAGCTGGAGCGCGATGTTGCGCGCACTTGCCCTGCCTGTGCTCTCGCTGACCTTTGTCGTGGTAGCGCAGATGGCGAGGATGACCCGTGCTGCGGTCGCCGATCAGCTTGATCGCCCCTATGTCGAGATGGCACGCCTCAAGGGTGTGCCGTTCCGTCGCATCGTGCTGTTTCATGTGATGCCCAATGCCATCGGTCCTGTGGTGAATGCGATGGCGCTGTCGCTCTCTTACCTGATGGGTGGGGCGCTGATCGTCGAGACTATCTTCAATTATCCGGGACTTGCCAGCCTGATGGTGAACGCCGTGACAAGTCGGGATATGCCCTTGCTCCAATCCTGCGCGATGATCTTCTGCGCCGTCTATCTTGCCATGATGCTGGTGGCCGACGTGATTGCCATTCTCGCCAACCCAAGGCTACGCGCATGAGGGGCGGTATACTCGCAGCTGTACGATCATTGCCCGTTTCTGGCCGCGTCGGTCTTGCGCTTGTGATCTTCTGGTTGTTGATCGCCGCAATTGGGCCGATAATCGCTCCCTATTCCGTTGGCGCCTTTGTCGATCGAACCGTTTTCTCCGGCATGTCGCGCGCTTCATGGCTGGGCAGCGACTATCTTGGCCGCGATGTCTTGAGCCGGTTGTTGTGGGGTGCCCGCTATACGGTGTTCCTGGCCCTTGGCGCGGCCATGCTCGCTGTTGCGGTCGGCACTTCGCTGGCCCTTGTCGCTGCGATCCGTGGCGGTTGGGTCGACGAGGTCCTCTCCCGCTCGATGGATACGCTGACCTCCATCCCGTCGAAGATATTCGCGCTCGTGCTGATTGCAGCCTTCGGCTCATCGATCTTACTTTTGCTGGTGATCGCCGCGATCATCTATGTGCCGGGCAACTTCCGCATTGCGCGCGCGCTGGCCGTGAACCTGAACACGCTCGATTTCGTGCAGGTGGCCCGTGCGCGGGGCGAGGGTACGATTTACATCGCCTGGCGTGAAATTCTGCCCAACATGATCCATCCGCTTCTGACCGACATGGGCCTGCGTTTCGTGTTCATCGTTCTGCTGCTGTCGGGGCTGAGCTTCCTGGGCCTCGGCGTGCAGCCCCCTCATGCAGACCTGGGCTCGCTGGTGCGAGAGAATGTCTCGGGGCTGACCGAGGGCTCCTTCGCGATCATCGTGCCGGCGATCGCCATTGCGACGCTGACGGTCGGCGCCAACCTTTTGATTGATGCTCTCAAGCCGGGAGGAAAGGCGTGAGCGCGCAGAATCAAGACATCGCGGTAGAAGTCCGTGGCCTCGACATCGTCCTGAACGCCCCGAATGGTGACCGCACCGTCATCGTCGAGGACATTTCCTTCTCAATTCCGCGGGGCGAAGTGCTGGCGCTGATCGGTGAGTCCGGTTCGGGCAAGACCACCATCGCCCTGGCCTTGATGGGCTATTCGCGCTTTGGCGCCGATATCACCGCTGATTGCATGCGTGTCGGCGATATGCGCATCGACCGGATGAAGCGGCCCGAACTGCCGACAGTGCGCGGTCGGCGCATCGCCTATATCGCGCAAAGCGCGGCTTCGGCGTTCAATCCTTCGCGCACGATCCTCTCGCAGGTCATTGAGCCGTTGCTGGTGCATGGTCTGGCGGATCGGCGGACGGCCGAGGCACGGGCCATTGCGCTGTTCCGCTCGCTGGCTTTGCCATCGCCGGAAACCATCGGTTCGCGCTATCCCCATCAGGTCTCCGGCGGCCAGTTGCAGCGGGTGATGGCGGCGATGGCGCTGATTACCGAGCCGGAACTGGTCTTGCTCGACGAACCGACCACTGCGCTTGACGTGACCACGCAAGTGGAAGTGCTCAAGACGATCAAGGCGGCTCTGACCCAAAGCGGCGCAACCGCGATCTATGTCAGTCATGACCTTGCCGTCGTTGCACAGGTCGCTGATCGCATTGCTGTGCTGAAGGACGGTCGCATGTGCGAAGAGGGAACGGTCCGGCAAATCCTGGAAGCACCTGCCAGCGACTATACCCGCACGCTGATGGCAGCGGCACGTCCGCAAGCGCGACCGGACGCCGCAGCCGCGCCTGACAGCGTATTGACGGTCTCTTCAGTCAACGCCGGTTATGGCCGGATCAAGCATGGGCTGCCAGCGAAACCGGTGCTGCGCGATGTCAGCTTTTCGCTCCGGCGCGGCGCGGCGCTGGGTGTGATCGGCGAATCCGGTTCGGGCAAGTCCACGCTAGCCCGGGTCATCGCTGGCCTGCTTCCTGCGACGACGGGTAGCGTCGAGCTCGACGGAGAGCTCCTGCCGCGTGCTATGGCCGATCGAAGCCGCGAACAGTTGCGACGCGTGCAGATCGTCTTTCAACATGCCGACACGGCGCTCAATCCAGCCCAGTCAGTAGGCGAAATCCTTGCGCGGCCACTGGCATTTTACCACGGTATGAAGGGGGCTGCGGCAACGGCGCGCGTGGCCGAGCTGCTCGACCTGATCCAATTGCCGCGCGACGTCATTACGCGGCGCAGCAGCGAACTGTCCGGCGGCCAGAAACAGCGCGTCAATCTTGCCCGGGCACTTGCCGCCAACCCCGATGTGCTGATCTGCGACGAAGTGACCTCGGCGCTCGACACGGTGGTCGCTGCGGCGATCCTCGATCTGATCGACGACCTCCGACGCGATCTGGGTATCGCCACAATCTTCATCAGTCACGACATCTCAACGGCGTGCGCTTTCTGTGACGATTTGCTGGTTCTCTATGCCGGAAGCGTCGTCGAACTTGCCAGCCGAACGCGTTTTGCAGAAGGCATGCATCAACCCTATACACAATTGTTGATGGATTCCGTGCCGGACATGGACACCAGTTGGCTGGCCCGCAGAGGCGAGTCAGAGTCCCCCGCGCTAACAGGTCTCGCTTCACGCTTCGGGCGCAGCACACCGCTATGCCCGTTTCTGCCACGCTGCCCCGTCGCGCTTGCTGGCTCGTGCGACACAGCCTGGCCACCCCGTCTCAAACGGGAGGGCCAAATCATCCTGTGCCATCACGACTGGGATGATCTTGGCGCGCCACTGCATGATGCCCCATGTGAGGCAGGGATCCGGTAAATGACCACAGTTGATATCCAGGTGTCCGCGCTCGAGCCCGGAGATCTCGTCCAGGCAAAGGGCCTTTCGGACGCGCTTGGCTGGCCATACCGTCTTGAGGATTGGATCTTTGCTCATGGCTTGGGCGAAGGGCTGGCCTTGCGTCAGGGGGGACGCCTGATCGGCACCGGCATGCGCTGGAATTACGGACCCAGCTTCGCAACAGTCGGCATGATCATCGTTGACGGCGCGTTCCAGGGTCGCGGTCTGGGTGCGCGTCTGGTCGACGGGTTGCTGGAAGGTGCTGGCGACCGGTCGGTGATACTCAATGCCACCATGGAAGGACTGGAGCTTTACCGCCGTCGCGGTTTCGTGAGTTTTGGCCTGACCTGTCAGCACCAGGGCATTGCCAAGCCAGTGCCAGCGTCGGACGCTGCTTGCCGCATCGGGTTTGCCCGGGATGCGGACTGGCCCGCTTTGATCGAACTGGACCAGATCGCAGCCGGCATGCCGCGTCGTCGCCTGCTGGAGGCCTTGGCCGGATGCGGCGTGGCCAGTGTCCTGCGCGGAGAGGATGGCGGGGTGCGCGGCTATGCCGTCTGCCGCGAATTCGGCCGGGGCCATGTTGTCGGCCCGGTGGTGGCGCAAAGTGCAGACAAAGCCGCGGCGCTGATCGCACATGCCATGTCCGGTCTTGTCGGCCGGTTCGTGCGGGTCAACACGCCGGCACTGTCAGGTCTTGGCACATGGCTGGAGGCGCACGGTCTGCTCCAGGTCGACACCGAGGAGGCGATGGTACGCGGAACGCTTCCAGAAGTCTCGGCGCAGGCGCGCATTTTCGCGCTTTGCAGCAATTCGCTTGGCTAGGAACCATGTCATGAACGATATCCTGAGTTCCACTCCCGCAGTTTCGTCGGAAGCCGGGACGCAGACGCTAGACACCTTGTCGACGCCTGCACTGATCCTCGATCGCGACCGCATGGACCGGAATCTCACACGCTTGAAAGGGCTGATGGCCGGTCACGGCGTGACGCTGCGCCCTCATCTGAAGACCGCGAAGTCGATCGACGCGGCACGGCGGATCTTCCCCGACGGGCCCGGTCCGATCACGGTATCTACTCTGGCCGAAGCCGAATATTTCGCGCGCGAAGGCGGGTTCACCGACATCACTTACGCAGTCGGCCTCGATCCGAACAAGGCGCTTCGCGCGGCGCAGATTCACGCTGGCGGCGTGGATCTCAAAGTAACGCTCGACACGCCCGAACAAGCGCCAGCGCTGGGCGCGGCGGGCAAGGCGACCGGATCTTGCCCCGCAGCCTTCATTGAGGTCGATTGCGATGGCCATCGTGGCGGTATCGCCCCTGATGATCCCCAACTGATCGTTGTGGCTCAGGCGCTAAAGACTGCTGGTGTGCCGCTTGCCGGGGTACTCACTCATGCTGGCGAATCCTATAGTCTGCACGATCCCGAAGCACTGGCAGCCGCTGCAGAGGCGGAGCGTGCGGCCGCCGTCGATGCGGCGAATGCGTTGCGCCGCGCCGGGTTCGATTGTCCCATCGTCAGTGTCGGGTCGACCCCGACCGCCCACTTTGCCCGTGACCTCACCGGCGTGACCGAAGTGCGCGCCGGGGTGTTCATGTTCTTCGACCTCGTCATGCACGGGATCGGCGTCTGCAAGACCGACGATCTGGCGATTTCGGTGCTGACAACCGTGATCGGCAAGAAGCCGGAAAAGGGCTGGATCCTGGTCGATGCCGGCTGGATGGCATTGTCGCGCGATCGCGGCACCAGCAACCAGGCTGTCGATCAGGGCTATGGCATGGTGTGCGACCTTGCCGGGAAGCCCTACGCCGATCTCATTGTCGATCAGGCAAGCCAGGAGCATGGCATTCTGGCGCTCAGGGCGGGAAGCTCTGCCACGTTGCCCGACTTGCCAATTGGCGCGCGCGTGCGAATCCTGCCCAACCATGCCTGCGCAACCGGGGCACAGCACGCGGGATACAATGTCGTGGCAGATGGCAAACCGGATATCGTGGCCTATTGGCCGCGCATGCGGGGGTGGTGAACATGTCCCGCATCGAACCGATCATCGTTCCCGACAGTGCTGCGCCGGCCGGGCATTACAGCGCGGGAGTTCGCCATGGCGGCCTTGTCTATGTTTCCGGCCAACTCGGTGTGCGGCCCGATGGTTCTCACACGGCCGATCGGCCCTTCGAGGAACAGGTGCGCACTGCGCTGGCGAACGTGCTGCGCGTGCTTGCCGCCGCAGGCCTTGGTCCCGAGGATCTTGTCAAGGTGACGGCCTATATCGTCGGGGTCGGGAACTGGCCCAGGTTCAACGCCATTTACGCCGATGTCATGGGCGCGGCGAAACCGGCGCGCGCAGTCGTGCCGGTGCCCGAGCTGCACTATGGCTACCTCATCGAGATCGATGCGATCGCCGCCTGCCGGGACGATGCCCTGTGAAGCTCATGTCCTGCTGGCATGACACAGCGCCCGCTTTTGTCGGGGGGAGAACGTTTGAGTCCGGCAGCAAGGCGGACATTTCGGCAAGTCCCGGTTCCTGCCGATCCTTGGCGCCAAGTACAAATTTCAGGACATGATTCGATGACAGACCCCATTGCCCATCTTAGCGCTGCCGCTCTGCTCGGCCAAATTTTTGTCGGTGGAGTATGGCGCGTGCCTGCGGGGTCTGAAACGGCGACCGTAACCAACCCCGTCACCGAACGCCCCATGGCAGACATTGCGCTGGGTAACCGGGCGGATGTCGATGACGCGGTAGCAGCGGCGCGCGCCGCCTTTCCGGGGTGGGCCGCGACCGCGCCGGAGGAACGCGCGCGCTGCCTTTTTGCCATCCACAAGCTCATTCTGGAGCGTGCTGAGCTGTTTGCCGAGGCGATTTCACTGGAAATGGGTGCTGCGATCACCTTCGCCCGCATGGCCCAGGTGCCCCTGGCGGCCGAGCACGTTCGTGTGGCCGCCGAGAACCTGGCGCACTATCCCTTCCTTGAAATGCAGGGCAGCACCGCCATCGCGCGTGAACCGATCGGCGTCTGCGGACTCATCACCCCCTGGAACTGGCCGCTGTACCAGATCACCGCCAAGGTCGCACCCGCCCTTGCTGCAGGGTGCGCGGCCGTGCTCAAGCCCAGCGAGCTTTCGCCGCTCAGCGCGTTGCTGTTTGCCCAGGTGGTGGAAGAGGCAAGGGTGCCGGCGGGCGTATTCAACCTGGTCAATGGCACTGGACCAGAGGTTGGCGAGGCAATGTCGCGCCATCCGGACATCGACATGATCTCGCTCACCGGGTCCACGCGCGCGGGAGTGCTCGTGTCCAAGACGGCTGCCGAGACGGTCAAGCGGGTCACGCTGGAGCTGGGCGGCAAGTCGCCGAACCTCATCCTGCCCGATGCCGACCTCAATAGCGCAATCGCGCCCGGGATCGGGTCGTGCATGCGCAATGTCGGCCAGTCCTGCAGCGCGCCCACGCGGATGATCGTGCCGCGTGGCGCCTTGACAGAAGTTGAGCGCATCGCCGCCCAGACCGTGGGACAGTTCGTGGTCGGAGACCCCCTTGCGGAATCCACGACGCATGGACCCATTGCGAACAAGGCCCAGTATGACCGGGTGCAGCGCATGATCGCGGTCGGCATCGCCGAAGGGGCGAAGCTGGTCTGCGGCGGTCCGGGGCGACCCGAGGGGCTGTCCTGCGGCTACTATGCCCGGCCGACTGTGTTTTCCGAAGTGAGGCCGGACATGGCTATCGCGCAGGAGGAAATCTTCGGCCCGGTCCTGGTCATCATCCCTTACGATACGGTCGACGAGGCGGTCGCGATTGCTAACGACACGGTCTATGGCCTTGGCGCTCACGTTCAGGGCACCGACATGGCGCAGGTTCGCGCCGTGGCCCGCCGCATCCAAAGCGGGCAGGTACATGTCAACTATCCCGCCTGGGACCCGCAGGCCCCCTTCGGGGGCTACAAGCAGTCTGGCAACGGCCGGGAATATGGCGTTTTCGGGATGGAAGAGTTCCTAGAAATCAAGGCGATACTGGGATATGGCGACCCTGCCTGAGCGGCAGGCAATCATCATTTTGCCCGCCGCCCCTGCCTGATATCAGAGTGAGCCGACCTTCAGCTTCGACCTGTCCACCAGCCGCGACAGGCGGAAATGACTGGGGTCGACTGCTGGCGTATCATTCCGGATCAGTTGCGACACCAGATAGCCGATGCCCGGTCCCGTGCCGAAGCCGTGGCCCGAACAGCCTGCGGCAAGAAAGAGCCCGCTGACCGCATCGACGCCTGAAATGACCGGCACCGCATCCGGCGTGCAATCCACGAACGCACCCCAGGCATGGTCGATCTCGACACCGGCCAGTTCCGGGAAGGTTCCGCGCACATTCTCGATGATGCTGTCCACAAGCCGCCGCATCGGCGCGGGGTCGAGCACACGGTTTTTTTCGAACAGCCGATCGTCGTTGGTCAGCAGGGCGCCGATCGACTCCGGGCCCGAAAACATCGACTTGCCGATGGACGGTTGAACCGCTTTGATCCGCTGGATGAACTGCGGCAGGAACTCACGCGTATAGCGCATGCCTTGCGCCGTCAGCTCCAGCGTAGCCCGCCCGCTGATCGCCGCCGTGTAGCTGCCATCGAGCCGACGGGTCATGGCGAAATCCGGGCAATAGATGACTTCGCCGACATTGGCGGTCGGCTTTGTCCGCAGGGCTGTCTGACGCACGGCTGCCTGAGGAAAGCTGATTCCGTGCGGGCGAAGGAAGCGCGAGGCCCATGCGCCAGCTGCGCACAGCACGGCGCTAGTGCGGATATAACCTGCTTCCGTGTGGATGCCCGCGATGCGTCCGTTGGTGATATCGAGCGTGCGGGCCGCACAAGCCTGGTGAATGGTCGCCCCGTTGGCGCGTGCGCCAAGGGCGAGGACCGGCGCGGCCAGGGAGGGTTCGGCCTTGCCGTCGTCGACCGAATGGAGGCCGCCCCGCCACTTGTGCCGGGTCTCCGGAACGCGCTCCGCCGCTTCGGCAGCGCTCAGCATCCGCGTGTTGACGCCGAACTCGCGCGCGACGGGCAGCCACGATTCCCATTGCGCCAGCGCCTGCTCATCGAAGGTCGCATAGACCAGGCCGGTGCGCCGAAAGCCGAGATCTCGACCGATTTCATTCGCCAGTTGATCCCACAAGTTCATGGAAAGCACTGACAGGGGCATCTCCCGCGGATCGCGGTTCTGTTGGCGGCACCAGCCCCAGGTCCGGCTCGATTGTTCGCAGCCAACATAGCCCTTTTCGATCAGGGCCACCGAATGCCCCTGCTTTGACAGAAAATAGGCCGCTGCAGTGCCAACAATCCCACCACCCACGATCACCACGTCCACAGCTTCCGGCAGTGTTTCATCACTGACAATGCGTTCTATGGCTGGGGACATGGCGGAACCTCGCAAGCTAATAAAAATCGACTAAAATCTGTGCACGTGTGGAACAGATAGTGCTGACATCAATCCATATGCCATTCCCCTTCCGACAGAATGTTTCAAATAGACATGCGAAAGCAGCAGATGCACTGACTTTTGCCAAAGATGCTAAACAATCGTGCCTGCCATAGCTGGAATATCGGGCGAGGCCCCGACCCTAGATCGACAAGTTTCCTGGCAATCGATCGGCAGCATATGCCGCAAGCCGAGACGGAGGGGAGCGATTGCGTTGCATGGAATTCCAACTTCCAATGCAAATGCCGACTGGAATCTTACAATCTAGCCGCATGGAGTATTTAGAGTCCTCTTGGAGGAGGAACCCCTCCGACTTCAGTCGGATACTGGCTTTAGAGTCCTCTTGGAGGAGGAACCCCTCCGACTTCAGTCGGATACTGGCTTTAGCCTTAGACTCGGCCAGTAGC
>NZ_JAKKIE010000008.1 GCF_021742065.1 Rhizorhapis sp. SPR117
CGGTCCGCTCCTTTCCTTCTTAAGCACCAACATCATAACCGATGCCGGGGAAAAGGGGCGGGCCATCCCATAAAGGCCCGCGACGCGCATTCGCGCCGCGAGCCTTTTTTTCATGATTTCTTACAAAATCAGAAGCTTGCGCCCACCGAGAAGACAAGGCCGCTATCGGAACCGATAGCATTCGCTCCCGGACTTACACTGAACGGAGCATTCCTGACGTCGGTGTCGACATAGGAAACACCGAAAGTCAGCATCTTGTAGCTGGCTTCCGCGCCGACCGACCAGTCCCAATAGTTTCCGCTGATCGCACCGGAGGTCGAAGCAAGGCTGCCGTCGGTATAGCCGACATGGCCCTTCAACGTGAAGGGCGTGCTGGGGATCGCCGTCTTCAGATCGGTATAGGCATAGATGTTGTCATCATTGCCCAAAGCATTCTGTCCGCCCCATGCGTAGGCCAGGCCGACTTTCGCATTGACCGGACCCAGATCACCGGAAAGCGATGCATAGGGTTCGAAATAATCAGTTGCGGCATTGCTGCTGCCTGTCTTGGGATAGAAATAATAGAGCAGACCAACATCGGCGGTGATGCCCGGCGAGACTTCTCTGCTGTACCCGGCATAGAAGTCGAGCTCGGTATTGAGGCGAGCGCCGTCACTGGCGGTCAGATCGACGCTGGAACCCCATGCGCCGGCATAAAGGCCGCTGCTATGAGCAACGCCGATCGTGCCCTGAATTGCGGCATCTTCACCGGTCTGCGACACACCGCGGAAACGATAGTCGGAAACGACGCTAGCGCCACCGGTGATGATGATGCCATCGCTGCTGTCGCCTTGCGCGAAAGCAGGCGTTGCGGCGGCAAGGGCGATGGCAAGGCTGCCAAGGCCGATAAGGGTCTTACGCATATATAATCCTTTTCACTTTGGTGCAGTCCACCCATTACGGGCGACAGGCCGGCCGGCCGCCATGTCATCCCATCTGGCATGGCGACCGGACGCGGCGTAGCTGCACCCGGACGCTGCGATGCACAACACTAAAAATGTAACAGAGAACGAATATTGCCGAGGTTGTTGCGAAGATACAACATCATGAAAAGGCGAGATATTATTAACATGAATCAGCGATGAACAAGTCGTTCAGAAAGAGCTGTTTCAGTCAATTTGCCTTGATTTTGTTGCATTGCATATTCAGCTATAGTTCAGATCTGATATTTTTCAGATCGACTATAAATGCTGCTGCGTCATGCTGGCTTGTCCTGCATATCGGTCCTGCGTTCTATCACGATATTATCGGGCATGCTGCGAACATGGATGTCGCGTTGCGGGAAGGGGATTTCGACCCCGTGTTCCTGAAACAGCCCCCACAAGCGGGTGAGCACATCCGATGTAATTCCCCCAATCCCGCTTTCGGGATCGCTGATCCAAACCAGAACCTCGTGATCGACGCTGCTATCACCAAAACCGCTCAACCAGACGTTGGGCTTGGGTGAACGCAACACGCGGGGGGAATCGGATGCTGCTTGCAACATCAGTTTCTGCGCCAGCTTGATGTCGCTGCTATAAGAAACGCCGACTGGAATACGCACACGCACATTGCGGTCGGAATAGGACCAGTTCTCCACTTCCTGCGTCATCAGGTTTTCGTTTGGAATCAAATGTTCCTTGCCATCACGTGTTATGATGGAGACTGCGCGTACGCCGATCTTGTTGACCATGCCGATGCTATCGCCCACGACGATGACATCGCCCGGCTTGATCGACCGATCCATGAGCAGGATGATCCCGGCAATCAGATTGCCAAAGGTTTTTTGCAGACCAAAACCAACCGCCAGCCCGAATGCGCCTGAAAAAACAGCAAAGGCCGTAAGATCAATACCCGCAATGTCGATGCCGACAAAGAACGCGATAACAATGATCGTGATTCCCGCCAGCTTCTGCCCCAACAGCTTTTGCGTGGCGTCCAGGTCCTTCATCCGCGAAATACCGTGTTCGATGATTCGGTTGGCCAATCGCACGCCCGCGAACAGCGCCACCGCCGTCACCGTCAAAGTCAGCAGACTGAGCAGCGAAAAACGGCGTGTGCCTGCATCAAAACCAATACGTTCAAGTGCATCAGTCAGCGGGAAGAAGCCGCCGACCTTGTTTGAAATGATGGCGATCGCCACGATCAGCGTAACAGGGATGCTGACCCAGCCTGGCATGTGCAAACCGCGCAATACATGAAGCACCAGCATTGCCGTCGTTATCGCCAGTATGATCCCCAATAGCAGCGCCGCGTGATTTCCCCACGGCCATATGTTCGCGGTGAGCGCCAGGAAAAAGGAGGCACAGCCATAACGAAGGATGGGCCCTATCCGATTACCCAGGCCCTCCCCATGCGTTCCCGCCTTGTCCAGCCACAGCTGATACAAGCGCGGACGAGCCCAGCGCGCCAGAAACCAGGAAAGAAGGAGTATAAGGAGAGCGATACCCGCACTTGTGCCTACTTCAATCGCGTCCCATCCTGTCGGCAGGTCTATGCCCCAGCCGGCGAAGAGGGGCCTGAGTGACATCAGCGGCATTCCCGGAAACGTTCCAGCCCAGCCGCAAGATCAGCGATCAGATCTGCGGGGTCTTCCAGCCCGATATGCAGTCGTACGAGCGGACCTTCCGCCTGCCACTGCGTCGCTGCGCGATAATTTTGGGGATCCGATGGCACGGCCAGACTTTCATAGCCGCCCCAGCTATAGCCAATTCCGAAATGCTGGAGCCCATCGATCATCGCCACCCGAGCCGCATCGTCACCGCCATTCAGGACGATGGAAAAAAGCCCGCTTGCCCCCGTAAAATCGCGCTTCCATATAGCATGTCCCGGACTATCGGGAAGAGCGGGGTGCAGCACGCGCGCAACCTCCCGCTGGTCCTGCAACCACCGGGCAACTGCAAGCCCCCCCGCCTGATGCTGGGCAAGGCGTACCGACAAGGTGCGCAACCCCCGGCTGGCAAGGTAACAATCATCGGGACTTGCCGTCTGGCCGAATGCATAGGCTGTCTTGCGAATTTTCTGCCACAGGGCGGGAACGGCCGTAACCGATCCCAACATCAGATCACTATGTCCCGCTATATATTTGGTGCAGGCGAGGATGGATATATCGACGCCATGGCCCATTGCCCGGAAATAGAGCGGCGTTGCCCAAGTATTGTCGATCAGGGTAACAAGCCCCCGCGCCTTTGCCACTGCAACGATAGCGGGTACGTCCTGGACCTCGAACGTCAGGCTGCCGGGGCTTTCCATGAAAATGGCGCGGGTCCGCTCTGTGACCAGTCCGGCAATCGCGTCGCCCATCAATGGATCATAATAGACAGTGGCAATGCCCATCGGCCGCAGAATGTTGTCGCAAAAGGCGCGGGTCGGATCATAGGCACTGTCGACCATCAGCAACTCATCGCCCGGCGACAATACCGCCAGCAGTGCGCAAGCGATGGCAGCGACACCGGAGGGATAGAGCATCGTCCCTTCCGCGCCGGGTTCCAATTCCGTCAGTGCGTCAGCCAAAGACCAGGTCGTCGGCGTTCCCCGCCGCCCATAAAACAGTCTTTCATGGGTGTCATGCACCCGCGCCCGCATGTCCGCGACGCTGTCATATAATATGGTGGATGCGCGCCATACCGGCGGATTTACGATTGCGCCTGTGCCCGAAGGGTCCTTCGTCCATTCCGGTCGCCGTCCCGCTTCCACCAGCCGGGTCGCATCGCCGGTCTCGCCTCGCTTCTTTTTGTCTTTACCTAGACTACGCACGCTGCTCCGGTCGCTTTTTCGGTGGCAGGATCGGCGCCCCATTCTGCCCAGCTTCCATCATACAGGGCAATATCCTTTTTGCCCAGCAAGCGGGCGCCAAAGGCAATGACCGATGCAGTCATTCCCGATCCACATGTGGTAACCATGGGCTTTGTCATGTCAACGCCAGCCGCATCGAAGACCGCCTTCAGCGCCGCACCCGTCTTGTACGTGCCATCCGCATTGAATAACTCACCGTAAGGCAAGTTCTTCGAACCGGGAATGTGCCCCGGCGCCATGCCGGGCCGCGGGTCGCGTTCCATGCCGGTAAAGCGGGCGGCGGAACGGGCATCGACGACTTCCTCGGCGGCGTTGGCAATATTGGCAGCCACGTCAGTTTTCGTTCGGACGGCCTTGTCATCTTTCCAGACCGTAAAATGACGGTGGCGCAATGCCTCCTTGCCCTGCGTCAGGGGACGCCCCTCCGCCTTCCATTTGGCAAGCCCGCCATCCAGAATTGCCACATCATAGGCACCAAACATGGTCAGCATGAACCATGCACGCGCTGCGCTTTTGATCGGGCTCTCGTCATAAAGGACGATGCGGCTACCATCGCCAAGCCCAAGCGATTGCATGCGACTTGCAAACTTTTCCGGCGGCGGGAGCGTATTATCGACAGGACTATTGCTATCGACCAGATTAGCCAGATCCATGAAGACAGCGCCTGGAATATGGCCTGCCTCATATTCAGCCAGCGCCGTGCGCGGATCATCCGGCATATATTGCGTGGCATCCACGACGCGCAGATCCGACGCCCCCAGTTCATTGGCAAGCCATTCGGTCGAAACAAGCATGTCCATCAAAACTCTCCCTGGCAAAAGCGGTTTCCAGATTGGACCTGGGGAGAAAAAGGCAGCCTCTACCGGGCTTTCAACTTTTTCTCCGAAACATCGCCAGAATGCAAGCGATTAGTAAAATCTCCACTATTCTTGTGGCCGCCTGTTCAAATATGGGTCCTGCGCTTATAGTACGCCCCGCTTGACCCCTTGCACAAAGAATCCTTGGATGAACCCAAAATATCTCGGCCAGAACAGCGTGCTTCCAGACTCCCCGCAAGCGGCGGTATTGGACTATGTTCCCAATCCACGTCCGGGCAGGCCGTATCTGGTTCGTTTTACAGCGCCTGAATTCACGTCGCTTTGCCCTGTCACCGGCCAACCCGATTTCGCCCATCTGGTTATTGACTATGCGCCGGGGGAAACCATTGTCGAATCGAAATCGCTGAAACTGTTTTTAGGCTCATTTCGCAATCATGCCGCCTTTCACGAGGATTGCACCGTTGGCATAGGAGAGCGGCTGTTTTCCGAAATGCGGCCAGTCTGGCTGCGCATCGGCGGGTACTGGTATCCCCGCGGCGGCATTCCCATCGATGTCTTCTGGCAATCGGCAGAGCCCCCAGCAGGCATGTGGCTACCACTACAGGATGTGCCCGGTTATCGTGGCAGGGGCTGATTTCGAAGTATGATATTTTATCATCGCGTAATCCGTTCACCACAACCAACCGCGATTTTGCCACCGCTCGAAGTTTTATCTTGCTGCGCCGCACAAAAAGCGCAACGCTTCGCATCTTGAGTCGTTTGAAAGGGTCTGGATTAGAGCAAGAGGTTTTACCGTGCGCACGCAAAAGGGGTTGGCATGAACAATGAAGCCTCAGGACAAAAAGCCCAGATAAAACTTCCGGGACATATTGCCGTAATCGGCAACAGCGTGCCGCGCCGATGCGGCATTGCAACCTTTACCACAGACACGGTCGAAGCGATGCGAGCGCGCTTTCCCGATATGCGGATCGACTTGTACGCAATGGATGAGGGGCATGACGGCCTTGTATATCCTTCCGGGGTTACGACCGTTGCTCAACATGATCCGGCCAGTTACCTTGCTGCGGCGCGCGCAATCGAAGCCAGCGGAACGAGCGCGATCTGGCTTCAACACGAATATGGAATCTTCGGTGGCCCTGCGGGTGAAATGCTGCTGAACCTGCTGCGTCGCACGGACATTCCGATGCTCACCACGCTGCATACGATATTGGAGCGGCCGAATCCCGACGAACGTCGCGTACTCGAAGCAGTCATCCGGCGCTCCGCACGCCTTATCGTCATGTCCGACATGGGGCGGGAAATTCTGACCCGGGTGCATGGTGTTCCGGACCGGATGATAAAAGTCATTCCCCATGGCGTACCTGACCGGACCTATGTCGATCCAGACAGCGTCAAGGCGCTTTTCGGCTTCGCGGAACGCAAAATATTGCTGACATTTGGCCTGATTGCGCCCGACAAAGGTATCGATCACATGATCCGGGCTATGCCCTCGATTGTGGCTGAACATCCCGACGCCCTCTATGTTGTTTTGGGTGCTACCCATCCGAACATCATCCGACAGGAAGGCGAGACGCTGCGTAAATTCCTTCACGCCCTGGTGCACGACCTTGGCCTGATGGATCATGTTCGTTTCATCGACACCTACGTCGACCATGATGCGTTACTGGATTATCTGCAAGCAGCCGATATCTATGTAACGCCCTACAATAACCCCGCGCAGATCACGTCGGGAACGCTGTCATATTCAATCGCGCTGGGCAAACCGGTCGTATCAACCCCCTATATCCATGCTACGGAGATATTGGCCGATAGCCACGGCGTTCTAGTGGGTTTCGGTGACAGTGAGGCCATGGCCAACGCAGTCAATGCACTACTGGCCGATAATCCTGCGCGGGCCGCATTGGCCGAGCGAGCCTATGCCCGCGGACGGACCATGATCTGGTCGAAGATGGCGGAAACGGCGGCGGCTTTGCTAGGCGAAGTGGAAATGACACGACCCGTGCGCATTCCTGCCGCACCGCGGCTCGAATATTTGGAGCCCGATCTGGCGGCGGTCATCCGCATGACAGATGCCACAGGGATGTTACAACACAGTATCTATTCAGTCCCCAATCGAGAACATGGTTATTGTCTGGATGACAACGCCCGAGCACTGATTCTCATGAGTCAGATGCCAGGCATGAGCGAAGGTGAGCGCGATGCGCTGACCAGTATCTATGCATCCTTTATCCAGCACGCCTGGAACCCGGAGCGCGGGCGATTCCGGAATTTCATGCGCTTTGACAGGAGCTGGGTCGAAGAGGAGGGCTCGGAGGACAGCTTTGGCCGGGCGATATGGTCCATCGGAGTTACCGCGCGCGATGCGAGCGCTGGCAAGCATTGCGATTGGGCGGCAACCCTTTTCGATCAGGTGGCAGGGCATTCGCACGAACTGGGCTCGCCGCGGGCGCAAGCTTTTGCGATGCTGGGCGCGGCGGCAATGCAGGATGCACATCCCGGCCATGGCCTTTCAAAACGCCTGCTTGAACAATTTGGTGAACAGCTTCTTTCGCTACTGCACGTTTCACGGCGTCCCGATTGGGCCTGGTTCGAAGCGGTACTTGCTTATGACAATGCGCGATTATCCGAAACCTTACTACGTGCCGGGAAATCACTGGGTCGGGCAGACTTTATGGATTGCGGCCTTGCGACACTGGAATGGATCGTCGAACAGCAGACCGCGCCGGAAGGGCATTTCCGCGCCATCGGCACAGACAGTTTCGGTCGCGAATATCTCCCGCCCCTTCCGTTCGATCAACAGCCGCTGGAGGCCCATGCTACAATAGACGCCTGCGCAGCCGCATTCATGGTCACCGGCAACCGCCGCTGGCGCCATGAGGCGGAAAAGGCGTACTACTGGTTTCTAGGACGCAACGACCTGGACCTTCCCCTTAACAGCAGAGAGGACGGCGGTTGTTTTGACGGGCTGATGCCAACGGGGGTTAATCGTAACCAGGGCGCAGAATCGATCCTCGCACTGCAATTGGCGTCTTGTGCAATTTTGCGGCTTTCCCAAAGCAGCGTGGACGTGCCACATAGTTCGAGTGCCGCGGCCTGAAAACAAAGTTGTGGCACGATGTTCAAACGTCGGGGGTGCGCCGTGCTGAGTGTCCATAACCATCGTCTTCGCCTCTATGCCGATCCGTCGCGCGTCGTGGTGCGACCCTTTCACTTGGCTTGGCAGGCGAAAGGGCCCATTGCCAGCCGTTCGGAACGGCTTGTCGATGCGGTGCTGAAAATGGATGAGCATATCGCGCGCGCTCAACTTGCAGCGGTGTTCAAAGATTTCGAGAAGCGCCATTGGCAAACCCGTCGTGTTTTCATGACCCGCTACGAGGAAATCGAAGCGCAACTCGATCTGGACAGCAGCAACATAAGCGATGACAAAAGACAGCTCATCGGGGCCTATTTCTGCCATGAATACAGCTATGCCGCCGCCGCATTGATGAACCCCAGCGTGGTGCCCCATCATGACCAAAGCGGCATCTCCGACGGGTCACGGCGCGTTATCATGTCACTGCGCGCAGTGGGTGAAGGCCATATCAGTTCAGTCGCTTTCCGGGAAGGCATCATCACCGAAGACGGCGATTTCAGTCTTGCGCCCGAACCGCCCTTTGCAACGGCTACAGACGCGCATCGGAGCGAGGATATCCAGCTTGAAGGTCCCGTCACCGTATTTCGCCACCGAGACGCCACTCTGTCTGGGACGGTCATTTTTCCGATCACCCCGGCGCAGGCAAACGGCCTGGAGGATCTGCGTCTGGTTCAATTCACACACGACGATGGCTCGATCGAATGGATGGGCACCTATACCGCATATAGCGGACGCGAGATTCAATCTGAATTGCTGCGCACCTGCGATTTCCGCAGTTTCGATCTTGTTCCACTGACCGGGTCGGCGGCGCGCAATAAAGGAATGGCTCTGTTTCCCCGCACCATAGATGGCCAATATATGATGATTGGCAGACAGGATGGACAGAATCTCTTTCTATTGAAATCGGATAGCCTCGGCCATTGGGACGATGGCGAGAAACTGTTGGAGCCCGTCTATCCTTGGGAATTGGTACAGATCGGCAATTGCGGTTCGCCTATCGAGCTGGACGAGGGCTGGCTATTGCTGACACACGGTGTCGGCGCGATGCGCAAATATTCTATCGGTGCCATATTGCTGGATAAAACCGACCCCTCGAAAGTCCTCGCCCGCACACGCGAACCTGTTCTGACAGCTGCTGATGAGGATCGTGAGGGTTATGTGCCCAATGTCGTCTATACATGTGGCGCCATGAAGCATGGAAAGCATATCTTCATGCCATATGGCGTAGCCGACAGCTCAGTCGCATTTGCCTTTGTCCCGATCAGCAAGATGCTTTCGCTGATGGATTAAGCGTTTGCAAAGCCAGTAGTCATACACATATGCGCCGGCCGGGACGCAACGACATACCGCATTTCTTAAATGCGGGATTGACATGCATCATCCGCGACTCGAATAATCGTGGTATATCAATGTCATTCCCCCGGAGATTTGCCCATGTTTTCACCCTTTTTCCGGTATGCCTGCCTGTCTGCGACGGCACCTCTCGCTCTTGCTACAGCAACGCCCGCCCTCCTTGCGCAGGATACCGTTCCTCCTGGAGCGCATGTTGGCGATGTGCCCACCCAGCTTCCCGTCAATGCCCGTCCAACTCATTATGCCCTTTCCGTCACGCCTGATGCTGCGAAACTCAGCTTCACCGGCAGGGTGGCGATTGACCTGGACCTTCTGGAGCCATCCTCCAGTCTGACACTGAATGCGGCGGATCTGGACATTTCGAGCGCTGACATAAGCGCCATCGGGGGCAAGGCGATCACGCCCAAGGTCAGCATCAACCCCGATGCGCAGACGGCGACATTCACCTTTCCCAGAAGCCTAGCGCCTGGAAAGTACCGGCTGAACATCGCTTATTCCGGCAAGATATACACCCAGGCCGCCGGGCTGTTCGCACTCGATTATGAAATTGGCGGCGAAAAGAAACGAGCCCTCTTCACCCAATTCGAAGCCCCCGATGCGCGGAGATTCGTGCCCAGTTGGGACGAACCATTATATAAAGCAACATTCGACCTGACGGCGATCGTGCCTGCCGATCAACTCGCCATAAGCAACATGCCGATCAAATCCCGTCAAAAGGTGGGGAATAGCAGGGTGGCAGTGACCTTCGCCACCACCCCGAAAATGTCGTCCTATCTACTCTTCTTCGGTGTCGGTGAGTTGGAACGCACGGCCATGATGGCGGGCAAGACCGAAGTTGGCATCGTGACGGGCAAAGGCAACGCCGACAAGGCGCAATATGCATTGAAGGCGGCAGCGGAAATTCTTCCTTTTTATAATGACTATTTCGGCATCGATTTTCCGCTGCCCAAACTCGATAATGTGGCAGGCCCAGGCCAGAGCCAATTCTTCAGCGCCATGGAAAATTGGGGGGCGATCTTTTCGTTTGAACGTGTGCTGCTCGATGATCCAAAGATCACGACTGAAGCCGATAAGCAACGCATCTACGTCGTTCTGGCACATGAGATGGCGCACCAATGGTTTGGCGATCTCGTGACCATGGCCTGGTGGGACGATCTCTGGCTGAATGAAGGATTCGCAAGCTGGATGGAGAGCAAAACGACAGCCCATTTCAACCCGGAATGGCATGTTGAACTGGATAAGGTCGACAGCAAAGAGGCCGCCAGGTCGCTCGATGCTTTTGTTACCACCCACCCCGTTATCCAGAAGATCCAGACGGTGGAACAAACCAGTCAGGCCTTCGACGCCATCACCTATCAGAAAGGCGAGGCCGTCATTACCATGTTGGAGGGATTTGCCGGTGAGGACGTATGGCGGAGCGGCATTCGGCAATATATGAAGGATTACGCCTATCATAATACCGTGACCGATGACCTCTGGACCGCTGTAGAAAAGGCTGGCGCCAAGGGCGTGACGCAGATCGCGCATGATTTCACGCTTCAGCCAGGCATTCCACTTATCGAGGTGAAGAAAGCGGCTTGCGAGAACGGCATGACCAAACTGTCACTCTCGCAAGGGGAGTTCACCCGCGACCGCAAGAACAAGACACCACTCATGTGGCACGTTCCCGTCATCGCCCGCATTGCCGGCCAGACAGAAAGCCGCGCAATCATCGCCGATGGTTCAGGAAATATGACACTGGCTGGCTGCGGTCCACTGATCGTGAATGCGGGGCAAAGCGGCTATTATCGCGTGCTGTACGATGAAACGACGCTTTCTGCTCTCAAGGGCAATTTCACGGCGCTGGAACCGATCGACCAACTCGGCCTGCTGGGCGATAATTTTGCGATGGCCTATGCCGACAGGCAGCCAATATCCAAAGCGCTTGATTTGCTCGACGCGGTGCCCGGCGACGCACAGCCCAAGTTGTTGAATGCTGTATCGGACTATCTTTATGGACTCTATTCGACCTTTGACGGCGATCCTCCCTTGCAAACGAAAATCGCGGCCTTTGCGACCACGAGGCTTGAACCGGCATTGCGCCGCTTAGGGTTTGCCCCGGCCGCAGGCGAAAGCAGCGAAAACGCGATCCTGCGCAGTAATCTGCTCATTAACTTGGGCGCGATGGGAAATTCCATGGTGCTGGAGACTGCGAACGAGCGTTTCGCACAGCTCGATCATGATCGGTCGGCGTTGGATGGACCGCTACGCACAACCTGGCTCAATGTCACCGCCCGGCATGCCGACCAGGCCACCTGGAACAAGCTGCGCGCCATGGCCAACGCTGCTCCGTCGCAGCTGGAAAAGAGCAGCCTTTTCAGCCTGTTGGGAGCCGCCTATGATAAGGCGCTCGCGCAGAAGGCGCTTGATCTGGCCCTGACCGATGAGCCGGGCGCAACCAACAGCGCCGCGCTCATTTCACGTGTCAGCAGCCGTTATCCCGACATGGCGGTCGATTTCGCGCTTGCCCATCTGCCGGAGGTGGAAAAGCTGGTCGATACCTCCTCGCGCTCCCGCTATGTGGCGCGGCTGGCCGGTGGATCAAAGGACAAAGCCATGCTCGACAAGCTCGACGCCTATGCGACCGCCCATCTAACGCCGGAATCACGCAAGCCGATCGATCAGGCGATTGCCCGCATCCGGGAAAGCATCGCTACGCGCACACGAATCAAAGCAGATGTTGAACGCTGGTTCGCGGGCGAAAGGAAATAGGAATGCGCTATTTGCGCGCGCCGAACAGGGCCGTACCCACGCGAATATGGGTCGCGCCCAGCATCACAGCAGTTTCGTAATCACCCGACATCCCCATACTCAGTCCGGTAAGGTCATGGTCGCGCGCGATTTTCGCCAGAAGCGCGAAATAGGGCGCAGCTTCGACGTTGGCAGGAGGTACGCACATCAGGCCCGCTAAGGGGATTCCAGCGCCCTGTGCAGCAGCGATTAAAGCTGGCAAAGCGTCGATAGCACACCCACCTTTTTGTGACTCATCCCCAATATTCACCTGAATGAAACAGGGCGGATGGCGACCGAGCTTATCCATGGCCCGGGCGACTGCCATGAGCAGTGACGGGCGATCGAGCGAATGGATGAAGTCAAATAAGGCGACCGCCTCTTCGGCTTTGTTCGATTGCAGTTGGCCGACCATATGCAAGCTGATGTCTTGATAAACCTCCCGCAGAGCAGGCCATTTTGCGTGCGCTTCCTGTATTCGGTTTTCCCCAAATACACGCTGACCCGCATGAATCAGCGGTACAATATCGTCGGTGCCCTGCGTCTTGGAAACGGCGATAAGAACGACGTCTTCGCTTTTACGGCCTGCGTTGCAAGCCGCCCGATCTATCCGATCGCAAACACGAGCCAGGCGCTGCGCTGCTTCATTATCGTTGCTTTCACCAGTCATAACGGCTGCTATAGGCAGAGCAATGCTATGCCACCAGTCCCGAAATGTCACGAAAGTGCATCTGCCCCGTCTCTGGCTGATGAGTGATGAACGCATCAACGATGAAGCGCTATTGGCAGCAGTCAAGCGCCTGCCCCGCGGCGCAGGAGTCATTTTCCGGCACTATGGCTTGTCACAATCCGCAAGACGATCATTATTCCTTCAAGTGCAGAGCATCACGCGGCGCCGAAAGCTTATTCTGGTTATCGCGGGGTCGGAACGTCTGGCACTTGCATGGAAAGCCGATGGTTTTCACGGGCGAACCCTGCACAAATCCCAACATCGCCATTTGATTCGAACGGCTCCCGTCCATGACCTGATCGAAATCTGCCAAGCGGAACGTTCGGGCGCGCACCTCCTGTTCTTGTCTCCTCTTTTCCCTACACGATCACACCCGCAGGCGACGGAATTAGGGCGGGTAGAATTCGCCTTTCTTGCGCGACAGGCACGGCGACCTGTCGTTGCGCTGGGCGGCATGACGGCAATACAAGCAAAGATATTGCGGCAATTAAACGCTTACGGGTGGGCTGCAATCGATGGATTGAGCAAAACGGAAATGAAGGGCAGTCAGATGCCCTCTCCACTCAAACGGAGGCAAACCATATCGAGCTGATCCAGATTGGAATAACCCAGCGTCAGCGTTCCACCACTGCCCTTGTGATGAATCTGGACATGTAGACCCAACAGGTCAGAGAGATGTTGTTCAAGCGCGGTCAAATCGGCATCATCCCTGCGCGGCGGCTTTTGGGAAACCTTGTTGTTGCGCACTGGCTTCGCCTGCTTTGCCAGTTTTTCTGTTTCTCGAACCGACAGACCCTTTTCCACCACGATCCTGGCCAGGGCTTCGCAATCGGGAGCGCCAATCAAGGCGCGGGCGTGCCCCATATTCAGCTCACCGCGCGTCACCATATACTGCACCTGGGATGGCAGATCGAGCAACCGCATAAGATTGGCCACATGGCTGCGCGATTTGCCGACAAGGCGTCCCAGCGCGTCCTGACTATGACCGAATTCAGCTATCAGTTTCCGATAGGCCTCCGCCTCTTCAATGGGATTGAGATCTTCGCGCTGAATATTTTCAATGAGCGCGATTTCCAGCGTTTCGGTATCGCTGAAATCCCGCACGATGGCAGGAATGCGATGCAATTGCGCCCGTTGCGCTGCACGCCAGCGACGTTCGCCGGCGACAATTTGATACCCTCTATCCAGCGGCCGAACGATGATGGGCTGAATAACGCCGCGCCGCGAAATACTGTCAGCCAGTTCAGCCATCGCATCGGCATCAAAATGTCGACGCGGCTGCTCGGGATGTGGAGAAATCATAGATATATCAATACTTTGTATCGATTTTCCTGAGGAACCTGACGGTGTTCCAACAGGCTCTTCACGCGCCACGTCACCCAGCAGCGAATTGAGGCCCCGGCCAAGACCCGATACCCGGCGAAGCGGCTTTGCAACCTTTTCGCCTGTCTTGTCCGCGTCGCTCATGCGGCTATATCCCGCATAGGCGGGAGCCGCCCGATCAGCTCCCGCGCCAATTGCATATAAGCCTCCGACCCGGAACAGCGATAATCATATATAAGCGCCGGTAAGCCATGACTCGGGGCTTCCGACAGACGCACATTTCGGGGAATGACGGTATCGAACACCACATTGCCAAGGCACGCCCGCACATCGTCGGACACCTGTTCCGTCAAACGGTTGCGCCGATCATACATGGTCAGAGCAACTCCCAATATGGAAAGATTTGGATTGAAACGACCGCGAATTCGCTCAACAGTTTGCAGTAGCTGACTAAGCCCTTCCAGCGCAAAAAACTCGCATTGTAGCGGGACCAGCAACGATTGTGCCGCGACCATCGCGTTTACGGTCAATAGCCCAAGCGAAGGCGGGCAATCGATCAGACAAATATCCCAGCGCCCTTCAGGTGCCTGGGCAAGACCGTGATCGAGTCGATGCGTGCGTTCTTCATAGTCAATCAGTTCGATCTCCGCCCCCGACAAATCCTGCGTCGATGGGATGATATCGAGATTGGGAACCCGCGTTGCGATAACCGCTTCAGCCAGACCGCACTCTCCGGTGAGCAAATGATAGCTTGACCAATCGCGTTCAGCCTGGCCGACGCCCAGCCCAGTTGACGCATTACCTTGCGGATCGAGGTCGACAAGCAAGGTTTTCCATCCGGTCGCGGCGAGCGCGGTGGCCAGATTGATAGCAGTGGTGGTTTTGCCCACACCGCCCTTCTGGTTTGCAACTGCCAAGCGTATCATTTTCTGCCCCTTTTCCGGACTGACCGGCCCAGCAATATAGCGCTTTCCGGATCAGTGATACTCGGTTCCACGTGAAACAGCCCCTGCCACGCGGGTCGCACCTGTTGCAATTCATTCTGGCAATTTTTGCCCTTTGGCAAAAGCCAAATCGTTCGGTCACTCGAGAATCTGACCGCTTTTTCAAACAATCTGTCCAACGGTGCGAAAGCACGAGCGCTGATGACCGAGACCGGGGCCGTAACCTCAAGCGACTCCAGACGCAAACCATGCACCGTTACCCGCGTCAATCCGAGCTCCACAATAACATGGTTCAAAAATGCAATGCGCCCTTTACGGGACTCGACCATTTCAACGCACCAGTCACTCAAAATGCCTATGACAATAGCTGGCAGACCTGCGCCCGATCCAAGATCAAGCCATGTGCCGCCATCATTATCCGGGGCGTGGCGCAGGAGCTGAGCGCTATCGACAATGTGGCGCGCCCAGACATGATCACGGGTCGACGCAGCGATCAAATTTTGCTGCTGCATCCCCTCCAGAAGAAGCTCAACATAGGCCGTCAGCCGATCCATTGTTTCACGTGAAACACCAGAATCGTCCAACCAGAGCTTCGCGTCATCCTCAGTCACGCAGCCTTCCGTCTCGCGTGAATCAAGATGGCGGCAAGAGCGGCTGGCGTGATCCCACGGATGCGTCCGGCCGATGCAAGCGTTTCGGGTGCCGCCGCTTCAAGGCGCTCTATCATTTCAATCGATAGGCCAGCGACCGTCCGATAATCAAGGGATGCAGGAAGGTGGACTGCCTCATTAGCGCGTAACGTTCGGATCTCCGCTTCCTGCCGCTCCAGATAGGGCGCATAATGCGCGTCTTCAAAGATTTCATTGCATAGATCGATGGGCAGGTCTGCCATCTCTGGAACATGTTCCGTAAGTTGCGCCAGCCCAACTTCCGGGAAGCGGGCCCATTCAAATAGCGATCGACGCGACCCATCCTGCCGCACAGCGCAACCGAGCTTCATCATTTCGGAAGCAGTCACCACCCGATGCAGCAGCGCTTTAATCGCCGATCTCGCATCGGTCCTGTCCTTGAACCATGCATGTCGCTGCTGGCCAACCACGCCATGCGCGATACCCACCCCCGTCAGCCGGGTACACGCATTGTCGGCACGCAGGCGTAAACGGTATTCTGCGCGGGCGGTTAGCATACGGTAGGGTTCGGTCACTCCCTGCAAAGTCAGGTCGTCGATCATCACTCCAATATAACTGCTTACCCGGTCAGGGATAAGAGCGTCTTCCCCTCGGGCAAAAGCCGCAGCATTGATACCGGCGACGAGCCCTTGCGCTGCGGCCTCCTCGTAACCCGTCGTACCGTTGATCTGGCCCGCGCAATAAAGACCTGGAATGCCACGCACCGCCATACTGCTGTCGAGTGCGCGCGGATCGATATGGTCATACTCGACAGCATAGCCGGGAACGACGATCACCGCGGCCTCCAGACCGGCCATGCTGCGGATCATGCTTTCCTGTATGTCGACTGGTAATGATGTGCTGATGCCGTTGGGATAGACGAGGTGGTTATCCAATCCCTCTGGTTCCAGAAAGATCTGATGACCATCGCGGTCTCCGAACCGAAAAATCTTGTCCTCGATGGAAGGACAATAGCGCGGCCCCCTCCCCTCTATCGCTCCGCTAAATAATGGTGAGCGATCAAGGCCAGTCCGGATGATCTCGTGGGTGCGTTCATTAGTTCGGGTGATCGCGCAAAATATCTGGGGCAAAGGGCGCCGCGAAGTCAGCGCCGACATTGTCCATTCGCCACTATCGGACGGCTGTTGAGGCAATGCAGCCCAATTGATGGTGCGGCCATCGATCCGGGGCGGCGTACCTGTCTTCAATCGGCCAATGGGCAGGCCAGCATCCCGAAGCTGTTGGCCCAGAGTGACGGCTGAACGCTCGCCGGTCCGTCCTCCAGAAGCGACATCCTCTCCGCGGAAAAGCTTGCCGTTCAGAAAGGTTCCTGTCGCCAACACAATGGATGACGCTGGCAGAACAGAACCATCGGCGAGGCGCAAGCCGCTCACCCGTCCACTGTTTATATCCAGCGCCACAACTTCGGCTTCGATGATCTCCAGTCCCTGCTGCGCGTCGAGCAGCTCATGTATGGCAGCCTTGTAGCGCTTGCGATCCGCCTGAATGCGCGGACCCTGCACTGCCGCCCCCTTGCTGCTGTTGAGCATGCGATAGTGGATGGCCGCGGAATCTGCTGCTCGCGCGATCAGGCCGTCAAACGCGTCGACCTCGCGGACCAGATGTCCCTTGCCTAAGCCGCCAATCGCCGGGTTGCAGGACATTGCACCGATCGTTTCCCGGGAGAAACTGACGAGCGCCGTGCGCGCGCCCTTGCGCGCAGCAGCTGCGGCAGCTTCACAACCGGCATGGCCTCCGCCAACCACAATCACGTCAAACATCGTCCGCATAGCGGCGCTCATACCTAATTTAATTCCTTGGGTCAAAATTGTTTCACGTGAAACGTCTCTCACTTTCCGATGCAGAAAGAACCAAAAAGCGTATTCAGCATGTCTTCTGTACTAGCCCGACCCGTTACCGCGTCGAGTGCAGCCCGAGCCACCCGCAGATGTTCTGCAACAGCCAAATAATCACTCGTTTTCATGCCCATCGCAAGTTCATGCTTCAACTGCGTCAGCGCCACGCGCTGACGCTTGTTCAGAGCGTATTCCCCGTCACGAGGCAACAATGTTTGCGCACGTTCGACAAGCATTTTTTGCAGCACACTCATCCCCTCGCCCGTTAAGGCCGACAAGCTGATGTCAGATTCCGGATACGCCCGCTCTCCAGGCAAGTCAGACTTCGTCTCTATACGGATCAACCGGTCTACGAGATCTTGCGGACATAATTCCGGCGGCCCCAGCCATAGAACGATATCACCTTCCACCATGGCGCGACGGGCAAGGTCTATGCCAATGCCTTCGATCTCGTCACCGCTTTTATCCCGCAAGCCTGCAGTATCCGTGACGAGAAAAGGGAAACCTCCAATAGCGACCGGCACCTCGATCCGATCCCGGGTCGTCCCGGCAATGGGGGACACAATGGCTGCATCACGCCCAACCAACGCGTTGAGCAAAGTCGATTTACCAGCATTAGGGGGGCCAGCCAGCACCACGCGAACACCGTCGCGTAAACGCTCCGCAGTCGGACGCAGCAGTTCGCCTTCTATTTCCGCTACTATCCTGCCAAGCGCCTCTGCAACCTTTTCCTCGGCACTCCCCGACACATCGTCTTCATCCGAAAAATCCAGCTCGGCCTCAACCAGGGCGGAAATCCCAAGTATATCTGTCTGCCACTGTGCGACTCGCCTTGAAAAATAACCCTCTGCCATTGCAATAGCGCTACGGCGCTGCGCTTCGGTTTCGGCAAAAAGCAGATCAGCAAGACCTTCAGCCTCACTTAAGTCAATTCGTCCATTTTCAAAAGCACGACGCGTATATTCTCCGGGCAAAGCTTCTCGCATGCCGTCCTGCCCCGCCAACGCGGAAATCACTGCCTGAACTACCGCCCGACCACCATGCAAATGCAGTTCGGCTAGATCTTCTCCTGTAGCGGTATCAGGTCCCGGAAACCACAGCACCAACGCGCGATCCAGATGCTCCCCGGTAGTCGGATGACGCAGTGTCCGCACACTTGCCCTGCGCGGCAATGGCAATTTCCCGGCCATCGATTTCACTGCCATGGCAGCCAGCGAGCCGCTTATTCTGACTATGGCAATGGCGGCAGGCGGCATCCCGCTCGATAGAGCGAAAATGGTGGCGCGCTCCGTCATATCTGGCAGCTTTTACATCGCGCGTGCGGGTTCATTTATCGGATTTGTCGGTGCTCCCGCCCCCGCCCATGCCAAGATTCATCATCTGCTGGAACAGACGCATTCCGGCATCGCCCATCATAGGCGAAAAGTTGCTGAACAGTTTTTCCATCTGCTCTACACTGTTTGAACCGTTCATCGTTTCCAACATAGTCTGAATATATTTTTCATGGATGGGCGACACATCAGGCAGCCCCAAAAAGGTGCGCGCTTCCTCTGGCGTGCAATCCACGTTCACGGTGACATTCATGGACTTCTAGCTCCCGGTGTTATCAAGGCGGCATTGCAGCAACCTGTCTCCTTCATGCCGCATGATCGGGCAGATTGCCAGTTTTTCAATATAGCGCAAATATTTGAAGTCTCGCCGTGACGTGACATAGTGCGGTAGCGGTTCCGACTCAGAAATCAGAAAAGGATTTGGCATGAGCGAAATGATCTCCGTCCCCACCCTGGAAGGCGATAGTGTTTTTGGCTGCTACGTTGCCCAACCCGAAGGCAAACCCAAAGCGGCGATTATTGTCATTCAGGAGATATTCGGGGTGAATGCCGGTATTCGAAGCAAGTGCGACGCATGGGCCAAAGCAGGCTATATTGCCTATGCGCCCGATCTTTTCTGGCGCATCAAGCCCGGCGTTGAATTGGACTCCGACATCCCGGATGAATTCCAGACAGCGCTGCAACTAATGGGCGAATTTGACCAGGGGCTTGGTGTCCGTGACATAGAAGCCGTCATCCATGCAGCGCGCAAAACTCTCGGCAACGGAGCCAAGGTGGGATGTGTCGGATACTGCCTTGGCGGACGCCTGGCCTTCATGACGGCGACCCGTACCGACATCAGCGCGTCCGTAGGGTATTACGGCGTGGGTATCGATAACTTGCTGCATGAATCGCATGCCATCGCACACCCTGTCATGCTGCATGTTCCGACCGCCGATCATTTTGTGCCACCTGAAACGCAAAAAATTGTGCATGACGGATTGAACAGCCATCCCAAAGTCGTGCTGCATGATTATCCCGGCCTCGATCACGGCTTCGCCGCTGAAACAGGAAAGCGCCGCAATGATGCTGGCGCCAAGCTGGCCGATCAACGAACAGCAGATTTTTTTGCGGAGCATTTAGGCTGATACGCGTGGGCCACGCCTTATCGCCTGGCCAGCTGAAATCACCAGTTCGTTAGGTTGCCAAGCTTTTTCGCCCTGTTGCGGAGATAAGAAGCGTATAACCATATGGGTGAAAATAGTTCACGCCAGAAGCGTCAGTATCCCGACCTGATGATCGACAATTCCATCGTAGATCATCTTGGCTGCAACATAAAGGATGATGACCAGACCAACATACGCGATCCAGCGGTAACGCTCGATATATTGGGCGATAACGTTCGCAGCGAGTCCCATCAGCGCAACCGAAAGTAACAGTCCGATAATGAGGATGCCCGGATGTTCGCGGGCTGCACCTGCAACAGCCAGAACGTTGTCGAGAGACATGGAAACGTCGGCCAATGCCACTGCCCATGCGGCTGCGGCAAAGCTCTTCGCGGGACGAAGGCCGCTATGCTCATCGCCTTTTATTTCAGGCGATCCCGCACTTTGCCCTGTCGCGTGCAATTCGCGCCACATTTTCCATGCTACCCACAGCAACAACAAGCCGCCTGCCAGGATCAGGCCCACAACGCCCATCAGCACGCTTACGGCCAATGCAAAGACAATGCGCAGGGCCAGTGCCGCGCCAATCCCGATCAGGATGACCTTGCGCCGCTGATCGGTTGGCAAACCAGCGGCCAGCGCACCGACAATGATAGCATTGTCCCCTGCCAGCATAAGGTCGATCAACAAAACCTGACCAAAAGCTGCCAGAGCTGATGGATTATCCAGATTGGTGAAATCATGGACTATGCTGGCCCAAATTTCGGCAGGCGTCCCAAGAGAGGCTGCCGCGGCAGCACCAGCTGTAATGAAATCGATCATGACTGGGTAACGCTCTCTGCCCTTACTGGTTCATGCTGTCGAAGAAATCTTCATTGGTCTTGCTGTCTTTCATCTTGTCCAGCAGGAATTCCATGGCGTCGATGGTGCCCATTTGCATAAGGATGCGGCGAAGAACCCACATTTTGGAAAGCTTGTCCTTTTCAACCAGCAATTCTTCCTTGCGCGTGCCGGATTTGCCGACATCAAGCGAGGGGAAGATACGCTTGTCGGATACTTTACGGTCCAGCACGATTTCGCTGTTGCCGGTGCCCTTGAACTCTTCGAATATGACCTCGTCCATACGACTGCCGGTGTCGATCAGTGCAGTGGCGATGATGGAGAGCGAACCCCCTTCCTCGATATTGCGGGCAGCGCCAAAGAAACGCTTGGGGCGTTGCAGTGCATTGGCGTCAACACCGCCAGTTAACACCTTGCCGGAGCTGGGGACCACGGTGTTATAGGCGCGACCAAGACGGGTGATGGAATCGAGCAGAATGACGACGTCTTTCTTGTGTTCCACCAGACGCTTGGCTTTTTCAATCACCATTTCAGCAACCTGGACGTGACGCGAAGCGGGTTCATCGAAGGTCGAACTAATCACCTCGCCCTTCACGCTGCGTTGCATGTCGGTCACCTCCTCGGGCCGCTCGTCAATCAGCAGAACGAGCAGATAAACCTCTGGATGATTGTCTGTGATCGCCTTGGCGATGTTCTGGAGAAGCACTGTTTTACCCGTGCGCGGCGGAGCAACGATCAGAGCGCGTTGGCCTTTGCCTTGCGGTGCAATAATGTCGATGACGCGAGCCGACTTGTCTTTGACGGTGGGATCTAACGTGTCGAGTCGCAGTTTTTCATCGGGATAGAGCGGTGTCAGATTATCGAAATTGACGCGATGGCGGACGACCTCCGGGTCATCGAAATTGACAGCTGTAAGCTTTGTCAGTGCGAAATAGCGTTCGCCGTCTTTCGGGCCGCGGATTTCGCCTTCGACCGTATCACCAGTGCGCAGACCGAATTTACGCACCTGATTAGGCGAGACATAGATGTCATCCGGACCCGCAAGGTAATTGGCTTCCGGACTGCGCAAGAAACCGAAGCCATCGGTCAGCACCTCAATTGTGCCCAGACCCATGATCTGCTCGCCATTTTCAGCCTCAGCCTTCAGGATCGCGAACATCAGATCCTGCTTTCGCAGGGTCGAAGCACCTTCCACACCCAGTTCTTCCGCCATGGAAACGAGTTCGGCCGGGCTTTTTCTCTTGAGTTCTTTAAGGTGCATGGGTGGTAAATCCGGAAATCTGGAATGGTGAGAAGAGCCGGATCGCGCTTTTGGGGAAGGGATTCTTGATGCGCGAACGGCAAAGAACGATGGTTCCGCGTTACGCCGGGACTCTTCGTTAGTCAACGGGATTTGGAACGGACAGGTCCGTCAGAAGGGCCGAACGATGGCAAGAACAACAATGATCGCCGCCAATATCCCGGGGGCCTCATTCCACATCCGCAGCTTCTTGTCGTTAAAGGGCCGCAAGCCTGCCGCGAGCTTCTTTGAATAACCAACCGCCCAGCCATGATACCCCGACAGAACCAGCACAAAGAATAATTTGGCATGAAACCAGCCCTCGGCCCAGGCATTGGTATGAAAAGCCAGCATCAAACCGAAAACCCACACGATGATCAACGACGGGTTGAGGATGATCTTGCGTAATCTCCCTTCGCGCCGAATCCATTTCTGTTCTTCATCCGAACCAACCGCGCATTCCTGATGATAGATGAAAAAACGCGGCATCATGAAAAGGCCCGCCATCAAAAAGATGACGAAAATGATATGACCTGCAAGAACCCAGAGATAGGCGTTGCCGAGAAAACCTGTCATTTGTCCTCCTTGCGGACTAATTTTATCAGCATTTCAACATGTTCGATCGGCGTATCCGGCAATATCCCATGGCCCAGGTTAAAGATATGCGGCCGATCCACAAATGCCGACACAATATTTTCGGTCGCAGTTTTCAATGCCTCACCACCTGCAATCAACGCGAGGGGATCCAGATTGCCCTGTACCGGAAGTCCTTTTGGGAGAACCTGGTTTGCCCAATGCGGATCCACGGTTTCATCAAGACCAATGGCATCCACGCCTGTTCCCTGCGCATAAGCAGCCAGTTTTCCGCCGGCGCCCTTTGGAAAACCAATGATCGGGATTCCCGGGCAGCGAACCCGCAATTGCTCCACAATGGCGCGATTTGGCTCAATTACCCATTTATCGAATTCAAGTGGGGACAGACTGCCCGACCAACTATCAAATAATTGAATAGCTTCGACCCCCGATTCCACTTGCCCGGCCAGATATTCAACCGTCAGATCAATGATCGCATGAATGATTTTGCCAAAACGCACAGGATTGCCGTAAGCCAGACGACGAGCCAATCCATGATCCTTGCTGCCTGCGCCAGCGACCATATAGGTCGCCACTGTCCATGGGCTTCCAGCGAAACCCAGAAAAGTGGTATGTTGCGGTAATTCCGCCTTCACCAGCTTTACAGTTTCATAAATTGGTGCAAGCTTTTCCCGGCGCAAAGTCAGCCCGGCAAGGTCATTTTCGCACAGCGGCGGCGCAAGCCTTGGCCCCTCTCCCGCCTCGAACCACAAATCCTGCCCGAGCGCATAAGGGACGATCAATATGTCGGAAAACAAGATCGAACCGTCAAAGCCGAAGCGGCGAAGCGGCTGCAATGTGATTTCTGCTGCCGCTGGACTGTCGTAGACCAGCTCCAGAAATCCACCCTTTTCAGTACGCAAAGCGCGATATTCCGGCAGGTAGCGTCCGGCCTGCCGCATCAACCACAAAGGCGGAATGTCCAGTTTTTCGCCATGCAGTACGCGTAACAATGTCTGGGCGTTCGGGTCAGTCAACCAGGGTGTTCCTTCTTCACTATAATCTTAAAAGAATGATATAAGGATAGATGATGATAGTAGGTTCATGGAAGAGCGGGGTTTATGCGTTAAGCCCGCTCTTGCCAACAGCTTGTCTCAAAGAGGATGAAGATTCAGAGGCGAGTCTCGTCGGCTTTCCACGTTACACACAGGCTGTGGGTGAAATAACCAAGCTGTAGACGAGCTGTGGACAAAAATCCGGTCAGCGCACATGAAAATTTCCGTACCGCGGTAGTAGCATTCTATCCCTTGCTTTATGCACAACCTATCCACAAAGATGTCGGGATGACGCGGCTTCACCTTCATCTTTTGTCCGACTCAACAGGCGAAACATTGGAAAATATCGCCAAGGCGGCGATCGCGCAGTTCGACAATGTCGAAACTATCCGGCATTTCTGGCCCATGGTTCGGTCCGAAGTTCATCTGGAACGGATACTGGAGGAAATTTCCCAAAATCCCGGGCTGGTCCTTTTTACGCTGGCTAACCAGCAATTGCGACGAAAACTGGAAAATCGTTGTCGCGCCTTCGGGCTTCCGATCGTTGCCGCGCTGGATCCGGTGATGGATGCCATGTCCAACATATTGGGACAGGAAACGCGAAATCGCACGGGCCGCAAATATATTATGGACGATGCCTATTTTGCCCGGATCGACGCTATTCAGTTCACGATTGCCCATGACGACGGCGTCAATTGGGAAAATTGGGAAGAGGCGGATATACTTCTTGCCGCTGTATCGCGTGCATCAAAGACGCCGACGTCAATCTATCTCGCCAATCGCGGCTACAAGACGGCGAATATTCCACTGGTGCCGGAATCTCCGCCCCCGCCCTCTCTCTTTACGTTGAAACACCCCTTGATCGTTGGCCTGACCACCAGTGCCGATCGATTGATCCAGGTACGGCGCAATCGACTTTTATCGCTGAACCAGGCACCCGAAACGACCTATGTCGATCAGGAAAAGGTCAAGGAAGAAGTGGCATTCGCCCGACGGATATTTGCGGATAATGGCTGGCCGGTGATCGATGTCACGCGTCGATCGATCGAAGAAACAGCCGCTGCGATTATCAATATATACAACGAGCGGTATATCGCTCAAGCTGACGGCTGAAGAAATGCTTGTCCTCGCTTCTCAAAGTGCCAGCCGACGGATGATGCTGACCGCAGCAGGAGTGCCGCATGAAGCCATCGCGCCCGGTGTTGATGAAGATACGGCGAAAGCGGCCCTTCGCGCGGACGGTCTTGATGCACGCAGTTTGGCCGATGCACTGGCCGAACTCAAATCCATGCGCATTTCACGTCGACGGCCCGATGATCTGGTGTTGGGATGCGATCAAACACTGGCCCTTGAATCAGGTGAATTGATCGACAAAGCGGAAAATCGTGAAGATGCGACTCGAATTTTAAAGCTTTTGTCCGGCAAGTCCCACTATTTGCATAGCGCTGCCGTTATCTCGCAGGGTGGAGAGCCGGTATGGCGGCATCTGGAACGCGTCAAGATGACAATGAGACCATTGTCGGACTCGTTCATCGCTACCTATTTAGACGCCGACTGGGACGATTGCCGCTGGTGTGTAGGTTGCTACCGGATTGAAGGTCCCGGGGCGCAGCTTTTTGTGCGGGTCGACGGAAGCCACTTCGCGATTCAGGGATTGCCGTTGCTGCCGTTGCTGGAGTATCTTCGGATCAGGGGAGTGCTGACGTCATGACACTGCCTTATGCTGAGGTAATTGGTGATCCGATTGCGCATAGCAAATCGCCGATCATTCATAATTTCTGGCTGAAAAAGCTGGGTATAAAGGCGGATTACCGCAAAACGCTGGTCCCGCCAGACGGTCTTGAGATATGGCTCGATGAAAGGCGCGCCGATCCGCTGTGGCGTGGGGCAAACCTGACTATCCCACATAAAGAAAAGATATTGCCTCTTGTGGACGATCCTGAAGGTCTTGCCACAAGCGTAGGAGCTATGAACATCATTGTCCCCCATGGCGCCAAAAGGCCCAGCGGACACAATAGCGATATTAGCGGATTTGCCGAACCGCTCAATAATATCATGCTGAAGGGTAAAACAGCTGCTGTTTACGGTGCGGGAGGGGCGGCACGCGCGATTCTTGTCGCTCTGCGCAATATTGGCATAGCCCATGTGACCATTCTCAATCGTAGCGAAGACCGCGCTTGGGGGTTGCTTAAGGAATTGGGAATCAAAGGTAATGTTCTTCCTCTGTTTGCGCCATTGCCGGCGGTTGCATTGGTCGTCAACAGCACGGCACTCGGCATGGCAGGATATGACCCGTTGAATCCCGATCTGTCGGGCTTGCCGAGCGAGGCCATTATCTATGACATTGTCTATGCGCCGCTTGAAACGGCTTTGCTGGTCGAAGCGGCTGGCCGCGGTTTGCGGACTTTGGATGGTCTGAATATGTTGATAGGTCAGGCGGCGACAGCTTTTATGCTTTTTTTTGGTGCAGAGGCGCCGCGCGATCATGATTTCGAATTGAGGGCGCTGCTTACGGCATGAGCGTATATGCCCTCACAGGCTCCATCGGCATGGGCAAGTCAGCCGTCGCGGCCATGTTCCGCAAGGAGGGAGTCCCGGTGTTCGATGCCGATGCCGAAGTCCACAAACTGCAGCAATCTGGCAGTTCACTCGTGCCAATCATCGAGGCGCGCTTTCCCGGCACAACTGGTCCCCAAGGTGTCGACCGGCAGAAATTGGGAGCAGTCGTGCTTGGTCATCCCGCAGAATTACGTGCTCTGGAACATATTATCCATCCTGCGGTTGCCCGGGCGAGGGAAAAATTTCTGCGTCGTTACCGCGCACGTCCAATGGTCGTGCTGGATATTCCGCTTTTGTTCGAAAAAGGCCCCCCATCCAGCCTCGCAGGTATAATCGTGGTTACTGCGCCCGCCTGGAAACAGCGACGCAGGGTGTTGCGGCGCCCGGGCATGACACCGGCAAAATTCAAAGCGATCAAAAAATTACAGCTCCCCGATGCTGAAAAAAGACGTCGGGCTGATTATATCATTGATACAGGCACGACATTCGAGCGTACGCGAGCCGCCGTCCGGCGGTTGACCGCTTGTCTAAGTCGCCGCGCAGGCCGATAAGGGATTGGAGAGACTCAAAGCATGCGCGAAATCATCTTCGATACAGAGACGACCGGGTTCGACCCTCAAACTGGGGACAGACTTGTGGAAATAGGCTGCATCGAACTTGTCAATCGTGTACCCACGGGCCAAACCTTTCATGCTTATTACAATCCCCAACGGCCCATGCCCGCAGCGGCCGAGGCAGTTCATGGCCTTTCCGATATATTCCTTTCCGACAAGCAATTATTTCCGGCCGGCGTCGATGCGCTGCTCGAATTTCTGGGTGATAGTCCGCTGGTCGCGCATAATGCCAAGTTCGACTTTGGCTTTCTAAACCATGAATTGACGCTTTGCGGTCGGACCGGCATCAGCATGACGCGGATGATTGACACTGTTGCCATGGCCAGAACACTGCACCCAGGCGCCAAGCACAGCCTGGATGCACTCTGTACCCGTTATGGCATAGACCGCAGCCATCGTATTAAACATGGTGCGCTGCTGGATGCGGAACTGCTGGCCCAACTTTATATCGAACTGACCGGTGGGCGGCAGATTGGGCTGGTGCTGGGTATTGAGACTGAGAGGAAGGCAAATGGTCTGTGCAGCATTGCCACTCAGGCTCGTTCTCATCGTCCGGCACGCGCACACAGCGCCTCATCGGCGGAACTGGAACGGCATGCATCATTTGTAGCGGCGCTGGACAAGCCTTTGTGGCTTGATTCCGGTTCTTCTGCATGAAGGTCCGGCTATCCTGTCTGGATTAGCCGGTTTGAAGGAGAAGAAACGATGGATATTCGTGTTTCCGGACATCAGATCGATACGGGCGACGCACTGAAAACCTATGTTGATCAGCGGTTGCAATCGATGGCCGAGAAATATTTTGCCCGAACTATCTCCGCACAGGTAACATTCGGCCTGGCGCCACACAGCGCCTTTCATTGCGATATCATATGTCATGTGATGCAAGGGCTGGTACTGAAAGGAGCGGGCGAGGCACAAGATGCCCACCTCGCTTTTGAACAGGCGGCAGAGCGTATCGAAAAGCAGCTGCGCCGTTATATGCGTCGATTGAAAGACCGTCATGGACAGGCATTGGCGGCGGAAGCGGCGCGAGTGCCTGATGGAGCAATCGACGGTGCAGCCTATACAATTTTCGAGGCCGCAAACGAGGAGGAGGAAGCGCCTGAAGCTCCGTTGATCGTGGCGGAAACCCGTGTGGATATACCCGAAGCAACGGTTTCCGACGCCGTCATGATGCTCGACCTGCGGAATACCAACGCGCTGTTGTTCCTCAATAGCGGGACCAGTAACTATAATATGGTGTATCGGCGCCGTGATGGCACAATCGGTTGGGTAGAACCCAGAAGCAGTTGACCTGATCCCGCCCAGTCCCTATCTGGCCGGGCTTCAGTTTCAGATGCAACACAGGATCGACCGGAACACGTACTTTAGTTTCCGGTCGACCGTTCGAGTTTATTATGCCTCATTTTGATGATATTTTACTGCCAAAGGCGCTCAATAGCCGCCTGATTGCAAGCAACAAGAAACAATTATTCCAGCGCATCGCCGAAATCGCTGCGACAGTTTATGCTCTTGATGAGCATGTGGTTTTCGAACGCCTGATGGAACGCGAGCGCCTTGGTTCTACGGGATTCGGCGGCGGTGTGGCTATTCCTCATGCGAAACTCGATAATTTGACGAGTATGAGAGCTGTGGTTGTATTGCTTGAAGAGCCGGTCACCTTCGATGCTGTGGATGGGTTGCCTGTTGATCTTGTCTTTGCGCTGTTGTCACCCATCGACAGTGGTGCCGAGCATTTGAAGACACTCGCGCGCGTGTCGCGTTATTTGCGTGATGAACGCCACATGGCGCGATTGCGCGGTGCGGGATCGGACGAAGCGCTGTTTGCCCTACTGGCGGGAAACGAGGCGCGTGACGCGGCTTGATCCGCCCACAGGCCATCCGGCCGCTAGCGGTGAAACCGCGCATTTTCGCGCGCTGGAACGGCTGTATCTATCCGCACCCATCAATCGGATTTTCAAATCACGCCTGACTATTACCGAGCAGGGCCACAGTCGGATAGATTTTTTGGTGGATGAGAATTTCTACCATGCTGCTGGCGCAGTTCACGGCACAAGTTATTTCAAGATGCTGGACGATGCGGCCTTTTATGCCGCGAACAGCCTGGTTAATGATCGATTTCTGTTGACCACCGCGTTCAACCTGCTGTTCACCAAACCGCTGACCACCGGACCCGTCGTTGCGGAAGGACGGTGGATCAGTGGCAAGCGTCGCGTTTATGTCGCTGACGCTCGGCTTATCGACGCCGCCGGCGATGAGGTGGCACGCGGAACCGGAACCTTCATGCGGTCGCATATACCGCTCTCCTCACTTTCCGGCTATGCGCCCGAACCGGCAAAGGGTGGTCGTTCCAACCGTGTCTGACCGGCTGACCAGCCGCATGCTAGCAAGCGCTCTGATCCGCCGCGCAGGACAGGAGGGAGGCTTTGCTACCATTGTACGCAAGGGCGATGAAGTTGCCGGAACCATTTTGTTGATATGCCTCGAAAGAGGGATTGAAACCGGACTGTTCGAACGGATTCCCGATTATGCTGGTGGATACAGGCTGGTCCCCTGCGGCCCAACGGGGAGCGAATCGCAGACCGAACGCACGCAATATATTGAGCGTCGTACCAAGTCAGACCCCGATATATGGTTAATAGAACTTAACATCCCGCAACCGGAACGGTTCGCCGCTGAAACAATTTGTTAAGCATTGACTTTGGCAGCCTGCCAGACGAAGAGCCCCCTGCTCAACGCGCAGGTTACCGTATCCGGTCCAGGGGGGACATGATCGGCAAACACGCAGACGGGGGGCGATCGAACGTCCGGGTCTAAGGTTTTTTGGGTGTTCAGGATCGACCAACCGCATGAACATGTGACTTTATGAGTTTGCGTTTGAAGGCTGCCTCATTGGCGGCAATTATTATATCTGCAGTTGCTTCACTGGTTGCAACAGATCCCTCACTTGCTTCCGGGGCCGCCGATTCCGCGGGAACCGTTGCCATGGCGAGCCGCACCTTGTCTTCCACCGATGCTGTTTCAGCCATGCAAGACACAGCGCCTCAATCTCCAGTTTCCATCGTTCATAACGCTGATGGCTCCGTGACCGTGACGCCGCGCATTCTGGACGATACCGATATGGATTCGGATGCATCAAGCCTTGCTGAATTGGTGAAACAACAGGACGTTTCCGGTACGCTTGATTCTGAAATGCAGTGCCTTGCCAGCGCAGTGTATTTCGAATCCAAAGGCGAACCCCTTGCGGGACAGCTCGCTGTCGCTCGCGTGGTCATCAATCGCAGCGAATCGTCACGTTTCCCCGACAGTTTATGTGGCGTCATTTACCAGCGAAGCCAGTTTTCTTTCGTCCGTGGCGGTCGGATGCCGGCGATCAATACCTCAAGCAAGGCATGGCACAGGGCCGTTGCCATAGCAAAGATCGCGCTGGATAATAGCTGGACTAACGAAGCCAAGGGCGCTCTCTATTTTCATGCTCGCCGTGTCTCACCGGGCTGGAGACGTACCAAGCTCGTCGCCATCGACAATCATATTTTCTATCGCTGAGGTAAATGGTCGCTCGTTGATCCAGAATTACAATTTGGGCCCTTCTACCTCGGCTGTCGCCTTTTGTGCCGGCTTTGCTGTATCGAGTGCTGTCAGCAACGACGAACTCCGGCTGTCGCGTTTAGCATAGTCGCGTGCGGACATGCCGGCCAATGTGTCCGCTTTTTCAGGATTTGCACCACCTGCGATGAGCAATCGAACCATCGGCAGGTCGCGGAGCTGCACCGCGCGGATCAGCGGAGTTTCGCCCTTGTCATTGGTTTTGTCGACCTGCGCGCCTGTGGCAAGCAATAGCTGTGCGCCGTCAAGAAAACGAAGCTCCGCCGCCAACATCAGCGGTGTAGTGCCCCTATTGTCTGCCACATCGGGTTTGGCTCCCTTGGCCAGAAGGAAGTTGAGCCAGACGGCATCTCGCCGCGAGATAACAATGTGCAGGGCGGTTTCACCTGTTTCTCTATCCCGTGTATTGATGACCGTAGTACCAGGCTGATCGACGAATTCAGTGGCTTTGGCCCCATCACGATCCCTGATGGCCTTCAGGAAATTATAGCTGTCGGAAAATTGCGCATAGGTCGAGCTTGGGATCAAAACTGCCGCTGCCAAGCCTGCAAATACCGTTGTTCGCGTCAGAGCAAAAACTATCCCAAGTCGACCACGCATGTCTCGCCACCCTGTTCATTTCGTCGGAAGTGATTGAATTTCTATTCTTAGCAAGGCATGGCTGGCTACGCTATGAACAAAGCTTGTTTTTCGATCGCTTTTCTCGCTGCATTGTCGCTTGCGGCCTGCAACAGCTCACAGGACGGGGCGGCCCGGCAAGGTGAAGCGCCGCTGGCCGGGGCCAGCATTGGCGGACCATTCACCCTGACCAATCAGGATGGAGCAAAAGTTTCCTGGAAGGATTTCGATGGCCAGTACCGGATAATGTATTTCGGTTACAGCTATTGCCCGGATATATGTCCGCTCGACCTGCAAAAGCTGATGCAGGGCTATCGTCAGTTCGCCAAGCAGGATTCTGCGCGTGCGGCCAGGGTGCAACCTATCTTTATCACCATCGATCCCGAACGCGATACCGTTCCGGTTGTGAAAAATTATGTTTCTGCCTTTGATCCCAAACTCATTGGCCTTACCGGCACGCCCGAGGAGATTGCAAAGGTCGCAAAGGAATTCGCCGTCTATTATGCAAAAGACGGCAAGGACGGAGCCAGCGATTATCTGGTCAATCACAGCCGCTCGCCTTATCTGATGGGGCCTGATGGCAAGCCCATCGCCATCCTGCCTACAGACCAGCCGAACACGGACGAGGATGAAGGGTCCCCGCAAGCAGTGGCGGCTGAACTTGATCGCTGGGTGAAATGAACACGCCGTTTTGGGAGCGGCCGCTGAAAGAGTTGGATCGGGCCGAATGGGAGGCGTTGTGCGACGGCTGCGGCAAATGCTGTCTGCACAAGGTCGAGGATGAAGATACCGGCCGTATCTATCCCACAAATGTCGCCTGCAAGCTGCTTGACCGGCACAGTGCCCGATGCAGTGATTATCGCCATCGCAAGGCCTTTGTTCCCGATTGCCTGCGCCTCACTCTTCCCATGTTGAAGGACATTGCGTGGTTGCCCGAAAGCTGTGCTTATAAATTGCGTGCTGCGGACAAGTCGCTGCCTGAATGGCATTATCTGATCTGCGGTGATCGCGAAGCGGTGCATCGTGCGGGTCAGTCGATTCGCGGATGGACCGTATCGGAGACGCAGGCGGGTGATCTGGAACATCATGTGGTCGAAAGAGAGCTCTGACGACCGACTGACTGTCGGGGGTATCGAATATCCCTTGCGTGTGCGGCGCCATGCTCGCACACGATCCTTTCGGCTATCTATCGACCCTGCCAGGCTGGAAATTCGTCTTGGCCTTCCTCCCAAGGCCAGCCTGCGAAAGGCTCTCAAATGGGTAAGCGAGCAGCGGGTTTGGCTGGAAGGACAACTGGCTGCGGCGCCCGACACCATTATTCTATCGCACGGTGCTATTATTCCCTTTGAAGGACGCGATGTGCAGATCAACTGGTCGTCCTCTGCCCCGCGTCGCGTGGTGCAAGAGGGCGATAGCTTGGTGGTAGGCGGCCCTCAATCGAGTATTTCGCCTCGGATCCTGCGTTGGCTTAGACAGGTGGCGCGGGAAAAGCTGACGCATGAAACCGGGCTCTACGCAGCACGGGCAGGGCTGCGTCTTGGTCAGGTGTCAGTTGGCGATCCCCGTTCACGCTGGGGCAGTTGCGCCGCAAGTGGTAATATCCGGTATAGCTGGCGGCTGATCTGCGCGCCGATCTTCGTGCGGCAAGCGACTGTGGCGCATGAAGTCGCGCATCTGGCGCACATGGATCATAGTCCCGCTTTTCATGCCCGCCATGCACAAATTTATGGCGAGGACCCTGCTCCTGCGCGACGTTGGCTTCGTGAACATGGCGCAATGTTGCACCGTATCGGCAGGTAAGGAGATCTTATTGGGGAGGCGGACTCTGCGGCGCCGTTGGTTGTTGACGCGGAGGATTGGCGAGGGTGGCCGGAGGTGCGGGTGACGCAGGCGTTCCTTTACCATCCTGGCGGCCCAGCACTTCGTCGATCCATCTCTGGTCAAGCCGGGGGGATGTAGGCACGCTGCCGGGAGCGCTTTCGCCTGGGACCTGGGGTGCCGCGCCCACTATTCCGTCATTAGGCAGGGTTTCCAGCGGCATCCCGTTTTCGTCAACATACATCCCATTGTCAGGAGCGCCGAAATACGCTTCATCATCGGGTTCCAATTGCCATTCGGGCAGTTTAAGCGCGGTGTCGAATTCTTCCGCCGGCCGTTTGGCGACCGCTACCTTCATATATTGGGCGAAAGCCTGGGCGGGCGCTCTCCCGCCCTGCAAACCGCCGACCGCGCGCGCATTGTCGCGGCCCATCCATACGCCCGTGGTAATGCCGCTCGAAAAGCCAAGAAACCAGCCATCCTTGTTGCTGTTGGTGGTGCCGGTCTTGCCCGCCACTGGTCGGCCGATTTGTGCCGCGCGGCCCGTGCCGGTATTGACCGCAGTCTGTAACAGGTCGGTCATGCCAGCTGCGACCCATGGCGCCACCAGAACCCGGCTGGTGTCGTCCTGATGCTCGTACAACAGGTCGCCGTCGGCAGTCGTCACCTTGGTTATGCCATAGGGAATGACAGCCACGCCCTTGCGACCAACGGAAGCAAATGCGCGGGTCATGTCAATCAACCGCACCTCCGACGTGCCAAGCACCATGGATGGATGGGTATTGACCGGGGTGGTTATGCCAAAGCGGCGGGCCATATCGGCAACGGCGGAAAATCCGACCTCTGCGCCTATTTTTGCGGCTATCGTATTGACGGAATAGGCAAAGGCGGTGCGCACGTCGATTTGCCCATTGAAATGGCGAGAACTGTTGCGCGGCTGCCAACCATTAATATCGACCGGTTCATCCACGACAGCCGTATCGGGGGTAAACCCAGCCTCCAATGCCGCCAGATAGACGAACAATTTGAAAGCTGAGCCGGGTTGACGCTCGGCCTGGGTTGCGCGGTTATAGTTGGAACTGACATAATCCAGGCCGCCAACCATAGCGCGTACCGCTCCATCGCGGTCAAGCGAGACCAATGCACCCTGCGTTCCGGCAGGAGCATTGTTACTGACGGCCAGAGTCGCAGCGCGCTGCATTTTAAGATCGATCGTTGTCCACACGTCCAGCGGCTGCGTGGTTTCATCGATTAGCGTATCAAGCTGCGGCAAGGCCCAGTCGGTGAAATAGCGGACGCTGTTCTGCGGTGCTTCCGGCGCCATGACGATGTCTTCGGGGTTGGCCGCTGCCGCTTGTGCTGCTGTTATCGCACCGTTTTCCTTCATGACGTCAAGAACGACTCCTGCCCGTCCGATAGCGGCCTGTGCATCGGCCGTTGGTGCATAGCGCGAGGGCGCCTTTACCAGGCCAGCGACAATGGCCGCTTCACCAAGGCTGAGTTCGGTTGCTGGATGGCCGAAAAATTTGCGGCTTGCCGCATCGATTCCATAAGCGCCGCCGCCAAAATACACTTTGTTAAGGTAGAGTTCCAGAATCTGCTGCTTGGAGAATTTACGCTCCAGCGCCATTGCCAGGATCATCTCCCGTGCTTTGCGCCCGAAACTGTAGCTGTTGTTCAGGAATATGTTGCGGGCGACCTGTTGCGTGATGGTCGAGGCGCCTTGCATCCTTCGACCGGTCCCGCGATTGGAAATCGCAAGCCATGTGGCGCGGGTTAGGCCAATGGGATCGATGCCGGGGTGCATATAAAAACGCTTGTCCTCGATGGACACCATGGCGTCGACCATGATCTTTGGAATCTGGCCATAGGGCAGCCATTTGCCGAAACTTGGTCCCAGGGACACGATGACCGAGCCGTCGGCGGCGTGAACACGGATCATTTGACCATTGGGCGAGGATTTCATGGCCTCGTAACTGGGCAAGGACGACATTGCCACAGCGACCGCCACGATCAGCGCAATGCCCCCTGCAATTCCTGTGAACAATCCGATCTGGAGAATACGCATTACGATCCTGCGCATTCGTCCCTGCGACTGTGTCTTGTTTGATTTCGCCATCTATGTGCCCGATTACGCGCTGCCTGCTCCGCCTACAAGCGCTTTGCGGCTTTACCGGTGATGAACGGCAGGGATTTTGAAGGATGGTCTATTTGTCTTCGCCATGCGGTTTGAAATCTAGCGAAGCGCTGTTCATGCAATAGCGCAGGCCGGTAACCCCCGGCCCATCGGGAAAAACATGGCCCAGATGCCCCTCGCAACTGGCACAGCGTATCTCTACCCGGCGCATCCCATGGCTCATATCGATATGCTCGACGACTGCATCGCCATCGACTGGCGCAGTGAAGCTGGGCCAACCCGAACCGCTGTCATATTTCTCGCCGCTGTCGAACAGTTCCGCGCCGCAACCTGCGCAAAAATAGCGGCCTTCGGCTTCATTATGATAATATTTTCCGGTAAAGGCGCGCTCGGTACCTGCTTCGCGCAGAACATGATATTGCTCCGGGGTCAGTCGGGCTTTCCATTCGGCATCAGAGAGAATCTTCTTTTCCATTGCGCGAATATGGTGTCCGAACGCCGCTGGATCAATATCCTATTACACCCGTGTCGCCCGCGCGATCATCGTCGTTGCTCCGGGTATCGCCGCCAGCAGGGCAAGGGGCAAGGCGGCAATATCAGGATGCCGACCAACGCTGCCCAGCAGTTCCGCGATTGCAAGTGGCCGACGCAGTTGGCGGGCAAAGGCGCGTTGATAAGCGGAAGCGGCGGCACTACCGCCATCTCGCCAATATTCCACGGCGCACCGGGCACTGGCCAGTGCAATGCCAATACCTTCACCAGCAAGAGAGGTAATGACGCCAGCCTGATCACCCAGACGAAAGATACCCGGTTGTGTCGTTCGTGCACGCCAGCCATAGGGGACCCGGCCAATAGCATCGATATGCGATGCGGCAGGCATGCCTGCCAGCCGTTCGGCCAGAGCGGGACTATCCTGCGCCAGTTCGGCAAAAAGCGCTGCGGGGCGGGTTTGGGCGACGCCCAGGCGGCTTTTGCGCACGGCCATGCATAGATTGGCGATTGCCCCTTCCTGTACAACAATCCCCAGATAGCCACCGTTGAATAGATGCATTTCAATATGGCCGCTCAGAATATCGATCAGGGTGTTGGATGCAGGTAGCCGAAAGCGCAGGCCCAGCATCGGATCGTTCCCCGCTGCATGCCTTGGGCGTGGCAGTCCGCGCAGATCGTGCTTGCCGGTAGCGAGAAACAGGCTTTCCGGCGTCAGAATTCCTCCATCGTCGAATCGCAATTCGCCCGTTTCCGTCCGATATTCGGATATGGCAATGCCGCGCCGCACGACCACGCCCAGAGTTTCTGCCTTTGCAAGTAACAGGCTGTCCAGCCGCCCGCGCGAAACGCCTCTTGCAGGCGCGGGCAGCGGTAGTTCGTAGATACGGCGTCCCGCAAAAATGCGCAGCGTATGGACTTCATGGCCTTGCAGTTCGTCACCCGATAGACCGAGTGTTTCCAGCGCTTCAAGGGTTTGCCAGCTGAGAAACCCCCCGCATAGTGGATCGCCTGCTATGGCCTGCCGCTCGATAATCGTCGAACCGGATCCCGCTTTTGCGAGGCGGATTGCAGCGGCGGCGCCAGCCGGTCCTCCGCCGATGATCAGCGGCGGCGTTCGACGCATAACCGAAACGGGAAATAGCGCCGCACATGCGCAACACTGGTCAGGTCAGCCGCGGCAAGCATGGCTCGCCACTCTGCCGGGCGAAAGGAACGTGCGATGCTGAGCTGCCCATCCTCCCGCACGATGGGGTGAACACGCAGCAGGCGGGCGAGCAGGGGGAAGCTGCGATAGGCAAGACCATGACGATGCAGGTCGTTGATGAACCACCCGCGTGTGGCGTGTCGTTCCATGAAGAGCAGAAAAGCGTGTCGTTCCGCATCGCTCATATGATGGGTGACCAGACTGCTGACGATGAAATCCCACGGTTCGTGCGCCAGATCCGCATAGTCACCGCTGCGGTATAGTATCGGCGCGCCTGCCGGATGCAGGGCCCGCGCTACCGCCTTGCTGCGTGAGTTCAGGTCGATGCCGGTCAGTTCGCATAACAAGCCATTTCGCCTGCTCCAGCGATAAATGCTGCGCAGCATTCCACCATCGCCGAAGCCGACATCCAGCAAACGAAAGGGCCGGTCTCGTCGTGCAGCGCGGCATAGAAAATCCAGCGTAGGCCGCACAGCAAGCGTAGCGATATTGACGCGGCCAAGCCCTTGCAGCGCTGCGGCATAATCTGCGTCCGGCAGATCGACTGAGTCCATCTGCTCTTCTTCCAGCGCGCGGATGGAAAGGTTGTGCATCATGGACTTGAGAATGAGAAACCTTCGGCGGCAAGTCCCGGACCGAAGGCCAAAGCGATGCCATTCCGGGGAACTTTGTCTGCCAGCATTCCAGCCAATACGAACATGAGTGTAGCCGACGACATATTGCCGAATGCATCCAGCACAGCCCGGCTACTGTCGAGGGCGTGTTCGGGCAGATCCAGCCCATGCGCCACGGCATCCAGAATCGATCGCCCCCCTGCATGCACAGCCCAGCCGTCCACCTCTTTGACGCCCTCCGGGCATAATATTGCGCGCATTTCAGATTCCGCCAATGCATTGGCAATGCGCCTGGGTACTTCGCCTGACAAATGCATGGCAAAGCCATGATCGCCGATATGCCATTGAATCAGGTGCTGACTATCGGGAAGCGTCGCGGCAAAGGGAGCATCAATACGCAAACCCGCCGGATCTGCTGTCACCAGTGCCGCCGCTGCGCCGTCGCCAAATTGCAGTGCGGCGAGAAGGGTTTCCAGCCGGTCATATTTTTGTAGATGCAGGCTGGATAGCTCTACGCAAATAGCAAGCACGCGTGCGCCCGGATCAGACCGAACGATATGCCGAGCAGAACGTAGCGCGGCGGCGGCGGCGTAGCAGCCCATATAGCCGACAAGCAGCCGCTCGACCGAAGGCGATAAGCCGAGCGCGTGGGCAATGACCTGATCGACGCCCGGCGCCACGAACCCGGTGCAGCTTGCAACGACCAGATGGGTTATACCATCCGTTTTCACTTGTTTTGCAAGAGCGTCAATTGCTTGCAATGCCAGTGCGGGCGCTGCCTGCGCATAGAATTTCATGCGCGTCGACGTTGGAGGAAATTCGGCGCTCGCATAAAATCCGCCCGGCTCCACCGGCGATCCTGTGCCGTTTGCTTTTGGCAGGACCGACCAGCGGTGGGAAATGCCGCTACGGCGCGCCATCCGCTGAAACAGCGCGCGGTCGGTGTCGCTGGTCAGTTGCGCTTGCGCCCATGCGATGAAAGGCTGATGGATGTCATGACCGGGAACAGCAGTGCCAATGGCATTGATATAGGCAGCAATGGCGATGGTTTGGACCTTCCATGTCGTCAGCGCGGGATCGTCCCGTGGTATCTGCCCTGTTGAACGGGATACTATACTCCTAGGTCTTCAGGACAAATAGGGAATCAATGTCCGTGTTGAGGATTCTCCGCACTGCTATTGTCCACGGGCGGCCTGCCGGGCAATGATCAGCAGTTCATGTTCGATCAAAACAGGGCCGGCATTCCGACTGGATCGTGACAGTCGTTCTGCCTGACCCAGGCGGTGGATGATGCGCGCGATACCATCGGAAGACCAGAGGCGGACTTGCCGCTGCACAGCGCTCTTGTCCTTCCAGAAAACAGCACGACCGGCCGATGCCATAGCGGCGTCCGGGCTGCTGCCCTTTTCTACCTCTGCACGAATCGCAGCGAGCAGATGGGCTCGGCGCAGCAATGCCCACAGCATACTACCCTCACTGGCACCCAATTGCGCCAGAATCTGCAATTCGTGGACCAGCTTGGCTGTATCGCCGCTCAGCGTGGCATTGACCAGCGCACCAATATCCTGTTCTGTCGTCTCGGCTGCCAATGCGTCTATGGCATCGTGCGTCGCATCCATCGGATGGTCCGGCGCGGCATTCAAATAAAGGGCGAGCTTTTCAATTTCGCCCGACATCAACGTGCGGTCGCCGCCGGTCAGTTCGGCGATTCTCCGGGCAAGATCGGGTGCGAGACGTAATCCCAGTTCGCGGGCGATCGTGGCAGCAAGCTGTTCGGCATCACGACCTTCGGGCATATAGCTGGCGCAAGTCATGACGGCCTTGTGGTCGAGCGCAAGCTTGAGAATTTTCGATGTATTCCTTATTTCTCCCGCTATCGCCACGACCGGATTGCCAGCTTGAGCGGCATTCAACAGTCCTTCGATTGCAGGCAACGCCTCATCGCCCGACAGGGTCAGACGCAGCCAACGAGCGTCACCAAACATGGAGATCGAAGCGGCTTCATCGGCCAAGCGTGCCGGATCACCCTTCAAGGTCGCCCCGTCCAGATCGATACGCTCGGCATTTGGCCCCATGGCCCGTTCCAGCCGTTTTGCCAGCGCCCGGCTACCTGCCTCGTCCGGACCGTAAAGCAGGAACAGGCGAATATCGGCGGGTGGCGCATCAAGTGCGCGTTCAATCTGGCCTTTATTGGCCTTCACTGGTCATTCGCGCCGCGCGTCGCATAGAGCGCAAGGCGCGAAATGATCTGATCGGCGACTGTCTGTGCCAAACGTTCAAGCGCGGTATTTTCCGCTGCGATGGTCGCATATTCCGAACTGGTGACGTCAATCCCGGCGTCTGAACCGGCCGTTGCATCAAGCACTACCGTTTTTCCGCTCAGTTCGATCAACTGGTATCGAGCGCGCAGGGTGCGTCGCTCGCGCGTCACGGCATCGTCGGAACGCACGCCAAAGCCTGTAATTTCGTCATCCAGTTTGACGACCAGACGATAGCGAGGGGATGCTGTGGGCACGGCGGCCAGACGATCGTTGATCGCGTTTCGGACAAGCCAGCCGCCTTTTCCCTCAATCGGGGCCACTTCAATATCGCGCAGCGATTGTGCGACCGCCCCCTCACTGCCGCCGGCATAAAGCGGACGCAAGCCACAGCCCGACAGGCTGGCGGCGATCAGCAACAAGGGAAGAAGGCGTTTCATATGACCAGATTGACCAATCGATCGGGAACGACAATCACTTTTTTCGGAACTGCGCCATCAAGCGAGCGGACAATCTTTACCGATGCCAGTGCAAGACGCTCCAGTTCGTCCTTCGGCGTGCCTTTGGCGACGGTCAGCGTGTCGCGCAACTTGCCCTGCACTTGAATGGCAACAGTAACTTCATCCTCGACCAGCAGCGCAGGATCGACGTTCGGCCAGGGTGCATCTGCGATAAGGCCCTGCTCGCCCATGTCGGCCCAGGCTTCCTCGGCCAGATGCGGCGTCATGGGTGCCACCAGCAGGGCAAGCGCACGAATGGCGGCGGAGCGCGATGCCGATGGAGCAGCTTTCTCAACGGCATTCGCAAGTTCGTAAATTTTCGCCACCGCCTTGTTGAATGATAGCGCCTCAATGTCCTTGGCCACGCCGTCGATGGTCTGGTGCAGTTTGCGATCGAGCGGCTTGTCCTCACCCGTTGCCGCCGCATCGATTTGGCCAAAAAGCCGCCACAAGCGATTGACGAAACGCCATGCACCTTCAATTCCTGCCGCAGTCCACGGCAGGTCGCGTTCCGGCGGGCTATCCGACAGCATGAACCAGCGCACCGCGTCCGCGCCATATTGTTCGATAATGTCATCGGGATCGACGACATTCTTCTTCGACTTGGACATTTTTTCTACCCGGCCGAGCGTCGCATTCTCACCGGTCTCGAGGACGACCACCCGGTCGCCGCGCTTTTCCACCTCATCCGGGGATAGCCAGCGGCCGTCGGTCGCTTTGTATGTTTCATGCGTCACCATGCCTTGCGTGAACAGGCCGGTGAATGGCTCGGATATGTCCAGCATGCCGATGTGCTTGAGTGCGCGGGTCCAGAAGCGGGCATAGAGCAGGTGCAGGATCGCATGTTCGACGCCGCCGATATACTGGCTGACGGGCATCCATTTCTTGACGGTTTCCGCATCGAAGGGCTTGTCGCTGGGCTGGCTGGCAAAGCGGATGAAATACCAGCTTGAATCGACGAAGGTGTCGAGCGTATCGGTTTCGCGCCGCGCTGCCTTGCCGCATTTGGGGCAGTCCACATGCTTCCATGTCGGGTGCCGGTCCAGCGGGTTGCCGGGAACATCGAAGCTGACATCATCGGGCAAGATGATCGGCAACTGTGCCTTGGGAACCCCGACCGGGCCGCATGTATCGCAGTGAATGATCGGGATCGGGGTGCCCCAGTAACGCTGGCGCGATACGCCCCAGTCGCGTAACCGCCAAACGGTCGTGCCATGCCCCCATCCTTCGGCTTCGGCGCGGTCGATAACGGCCTTTTTGGCGGATTCGGCATCCATGCCGTTCAGGAATTGAGAATTCACCAGATGGCCAGGCCCCGTATAGGCCTCGTCATGAACTGGCGCGTCTTCCTGTCCCTCAGGCGCGACGACGCGCTCGACCGGCAGCATATATTTACGCGCAAAATCCAGATCGCGCTGGTCGTGTCCGGGCACGCCCATGACTGCGCCGGTGCCATAGTCCATCAGCACGAAATTGGCGACAAATAGTGGCAGTTTCCAGTCTGGATTGAAGGGGTGGACGACCGACAGACCGGTATCGTGGCCCTTCTTGTCCATCGTCTCGATGTCGGCTGCGGCGGTGCCAGTGGCGCGGCATTCCTCGATGAACGCGGTCAGCAGCGCATCATTTTCCGCCAGCGCCTGCGCGATGGGGTGATCGGCAGCGATGGCGGCAAAGCTTGCGCCGAAAATCGTGTCGGGACGCGTAGAGAAAACCGCAACTTCGCTATGACCATTCACAGCCTGATCCAGCTTGAAACTGAACTGCAACCCCACGCTCTTGCCGATCCAGTTTTCCTGCATCAGCTTGACCTTTTCGGGCCAGTGGTCGAGCGTTTTTAAACCATCGAGCAATTCGTCGGCAAAATCGGTGATCTTCAGGAACCATTGCGAAAGCTTGCGCTTTTCGACCGTTGCGCCCGAACGCCAGCCCTTGCCGTCAATCACCTGCTCATTGGCGAGCACGGTCATGTCGACCGGATCCCAATTGACCGCCGATTCCTTGCGATAGACCAGACCATGTTCGTACAGATCGAGGAACAGCGCCTGTTCGTGACCGTAATATTCAGGTTCGCAGGTCGCAAGTTCGCGCGACCAATCCAGCGCGAAACCCAGCTTTTTCAATTGCGCCCGCATGGTGGCGATATTCTGGCGCGTCCAGCTTCCCGGATGCACCTTCTTTTCCATGGCGGCATTTTCGGCAGGCATGCCAAAAGCGTCCCAGCCCATCGGATGCAGCACCTCATGCCCCGTCATACGACGAAAGCGCGCCAGCACGTCGCCCATGGAATAATTGCGGACATGGCCAATGTGGATGCGGCCGGAGGGATAGGGAAACATCTCCAGCACATAACTGCGCGGTTTGACGCTATCGTCGGAGGCGCGAAAACTCTGTTGTTCGTCCCAGATTTTCTGCCAGCGGGCATCGGCCTCAAGCGGGTTGAAGCGCCTTTGCATATTCACTCCCAAGATAAGGTCTGCCGCGTAGGGCGTCAGCCGCCAATGGCACTGCGTCGCAGGTCGCGTGCCTTGGACAGAATGATTTCTTCCAGTTTCTGAACGGTTGCCGCCTGAACGGGCGCATCGACCCATTGTCCCGCCTGACTGACCTGACGACTGGCCGCAACGCGCAGGGCATCGGCACGCAAATCCTGATCCAGTATCGATACGGTCAGCTTCATGCGTTCATTGGGCGCGGTCGGATTGGCATACCAGTCGGTGACGATAACGCCGCCATTGGAGTCGGTTTGCAGGAGCGGCATGAAGGATAAAGTGTCAAGAGTCGCCCGCCACAAATAGCTGTTGACGCCAATCGTCGTCACCCGCGATGCGGCAAGATCGGCCTTGGGACGCTCTTGCCGCGATCCGCAGGCCGCCAGCACCGACAGGCTGGCAATGATAAGAACGGTGCGGATGGCCGGCATGGAAATCGGGCGAAGCATGAAGCTTTTCCTTGAAAAATCTGGATGTCTCGAAGGCTTCTATAGTTGGTCTTGCGGCTGGAGCAAGCCTGTCGCACAGGCGATTCTTGCTAAAGCAGCATCCGGCCTGTGTGTTTAATGCCACAAAGCCGCAGAAAACCGACTCACAGGACTAGCCGTGACCGGCAAAATGGTGATATGGATACATCATAAAATTAACGGAGGAGTATTGGGGGATCATGCGTACGCGTCGGGGATATGTGCTTTGGACTGGAGCGGCCTTTGCCGTGGCCGCCCTTGCCTTGTCACCTGCAATCGGGGCCGTGGCTGATCTGGTCACTGGTTCGGGCGAATCGCATTCCGTATCGCTTAGCCGGTTGGGCAGCATCGGTTCCTTCACCCCTGCCAATCCTGATCCCCGGCTTGCGGCAACTTATGCCAAGGCGTCGTTGCAGTCGAATCACTCCTTCCGTTTCACGCCCACCAGTGGATCGATGAGCGGCAGCCGGTCTGTGACCATTGCCGTTCGTGCTGGCGTTTTCTCCGCGCTTTCTGATCGCGGGCTATCCACAACCATGAGTATCACGCCAGTGTCCTATAATCTGGGCGTTGCGCGTGGGTGGAAGAAATTTGCATTGCCCGATTCGGTGGGCAGGGCCGAAATTCCGCCGGTCGCAATTGAAACCAGCGCTAGCAGTTCGCAAGCCGCCGACAGCTTCAGCCTGACCGGCAAGAAGAAGTTCAGCACCAGTGTTCAATTGGACAGCGAACGCCCGATCGCCACCTCGCCACAAACGCTGGCCGGTACGGAAGCGATTTCCGTCGATGTGGCCGGCTCCTATTCCCTGACCCGCAATCTGGACCTGAAAGCAGGCGTTCGGTATCGCGGATCCGCCAACCGCCTTGCACCCCTGACCGATGACCGGCAGGACAGCCAGGCCGTCTATATCGGCACAGCCTTCAAATTCTGATCGGCGCCGGATTTTAACGTCTCAGCACAGGTTCACTCCAGATCCTGTTCGTGCGTCGGTTTGAAATAGGTGCAGATCGACGTGTCGATGGCACGTCCGGCCTCTTGGCGAATTTCCAGCGACTGTGAAACGGTTATGCCCTGTCGATCCCGGCCAAGAGGGCAATGCGCGTGACAAGGCATATCCAGCAGTTCGAGGTCTTGCGCGGTTTTGCTGCGAGCTGGGTCTTTGTCAGCCATATCCTGCTGATTTCCGAAATCCATATGGGACCGATCAACGATGGCGGTAAGGCCGTTGATATTTTCGTGATACTCAGCGGATTTGTCATTACCTTGCTGATCAACCGCCATCCCGAACCTTATGGCGGCTATCTGTTTCGCCGATTCATGCGGCTTTACCCGCTCTTCCTGATCGCGCTGCTGCTTGGATGGGCGACGACAGATCTTTATGGGCCAGTGATAGGGGCATCCCATTTCGGGGCGCCAGCGGCGGATAATTTCGCAATCCGGGGCGATGTGCTGGCGCGCGATTTCTGGTCGCACCTGTTGCTTCATCTCACCATGCTGCATGGCGCAATCCCCGATTCCGTTCTGCCGCTTTCGGCGCTCAGCTTTTCAGGGCCGCTCTGGTCGATTTCGCTGGAATGGCAATTCTATCTGGTCGCGCCCTTCCTCGCTTCTGTCCTTGATTTTCGCAGGGGCGGACGATGGCCGTTGATTGTCATCTCTTTGATCATCATCGAATTGCTGCGGTTCGCGGCAAAGGCCTATTGGACAGCGAAGGTTCCGGCGTTTCTGCCGATGCGGCTTGACCTGTTCGCGCTGGGCATCTTGTGCGCGCACGGGTGGGATTGGGCACGCACGGCGCGTTTACCGGTGCTGGTCGCGCTGGTGGTGGCGGTCCTCGCCCTGTTGCGCGGGCTGGGGCATAATTGGTTGCCATTACTGATCTGGTCGGGAACCTATATGCTCGCCGCGACGGGGGATCGCTATCGGGTGACGGCACTGGCCAACCGTCTTTATACGCTCTCCCTTTTCCGTTGGATCGGTGAGCGGTCCTATGGATTATATGTGCTGCACATGCCGATCATGCTGGCGTTCGCCTGGTTCGTGGTGCTGCCGCTTGGGTTAAACCAGGTGGCGACGCTGGCCGCATTGGCGACGGCGTTTCCATTGGTGCTGGCGGCGGCGGCGCTCTGCTACCGCTATGTCGAACGACCCACCATCCGTTGGGCCAGAGGACTGGCGCAGCGATCGCCAGGGCATCGGGCCGTACCGATTCCCGAGACTGGTTGAAGGGGAGAAGCTTAAAGCCCTCTCCCCTTCAGGGGAGAGGGTTGGGAGAGGGGCCTACAAGCTGCCCAATCGCCTCCAGCACGCCCTCAAGATTCCTCATCACCTCCGCATTGGTGAAACGAATAACCCGATAGCCCTGCATTTCCAGAAATGCCGTCCGGCGGGCGTCATGCGCGATCTGCGTGCCATGACTGTCGCCGTCCAGTTCGATGACCAGCATCGGATCGCGGCAGGCGAAGTCGGCAATATAGGGACCGATGACTTTCTGGCGGCGAAACTTGACCCCCTGAAACCGGCGGGCGCGCAGAGCAAGCCAGAGGCGCGTTTCCGGCGGAGTTTGGGCGAGGCGAAGGGATTTTGCACGGTCGATGGCGGTCTGGTCGCGCATTTCTTCAGGTGCTTTCCCTTGTGGGCCGGACAGTCCCCTCTCCCCGACCCTCTCCCCTAAAGGGGAGAGGGAGACTGACCAAAGCCCTCTCCCCTTTAGGGGAGAGGGTCGGGAGAGGGGGAGTGCTGCGTCTTGTTTTAATCCGCCGCCATGGTAGCAATCTGTATCAAAAATCGTGCGACAGAATATAATCCATATATAGCCGTGATTAATCCGATAATAAGCAAAGTTAAAGCAGCTAAATTGAACCATTTTGGCAACAAACGCTGATGAATTACCGGAACCATTTTGGCAGGACCTTCCAACGATCGAACAGTATCTATTAAAGGGCCGTTCAGAACTTGTACTGTTACGATTTCTCCTGGGCCCAAGTAAGGCATTTCTAGAATCCACTCGTCACGAGCACCTGTTCTAATTTCATGATCTACACTTGGGAAAATCGAATACCCCCATGGATGAGGTCCGGGTTGGGCTGTTAGCTGAACCCTATTAGCGCTTTTGCGACCCTGATTCTGAACGATAAGTTGTCCCGCCTTAAGAGTAAACGGTGGGTTATCATTTTGTTGCTTAAGCTCGAACCAAGCCGAATTTGGGCTGAAAGCAATCAGCCGAGGTTTCCCAGTAAGCCAATAAGCGAAATAGGCTCCTATCAGCGTCACCAACGCCGTCGCAAGGACCGTCCAAAGATTCTCCATTTACTCCGCCGCGATCCCCGCCTTGGAGAACATGTCCTCGCCGTCATCCTTCGCTGGGGCGTCATCATTCGCCTTGACCTTCTTGCGCCGGTCGAAGCTGTCCCAGACTTCGTTCCAGTTCCCCCGTGTCGCGGCCTTGCTGTATTCCGTCGCGCGGGTTTCGAAGAAGTTGGCGTGTTCGACGCCGTTGAGGAGCGGGGCGAGCCAGGGGAGGGGGTGTTCGTCGATCATGTAGATCGGCTGGAATCCCAATTGGCCCAGACGCCAGTCGGCGATGTAGCGGATGTATTTCTTGATTTCCTTCGCCGTCATGCCGGGGACCGGGCCATGTTCAAAGGCCAGGTCGATGAATGCATCCTCCAGCCGGACGGTTTTCTGGCACACGTCCATAATGTCTTCACGCACCGCGCGGGTCATGCAGTCGCGTTCCTTGACGAAGGCGTGGAACAGCTTGGTAATGCCTTCGCAATGCAGGCTTTCGTCGCGGATCGACCAGGTGACGATCTGGCCCATGCCCTTCATCTTGTTGAAACGCGGGAAGTTCATCAGCATGGCGAAGCTGGCGAACAGTTGCAGTCCTTCGGTAAAGCCGCCGAACATGGCGAGCGTGCGGGCGATGTCCTCATCGCTATCCACGCCGAATGTGGACAGATAATCGTGCTTGTCCTTCATCTCCTTGTACTGAAGGAACATGCCATATTCGCTTTCGGGCATGCCGATAGTGTCAAGCAGATGGCTGTATGCGGCGATGTGGACCGTTTCCATGTTGGAAAAGGCGGTCAGCATCATCTTGATCTCGGTCGGCTTGAACACGCGGCCATATTTGTCGTGATAGCAATCCTGCACCTCGACATCGGCCTGCGTGAAAAAGCGGAAGATCTGCGTAAGCAGATTGCGCTCATGGTCGGTGAGCTTTTGTGCCCAATCGCGGCAATCCTCGCCCAGCGGCACTTCTTCGGGCATCCAGTGGATTTGCTGCTGGCGCTTCCAGAAATCGAACGCCCAGGGATATTCGAAGGGCTTATACTGTTTGGACGCTTGAAGAAGAGGCATGTGGGCTACTCCCGCCGAGTAAATTCAATAGTTTAATATGCTGTCGAACAGGTGAAACGCACCTAATATGGTGAGTATGCCACCCAGAATGAAGACAAGGCCGATGCCCCGTGTGACGCGCAGAGAAAAGGAACTGCGTATATGCCCGTGGCTGTCCATCACCTTGCGCCGATCCGGCTTCAATGTCACCTTGCCCCAGAGAAGCAGGAACAAGCCTATGCCGATGAAGACGGCGGCGACAAGGAAGGGGATGATATAGGCCATGTACCTATGCCCTCACCTCGTCATTGACATGCGAGGAGCGCCCCGCATTGCCAATGCCCCCGTCATTGACATGCAAGGCACTCATCATAATCCGTGCTTTCGCCGATTTCGAATTTCGGCGCGTCGGCGGTGTTGTCCGCCTCTACCCCGCCTGCAAAACCCGCGCGCTGAACCGATTTGGACCGCAGGTAATAGAGCGATTTGATGCCCAGCTCCCACGCGCGATAGTGGAGCATGAGCAGGTCCCATTTGTCGACGTCCGCCGGAATGAACAGATTCAGCGATTGCGCCTGATCGATATAGGGCGTGCGATCGGCGGCCAGTTCGAGTAGCCAGCGCTGGTCGATTTCGAAGCTGGTCTTGAACGCGTCCTTTTCTTCGGGCGTCAGGAAGTCGAGATGCTGTACCGAACCATTTTTTTCGAGGATCGAGTTCCAGACATTGGCGCTGTCCTTGCTCTTTTCCTGCAGCAGTTTTTCGAGATACGGGTTCTTGATCGAAAAGCTGCCCGATAGCGTCTTATGCGTATAGACGTTCGCCGGGATCGGTTCGATGCAGGCACTGGTGCCGCCGCAGATGATAGAGATCGACGCGGTCGGTGCGATTGCCATCTTGCAGGAAAACCGCTCCATCACGCCCATTTCGGCTGCATCGGGGCAGGGACCACGCTCTTGCGCCAGCATCATCGACGCATCATTCACCCGCGCGTTGATATGCTTGAAGATTTTGAGGTTCCAGCTCTTGGCCAGCGCGGATTCAAAACCGAGGCCACGTGCCTGCAGAAAACTGTGGAAACCCATGACCCCTAAGCCAACCGAGCGTTCGCGGCTTGCCGAATATTTCGCGCGAGCCATTTCGTCGGGCGCGCGGTCGATATAATCCTGCAGCACATTGTCGAGGAAGCGCATGACATCCTCGATGAACTGTTTGTCGCCGTTCCATTGGTCCCAGGTTTCCAGGTTGAGCGAAGAAAGGCAGCATACCGCCGTGCGGTCGTTGCCCAGATGGTCGCGTCCGGTCGGCAGGGTGATTTCGCTGCACAGGTTGGACGTTGAAACCTTCAGCCCCAATTCGCGGTGATGCCGGGGCATCATCCGATTCACCTGATCGGAGAAAACAATATAGGGTTCGCCGGTGGCAAGACGGGTTTCGACAAGTTTCTGGAACAGCGAGCGCGCATCGACCTTCGCCCGGACAGAGCCGTCCTTGGGGGATTTCAGCTCCCACTCGGTCCCATCACGCACCGCCTCCATAAAGGCGTCGGTCAGGAGCACCCCATGATGCAGGTTCAGCGCCTTGCGGTTGAAGTCGCCGCTCGGCTTGCGGATTTCAAGGAACTCCTCAATTTCCGGATGCGAAACGTCGAGATAGCAGGCCGCAGACCCCCGGCGCAGGCTGCCCTGGCTAATTGCGAGGGTGAGCGAATCCATGACCCGAACGAAGGGGATGATGCCCGATGTCTTGCCGTTGAGACCTACCGGCTCGCCAATACCGCGTACATGGCCCCAATAGGTGCCGATGCCGCCACCGCGCGAGGCGAGCCACACATTCTCGTTCCATGTGTTGACGATGCCTTCAAGACTATCGTCAACAGAGTTCAGGTAGCAACTGATCGGCAGACCGCGTCCGGTGCCGCCGTTCGACAGCACAGGCGTTGCCGGCATGAACCACAGGCGGCTGATATAGTCGTAGATGCGCTGGGCATGCTCGGCATCATCGGCATAGGCCGACGCGACGCGTACAAAAAGGTCCTGAAAACTCTCGCCGGGCAGCAGATAGCGGTCCTTGAGCGTTTCCTTGCCGAAATCGGTCAGCAGCGCGTCACGGCTTTCATCTTTTTTCACGGGATAAAGCTGCGGCCGCACCGTGTGGCTGGTCTCTTCCGTCGCTGCGGAGGCCATGGCTTCCGCCAACTTTTCCGTTGCCGCCTGCGCGGCTTTTGCCGGCGCTTCCAACACTTCGCTGTCCTGTGTCATTGTCACGTCGCCTGCACCTGTTTCCTGGGTATCTCTGAAATCCATGTTCGCCCCCGAATGTTCCCGTTCCGTTCGACTCGGCTAACCGCTTTTGAGGCAAGCGTCCGGTCTAGCATTATCCGTCAGCAATTTGGACCACGAATTTACAAAATTTCCGCTGTCCAACGGGCAAAGATGAGACCGGGCACCGAAACAAGTCGTCGCCATGAAACACAATCTGTTGGGTCACCCCCGTAAGCCCTGATACAACAGATAGTGCCACAGATGAATCTTGATGCAAGAGGGTAAAACAGGCTTCGACGATTCGATTCGCCGCCAAAAGGACTCGTCCCACCGGCAGCTGAGATCACAATATTGTGACAAACCAAGGCCCTCTGCGGCTTTGCGCGTATACGGTGCTGGCAGGCGCAGCGAACAGGCTCTGCACAAAAATATTTTTCGCCCTTCAGGGGGTTAACGGCATTGACTTTCAATGAAGGTCGGAAGGTCCGCGCGTCGCTGCCCAGGCTACATTATGGTCGGTTTATCCGCTTTAAAAATCCGGCTTTTCATAATGGGAGGGGGGCGCAATCACTTCCATTCGTTCTGACAACAAGGGACGGAAGGATGGGCGGGATTTAAAACCGGCATACCAGCGCTTGGTCGGTTCGTGCCCAATCCAGTCGATGCCTCCCAGATAATCCGCGACTGAAATGTGCGCCGCCGCGCTGATATCCGCCAGACTCATCGTTGCGCCACCCATCCAGTTTCGATAGTCCAGCAGATAGTCCATATAATCCATATGCGTATTGGCGCGCTTCATCGCCTCTCGCAAGGTCCGCGCATCAGGAGCGGCGCGGTCGACGATTCGTTTACGCATCCTCTCATGCAGGAGCGGAGCCACTACATCGCCATAGAAATTTTCGTCGAACCACGCGGTTAGCCGCCGGATTTCGGCACGGTTCGTCGCGCTACCGCTGATCAGCGGGAATTTTTCGACTGTCTCCTCGAAATATTCGCAGATCGCCTGTGAATTGATGAGGGTTATGTTGCGTTCCACATCGGCCATGACAGGGGTACTGCCCGCCGGGTTCATGTCGAGAAATTCGTCCCGCTGCAACCATGGGGATTCGCGCACCAGATCGTACCCGATTCCCTTTTCACCCAGCAACAGCCGTACCTTTCGGGAGAAAGGACATAGGGGGAATTGATAGAGCTGCCACATATCGCCCTATGTAGCGCGCGGGCGCATATATGCCAGCGGGGAAATGCGCCGATTGGGTTGTTTCAGGCAGGCGAGCCTTATTGGCTATCCAGAAGCCGCTTCAGCAGAACGGCGTCGGCGGCGCTCACGGCACCCCCCTATATCCAACGCCGTAGAGCCAATGTGGAATGGCCAAGGCCGCAGCAATTAATATGCTGCGCGCAAAAAGAGGGGTTGCACATTGGTAGAGTTTTACAGATTCGATCTGCGCGGGCGATTGGCGTGGCGGCGATACGCGTTGGAAGGCCGAAAGAGCCTGAGCGATTATGACTGGGAGCGGGGAGTCTGGAAAATCCCGGCGTTGCATAAATCCCGCTCCAAAAGCCAAAGGCATATGGTCCTGACCGGCGTTGCGCTCGCCACAAGCATCTTGGTCGCATTGGGGAGCATGCAATTTCCAGCATTGAGCCGCTCTGCCAGCGACGTTTTACACAACCTGAAGACATGGGTGGGCATTGAGTCCGGCGCCTGCCAGTCAAGCAATCTCTTGGGTTGAATGACAGGCTGGCGCATGCGGCCTGTTGATGCCTTTTTACATTCTGCGCGCAAAGATTTTTCGGGCTATTGGCGTGTCAAGGGTCTAGGCATTGCCTGGGCACCACGCCCATGAAGGAAGTCGTCATGGCCAAGAGCCAGAAGAAATCGAGCCGCGAAATTCGTAAACCCAAGGCGGAAAAACCCAAGAAGCAGAATGCGTCCAACCCTTCAACCAAGCCAGGGCCGGTGGGCATCACCACTCTGAAATAGATGCGACTCCCCGTTTGGACATGCTTCAGGACCGGTTGACGGGCGATCCTGCTTTGCGCACACCGCACGGCAGGATGGCTGTCAAACAGGTGCTGGCAAAGGGACGTTCATGAGCGGCGAAGTGAAATTGCATGAAAGCTGGCGCGGACCGCTCGCGGGCGAGTTTGCCAGTCCTTATATGCAGGGGCTCAAAGCCTTCCTGCTGGACGAAAAGGCACGCGGCAAGCGGATTTTTCCTAAAGGAAGCGAGTATTTCCGCGCGCTGGATCTAACGCCGCTGGAATCCGTACGCGTGGTGATATTGGGACAGGACCCCTATCATGGCGAGGGGCAGGCGCACGGATTGTGCTTTTCGGTGCAGCCGGGGGTGCGAACGCCGCCCTCCCTGGTCAATATTTTCAAGGAATTGCATAGCGACCTCGGTATCGCCCGGCCGGGACACGGATTTCTTGAAGCTTGGGCACGGCAAGGCGTGCTGCTTTTAAACAGTGTGTTGACGGTGGAAATGGGACGGGCCGCTTCGCATCAGAGCAAGGGGTGGGAACGCTTCACCGACGCCGTAATTGCACAGGTGAACAAACGTTATGAACCGGTCGTGTTCATGCTGTGGGGCAGCTACGCGCAAAAAAAGGCTGCATTCGTGGACAGCGCCCGCCATCTGGTACTCAAGGCGGCACATCCGTCGCCACTGTCGGCGCATAATGGCTTTTTGGGCTGCCGGCATTTTTCAAAAGCAAACGCATTTCTGGAAAGTCACGGCCTGCCGCCGATCGATTGGGCGCTGCCAGAGCAGGCGTAACGCTGGTGCATGCGGGGCGCGGACCGCCGGTACGCGGTTGATTTTTCCTTTTGAATAATGCTTGGTTACGGAACCGAACACTCGCATGGGAATGAAGGGGATTATCGTTCAATGACGGTCACCATGTACGGCATCAAGAATTGCGATACCATCAAGAAGGCGCGGGTGTGGCTGGAAAGCCATGGCATCGCCTATGATTTTCATGACTATAAGGCTGTCGGAATCGATGCAGCGCGGCTGGATGACTGGTTTGACAAGGTTGGTTGGGACGTGGTGCTGAATAAGGCGGGCACGACATTCAGGAAGCTGCCTGACGCTGACAAGCAAGGATTGGATGCGGACAAGGTAAAGACGTTAATGATCGCGCAGCCTTCAATGATAAAGCGCCCGGTGCTTGACCTTGGCGGAACCTTGCTTGTGGGGTTCAAGCCAGAGCTTTATGAGCAGGCGCTGGCTTCGGCCTGATCGAATCGCTCCCAGAACAACAGGATTCCCACGCGCCATGACACGTACTTTGATTTCCTCCGGCTCGCCTTTTGAAAAGACCGTCGGCTACAGCCGGGCGGTGGTGCAGGGGGATTGGTGCTTTGTGGCGGGCACAACGGGTTATGATCCGGAAACCCGTGCAATGCCGGATGATGTGAAGGATCAGGCGAGGAATGCGCTGGCCGTGGTTGAAAAGGCGCTGGCAGAAGGCGGTTTTGCGCTTACCGATGTAGTGCGGGCGACCTATTATATTACCGACATGGCCTATTGGGACGAAATCGGGCCGGTGCTGGGCGCGAAGTTTGGGGAGGTTCGACCGGCGGCCAGCTGTCTCGTGGTTGGCCTTGTGAAGCCGGAAATGAAGTTTGAGGTTGAAGTGGCGGCTTTGCGGCAGTCTTGAGCAAAAGACATGGTAATGCCCGCGCTTGATGTCCAGCTATCGGCGCTTGGGGACCAGAGCGTTCTGGCGGATAGATGGCAGGGGCTTGAAGCGCGATCACAGGGGAGCTTCTTTCTGGGCTGGACCTGGATGGGGGCATGGCTTGCCACCACTGGCGCGCGTCCGGAATTGCTGAGTGTCCAAAGCGATCGGCGGGACATTGCACTGGCGCTGATCGGGCATGGGATGGCACGCCGGCCACTGGGTCGGGTGCCCACGCTGTTCCTCAATCAGGCGGGTGATCGTCCAGCCGACCGGGCTTTTATCGAATATAATGGCGTATTGAAGTCCGATGACGCTTCTGAAGGGACGGAAGCGGCCATCATGCGCCAATTGTTTAGGCGCAATGATTGGCGGGTGCTGCGGCTTGCCGGAATGCTATCCGATGCTCCGTTTGCGGCGGCGGGGCCGTTTCATCGCAGGATAGTGACCAGCCGATCCCCGGCCTATTTTGTCGATCTGGACGCGGTCCGTGTGGCGAAGGGCGATTATCTGTCTTTGCTGAGCGCCAATAGCCGCGGGCAGATCCGCCGTTCGATGCGTGAATATGGCGGGGATGATCTGCATGTGACGCGTGCATCGACTGTGGTGGAGGCCAATGGCTGGCTGGCCGAAATGATGACGTTGAATGCGGGGCGACATGCCGATAATGCTTGGGATGAGCCGCTGTTCCAGGCCTTTGCGCATGCGCTGGTACTGCGCGGCATGGATAATGGCGAAGTTGAATTGCTGCGCGTGGCACAGGGCGGGCATATCCTCGGTTATCTGCTGAATTTTGTCTATCGCGGGCGGGCGATGAATTATCAGTCGGCGTTTGCGCCCGGCCTTTCATCAAAGGCAAAGCCGGGACTGATGTGCCATGTCGCCGCAGTAGCCCGCTATGCCGATATGGAGTGCAGTCTTTATTCTCTGTTGGCTGGCAATGATCAATATAAGCAAAGCTTGTCGACCGGGCATGAGATATTACAGTGGTGGAACATGGAGCGCTTTTCACCGATGCTTGAGGTTGAGCATCTGCTCCGCCGGATATTCAGACGCCCAGTTTGCGCATGATGCGATAGAACAGGCGAGCCAGCGCTTGCCGTTCGGGAGCCTTGCCAATGGATACAAGGGGCAGGGACCATCGGCGAAGCGTTGCATTCAGGCTGTGCAGTTCGCCCTCGGCCACGCTGCGTTTCGAACGCCAGGTAATGGAAAAGCTGATGGATACCGACGGGCCATTTTGTACGAAATGCGGTGCCTTGACTGGAACCAGCAGGGCGTCTCCGGGGGTAAGGTGCACCTTTGTTCCCTTGGCCAGAAATGCGTCGTTCCAGGCAAGATTGCGGTGGCTGCCGCCATGGAAGCTCTCGCTCTGGCGGGGTGGCACCAGCGCCTCGTCGCCGGGGGGAAAGACCGTCATGGTCTTTTCGCCTTCGATCTGCAGCAGGATGTTATGTTCCGGGTCCATGTGAAAGGGCGTGACGCTGTTCGGAGAGGAGAGGAAGATGAAGGCCTCCATATGCAGCATCGGCCCAGTTTGGGCCTCTACCAGCGGAGCGATTTCGGTCAGAGCGCTTTCCAGCAATGACCTGTAGCCATGGTCGCGTTCGATATTTTTGAGCACCATCCAGGACCCGTTGTCGTCTATACTGCGGATCGTGTCGCTAACGGATAGTCCATTGGCTGGCGTGTCTTCAGGACGAATGCCAATTGGCAGGTCGCCGCGATTATATTCGACGCGATCGTTGGGCAACCGTTCGGCCAACGCAGCCAGTGCTTCGCGTGTGAGCAGCGCATGACCCGAAAGATTGTGGCCAAGCCGGACGTGGGCATCGGGATATGCCTGTTCGAACAACGCTCGCGTCGTGTCAGGAAAGACCTGGGGAATTATATCAGCCTGTATTGTCATGGTTATTTCTTGCCATTGAGGGCACGCAGCCGCGCCGTGATGTTATCGACGATTTGCAGGGCATGCCATGCGATTGATCGCCGGATACCGCGCAGGGCGACGCGATATTGAACGATGTGGCGACGTTCGGCCCACAGGCTGTCGATCATCGGATGACCGGGCGCGGCGCAACTGTCCATCCAGTCCGCGCCACCACTGTCCAGCACATGGCGCAGATTGTCGATTTCAATGAGCACGCCGGGCGAAAAGCGCGCCATTGTTTCATCGAAAGCGATCTTGAAGGAAAAGGCCCCTTCGCCCATCAGGAAATTGACCAACATTGCGATAGGTTTGCCGTCAAAATCAAGGCGCAGGAAATCGACTGTTCCATCCGCAAAGGCTGAGGCAATGCAGTCCCGAAAAAAGGCGGCGTCCGCGGGGTTGCAGGCCATGGCGGTGCCCTCGACACCTTTCCATCCGGCCAGTTCAAGCGCCAGAAACGCATCACACCACGCGCTAATATCGTCTACATGGGTCAGGGTGCTGCTCGTCATCGTGCCCAATTCCTTCAGACGCTTCTGGAGGCGACGGATTTCCTTGCGTTTTTTGCCGCGAATATGAGTTTCCCAATACTCGTCAGCGGAGAGCCGGCTTTTTAGAAAGGCGCGTGCATAACCGTGGATAGAGCGCAGGCCACGGCGTTGGCGAGCGCATACCTCCTGTAGTGCAGCGACGTTTGCGCCGTCTGAATCCAGGCCGGTCAGATGCAGAAAATGGGGTGCCCAGTCCGCCCCGTCCAGTGCGGACAAGAAATGCTCCCAGGCGTGAATTTCTTGTCCCTTACGGATGATCGGCGCGCCGAAGAAGCAATGGCGATGGGTCCAGTTAGTGACGTTGGCAATGGGGTAGCGGCCATGACGAGACGCTATGGCGACAGGGAGCAGACCGATTAATGTGTCATCCCGCCACGCCTCGATCAGGCGGACGTCATCCTGATCCGCAAGATGCCGGAGCGCGGGCAGCAGCATGGCGGGCATGTAGAAGCAGTTGGCCTCCGCCGCATTCGCAACAAGCGCTTCCCAGGCTGGGCGCAATTTTGCTGCGCTATGCAATGCCGGATCGGGCGTCATATCCATGGGCAGAGCGAATACAGGGCAAAGATTAGAGAAAGGCTAAAAAGCGATTCTTTACGTCACTCCATTACGCTGCCGTCGCGATGAGTTAACGGGTTTCTAACACTGGTCGTTATAGAGCGTCTGGAGAGGGATAAGGACAGAGTTGAATGGCACGCTGGGTATCGGCGATACAGAAGATCAGGTGGCGCGAATTGCCTGATGTGCCGCGCATGGGCATGATGCTGCCTTTTGTCGGTCTTGTCTTCGTGGCAGTGGCGAGTTGTGCTTTCCTGCTGTCCTCGCTCGCCATGAAAGTTGATGAAAATGCGGCCAATTACATAAAGACCGTGATCAGCGAGGCGCTTCAACGCGAAGTTCATAGAATTGGCGACAATGCCTATACAACGGTGCGCCGGGATGACGCCGTGGACAATCTATATGGTGCCTTGAACCGGGACTGGGCGGCCACGAATCTGTCCTATCCCATGTACCGCTATGTCATTGATGAAAAAGGACGGGCCTTGTGGGCAATGACGCCCGATGGCACGGCCGCAATGCCTTTGCAGAAGGCGGCGCCGGTTGCCGCACAGGTGTTGATGAAAACATTGCCCCGGAATTTGGCTGCGGCGAGGCGAATGGAGACGGGCGTCAGCCTGCTCGCGTCCTATAACGGCGCGCCTGCCTTCGTCGGTGCAATGCCGATCATCCCATTGCAAGGTACAGGGCAGTTGCCCGGCAATAAGCTGCGCTACATTATATTTGTCCGGATGCTGGATAGGACTGTCTTGCAGAAATGGCAGGAAACATTCCATTTTCAGGGCATCGAATGGCAGCAATTGGCATCGAACGAGCGGATTAAAGGGGTGTCGCTAACAGAGGCAGATAATGCCGGCGTCTATCTGGGCAGCATAACCTGGCCGCCCTACCCGTTTGGTCAAAAAGCAATCGTCGAGATGTTGCCTTTGTTGAGTTCTTGCGCGCTTGTTTTTGGTGGCCTCTCTCTATGGCTGATCACGCTGATATACCGTTCGCGCACTGATCTGGAGACCAATGGCAGGATTGCCAGGATTGCGGCGTCCGAGGCGACACGCCATGCCAAAAAAGCCGATCAGGCCCGCGCCGAGGCTGAAGCCGCGCTGCTCGAAGCCGAAGAGGCGCGACACCGCGCGGACGAACTGGCGCAGCGCGAAATTGCCGAACAGGCGCGGCATCGCCAGCAACTCGGTGAGAACTCCCACAAAATGGCGACGGCCTTGCAGGACTCCATGTCTTCACTGGTCAAACAATTGCTTGAAACTGCCAATGACCTTGAACTCAGCGCCGAAATGACGATCAACACCATCCATGAACAGCAAAGGCATGCCGATGTGGTCCGCGGCCGCTCCCATGACGCTGCTGCAGCGGTTCAGGCCGTGACCGACGGCATTGCAGAATTGACGGCGTCCATCAGTGAAATTCGCCGGGCCACCGAAACAGCACGTGAATCGGCGTTGGTGGCAAGCAATCAGTCGGCAACGGCACGAAGCGCGAACGACCATCTTCTTGCACAGGTCAGTTCCATCAATGATGCCGCCAGCGTGATTGCATCCATTGCCAAGCAGACGAACCTGTTGGCGCTCAACGCCACGATAGAGGCCGCACGAGCGGGGGAGGCCGGATATGGTTTTGCTGTGGTGGCGACCGAAGTGAAGGCGCTGGCCAGCCAGACCGCGCAAACGACCCGCAGCATTCATGATCGGGTGGATGGCATGGAAGCGGCGGCTCAGTCGACGGTCGACCTTGTTGGAACAGTGGACGAAATACTGGGTGCGCTGGTCCGGTCCATGGCGTCATCTTCGGCCACCGTCCAGCAGCAGCAGACCGTCGCTGAGGATATTCAGCGTAACTCACGAGGCGTTGCAGACAATGCCCAAATTGCCGATCAAGCGATCGAAGCGATTTCCCGATCCCTCGACAATGTTGCCCAGACCGCCGCGTCCACGCGACATATCGGCGCCGCTGTGCGCAACCGTGCGGAACATCTCGATGCCGAATTCGCGCGTTTGATAGCGCAATTGAAAGCCGCTTAAGCCAGTTTAACCGTCGCTCACCCGTTCGATGTCGGCACCTACGGCTTCCAGTTTTTCCTCCAGCCGCTCATATCCCCGGTCAAGGTGGTAGACACGGGCGACCTGCGTTTCTCCTTCGGCGGCAAGGCCGGCGAGAACCAGGCTCATCGAGGCGCGCAGGTCTGTCGCCATCACTGGCGCGCCCACCAGCCTATGTACGCCCCGTACCACTGCGCTACGGCCATTCACCTGAATATCCGCCCCCATGCGCGCCAGTTCAGGAACATGCATGTAACGGTTTTCAAAAATGGTTTCGGTCAGGACGCTTGCCCCCTGCGCCAAGGTCAGCATGGCCATGAACTGCGCCTGCATGTCGGTAGGAAAAGCGGGAAAGGGCGCGGTGGAAATCGACAGTGGTTTCAAGGGACCATCGGCACTTACCGTGATGCTGCCCGGCGTTTCGGTGATGATCACGCCCGCTTCCCGCAGGCCCGCCAATATCGCGTGCATGTCATCGGCATTGGCCCCGACGAGTTCCAGCGATCCGCCTGTGATTGCAGCAGCGCAGGCATAGCTGCCCGCCTCGATCCGGTCGGGCATGACGCGATAGGTTGCGCCGTGCAGTCTGTCCACGCCGTCAACCACAAGCTTGTCGCTGCCGATGCCGCTGATCTGCGCGCCCATAGCGACGAGCAGGTTGCACAGGTCGACAATCTCCGGCTCGCGCGCGGCATTTTCCATGATGCACTGGCCCCTCGCCAGCACGGCGGCCATCAGCGCGTTTTCCGTTGCACCGACTGATACCACAGGAAAGTTGATCGTACCGCCGGGCAGACCGCCAGTAGGGGCGCTGGCTTTCACATAGCCCGCCGTGATTTCTATGATCGCACCAAAGGCTTCGAGGGCTTTCAAATGCAGGTCGATTGGCCGATTGCCGATGGCGCAACCGCCCGGCAGCGAAACCGTGGCCTCGCCAGCACGCGCGAGCAGCGGCCCCAGCACCAGGATCGACGCGCGCATCTTGCGCACGATGTCATAGGGCGCGATGGTGGATGTGATCTTGCTGGCGCGAAGGGTCATGACGCGGCCAAAATCCTCCGGTCTGCTACCCTCGATCATCGTTGATACACCCAACTGGTTCAGCAGGTGGCCAAAGCTGTCGACATCGGCAAGACGCGGCAGGTTGCGCAACGTCAATGGTTCGTCGGTCAGCAGCGCGCAGGGCAGAAGCGTCAGTGCAGCATTTTTTGCGCCGGAAATAGGGATGCGGCCTTCCAATCTTTTGCCGCCGCGGATAAGAATTCGGTCCATTGCGCCGCTTCTAAAGGCAAATTCGCCCTACGCAAGCTAAAGGCGCGGCGATGCGGATCAGGCCAGCAGTTCGACGTCCCAATAGAGCCAGTCATGCCAGGTATCGTGCAGATAATTGGGCGGGAAAGCGCGGCCGCGTTCTTGTAATTGCCAGTTGGTTGGGCGGGTTGGCGTGACATTCAGGCGCATATGCGCCTCCTTTGGCGTCCGTCCGCCTTTTTTCAGATTACAGGGGGAGCAGGCGGTTGCAACATTTTCCCATGTAGTCCGTCCACCCTGCCGCCGGGGAACGACATGATCAAAGGTGAGGTCGCTCGTCACACCGCAATATTGGCAGGAAAATCTGTCGCGCAGAAACAGGTTGAACCGGGTAAAGGCAGGGTATTCGGACGGTCGGACATATTGTTTGAGTGCGATGACCGACGGAATTTTCATGGCCCAACTGGGACTGTGCACTTCCCGTTCGTAGCTGGAAACGATGTCCACGCGATCCAAAAAAACCGCCTTGATGGCGGTTTGCCAAGGCCATACGCTCAGCGGATAATAACTCAAAGGTGTGTAATCGGCATTCAGTACGAGCGCCGGGCAGTTATCCGGATGTCTTATAAGGTCGGGATGGTACATAAACGCGTGCGTCTCCCCCTTGCCTGCCCTGCTAATCCATGAAATGCATGACATGCGTATGACAGCATTAACTACCCGCATTCGTCAAGAGTCTGTATGAACGTCGTCTCCGGGGCACCGCATATAGTGACGCGTTTTGCGCCCAGTCCGACTGGAAAATTGCATATTGGCCACGCATGGTCGGCGCTGATGGCGCATGATCTGGCGCGCGAAAATGGCGGGCAATTCCGCCTGCGTATCGAAGATATTGACGGCACGCGCAGCCGGACGGCCCATGCCGATGCTATTTTGGAGGATTTGCGTTGGATCGGCCTTGATTGGGACGGAGAAGTGTTTTTTCAGTCTCAACGGTTGCCAATTTACAACGCTGGATTGGACAGGTTGAAGGCAGCCGGATTGGTTTACCCCTGTTTCTGCACGCGTGCGGACATCGCCGCCAGCCTGTCAGCACCCCATGGACCCGAAGGATCGCTCTATCCGGGAACCTGCCGTCAATTAGCTGAGGCGGAACGGTCGGCCCGATTGGAAAAGGAGGCTCATGCATGGCGGATCGACATGGCAAAAGCCGTAACCCTTGCCGGGGCGCTGACATGGAATGATATGGATGCCGGCACCATCACCGCCGATCCGCTGGCCGCAGGCGACGTTATCCTGGCGCGCAAGGATGCGCCGACCAGCTATCATCTGGCAGCGACGCTGGACGACGCGGATATGGGGATCACGCATGTCGTGCGAGGGCAGGACTTGTTTGCCGCTACCCATGTGCATCGGTTGTTGCAGGCATTGCTTGACCTGCCGACCCCGTTTTACCGACATCATCGTTTGTTGCTGGGACCAGATGGGAAACGGCTGGCCAAACGCCATGGGGGACTGACACTGGCGGACCTGCGTGCTGGCGGCGTCGATCCGGGGCAATTGGTCGCGGATTTGCGGCGGGGTGTCTTTCCCGTTGGCATTTGTGTGGGCAATGCCTAAATAGTGGTCATGACCACTTTTCTCATCATCCTGATTATCCTGGCCGCCATTGCGACGGTAGTGGCGCTGGTGCGTGGCATCATCACGTTCCTGAGAACGACAGAACGGGATCTGAAAAGCGGTACGGGACCAAGTGCCTCCAGCCTGAAACAGAACAGGATGATGATGGCCCGCATCGGTTTTCAGGCAGTTGCGGTCCTGCTTGTCGCCTTCCTGCTGCTGATGACGGGTGGCGGTCGATAGTTCCTTGGTAAAGCTCAACAAAATCTACACCCGCACTGGCGACCATGGCACCACCGGTCTGGTTGGCGGGTCACGCGTTGCCAAATCCGATCCGCGCATGGCTGCGATCGGCGATGTCGATGAAGCCAATAGCGCCATTGGCATGGCCATAGCGGCGCTTGGCGAAGGGCAGTTTGCGGTCATGCTTCGCCGCATCCAGAATGACCTGTTCGATCTTGGCGCCGACCTTGCCACGCCGGGGGAGGATTTCACGCCAAGCGAAATGACATTGCGCATCGTTGTGGATCAGGTCGCGCGGCTGGAAAAGGAAATCGACCAGATGAATGCGCCGCTGAAGCCATTGCGCAGCTTCATCCTGCCCGGTGGAAGCCAGGCCGCGGCCGCCATCCACCTTGCCCGCGCGATCGTTCGCCGGGCCGAACGTACTGCTGTCGGCGCGGGGGATGGAATATCGCTCAATCCCCAGGCACTGACCTATCTGAACCGCCTTTCCGACCATCTGTTCGTCATGGCACGCGCTGTCAACGCGGGGGGCGCGGGCGATATATTATGGGTTCCGGGCGCTTCACGCTGAATTGATCCCTGAAATTTTTTCGTCACCCGCCGCCACTATACTAGGATCGGAACGAATGAAGCTGCGTTGACCCGATACAAACAGCCGGGAGAGGGTATGGGAAAGCATATCACATCAGAACGACTGGTCGAGGAATGGACGGATCAGTATACGCGCATCAGGGCTTTGTCGGAATCACTTGTGCAACCGCTGTCCGACGCCGACGCCACTGTGCAATCGATGGACGACGCATCGCCCGCCAAATGGCATCTGGCGCATGTCAGCTGGTTTTTCGAAACCTTTATCCTGCGCGATCATGTGCCTGATTACAGCCTGTTCGACGAGGATTATCCCTTTCTCTTCAACAGCTATTATGAGGCGGAAGGAGAGCGTCATGCCCGCCCCCGTCGAGGTATGTTGACCCGGCCCTCGCTTGATGAAGTGCTGGCCTATCGTGCGCATGTCGATGCAGCGCTTATGGCGGCATCACCTGATCTGGCGCCCGATGTTCGTGCACTGGTCACGCTCGGCCTGCATCATGAGCAGCAACATCAGGAATTGCTGCTGACCGACATATTGCACTTGTTTGCGCAAAACCCGCTGCAACCCGCCATGTGGCGCGCGCCTTCCTCCATGCCCGCGCCAATGCCGGGTCCGATCGTCTGGATAGAGGGAAGGACCGGAGTTGCAGCCATTGGCCATGAAGGGCCGGACTTCGCTTTTGATTGTGAGGGGCCACGCCATGATGGGTTGCTTGCCCCCCATGCGCTGGCCAACCGTCCGGTGACCAATGGTGAATGGATAGAATTTATCTCCGATGGAGGATATGCCGACCCGCGCCTCTGGTTGTCGGACGGTTGGGCCTGGGTACAAGCCAATGCTATTTCCGCGCCGCTCTATTGGGAGAGCGAGGCCGGGCGCGACTGGACCTGTTTCGGCCATGACGGTCGGCACATGGTCAATCCCGCGGCACCCGTCACTCATATCAGCCTGTATGAGGCGGATGCCTATGCCAGTTGGGCGGGGGTTCGCCTGCCTACCGAAGAAGAATGGGAGGCTGCGGCGCAGGGAATAGACCCTGCTGGCGGTCACCAATTGGATGAGGCCGCCGCTCCACGTCCGCGCGCCTGTGAACAGCAACACGGATTGGCGCAGATGTTCGGCGATGTATGGGAATGGACCGGCAGTGCGTACCGGCCCTATCCCCGCTTTCACGCAGCGGAAGGCGCGGTCGGCGAATATAACGGCAAGTTCATGTCGGGTCAGTTCGTGCTGAAGGGTGGAAGCTGCGCGACACCGCGCGGGCACATGCGCGCATCCTACCGTAATTTCTTTTACCCGCATCAACGCTGGCAGTTTACCGGTCTGCGGCTCGCGAAGGATCTCTGATGGCGCAATATAGTCTGGCAAAAAAGACGGAATCGTCGGACATTGTTGTCGATCCGGCCTTCCGCGATGACATATTGGCCGGGTTTACCGCGATGCCCAAGACAACACCGGCCCGCTGGTTTTACGATCAGCGGGGTTCCGAATTGTTCGAGGATATAACAAGACTACCCGAATATTATCCAACGCGTATCGAAACACAATTGCTTGAAACCCATTGCGCGCAGGTTGGCCAGATCATTGGCAAAGGACGCGCGGTCGTTGAATTCGGCGCGGGTTCGGCAGCAAAGACGCCACATCTGTTACGCCAGATTGATCCTGCGGCTTATGTTCCCATCGATATTAGCGGCGATTTCTTGAGAGAAAGCAGCGCGGTACTGGCGCGGGATTTCCCCGGTCTCCCCGTGCGCCCGGTAGAAGCGGACTTTCTGTGCCCGGTACAATTGCCAAAGGAACTCGCGAATATTCCAAGGCTGGGCTTCTTTCCCGGATCAACCATTGGGAACTTCGATGCACCTGCCGCTGTTGACCTGTTGCGATCGCTGCACTGGTCATTGGGCGAGGGGGCGATGCTCTTGATCGGCATTGACCGGATCAAGGATGCGTCGGTTCTTGTCCCAGCCTATGATGATACGGCGGGTGTGACCGCGCAGTTCAACCTCAATCTGCTCGCACGGATCAATCGGGAGCTGGATGGGACGATCCCGCTGGACGCCTTTCGCCATCTGGCAGTGTGGAATGACGATCGTGCGCGGATCGAGATGCATCTGGAGGCGGTACGCGACGTTACCTTCGCCATTGACAGCAACCGTTACTCCATGCGGGCAGGTGAAACCATTCACACGGAGAATAGCTACAAATATGGCCTGCGCGATGCACGGTTGTTGCTGAGGGCTGGCGGATGGAATCCCGTCAATGAATGGACCGACGCGGGCGACATGTTTTCGCTGTTCCTGGCCGAAGCGCAGCCTGAAAAACTTGCTGTTTAGGCGCTGATCACAATATCCGCCAGGTTGATTCATGCTCGTGTGCCGCGGCCATGGGTCATGACAGCGGAAATGGGAAAGTTTAGCCGTCGCATATGCACGATGATTGCGTTATGGGCGCTCATCACCGCAATCGAATGGGAGGAATGGTCATGCAGACGATAGGCGTCATCGGGGCAGGACAGATGGGTGCAGGAATTGCTCAGGTGTCGGCGCAGGCGGGCTATCGGGTCATCCTTTCCGACATCGGCCTTCCACAGGCGGAAAAGGGCAAGGCAGGCATTGCTAAACAGCTTTCCCGTCTGGTTGAAAAAGGTAAAATCGAAGCAAAGGTCGCTGAAGAGACGCTGGATCGGATTGAACCGGCCGCTGATTATGGGTCGATGTCGGCGGCGAGTTTGGTTATCGAAGCGGCGACGGAACGCGAGGAGATCAAGCGTTCGATTTTTGAGCAGGTGGGCAAGGTGCTTGCGCCTCAGGCAATTCTGGCATCAAATACCAGTTCGATTCCAATCACTCGTCTGGCACAGGCCGCGCCTGATCCCGCTCGTTTCGCGGGCGTGCATTTTTTTAATCCCGTGCCGGTCATGGGCTTGATTGAATTGATCCGGGGGCTTGCGACTGCCGATGAAACCATCACGGCAGTAGAGAAATATGCGCAGACACTGGGCAAGAAGGTGGTGCATGCCAATGATGCGCCAGGTTTCATCGTCAACCGCATCCTGCTGCCCATGCTCAATGAAGCCTGTTTTGCACTGGGCGAAAACGTCGCCAATGTGGCCGACATCGATGCGGCGGTGCAACTGGGTCTCAACCACCCGATGGGTCCACTGACATTGGCGGATTTCGTTGGCCTCGATACCTGCCTTGAAATCTGCAAGGTGCTGTTTACCACTACGGGCGACCCCAAATATCGTCCTGCACCGCTACTGGTAAAATATGTCGAGGCGGGATGGTACGGACGCAAGACTGGCCGGGGTTTTTATGATTATTCGGGGGACACGCCAGTTCCGACGCGGTAATCGTCAGGCGTGGTGATCCCAGCCTGACGATCACCACATCCCGCTTGGCTATGCGGGCTGTTCCTCCATGGACGAAATATCCCCGTCCAGGATGATTTCGGCATCCTCTTCTCGTTCAATCTGGTGGTGCCGGGGATGCAGCGGGGCAAACCGCAGCACAGCAAAGCCCACCAGTGCAGAGAGAATCGATCCTGCCAGCACGCCGATTTTCGCCTCTTCCACCAGTGCAAGGTCATGAGGAAAAGCTAGCGCGCCGATGAACAAGCTCATGGTGAATCCGATGCCGCAGAGCAATGACACGCCATAGATTTGCAACCAGGTCGCGCCTCGTAACTTGCTTGCCAATCCAAATTTGACGCACAGCCAGATGCTGCCGAAAATACCCAGTTGTTTGCCAAGGAACAGGCCGGCGGCAATGCCCAGCGGCAGGGGCGCCAGTATCTGTTCCATGCCCATGCCCTCCAACCGGACTCCGGCATTGGCGAAACCAAATAGCGGGACGATCAGATAGGCGCTCCAGGGATGCAGCTTATGTTCCAGAATATGGAGTGGGCTGTCGATGGCATCGGGTGTGCCGGGGGTCTGGCGGATCGGGATCATCATGGCCGCGAGTACGCCCGCAACGGTCGCGTGCACGCCCGATAACAGCACCGCGTACCAGAGGGCGGCAAAGCACAACAAATAGACAGAAAGGGGCTTCACCCCGGTCTTGTTGAGAAAATACATCAGGCCAAGGATCAGGACTGCGGCCAGAAGCGCTATGCTTTTGATCCCGCCGGTATAAGCGATGGCAATGATGGCGACTGCGCCCATGTCGTCGACAATGGCGACCGTCGTCAGGAATAGTTTTAAGGAGGTTGGCGCTCTGCTGCCCAAGAGCGCGAGGACGCCGATGGCAAATGCAATATCGGTCGCGGCCGGAATGGCCCAGCCATTTTCCAGACCGGAATGGCCACGCGCGACGAACAGGAAAATGCAAGCGGGAACCAGCATACCAGCCGCCGCAGCGATAACCGGCAAACGGCGGCGTTCCCAGGTCGATAGCCGTCCATCGACAAATTCGCGTTTGATTTCCAGACCGACGAGCAGGAAGAAAATCGCCATCAGCCCATCATTGATCCACAAGTGCGCCGTCATTGGTCCTAGTTTGTCGGACAGGACAGGCCCGACCTCGTCATGCAGCAGGTCATGATAGAGGTGATAGAAATCCGGACTGGTGTTTGCGACGATCATCGCGAGCGCCGCCGCCACCATCAGTAAAACGCCACCTGCCGCTTCGCTGGTAAGGAAATCCCTCAATGCTGAATTGGCACCAGTTCTTTTCATTGTGTCGATATTCTCCTGCAAGCCGAGGTTTCGCTGACTGTCGGGACCGTAACGGTTTTAAAGCCAATATCAAAGACATGTGAATTGTCATTCCGAAATTTTGCTTGAACTTTCGTTTCGGTTTGGAAATAGGTCCGTCAATATTTGCGCATTCGATGCTGTTAGGAAATATTTATTGTTATCCAGGATCGAATCATAACGATATTTGAAAATGTTCAGAATGAATTGATGCTTTTTGCCGCCGTTGGATTTCTCATCGGTTCGCTTGATGACCTTCTTGTGGATATTTTTTGGTTGGCTCGTACCTTATGGAAGCGGGCCTTTATTTATATGCGTCATGAAGTGATGACGATGGCGACCCTTCCGATATCGCCCAATCCCGGCCCTGTCGCCGTTTTCGTTCCTGCATGGGACGAAGCAAATGTCATTGGCCACATGCTGCGGCATTGTTTGAAAAGCTGGGGCAAAGCCGACTTTCGTATTTTCGTCGGATGCTATCCCAATGATCGCGCGACGATCATGGCTGTCGCGGCGGCGGCGAAACAGGATGAACGCATTTCCCTGGTGATAGGGGCGAATGCCGGTCCCACGACCAAGGGTGATTGTTTGAATGCCATCTGGATGGCGATGCAGAGATTGGAGGCCGTTCAGGGCAAGCCCTTCAAGGCAATTGTCTTGCACGATGCAGAGGATGTCGTGCATCCGGGCGAAATCCGCCTGTTCGATACTATGATAGAACGGTTCGATCTGGTGCAGCTCCCGGTGCTGCCACTGGTCAATCCGCAGTCCCGCTGGGTGTCGGGCCATTATTGTGATGAATTTGCCGAAGCGCACGGCAAATATCTTGTCGTACGCGAAGCGATCGGGGCTGCAATGCCCTCCGCCGGCGTTGGATGCGCTTTTGCCCGTGCCGCAATCGCCAGCATTGCCGATCAGCAGGAGGGCCTGCCATTTGATCCTGCATGTCTGACCGAAGATTATGAACTTGGCCTGCGCATTGGTGCGCTTGGCGGACGCGGCGTTTTCATCCACATGGCGGATGAGGCTGGCGGTCTTGTCTGCACTCGCGAATATTTCCCCGACACCCTAAACGCCGCCGTTCGACAAAAGGCGCGCTGGATGACCGGCATTGCGTTGGCAGGCTGGGACCGGCTCGGCTGGCATGGAAGTCTGGCCGAACGTTGGATGCGCTTGCGCGATCGCCGCGCGCCATTGGCGGCGGTCATCCTGTGTTGCGCCTATGTTTCCATCCTTCTTTATGGAGCGATCGACATCGTGCATCTGGCGCTCGGAATCCAAGGCGCTCCATTGCGGCCGTTGCTGGAGATTTTGCTGATCATCAATGCAGTTTTGCTGTTGTGGCGGCTTGTGATCCGGTGCGTCTTTGTCACGCGCTATTATGGTTGGCGAGAGGGTGCAAGGTCCGTGCCGCGGGCTTTTCTGGCCAATATCATCGCAATCCTGGCTGCGCGGCAGGCGGCATTCCATTATCTGCGAATTAACAGCGGTCGGGCGCCAGTCTGGGACAAGACCGCCCATCATTTTCCGGCTGAATTGGCGTGCGAGACATGATTGCCAGCAAGCCGTTCAGGTTTCTTGGTCTTGTTGTAGGGTTATGGTTTGTGGGACGGGCCGCGGCACTGCTTGTGGAAGAAAGAGCCACCACACGTGCCGACCAACAACGCATGGAGCAAGCCCCTGCGACCCGGCATGAGGGGTGGCCTGCCAGCATGGCCGGTTCAATCAGCGATACAGTCCCGCGCGCCAGGAAAACCGAAGCTGCATCCTTTGCCGGATTGCGAGAAAAGTCACGGCCACTTCCATGGCATGATAGCCGGACACAGGACAGTCAGATGCCATCTTCTCCCACCCTCAACACATTTGCGGATGTCGAGGCGAAGGCTGTGCAGAGCGGCATTTTCAATCATCCACTCGATAGTGGTACTTTGCAGCCATTGGGTTCGAGCGGCGATCCCAAGCGGGGAAGCATTGTGGATCGCTGGTCGCTGTCCACCTGGCTTCTCTATCGGCCGGAAAACGGCGGAGCAAGCTTGGCCAATGCAGGCCAATTGGGGGCTAGTCAGGCTGGCGCGCGGATTGCCTATGATCTGACACCTTTGGATAACCACAGCCTTGCAGTTCACGCTCGGGTGACCAGCGCCCTGCAATCGCCGGAGAGCGAGGAGGCTGCACTGGGTATGACATGGCGCCCAGCACGCACGTTGCCGCTTGCCTTTGCTGTTGAGCGGCGCATCGCCCTGGGTCAGGGCGGGCGCGACGCATTTGCCGCTTATGCCGCAGGTGGCATCGGCCCAACGCCGCTAGTAGCCGGGTTTCAAGTGGAAGGTTATGCACAGGCGGGGATGGTGGGATTATCGCGGACAGATCTGTTTGCCGACGGCCGGATAGCATTGGGGCATGTTCTGCCGGGGACAGGCGGGACGAATGCGATCATGGCGGGTTTTGCACTGTCCGGCGGGGCGCAGCCTTCTCTGTCGCGCCTGGATATCGGGCCGCAACTGTCGGCGCGGGTTCCTCTCGGCGGCAGCTACGCTCGGGTCGCGCTGGAATGGCGCGAACGGATCGCGGGCAGTGCACGTCCCGGTTCTGGACCAGCATTGGTTCTGGCCGCCGATTTTTGATCTTTCGCGGTAAAGGAACGTCTTTATATCGGCATGGTTTGCGACTAGGCCAGAACGGATAATGAACCTTTATCTTCCCATCGCCAATTTGTCGGTCAACGCCTTTGTCATTATTGGCCTTGGCGGCCTTGTCGGCCTGCTTTCGGGCATGTTTGGCGTGGGCGGCGGATTCCTGACGACACCGCTTCTGATCTTCTATGGCATACCGCCCACGGTTGCGGCTGCTTCCGCTGCATCGCAGGTTACTGGCGCCAGTGTGTCGGGCGTGTTCGCCCATCTGCACCGCGGTGCAGTCGACATCCGCATGGGACTGGTGCTGGTAGCGGGCGGCGTTATAGGCGCATTGATTGGAGCGGGTCTATTTCGCCTGCTGCAAAGCATTGGTCAGATCGATACGGCCATTGGGCTTCTTTATGTGGTCATGCTGGGCGGCATTGGTCTGTTGATGGCCAGAGAATCGATCCAGGCTATCCTGGCGATGCGGCGGGGCGAACGACCGCGGGCACGCAAGCGGCGGCATCATCCATTGGTCGCGGCGCTGCCGATGCGGTGGCGCTTTTACCGCTCAGGCCTGTACATCTCGCCGATAGCGCCCTTTATCCTCGGCATGTTGACGGGCATAGTAACGATGCTGCTTGGGGTTGGTGGTGGCTTCATCCTTGTTCCTGCCATGCTCTACCTGCTCGGCATGGCGACGCAGGTGGTGGTCGGCACCTCGCTGTTCCAGATCCTTTTCGTGACCATGGCCACAACGATGTTTCACAGCGTGACCACCAAGGCGGTCGATCTTGTACTCGCTTTGTTACTGTTGGTCGGCAGCGTCACCGGCGCACAGATTGGCGCGCGCTTGTCGATGAAGTTCCGGCCGGAATATTTGCGCGTCTTCCTTGCCTTGATCGTGCTGATCGTTGCTATCCGCATGGCACTCGGCCTTGGTTGGCAACCCGACGAAATTTATACGGTAGAAGTGCTGTGATGCGGGTGATGCTGTTGCCAGTGTTGCTTTTGCTGCTTGGCGCCGCTCCAAAGCCCATGTTGGTGCCAGACGTGTCGCAGCGGTCAGTCGAAATCCAGTATAGTTTTACCGGGGCCGAACTGCTGCTCTTTGGAGCGATCATATATCCCGATGGCCGTCCGCCCAAGCATCCCGCAGACATTGTGGTGGTGTTGAAAGGACCCAGCCAATCGATCACCATGCGCGAAAAGCAAAAGGTTGCCGGAATCTGGCTCAATGCAACAAGCGCGCATTTTCGTTCCGCGCCTTCATATTACGCCATGGCCTCGTCGCGCGCGATCGCTGACATCGTCGACGAACGTACTGCGGCCATATACGAACTGGGCGTTGGCAAACTGCAATTGTCACCTTCTTCGCTTAATGTGACAGACGAGATTGAACGCTTTCAGGCCGGATTGGTCGATCTGCGCCGTCGATCAGGGCTTTATGTTGAAGCCCCAGGCACAGTGGAAATTACTGATGGCGTTCTCTACCGTGCGCGATTGCCGCTGCCTGCCCGGGTCATTGTCGGCACCTACACTGCCGAAACCTTCCTGATCCAGGATGGCCGTGTGCTCGCCGCCGCAGTACGAGAGATCGAGATTCACAAATCGGGCTTTGAACGTTTCGTTGCCATGGCCGCAGATGACTGGTCCATCCTCTATGGTTTTGTCGCTATTGGCTTTGCACTGTTCATGGGTTGGATCGCAGGATATGCTTTCCGCCGCAAATGATGATTTTTGCCGGTGAATCGGCGATTTGCCGGTAATAATCCAATCTTTACCCATGGCTGTTAGACCCTGGGCTCTTCGGGCAATATTGAGGGGCTTTATGAACGACATGAGCAGCTTTGGGCAATATGAGCCCGCACCAGCTTCGATAGTGCCTGCCAATATCGGTTCGCCGTTAAATGGCATGGCTATGGGAATAGTCTTCCAGATCGCCGGTTCAAGTTCCAAGATATTGATCGAGGCCAATGTTCTGGCGCAGTTTGCCGGTGATCCCGACCCGTGCATCGCCATGGCCGGACAGGTCGGCAGCCAGATTAAAATGCGGGTTGGGTCCACTTGGCTGGTCGCTAATGTCCGTTCGCTGGTCCTTGATCGCCGGATCGATGGACAGATCGTCGCCGATGTCGATTTCCTGGGTGAGGGCGATGAGGAAAAGCTGACCGGCAAGATCTATAAATTCCGCCGGGGTGTGACTCGCTATCCGACGCCGGGCACTGAAATTTTCCCCGTTTCCAGTTCCGACATGCGGCAAATCTATGCCGCCGATGAGCGCGCCAATATCGAAATCGGTACGGTCTATCCCACCAAGGATACACGCGGGGCCCTGTATGTCGACGCGATGCTGGGCAAGCATTTCGCGCTTTTGGGATCTACGGGCACGGGTAAATCGACATCCGCCGCGCTGATCCTGCACAAGATATGCGATCTGGCGCCGCAGGGTCACATCGTCATGATCGACCCGCATGGCGAATATAGCGCGGCGTTCAAAGGCAATGGCGCGATCTATGACATCAACAATCTGGCCATGCCGTATTGGTTGATGAATTTTGAGGAACATTGCGAGGTCCTGGTCACGTCGGAAGGTTCAGACCGCACGATGGATTGCGATATTCTCGCCAAATGCCTGCTTGCCGCCCGGTTGAAAAACCGGCTGGCCGAAGGGGTGGCGCGGATTACCGTAGACTCGCCTATTCCCTATCTGTTGTCCGACCTCACCAACATCCTGCAAAATGAAATGGGCAAGCTCGACAAGGGCACCAATTCCACACCTTATATGCGGCTCAAGAGCAAGATCGAAGAGCTGAAGGCCGATCCGCGCTATAATTTCATGTTTTCCGGCATGTTGGTCGGCGACACGATGAGCGCCTTTCTTGCCAAGATTTTTCGCCTGCCGAGCGATGGCAAACCGATTTCGATCATTGACGTATCGGCCATGCCATCGGACATCACCGCGGTCGTGGTCGCGGTGCTTTCGCGCATGGTGTTCGATTATGCCATCTGGTCACGCAACGAGCCGCAACGACCGATCCTTCTGGTCTGCGAAGAGGCGCATCGCTATATTCCGAGCAGCACGATTGGCGGCGGCCAATCGGTTCGCAAGATCCTGGAACGGATCGCCAAGGAAGGCCGTAAATATGGCGTTTCGCTGGGCCTGATCACGCAGCGTCCGTCCGATCTGGCCGAAGGCGTGCTGTCGCAATGCGGCACGATTATTGCCATGCGCCTGAATAATGACCGCGACCAGCAATTCGTGAAGGCAGCCATGCCCGAAGGTGCGCGCGGGTTCCTTGACAGTATTCCAGCGCTGCGCAATCGTGAATGCATCATCTGCGGCGAGGGCGTGGCCATTCCCATCCGCATCGCGCTCGATAACCTGGCCGAAGAAAAACGTCCGGCATCGGGTGATCCCAGCTTCACCGATCTGTGGCAACAGACCGGCGGCGAGGCAGAGATAATCGAGCGCACCGTCAACCGCTGGCGGAGTCAGGGGCGGTAAAGCCCTATTCGCCCATGAGCCACGCCGTATCCGGGCGGGCGAGGGCAATGAGTGTCAACCCTGCATCCTGCGCCCGCGACACGGCAAGGGATGTGGGGGCAGAGATGGTGACGAGTGTCGTCGCACCTGCCAGAAGCGCCTTTTCCACCATTTCATAACTGCAACGGGAACTGGTGATGATAAACCCGTTCCCTGCCGGAATGCCGACACGTGCCAGGCAACCAATCAGCTTGTCGAGTGCATTGTGGCGGCCGACATCTTCGCGGGCATGGAGAATATGCCCTTTTGTATCAGCGAAGGCGGCGGCATGGACCGCACCGGTAGCATTGTGAAGCGGTTGATGTTCGGCAAGTTCATCCAGCGCCCGGAAAATGGCATTATGTGACACGGCTTCATGCGCCACCACTTTGGGCAGGGGGCGCATCACTTCTTCCAGATTTTCCATGCCGCACAGCCCGCAACTGCTTTCCGAAACCCGCGTGCGGACACGGGCAAGCAGGGTTTCGGTTCGTGTGTGCGCCAACTGGGTGCGAACGATCCAGCCATTGTCCGCATGGTGGATATCCACGTCCTCCAAGTCGGCAGCGGTTTCGATCAGCTTTTCGGAAAGCGCAAAGCCGGTGACATAGTCGACAAGGTCAGCAGGTGTCGCCATCATTACGGCATAGGCGATCCCGTTGAATTCCAATGACACCGGGTCTTCAACAGCGATGCCCCGGCAAATCGTCTCCGTCGGCCCTCCGTCGGCCCGGATCAGGCGGATCGTCTGATCGCGGATGTAGCTTTCGTCAGGCGGCGATATGGCCATTTTCCTTTGCAAGCTGATCCAGTGCAGCCCGGGTGACAGATTCCAGCCCCGCCCCGCCAGCGTCCATATGCGCAAAAATCATGGATTTCATGCGGGGGTCCCAGAAGTCACGAATATGTCCGGCAACGGCAGCTATTGCCTGCGCCTCCTTTAACGTCGCGAAATTTCGGGCGATCTGGTTCGCCATATAGATGAGGTGATCCAGACTGTTCATTCTGCTGCTTCCACATGCGCTATGCGGCGCGAGCGTTCCGTAAGTTCTTCATAATCCTCTTGCCAGTCGGTAGGACCGTTGGACGAGGCAACTTGCACCGCCGTTACCTTATATTCAGGGCAGTTGGTGGCCCAGTCCGAATATTCCGTAGTGACTACATTAGCCTGAGTTTCAGGATGGTGGAAGGTTGTGTAGACCACGCCCGGAGCAACCCGGTCGGTAATAAGGGCGCGCAGGGTGGTTTCGCCCGAACGGCTGGCAAGGCGTACCCAATCGCCATCCTTCAGGCCACGATCTTCGGCATCGACGGGATGGATTTCCAGACGATCCTCCGGATGCCAGGCAGTGTTGGCGGTGCGGCGGGTTTGCGCACCGACATTATAGTGGCTTAGAATGCGGCCGGTGGTGAGCAGCAACGGGAAGCGCGGTCCGGTCTTTTCGTCGGTGGGAACATAGTCCGTCACGACGAATTTGCCCTTGCCACGCACAAAGCCATCGATGTGCATGATGGGAGAGCCATCAGGCGCGGCGGCATTGACGGGCCACTGCAAGGAGCCTTCCTTATCGAGTCGGTCGAAACTGACGCCTGCGAATGTCGGGGTCAGGCGTGCGATTTCGTCCATGATTTCGGCAGGATGATGATAGTGCCAATCCAGCCCCAGCGCATTGGCCAGCGCCTGTGTGACTTCCCAATCCTCCATTCCGTTCATCGGTGCCATGACCTTGCGGACAAGCTGGATACGGCGTTCGGCGTTGGTGAATGTGCCGTTCTTTTCCAGGAAAGTCGATCCGGGCAGGAAGATATGGGCGTAATTGGCGGTTTCATTGAGGAACAGGTCATGGACGATGACGCATTCCATCGCCTCCAGCCCTGCCGCGACATGTTTGGTATTGGGATCGGACTGCAGAATGTCCTCGCCCTGAATGTAGATCGCCTTGAATACGCCATCGACGGCGGCATCAAGCATATTGGGGATGCGCAGGCCGGGTTCGGAATCCAGAGCCACGCCCCAATCATCCTCGAACAATCTGCGCGTGGCGGTGTCGCTGATGTGACGATAGCCGGATAGTTCATGCGGAAAGCTGCCCATATCACAGGCGCCTTGCACGTTGTTCTGACCGCGCAAAGGATTCACGCCAACGCCCCGGCGACCGATATTGCCGGTGCACATGGCAAGGTTGGCAATGGCCATCACGGTGGACGAACCTTGTGAATGTTCGGTGACGCCCAGACCGTAATAGATCGCGCCATTGCCGCCGGTGGCATAAAGCCGCGCGGCTTCACGCAGGTCGGCGGCAGGAACCCTGGTGAGCATTTCGGTCGCTTCGGGTGACCGCTTGGGGTTGGAAACGAATGCGGCCCAGTCCCGATACTCGTCCCAGTCGCAGCGTTCGCGGATGAATGTCTCATCCGCCAGTCCTTCGGTGACAATGACATGCGCCATGGCGCTCAGCACCGCAACATTCGTACCGGGGCGCAGCGGCAGATGATGCGCAGCCTCGATATGCGGCGAGCGGACCAGATCGATACGGCGCGGATCGACGACGATCAGCTTTGCGCCCTGGCGCAGGCGGCGTTTCATCTGGCTGGCGAAGACGGGGTGGCCATCGGTCGGGTTCGCGCCGATGATCAGAATGACATCGGCATCCTCGACACTATCGAAATCCTGCGTGCCAGCACTGGTGCCAAAGGTGGTTTTCAGGCCATAGCCGGTGGGCGAATGGCAAACACGGGCACAGGTATCGACATTGTTGTTGCCAAAGCCGGCGCGGACCAGCTTCTGCACCAGAAAGGTTTCCTCATTGGTGCAGCGGGAGGATGTGATACCGCCGGTCGAGCGCGGGCCATATTGGCCCTGAATGCGTTTGAGTTCAGAGGCTGCGTAGGTCAGCGCCTCATCCCATTCGACCTCGCGCCATGGATCGCTGATAGCCTTGCGGATCATGGGCTTGAGGATGCGGTCCTGATGTTGGGCATAGCCCCAGGCAAAGCGCCCCTTGACGCAGCTATGGCCGTGATTGGCCTTGCCGTCTTTCCACGGCACCATGCGGACAAGCTGTTCGCCGCGCATCTCCGCCCGGAACGTGCAGCCGACGCCGCAATAGGCGCAGGTGGTGACGACAGCCCGGTCCGGCGTGCCGATTTCGACAACCGCCTTTTCCTGTAATGTAGCGGTAGGGCAGGCTTGAACGCAGGCGCCGCAGGAAACGCACTCGGACGAGATGAAATCGTCGAGGGTCGTTCCCGCAGATACTTTCGATCCGAAACCGCGCCCTTCGATGGTGAGTGCGAAGGTTCCTTGCACCTCGTCGCAGGCGCGCACGCAACGAGAGCACACAATGCATTTGCTGGGATCGAAATCGAAATAGGGGTTGGAACCATCCTTGGACAAGCCCAGATGATTATCGCCTTCATAGCCGTAGCGCACTTCGCGCAGGCCAACCGCACCTGCCTGTTCCTGCAGCTCGCAATCGCCATTGGCCGAACAGGTCAGGCAATCGAGCGGGTGGTCGGAAATGTACAGCTCCATCACGCCCTTGCGGAGCTTTTGTAGCCTGGGCGTCTGGGTGTGGACGACCATGCCTTCAGCGACCGGAGTGGTGCAGCTTGCAGGCGTGCCGCGTGCGCCGTCAATTTCGACGAGGCAAAGGCGGCAGGACCCGAATTCCTTCATATTGTCGGTGGCGCACAGTTTCGGGATCGATGTGCCGATTTCGGCGGCGGCACGCATGACGGTGCTGCCCGCCGGGACCGTGATGTTCTGACCGTCGATGGTCAGGCTGACCCGTTCCTCCGCGGCCGATGCTGGCGTGCCGAAATCCGCCTGCTTGCTATAGGTCATGCCGTCCTTCCTTTTGGCGCAACGAGCTGGTCATATTCTTCGCGCGTGTTCACATTTGAAAAATCGATGTCGCAATCCACCTCGTTTGCGCCGCTATGGTCGATCCATCCGCGCATATCACGGCGGGGCTGGTCGGCCAGCCATGCGTCAAGCATCGGTGCCATGCTCGCGAACCAGAAACCGAAAAGCGGTTGGTCCCTGATGACCCCCGGTTGATGGTCCAGCAGGCCCGCCAGTTTGTCGGGTACGGGCAACGTATCGCAACCGGCCGTCAGTACGGCGCCAAATCCAGCCTTGTGCGCATGGTGAAGCGCGGCGCATAGACCGCCCAGTGGACCCTGATCCGGCTCTGGTCGATCAGGCAAGCTCAATAGCCCCGGCCATTCGCGGCCACATATCACCATTTCCCCAACCTGCGGCTTCAGTGCTTCGATCACATGGTCGAGCAAGGGTCTCCCATTGACGAGCGCCTGGGCCTTGTCGCTGCCAAAGCGGCGGGATCGCCCACCGGCGATCAGGGCGCCGAGGAGTCTCACGGCTTCGCATCTCTCTTATTCGTCATTCCCGCGAAGGCGGGAATCCATCTCCCAAGCCTCCCGCTTGCCGAAACGTCGTGAGATGGATTCCCGCCTTCGCGGGAATGACGGAACAGGGGACAGCTGATCACTTCACCACCTCACGCTTTTCCACGCCGAAATCCTCCGGAAAATGGGTGATCGCACTCATCACGGGGTAAGGAGTAAAGCCGCCCAGAGCGCAAAGCGATCCATATTTCATAGTGTCGCACAGATCCGCAACAAGCGCGAGTTCGGCCGCCGTATCACGCACGCCGCCGGTCACATTATGCATCTGGGGGAGCGCTTCAACCCGGTCGGAACCCTTGCGACCGCCTGCGCGAATTCTGTCCAGTGTTTCGACGCCACGCGTGGAACCCAAGCGGCAGGGGGTGCATTTGCCGCAACTTTCGACAGCACAGAATTCCATAGCGAAGCGCGCCTGGGCGAGCATGTCGATGCTATCGTCGAACACCACTATGCCGCCATGGCCGATCAGGCCATCCTTTGCCGCAAAGGCTTCATAATCGAACGGCGTATCGAACAAGGCCGGCGGGAAATAGGCGCCAAGCGGACCGCCGACCTGCACAGCGCGAACCGGACGGCCACTATGCGTTCCTCCGCCGATATCATTGACAAGTTCGGCAAGCGTTACGCCAAAGGCGGTCTCATAAAGTCCGCCATGCTTCACATTGCCTGCAATCTGTATGGGCATGGTGCCGCGTGACCGGCCCATGCCAAAATCGGCATAGGCCTGCGCGCCCTGTGCCATGATGAAGGGTATGGCGGCCAACGTCAGGACATTGTTGACGACAGTCGGTTTGCCGAACAGCCCCTCCAACGCCGGAAGCGGCGGCTTGGCGCGGACTTCACCGCGTTTTCCCTCAAGGCTATTGAGAAGCGAGGTTTCTTCGCCGCAGACATATGCACCGGCTCCCACGCGCACTTCGATATCGAAAGGTGCCACGATGGCGCGCGATTTTTCGATCGCTGCATTGAGTTTGCGAATCGCATGCGGATATTCGGAGCGGACGTAGATATAGCCTTTGCCCGCGCCCACAGCATATCCCGCGATCGCCATGCCCTCGATCAGGCAATAGGGATCGCCCTCCATCAGCATACGGTCGGCAAAGGTGCCGCTGTCGCCCTCATCGGCATTGCAGACGATGTATTTTTGCGACGCTATAGCATTGGCGACGGTGCGCCATTTGATGCCAGCGGGAAAGCCGGCACCGCCGCGCCCGCGCAGCCCGGATTGCGTGACTTGCTCAATAACGTCCAGCGGGTCGATCATGCGGGCGTTGCGCAGGCCCGCCCAGCCTCCGCTGGCTTCATAATCCTCAAGGCTGGTAGGTCGGGTCCTGCCGGCGCGGGCGAAAGTCAGGCGGGTCTGGGAGGCAATGAAGGGGTGCTGAGAGACGTCATCAATCCGCAGCGCATGCGCTGCGCCGTCAAGGATCGTTTCCACATCCCCGACCTTCACCGGGCCATAGCCAACACGCCCCCCGCCATTATCCATTTCGACCAGCGGCTCGAGCCAGTGCATGCCCCAGCTTGATGTGCGAATAATTTCTGCATCCGGCGCCGCTCTGGCGAAGGCCTTGGCCACCCGGTCAGCTCCACATGCAATGGCAAGCGCATCGTCGGAGATGAAGATCTTCATGCCGACACCCCGGCGATCAATTCATGAACGGCTGCTTCATCAAGATGTGCGTAGACTTCTCCTTGCGCCATGGCGTTGGGGCCAACACTGCACAGGCCCAGGCAATAGACCGCTTCCACCCTGACTTTCCCCTTGGCCATGACTTCCATCTTGGGGGCCAGCGCTTCGCTGCCGCGCGCCTGACAGGCTTCAGCGCGACACAGTTTTATGATGGGCAGTGCTTCGGGTGCGGAACGGAAGTCGTGGTAGAAGCTGACAACGCCATGCACCTCGGCGCGAGAGAGGTTGAGGGCGAGCGCAATCTGGCGTTTGGCTGCCTCGCTCACATGCCCGAAGGCGCCCTGCACATCATGCAGGATCGGCAGCAACGCTCCTTCGCGTCCGCTATGTCGGGCGAGGATCGCCGCGATTTCGTCCTGCTGTCCATCCTCTCGCATAACTGCTCATTTTCTGTTGCCGCATCCAGATTTTTCGTCTGCCAGTTGATAGCAGTTGTCAAATAGAGATAGGCAGTTCCTGATCGACAAAGGCTATCAACGTGACATCATTGGCGAAGGAAGTCAATTTTTCCGGATATCGCAAAGGCTGCCCGGGCAAGCGGGGAAAGCGGTTCGCGGTCAATGATGACAAGACCGACCTGATTGGCAGGAATGTTATCCGAAATGGGCAGGAGCAGCAGGTTCGGGTGAGCACTGACCATGGCGCTATGGCTGTCAGTGATAATAGCGGAAAGGCCGCCATCGGATACCATGGCGAGCAATGCGACATAGCTGTCCGCCGTGGCTACCGGTTCGACCGAAAGGCCGCGTTTGGCGAGGCACGCGTTCAATATGCGCCGGTTCTGCATGCCTTCGTGCAACAGGCACAGCCGGGTTTCAGCCGCTTGCGCCAGAGTTATTGAGGTCTGATCTGCGCAAGGACCATTCTTGTGCGTGGCGAAGATGAAATGTTCCGAATAGAGCGCGACACTGCGGACTTGTGCAGGCGGTTCACTGGACAGATAGGTGATGCCCGCATCCAGATCGCGGGCGACAAGACCCTGTTCGATTTCACGAGAGGTCATTGAACGGATATTGATCTGAAGACCCTGATGTGCGGCGGCAATGGCCTTTACCAGGCAACCCACAGAGGGCATGGCGGCAGGAATGGCGCCAAGGCGCAGCGTACCGCGCAGGGGACCCGCATCGCTGTTAAGGGCGCTCCGCATGGCCTGTTGGTCGGCAAGCATCTGCTGTGCAAAAGGCAGCACGGCATAGCCTTCTGGGCTTAGATCAATGAAGCGCCGGTCACGGATGACAAGACGCTGTCCCAGCATTTCCTCCAGTGCCGCCAGCCCCGCTGACAATGTGGGTTGGGCCACATGACAGGATTCGGCTGCCCGTGCAAAATGCCGCTCCCGGGCGAGGGCGACGAAATATTCAAGGTACCTTAACTGCATGCAAAGGTCATAGCATGATGACGTTGAGAGTCATCGGAAAGCCCAAGTGGCTTCTGAGCGTCAGAAATGCGGCATTGTCATTTTCATCCGGCTTTCTGGCATCAGGACCCGTTTGGTCCTGGCCCTGCCTCGCCTGCACCACCTGCAGCACCGACTGCGCCTATATTGCCGAAGATTTCCTGAAACAGTCCGCGATGCCGGCCCAGCGTTGGCGTCTTGTCGCCATCGGGGGAAATTTTGGAAGCCAGCTCCAGTCCGGTCTTGTCCACTGCAGTAACATTCCCAGCAGCATCGAAGCGGATGCGCAATACTGTCTGATTGGTCGGCTTGGGCTTGGAATAGGCCATCTGCCGGGTATCGCGCGCCACGTAAAACCATTCGCTCTCGTCGAACTGACCATCAAAACTGGGTCGGCCCAGTGTGCGTTCTACCGATTCCCGGTTATCAACGCCCGGTTGAATCGAATCGACCAACAGGTTATCGACGAGATAGCCCTGATGCGTGCGGACGCGTGCGCAGCCTGACGCGAGAGGCAAAAGGGCAAGCGCGCCTGTGACCATGGCGAACCGCGCAACCTTGTGGCGCATGAAAATCTCCTGAAACACGAATATAAAAGCAATACGGCCATTGCATTGGCAGTCCGGTCAATCAATATGGAATATCGCTTGGGTAAACAAGGCCCGGCGCAGTTTTCGGTAAATTCGGGCCATCACCAAACTATGTCCATATTTCGTCGCTTGTTTTCCAATGCCGATGTCCGTGACGAAATGCGGCCATTGTACCAGGCTGTTGTGGCCTATGCGCGTCAACCGCACTGGTATGCACGGGGGGGCGTTCCCGATACGCTGGATGGCCGTTTTGATATGATCGCGGCGATATTATCCGCTATTCTGTTGCGGCTGGAAACGCATCCGCAAGCACGGCAGCAAAGTGTCTGGCTGACCGAAATCTTTATCGATGACATGGATGGTCAGCTTCGTCAGATCGGTATTGGTGATATGATTGTGGGCAAACATATCGGCAAGATGATGAGTGCGCTTGGCGGTCGTCTTTCCGCCTATCGCACGGCATTTGCGGGTGTCGACTCGCTCGATGAAGCACTGGTTCGCAATCTATATCGCGGTGATCCGCCAGCCGCGGCGGAACGCGATCATGTGTCCTGTTCCTTGAGCGCGTTCTGGCAGGATATCGGCACCTGTGATGTGCCTGCGCTACTGGATGGGAAATTACCCTGATGACGATCCCCGATCCTGAGTTTTCGCGGATTGAGCGGCTGGATATGCTGGGCCGGGGCGGCGATCCGGTTCGGATTGAGGCTGATCCGCAAGAGCGCGAGGCGTTGCGCCAGCGCTTCGGACTCGTGGAACTGCACCGGCTGGCCGCCGAATATATTCTTGCGAGGGAAGCCAAGGTTCTTGCAACGTCCGACGGATCGATCATGGCCAGAGGGCGGATTGAGGCCGATCTGGTTCAGGCTTGCGTCGCAACGGGTGCGCCGGTCCCTGAACGCATCCACCAGCCCTTCACAATTCGTTTTGAACCGACGAACGCGGAATCTGATCCTGACACTGAAATCGAACTCAATGCCGATGATTGCGACATTATTTTCTTTTCCGGCGATCAGATCGATATGGGCGAAGCCGTTGCCGAGACGTTGGCGTTGACCATGGATCCTTATCCCAGATCGAAGAACGCGGATCGGGCGTTGCGTGAAGTCGGCGTGTTGAAAGAGGAAGATGCCGGGCCTTTCGCAAAACTCCGCGAATTGACCAAGAAAAGCTGACCTGCATATCCTGAGATCTATTTGTTTTATCAGGATGAAATCAATTCCTTAACTTTTTATCCCTAGATTTTTCCCATGCGGAGGGTGTGGACCAGGATTGTCGGCTTGATACGGCCCCTGCCGGAAAAAGCGTTGCAGGGTGAACTGCAGCGTCGGCAATATGAGGTCCTCAAGGCCAACATTCCTACGATGTATACTATCATCCTGATCCAGCTTGCGGCCTGGATGATAGGGCGCGACCCGGATTTGCCGCCCTTGACGACTCTTTATTTACCGGCGGTGCTGACGGCTATCATTGTCGTTCGCATGACCATTTGGCTCAACCGGCGAGATGGGAATCCAGATCCCGCGACTATCAAGATTCGTATCCGTTCCACCGTGATATCCGCATGGGCATTGAGCATACTTATGGGCGGCTATGGCCTTTCCATCCTGTTTTCGGTCGATCCCGATCACCAGGGTTTGGTGCTGTTGTTCCTCAGCCTCGGCGCTGTCGCTGGCGGTTATTGCCTGGCCGCCCTTCCTTCGGCAGCTTTGCCCACGCTTCTGGTCGGTGTTATGCCGGTCGCTGTGCCATTGTTGGTCAGCGGAGAAAAACTGCGCATAGCCATTAGCATTGACATAGTGCTGACCTGCCTGATCGTGCTGCGCATGATAGTGGTTCAGTATCGGGAATTCGTTGCCAACATCGTAGCTCAGGCACGCGAAAAGCAGTTGGCGCAAAGTGATGCCCTGACCGGGCTGCCCAATCGTCGGGCCTTCATGGAACATTTGCAGGAAAAAATTGCCCAGGCGGACAATAGCGAACGGTTCGTGCTGTTGATGATCGACCTGAATGGATTCAAGCCGATCAACGATAATTACGGTCACCGTCTAGGGGATCAGCTATTGGTGCAGATCGCGCAAAGACTCGGTCGATCTGGTGGCCCACAATGCTTTGCCGCGCGCTTGGGCGGGGATGAATTTGCCGTAGTGGGGGCTGGTATTGCCAGTCCGCCGGACGCCATCGAACTCGCCAGAAGCATCATGGAGATTTTCTCGCAACCTTTCTGTGTAGAAGGCGTAACGGTCACTTTGTCGGCCTGCATTGGTTTTGCGCTTTTCCCTGATGACGCGCGGGATGATATTTCCCTGATTTCCAACGCTGATCTGGCTCTGTATCGCGGCAAGAAAAGCGGCGGCACTCACATTGTCCACTATGATTCCAACATCAAGATGCAGACGAAGCGCGCCATGCAGCTGGAACAGGCCATGGGCCTAAAGGATGGAATTTCGGAAGTGGACGTGGTGTATCAGCCGATCGTCGATCTCGCGAATGGCACTGTCCTGCGCTTCGAGGCGCTGGCCCGCTGGACCGACCCGGATCTGGGCGATGTCAATCCGATGGAATTCATCAGCGCTGCCGAACGCACCGGCAAAATATCGCGCATGTCGGAACGTATTTTTGACAAAGCATTGCTGGCCGCCGCATCCTGGCCGCTGGATATTGGTCTGTCGATGAATCTCAGCCCGGTTCAACTGCACAATCCGTCGACGCCTTTGCTGTTGGCCCGGCTGTTCGATTTTTACCGTTTTGATCCCGCCAGAATGGAAATCGAAATTGCTGAAGCGGCATTCCTGAACGACTTTGATACTACCCGGTTGACCGTTCAGTTGCTGCGCGAAATCGGCGTCCGGATTGTGCTGGATAACTTCGGCACCGGTTTCGCTTCCGTCGGTTACCTTAAGGAAATTGCCTTCGATCATGTGAAGATCGATGGCCAGTTGATACGCGACGTGGATGTTTCCCCGCCATCGCAGTTACTGGTCGCGGGCATCGTCCAGTTGTGCGGAGCGATGGGCGTGAAATGCACTGCCGAGCAAATCGAACGAGAGTCGCAGCGGAGCATGCTGCGCCAACTGGAATGCGAACGAGGACAAGGCTATTTGTTCGGTCGTCCGATGAGCGCAGATAAAGTTCTGAACGGGTTCAGTGCGCCTGGGAGCGGACGCCAGTTTTCGGCCCTTCTCGCCTTTCCCAAAACGAAGCGGGCGGTGTAAGCCCCAGCGGTCGGTTCAGCCGGTGCCGAAGGGTGTTTCCGGCATGCCCGCCACTTCGACATCAAAGCAGAAAATGCCGCCTGAAAATGGTTCCTGGGCAAGTATTTCGGGCGAGAGGCCTGTGCGGGCGGTCGTTACATAGGCGGTTCGCAAATCCGGTCCGCCCAGTGCAATCATCGTAGGGCGTTTCGCCGGCAATGCGACCTGCGCCAATATCTCGCCTTGTGGTGAAAGGCGGACGACACGGCCCCCATCGAACAATGCGGTCCAGTAACATCCCTCGACATCGACGCAGGCGCCATCGGGCCGGCCTTTGCCCATAGGGAATTGGTGAAATATGCGGCAATGAGAGAGCGTGCCCGCCGTCTCATCATAGTCATAGACGCGCACGGTATGGCTGGGCGTGTCGGTATGATAGAAATGCTTGCCGTCAGGCGAAAAAGCCGCGCCGTTGCATGTCAGCATGCCGCCCTCCACCTGCGTGACCGTTCCATCGGAATCCAGGCGATAAAGCGCCGCGTCATGGGCAGATTTCAGCATGTTGACACTGCCCGCCCAAAACCGGCCATGGCGGTCAGTACGTCCATCATTGAAGCGCAGATCGGGGCTGCCAGAAAAAATCTGTTCGCCAAAGGGTTCAGGCTGCGCATCGAAATGGGCGAGGCGCGCAAAGCCATCCTTCATCGCCAGCATCAGTCCGCCCTCCTTCATGAAGGCGAAGCATCCAATCGGTGACTGGAACGTCCGGCATTCGTCCTGGCTCGTCACGGGATCAAGACGATGGAGCTCGTTGCGGGCGATGTCTACCCAGTACAGACGCTTTTCTGCTTCATGCCAACGCGGCCCTTCGCCAAGCTCGGCCCGGGCGTCCAGCAGCAATCGTGGGGTCTGTGTCATAACCGCCTCATACCGGGAATATTATGTCAGATCATTTGCAAAACGCCTACCGCTGGTTATGCCGTCATATATGGAAAGGAAAGGTGGGACATGGCGAAACCCGATAGCTGGCGGCTCGATATAGACAATTATCCTTTTCAGGTCAGCCTTGACACCCGGTATCAGGATCTGGACGTCATGGGCCATGTCAACAATGTTGCGTTGGCCGGTCTGTTTGAAACTGGACGCATCCGCTTTCACAATTCGCTTGGACGCCATCCCAGAGACAAGGGCGTCCGCTGGCTGGTTGCGGCGGTCAATCTTGCCTTTGTGGATGAAGCGCATTTACCTGACCCCATTATTATTGCGAGCGGCATCGGCCACATCGGCAACACCAGCTGGCATATCCTGTCTGCTGCTTTTCAGCATGGCGAATGCGTTGCTGTGTGTGACACCGTTGTTGTGACGCACGGTGCAGAGGGACGCAGGATCATTGATCCTGAAGTGCGAGAAATGATGCAGGCACATCTTGCACAGCCAAAGCAGATGGCTCAGTCATAACCGAAAAGCTGGCTTAATCGGAAAAAACCGGCGCACGCTTTTCCATATTTGCGGTAACGGCTTCTTTCTGGTTGGGACGGCTGAACAAGGCCATCTGTTCGCGGCTTTCGGCAAGAAGGACATCGGCCAAGTCCTTATCCTGTGACAGATCGAAAAGCCGTTTGGCCGCGCGGATGGCATCGGGATTTTTCGCCGCTATGTTCCGCGCCATGGTCATAGCCGTTGCGTGCGGTGTATCGGACAGGTGAGTGATCAGGCCAAGCGCCTGCGCTTCGGCGGCTTCGACCTGACGACCGCTGTAAACAAGATCGCGGAGGACATCGCCGCGCACCAGGCCGCGTGTAAGAACGAAGCCGCCCATGTCGGGGACGACACCCCATTTGATTTCCATGACTGAAAGCTTCGTGTCTGGGGCGGCAATGCGAATGTCTGCGCCCAGCGCGATTTGCAGACCGCCGCCAAAGCAGACGCCGTGAATTGCCGCTATGACCGGCACGGGCAGTTCGCGCCAGAGCATTGCCGCGTGTTGGAAGATGTTGGAAATGCCATGGCTGCGCTGCATCAGGTCGCCCGCCGTCTCGGCAATGGCGGAAAAGCTGGTAAGATCAAGCCCGGCGCAAAAGGCGCGACCTTCGCCAGACAAAACAACGGCGTGCAAGCCCTGTATGGACCGTAGCGTATCGCCTGCTGAAACTATTCCATCGAGCAAAGCGGGATCGAGCGCGTTCATCTTATCAGGACGGTTGAACCGGACATCTGCTACGCCGTCTTCAATAACGATATTTATACGATCATTCATGGGTTTCTCCATCTGGCCAGCTTAGGATCATGGTTGCGGCGTGGCTACGGCGTTAACCATTTGTAAGGGCCTTAAGCATAGCATTTCAGCAGCTTTCAACAGGTGGACCTCATGCAGATATTCAAGCGAGAGAAGGCGCAGGACCTTTCGGGCGACAAAACGGGACCGGCTGCCGGACAGCGGCGGACCCGGTTGCTGGTCGTCGATGAGGACCCTATCGCACTGAGTGTCATGGCGCGGCGCTTGTCGCACCGGGGGCATGATGTGGTTCTGGCCGAAAATGGCATTGTCGCTTTAAGCTTGATGCAGGCGCAGCGGTTCGATCTGATCATTATCGATATGATGATGGCGATGCTGTCGGGTATCGACACCATGAAGAAAATGAAGGCTTCAGGCCTGCTGGGCAATGCCGCGATCATGATGATTTCCGGTCGTTCCGATAGCCATGCAGCGGTCGAGGCCCTTGCCGAGGGGGCCGATGAGCATATCGTCAAGCCTTTCGATTTTGACGTGCTCGATGCCCGGATTCGTCATCTGGTTCACCGGGCCGAACAGATGAGTCTGCTCATCCGGCACAATGATCAGCTTGATGCCCGAATTGCGCGGCGTGCGGTCGAATTGGGTGAAACCAGGGCGGAGCTGGAAGAACTGCACGCCGATCGGGCACGGCTGGTCGCGTCCATCCAGTCACTCCATGATGAATTGCAGCGAGTAAGCGCCGCGATGCAGCACTGATTCGGATTCATCTGTTCACCCAGCGCGTACTGGCGAACCATAAGCCGACGGCGCCTGCAATCAGGGCGCAAAAACCTATCACGCCCCAAAAAGCCCAAGGCTCATGGGCATAGGGGATGCCCTCGACATTCATGCCGAGAAGGCCGGTGACGAATGTGACCGGCAGAAAAATAAGCGCTACAATGGATATAAGCAGAGAACGGCGATCAAGCTGTTCGGCGCGAAGGTCCGTCAGTTCTTCATGCGCCAATGCCGCGCGTTCACGGACAGCCTCCAGTTCCTCGGCCATGCGGGCGCATCGATCGGCGGCTTCGCGCAGGTGGACATGGTCGACATCGTCAAGCCAGGGCAAATCCGTCTGGGAAATGCGGTCGAGTGCCTGACGCTGGGGCGCGATGAAACGGCGGTAACCGATGGCCTGCGATCGGATTTCCGCGACCTGACGCCTTAAACTTGTAGGCGGGTTTCCGTCCAGTTTGCTCTCTATATCGTCCAGCCGGTCGCCCAAGCTGGCGACATCAGGATCAAGCGAGTCCGTGATTTCATCGGCAATGGCGGCGATCAGGTCGCCGGGATCGAGTATCTGCCCGCTCAGAAATCGGTCGGCTACGGGCCGGTAAGCGGTGATGCTGCGGAAACTGACGGTAATGACACGGCCCCTTTCCGCCCATATGCGGATGGACACCAAAGGGTCGGGGTCGTCCTCTGGCGTTGAACCAAGGCCGCGCAGGTTGATAAGCGCACCGCCATCCATCACCGTACAGCGCGGGCGGGTTTCATGCGCGAACAGGGCGGAACGCGCCGTCAATGGGATTGCGGCATCGGCCTCGATCAACGGTCGAGAGTTTTCATCGCGCCCGTCGAGATGTAGCCACAGAAAATCATGGCCGCCGACAGGACTCTGGATCTGCGCCTCGCTGATCCTTTGCGGTTGACCATTGTGTATGATGAAGCCGCCGATCATTTATTCCATCGCACATAGAGTGACAGGCCGGGGCGGGCCTTGGTGGGTGCCTCGCTGACGGGAATGCGAACCGCGTCCGCCCTGGCTCGATTCAATATGGCTGCCGGGATGTCGGGCCAGTGATAGAGAGTATCGGCTTGGCCAAGTAATCTGGCGGCACGCAATGTCAGATCGTCCGGGTCGGTCGATGCAAGCGGAATTTCGACGAAATCGTCAGCTATTGTCGGCTGCTTCCCTGATAGCCACTTTTCAACGGCGTCTGCATCCTGCGGCACAAAGGGGTCGACAGGTCCATTCTCTGCCAGCGCTGTATCAATGGCTCTCCGCCGGTTCGCGGCATCGGGCCAGCGCGCTTTCATGGCGGCGCGAGCATCCTTGAGCGCCATCGCCAGACCGCCAAGGCCGGGAGGGAGGAACTGTTCAAGCCGCTGACGGAGTGTCTTGGCAAGACCCGCTGAAGCCCCGCCTGTGCCAATCGCGATAAGCACCGGATCGCGATCGACGATGGCCGGCAGGGTGAAGTCGCAGTGATCCGGCCTGTCCACAGCGTTGACCAATATGCCGCGCCCCTTCAATCGTGCGATGGCAGCCAGCGCCGTTTCTTCTTCCTCGATAGCGACAATGGCCAGGGCGGCTTCGTGCGTTTCGCTGACAATTCGGGCCCCTGAGCGGCGGAGCAGCCGCGCCTTTGCTTCTGCTGCCTCACCTTCACCCAGCAGGATCACGGGTCGATCCTGAAGGCGAAGGAAAAGCGGCAGGCTGTGCATCCTACCGCACCCAATCCGGGATGATGTCGCCTTCGATCAAGGTTTCAATCGGCGGGCGTTGGCGCACCACGGCCCATTTGTCGCCGGAGACCAGCACTTCGGGGGTCAACGCGCGGCTGTTATAGGTGTTGGCCATGGTCGCACCATAAGCGCCCGCCGTCATGAAGGCCAAGAGGTCGCCAGCTTGCACGACGTCCATTTCACGGTTCTTTGCAAAGGTATCGCCGCTTTCGCAGACCGGACCGACAACCGTGGCGGATGTCTGCTTGCCGCGTGGCTTGATGGCGCGAATATCGTGCCATGCATCATACAGGCTGGGACGAAGCAGGTCATTCATGGCTGCATCGACAATGACGAAGGGCTGCGTCGCACCCTGCTTTACGCGGATGACTTCGGTCAACAGGGCGCCTGCATTGCCGACGATCACCCGGCCCGGTTCAAAAACCATCCGGACATTCCAGTCCTGCACAATGCGCTTGACCATTTCGCCGTAGATAGCCGGGAGCGGAGGCACGGGCAGAGAGGAGTCATAGGGCACGCCCAATCCGCCGCCCAGATCCGCCGTGCGAATGTCATGCCCCTCATCGCGCAGATCTTCTATCAACACGCCCAGTTTTTCAAAGGCGAGGGCAAGCGGGGTAAGGTCGGTAAGCTGGCTGCCGATATGGATGGCGACGCCCTGCACATCGAGCCCCGCCAGTTGTGCCGCGCGGTCATAGCTGGCGATCGCGCGCTCATAGGGAATACCGAACTTGTTTTCAGATTTTCCAGTGGAGATTTTCTCGTGCGTTCCGGCATCGACATCCGGGTTGATGCGATAGGCGACAGGTGCAACCTTGTTCATCGACAGTGCGATTTCGGAGAGCATTTCGGCCTCCTGCTCGCTCTCAAGATTGAACTGGAAAATACCAAGGTCCAGCGCCAGCCGCATCTCATCGGCGGTTTTGCCGACGCCCGAAAAGACGATTTTACCAGGTTCAATCCCCGCTGCCACCGCGCGGCGAAGCTCACCGGCAGACACCACGTCGGCGCCCAGGCCGAGTCGTGCCAGTGTCGCCAACACCGCTGCGTTGGGATTGGCCTTTACTGCAAAGGCAACCAGCGGATCCGGCAATGGCGCCAATGCCTCCTGAAACACGCGGACGTGTCGTTCCAGCGTCGCTGTCGAATAGACATAGACAGGCGTACCGACGGCTTGCGCAATCGTGCCCATCGGCACCTGTTCGACATGCATCACGCCGTTCTTGTATTCAAAATGGTTCATCGGGGTTCCGTGGGGAATAAGAGCATGGAAGGTTTAGCCCGGAGGCGGCAGGTCGAATTCGTCTTGTTCGCGTTTTTCGGATTTTTTCAACAATTCATCGCTTCGACCCGGCTGCGCCTGCGTCGATGGTTCCATCAATTCGGTTGGCGTGGGCACCGTTTCAGCGGCGCGAGGTTTGGGCGGAAGACTATGGCCTTCGGGCGGTGTCAGCGGAACACGACTGCCACAGGCGGCAAGGACCAGAGGCAGGGCAAGCAAGAACCAGAAAGGGGTACGCATGGGGCCTGTCATCCAATGTTCAGTTCGGCGCGGGCGGCCTTGATCTGTTCGCCTACCCGATCGGGCGATGTGCCACCATGGCTTTTACGGCTGGCAACCGACGCATCGATGGTGAGGACGTCAAACACCCGCGCATCGATCCGCGCGTCGATCGCCTGCAATGTAGGCAATGGCAGGTCGGCAAGTGGCTTGCCCTCTGTTTCGGCTATCTTCACTACGCGGCCGGTAATGTGGTGTGCCTCGCGGAAGGGCACATCGGCTTCGCGCACCAGCCAGTCGGCCAAATCGGTCGCGGTGGCAAAACCGCTTTCCGCCAGCGCGCGCATCCGATCGGTACGGAAGGTAACCGTGCCCACCATGCCGGTCATCGCGGCGATGGACAGACCCAGCAGGTCATGCGCTTCGAATACCGGCGGCTTGTCGTCCTGCATATCCTTTGAATATGCAAGCGGCAGGCCCTTCATGGTGATGACCAGAGCTGTCATGCAGCCGGCGATTCGTCCGGCATGGCCGCGCACCAGTTCGGCCGCGTCGGGATTGCGTTTTTGCGGCATGATTGAACTGCCCGTCGAATAGGCGTCGGGCAGCGACACGAAACCGAAAGGCTGGCTCGCCCAGATGATGAATTCTTCGGCCAGACGCGACAGATGCAGACTGCATTGCGTCGCCGCCATTAGATAATCGAGGGCAAAGTCGCGATCCGATACGCTGTCGAGGCTGTTGTCTGTTGGCTTGGCGAAATCGAGCGCCGCTGCCGTCGCGTGCCGGTCGATGGGAAAGCCTGTGCCAGCCAATGCTGCGCTGCCCAGCGGGCACTGGTTCATCCGCGCCCGCGCATCGGCAAAGCGGGAACGATCGCGACGAATCATTTCATAATAAGCCATCAGATGATGGCCGAGCGTCACCGGCTGCGCCGATTGAAGATGGGTGAATCCAGGCATGACGCTGGCGGTGTGTTCCCCGGCACGGGTGACGAGTGCGATTTGCAATGCCTTCAGCCCTGCATCCACCATGTCGATGGCGTCGCGCACCCACAGGCGGAAATCCGTCGCAACCTGATCATTGCGCGAACGTGCCGTATGCAGGCGTCCCGCTGCTGGTCCCACGATTTCGGCCAGCCGTGCCTCGACATGCATATGGATGTCTTCAAGGTCCAGATTTTCAGTAATGCCATCCGCTGCGAATTCGGCTGCAATCTGATCCAGACCCGCACTGATCGCAGCGGCGTCGTCCGCGGAAACAATGCCTTGCTGCGCCAGCATGGCGACATGCGCCTTCGATCCGGCAATGTCCTGTCGCCATAAACGCTTGTCGAATGGGATGGAGGCATTTATCTCGCGCATCACCGAAGCCGGGCCTTCAGCGAAGCGCCCGCCCCACATGCTGTTGGAGCCTGCCGTCGTGCGATGCGTAATTGCCATTCTCCTGCTTGCCACACTGCCCGTACTATTAAGCGCTTGCGATAAGCAATCGGCGGGCGCGGGGCAAGAGAATGCGCAAGGCGCGGCTGCACCAAAGGAAGAAAAAGCGTCGAACAGCGAATCCGGCGGCAGCTTCACCATCGACACCAGTCATGCCGGAGAGGCAGCGCCCGATTTCACTTTCGAAGGCCCCGATGGCGGGGATGTGATGCTGGCCGACTTCAAGGGCAAGCCGCTGCTTGTCAATCTGTGGGCTACGTGGTGCGGCCCATGCGTGCTGGAAATGCCGACGCTGGACCAACTGGCGATCGATCATAATGGCAAGCTGCAGGTCGTCGTGATCTCGCAGGACAGCCAGGGTCGGGCAAAAGTCGATCCTTTTTTCAAGGAACGCAAGTTCGCCGCGTTGCAACCTTATATTGACGCCGAGAACCAGTTCGGTTTTCACTATGGATCTGGCTTGCTGCCGACAACGGTGCTGTATGATGCGGAGGGCAAGGAAGTGGCGCGGGTGCTGGGCGCGCTGGATTGGCGGGGGAAGGAAGCGACGGAACTGATTGCCGCCGCGCTTTAGGGCGCTTTCAACTTCTTGCGTATGACCTGCAGATTACGGTTTGATTTTCAATAAAGGCACCCCGGCGCGTACCTCTTTGATCCTTTAAACAATCCATGCCCCCGGCATGGCCTGTTTAAAGGATGGTGGGCGATGACGGGCTCGAACCGCCGACATTCTCGGTGTAAAATAGTGAAATATAATTATCATAAATTATCATAAAATTACATGATCGATGTACAAGTGACGTAAATCCGCCATTGTCGATGGATATTGCATTACAGGTCCATACGGGGGCACACACCAAGATACGGGCTCTCTGTGTACACGGCTGGATACACGGAAAACTCAGCAAGGCGATCCTCCGTCAACGGCAGCAATTCGCCCATCTCAGTCGTTCTGGTTAGAATGAGCCGGCCCCGAAAGCTGCCGGTCGTCTCATGTTCCGAAGCCGTCGCCTCCAAGGAGATTGTTGTTCCTCACCTTGATGCTGTCGGGAACGGTCGAGTTGTAGGCTGCGACAAAATCGGGGAAATACACATCATCCCATTCTGCCGAAGCATCCGCCGGCCGACCCATTTCGTCGTGAAGCTTCAACAATGTGAACCAATTGTTTAGAAGCCCACTAAAGTGACAGATATTCCACGTTAACTCCACGAACATCGCGTCGACATACGCATCGACATAGGAATTGTCGCGCGGACCACTGGGGGCGTCGCGCATTAATTCAGTGTCAGCAGCGTGTAGCTTTGAATGATCTGTCCTTTGACGAAGGCTCGTCGGGGCTTCCCACTGCCGTCGAGCAGCGGCTTGGCGTCGATGGCATTCTTTATGTACCAGCCTAGATACATGTTGAGGGGTGATTTCTTAGCGACGCCCGTCTTCAAAATGTCGTCATCGCCAATCAAGTTTGCGTATAGTAGCCTAATATCGGGATTCTCCGTCATGTCCTGGATTACCGTCAGGGTGAAGTGCTCGGTGAACCGCCCTTGGTCGAATATCTGGCGCGCTAAATCCTGTGCAATTGTGAAAAACTGATCCATCATTTCCAACTCCCTTCTCCGTTCCTCAGGAAGAAACTCGTAAACCGCCTGCTCAATCGCGTTCTGCATGAATGTGGCAGCCTCCACGCCTCTCGCTGACGCTGCCTTCAGTACTGCAGCGTGTACGTCGGGCTTAAGGCGCAGCGACGCTCGGATCGTATTGTTGGTTGTCATACAGGACTCCTAACAGGGTGCGGTCAAATGTGTATAACGCCCGGGATCGAATGTCAACACGGTGCCGTCAAATGTTGATTTGCAAAAACGGTCGCGCCATCTCTGGTGAATTTGCACGCTCATAAACTGGACGGGAGCCACGACGAGTCTGAAGAATGGGCTTTTTTAACTCGGCCCGGACAATAGGGGCGAATATTCTGATGTCTGATTGGCCGCGCGGCTTCAGACAGATTTCCCCCCGCGGTGCACGGCGGACGCTTACGGCATCCCGAGCATGTTTGCGTTGGGGCACAGGTGCATTTGTACCCTATATGTTCCATAATCACGACCCTAGCGAGTCGACGGAGCAAACCATATGAGCCGCTTCACGGTGGACGGATCGAAGCAGGCGACCAATCTCTTTGAGGCCGCCGCCTGGCAATATGCCGTCCGCGTTTCCTGTGGATGGTGCACGCATATGGCAGTTTTCGATCCTCACGCGCTCTGGTGGCTGTTCCACCGTAAAGGGTGGGACGACCGCCTTCCAGCCGCAGCAAGGCGTTTCGTTTGCATCCCGTGTCGGCAGAACTGGCAGATGCAGGCAAAGGGTGCCGCACGCATATCGCTTGTGCGGGAAGCGCCCACGGTCACCTCCCTTCCTCTTGCCGCCGGAGCATGAATGGAAGAAGGCCATCAACCGTTTTCGCTCTTGATTGCCTTTAGTCGCTGCTGTGGCATCATCTCCTCATGTGCAACCTCTATCGCGGACCAAGTTATAGGCCATGTCGGCAGCACCCGGTCTGGCGCGGGTGCGCATTATCTGCACCACCAGTACGACGACGAGAAGAAACTGGCCCTCGAGACTTGGTCGGAGCATGTGGTTGGGTTGATCGAACCCAAATAGCGGTCTGACCTCACCTGACCCGCCCTGACGCGACTGCCGTCTGCACCACCTCGTCTCGCGCTTTTGACTGTTTTCAATCCACGTTTCGCATGCTCATCCCAATTGAATTTGTTCACTGCTTCGGTGAACAGTCGGCCAAGTTCAAATGCCTCATCTGCAGCGAGTGCTGGGACCAGCGGACCGCTTTGTGTGATCCGATCATTTATTTGTGAGAGCAACAGATTGATTTGCTGCGCGTACCATTCAGGATCTTCCCGTTCCTGCCAATTAGGGAAGCAGTATTTACCGGCTGCAGCATGGCAGCATCGCGGATTGTTCAGGCCTGGACAAATGTGGCTGCGACGAAAAAAGTCTTCGAACGCGCTTATGATCATATTGCGGTTTTCAGTCCATGGCAGCGGCATGTTTTGGATGAAATCTGGATTATCGCGAACGTTCAGAGATATTTGGATCGTCTCGGAAATTGTGCTTCCGACAGTCCGATGGCGAGCAAGATGAGCCTTATCGCCGAAGGCATCGATTTTTGCCTTCTTGATCGCGGCCTCGGTCCGCCTGACTGCTTCGTCTTCGTCCATAATCGTCTCGGTTGCTGAAGATGCATCGGCAATAATACGGTTATTCGCGACCGTGTGAACGGAAAATGGCGCCTTTCGTATACACAGCTGGATACACGAAATAGGCTTACCCCCTTAAGGCCGCGGAAAACCGCGATCGAACGGCCACGACCCTCTGCCCCTTTAGCATGCAATCGATCGCCGGAACGTCACGGCACGTTCCGGCGATGGCCAGTAACTGGGCGCAGATTATGACGACGCGGTCGAGACGGGTTTCCGGATAGGTCTCGGGCGTGTGTGCCGGGTCAGTACCGCCCAGTGCCTCGATGCCTCCCGCGAATACCTTCGCAGGCCTCCCCGGCAGGACTGGAGCCCGGACGGGCCTCGGTGCCGTCTCGCAGTCTCAGGTGTGTGTCCGCGGTTCCACTGGACTCGTCGGTGCTACATACCCATTTTCTGGTGGCCGCTCTGACATCCTGACACCTATGACACCATTTCCGTCTTTCTCCGTCGTCATCCTCACCGGAGGATCGGAAGATTTCCTCCGCGCCGCTACCAATATAAAAATAACCCTACTTTATGTCAGGGTGTCAGAGGGTATTTGGCAAGGGGCAGAGCACTGCACAGGGATACGCCGAACGCCTGAGGCGATCGGCGACGATTGCGAAAGGAGCATGACAGTATGAGCAAGGATGATGACAAGGGGCGCGGCAGCGATGATCGACTGACCCTTACGATCGGCACGCCCAAGGGTCCGTTCACCGCCGATTTCGCCAAGACCGCCAAGGTCTCGGACGTGATTGAAGCGGCGATCAAACGGATGAAGCTAAGTGGCGCGCCCGAGGATTTCGAGGTCTTCCATGGAGACCAGGAATTCAAGCCGGTCACGCGTACGCTCGTCAGCTTCGGGTTGGCCGATGGCGACAAGCTGCTCCTCGCGGCGCAGGGCGAAGGCGTCTAGTCGGTGGTCACGGCAACCGACCTCATCGTCGAGGAGGAGTTGGCCAAGCTCACGGCCAATGCGGGCGAGATGAGCTGGTCATTGGCGGTCCTCGACGGCGGCGCTTTTGTGTTGGGCGTTCCCGCCAGGGACGGCTCCATGCTGTTCTGGCGCTGCGAGACCGATCGTTACCCGACCTGGCCCCCGGCATGGCACTGGGCGAATGCGACCGGGGACGTGATCGACGTGTCATCGGTGACCGGCATCGGCGGTAATTTCTTCCATGGCAATGGCGTTGTCTGCGCGCCCTGGAATCGGCTGGCCTACAAGGCGATCGACGCACGCGGTCCCCATGGGGACTGGACGATCGGGGACTGGCTGACCAACAGCCGCACGGGTCGATGCACGACTTTGTCCGCGATGGCCGCGCGCCTCGCCGTAGAGGCGACACATCGTTTTAAGCGGAGGATGGCATGACTTTCAAGTGGCTGTCGCGCCTGCTGTTTCGCCAACCACGCTTGTCAACGTCGGGGTAAAATTGTGCAAGATTCCGGTTTAAAACTGTACCAGTTGGATTGAACAAAAAGCCTCAGATCGAGGCGGTGCTTTCATCTGCTGTGCTGAACGGTCTGG
>NZ_JAKKIE010000080.1 GCF_021742065.1 Rhizorhapis sp. SPR117
CGCCGACGAGATCCTCGCCGCCGTCAAACGCTTCTGCCAGAAAACAATGAAGCGAACTTCGGATTCAGGTGACTAGCGATCAGACGGATGCAAGAGCCTCAGCAATCAGCTTTCGGCTGTTTCCAACCCCGTAAAGTGCGATGAAACTCCCCATGCGCGGCCCTTGCTCGGCCCCCAGCAAGGTTTCATACAGCGCCTTGAACCAGTCGCGCAGATTCTCAAAACCAAAGCTTTCATCCTTGCCGATAGCATAGACGATATTCTGAATAGCCTCTGCGCTGGTATCCGCAGGCAGTGCGGCCAGTTCTTCATCCAGCCGCCGGAGAGCAGCCGCTTCGGTTGCGGTTGGCGCACGCCGTTTGAGTGTCGGCGCAATGAAATCGCGATGATAGGCCAATGCATGACCGATCAACTGATCAAGCTCCGGGTATTTGTGCGCACTCGCATCCGGCACATAGTTGGTCAGATAACCCCATACCTGATCCTTGCCTGCATCGCCCATGACACCGACAAGGTTAAGGAGCAGGCCGAACGTCACCGGCAGTTCGCCCGTTGGCACCTTTCCGTCATGAATATGATGCACCGGGTTGCCAAGCTGCTTGTCCAGTTCCTGCGTCGGATAGGCCGCACGGAACTGCCAATATTCATCCACTGCGCGTGGAATGATGCCCAGATGCAGTTGCTTGGCCTTTTTGGGTTCGCGATAAGCGTAAAAGGCGATGCTTTCCCCCGGTCCGTAGGTCAGCCATTGTTCCAGGCTCAGCCCATTGCCCTTCGATTTGGAAATCTTTTCACCCTTTTCGTCGAGGAACATTTCATAGTTGAAGCCCTCGGGCGGACGGGCGCCCAGCGCGCGGGCAATTTTTGAACTTTGCGTGACTGAATCGATCAGATCCTTACCCGACATTTCATAATCGACGCCCAGCGCGACCCAGCGCATCGCCCAATCAACCTTCCACTGCAGCTTCGCCCCGCCGGTCAGTATCGACCGTTCGATGACCTCGCCCTCGTCCTCAAACCGGACAATGCCCTGTTCGGCATCGACCACCTCAACCGGAACTTGCAGCACGATCCCGCTCTTGCTGCTGATCGGCAGAACGGGCGAATAGGTCGCCTGCCGTTCCTTGCGCAGCGTCGGCAACATGATGTCCATGATGTCCTGATAATGGCGCAGCACCTGTTTCAATGTCTCGTCGAAGCGCCCGGCGCGGTAGCATTCCGTCGCCGAGAGGAATTCATATTCGAAACCGAAGCGATCAAGAAACTCGCGCAGCATCGCGTTGTTATGGTGCGCGAAACTTTCGAACTTGCCGAATGGATCGGGAATGGCCGTCAGCGGCTTGCCCAGATGCTGTGTCAACATCTCCTGATTGGGAACATTATCAGGCACCTTGCGCAATCCGTCCATGTCATCTGAAAAAGCGATCAGGCGCGTGGGAATATCGGACAACTCTTCATAGGCCCTGCGCACCATGGTTGTGCGCAACACCTCGTTAAACGTGCCGATATGGGGCAGGCCTGATGGGCCATAGCCTGTTTCAAACAGCACATAGCCCTTTTCGGGCGCGCCCTTGGCATAGCGTTTCAGCAATTTGCGCGCTTCCTCATAAGGCCAGGCCTTTGATTGCATCGCCGCGTCGCGCAAATCGCTCACTTGTGTTGCCCTTTCGTTCCCAATAGGCTTAGGGTCAGGACCCATGTCCAAAGTCGTGACCACTCCCCTAGCTTTTCCTGCGCTGCATGCAAGTCATGGCGGCATCTGGTTGCGCGATACCGATGGGCAGACGCGCGCCGTGTCGAAGGGAGAGGCCGTGGGCCGGGCAGCGGAAACGCCGGTCATTTTGCTGAACGCGCCGCTAATGGGCCAACGGCTTGGCTATCCCGATCTGTCGGGACTGGATTTGCTGGAGCTATGGGCCTTCGTCCACCCCGCGCAATTCGTGGTCCCGACGACCAAGGGGATAGGGCGGGCGTTGAATTTATTGGATCGGCATTCCAGTGAAGGCAGGAATGACGATGTGCTCGAGGAATCGACAGCGCCCGCCCTCTATCACGCCGCCGCCGATGCGTTGCTGACTACGCTCACCTCATCGGAATGGGCAGAACGAGAGGGAGCCTGGACGGCGGCACAATCTCTCTATCGCCTGCGCTGGCCGTGGGCGCAACTGGTGGTTCAGCGCATGAAAACCCCCGAAAAGGCCGAACGTTGGCTTTTTTCCAAACTGCCCGAATGGGAAGAAAAATCCGCGCGCGCCCAGCCCCGTGTCGTTACGCTCGATGAGCAGGAGGTTACCGATCGCCTGCGTCGATTGACCGGGGATGCCGCCGAAGAACGTCCCGGCCAGCATGCTTATGCACAGGCAGCCGCAGCCTGCTTCGCGCCCCGTGCCCATCATGATCAGCCCAACATGTTGCTCGCTGAAGCGGGCACCGGCATCGGCAAGACGCTGGGATATCTGTCCCCTGCCTCGCTCTGGGCGGAAAAGGCAGACGGACCCGTATGGATTTCCACCTATACCAAGGCGCTGCAACGTCAGCTCGACCGCGAAACGGAGCGCATCTATCCAGACCCGGCAGTGCTGCGGCGCAAGGTCGTGATCCGCAAGGGACGAGAAAACTATCTGTGCCTGTTGAATCTGGAAGACGCGCTCCAGGGCGGCTTTGCAGGCCGCGCCGCTATATTGGCGCATCTGGTCGCGCGCTGGGCGGCCTATAGCAAGGACGGAGACATGGTGGGCGGCGACTTGCCCGGCTGGTTGCCCACGCTATTTCGCCGCAATGGTTCCACCGCCCTTACCGACCGGCGCGGCGAATGCGTCTATGCCGGTTGCCCGCATTACCGCAAATGCTTCATCGAGCGCGCGGCGCGGGCAAGCGCGGATGCCGACATCGTCATCGCCAATCACGCACTCGTCATGGTCAACGCTGCACGAGGGCGAGAGACAGGAAATCGCCCCAACCGGATTATCTTCGATGAGGGCCATCATTTATTCGACGCAGCCGATTCCATCTTTGCGTCGGCACTGACCGGACAGGAAGCCATCGAGTTGCGCCGCTGGGTGATCGGGCCGGAGGGCAGCTCACGTGGCCGTCGCCGTGGCCTTGCCGCACGCTTGTCTGACGTCGCCAGTTATGATGAGGAAGGCGGGCGGGCAATCGAGGCCGCGCGCAATGCCGCAATGGCTCTTCCGTCCGACGAATGGCTCAAGCGCATCAATGCAGCCGAACCCTTCGGTCCCATTGAAGCGTTGCTCGCTGCTGTACGCGGCACCGTCTACGCTCGCGATACCCAGCAAGGCGGCGATGCCGGCTATGGCCTTGAAACCGAGATGGCCGAACTGGACGGGACGCTGGTCGATGCCGCGCAGGCCGGAGCGCAAGCCCTCGACAATCTGCTGCGCCCTCTGACCCGATTGGCCAAAAGGCTCGAAGCAGTGATTGAGGACGCGCCCGATTGGCTCGATGGCCCGGCGCGAGCGCGGATCGAGGGCGCACTCGGATCACTGGGCTGGCGATGCGATATGGTGGCGGGCTGGCTGGCGATGCTGTCGCGCATGGGCGGTCCGGCCGATCCCGATTTCATCGACTGGCTGGCCGTCGATCGCATCGAGGGACGAGAGTTCGACATAGGCCTACACCGCCATTGGCTCGATCCAACGCGGCCTGTGATGGAGATTGTGACCAAACCCGCCCACGGCGTCATCATCACGTCAGCCACATTGAAAGGCGGGGGCGATTGGGACATGGCCGAAGCGCGCAGCGGTGCCCGATATCTGTCCCGCCCACCGCTACGCTTTGAGGCACCAAGCCCTTTTGACTATGCTACCCAGGCCGAGGTGCTGATCGTCACCGACATCAAAAAGGGCGACATCGCCGCCATGTCGGGCGCTTACGCACGCCTGATCGAAGCCGCACAAGGCGGGACGCTGGGCCTCTTCACTGCCATCCGCCGCCTGCGCGCTGTCCACGCGCGGATTGCCGATCGGCTGGCTGAGGCGCGATTGCCGCTATATGCGCAGCATGTCGACCCGATGGATACCGGCACCTTGGTCGATATTTTCCGTGACGATCCACGTGCATCGCTTTTGGGGACAGACGCTTTGCGCGATGGTGTCGATGTGCCCGGCCATTCGCTGCGCCTGGTCGTCATGGAAGGTGTGCCATGGCCGAAACCCACGGTACTGCACGCCGCGCGGCGGCTTGCCGGCGGGGGCAGCGCCTATGATGACCGGCTGATCCGCTCGCGTCTGGCGCAGGCATTTGGGCGCCTCATCCGGCGGGCCGATGATCGGGGCACGTTCGTCATCCTGTCCGCCGCCATGCCGTCCCGCTTGCTCAGCGCATTTCCCGATGGCGTACGGCTCCGGCGGGTAACGTTGGACGAAGCCATAATTTCTGTCAGTTCCCGTCTTTCTTCCGCAACGTCTTTCGTGCATCAGACACAGAACGCATCCATCGCGGAGAGAGAATGAAAAGGCTTACCCTGTTGCGGCACGCGAAATCCAGTTGGGATGATCACGTTTCGCGGGATTTCGACCGTCCGCTCAATAAGCGGGGCGCCCGCGCGGCCATGACGATGGGGCGCTATGCCCGCAATCACGACATGCATTTCGATCATCTGATCGCCTCGCCGGCGGTACGGGTCATCCAGACGCTCGACACATTTCTGGATGGCTATGGCGAAAAGATCGAGGCCAATTGGGACCGCCGTATCTATCTTGCTTCCTCCGCCACGCTGATGGACGTGTTACGCGATCAGCCCAATGACGTATCCAGTCTGCTGATGCTGGGCCATAATCCAGGGCTGGAGGATTTGATCCTGACGCTTGTTCCAGATAACAGTGCGTCGGCACTGCGCGATGATGTAGAGATCAAATTTCCGACAGCAAGCCTTGCCGTCATGGAAATCGACATCGATAAATGGGATGACATGGGCCCTAATATGGCTCGCCTTGTCAGCTTTACCCGACCTCGTGATCTCGACCCGACTTTAGGCCCTGATCAACAGCATTGACGCCGTTCACCTTTGCGCGCAGGGCGAGGCAGGTTCCAGTACTGAAGGCCTGTAATGTCAGCTGTTCCTGATGTCCCTGTGTCCGTCCGCTTCGGTCGCGCCGAATGGGCGCTGGTCGGTATAACGATGATCTGGGGCACCACGTTCCTCCTCGTCCATTGGGCGATGACGGTCAGCGGCCCCTATTTTTTCGTCGGCCTGCGTTTTGGTACAGCTGCACTGGTCATGCTGCCCTTTGGCTGGTCAATATTGCGCGCTATGACGATGACCGAAATAAAGGCGGGATTGATCGTCGGGTTGACCATTGCCGTCGGCTATGTGCTGCAAACCATGGGCTTGCAAACCATCCCAAGCAGCAAGTCCGCTTTTATAACAGCGCTTTACGTTCCTCTTGTACCGTTACTGCAATGGCTGGTTCTGCGTCGTCCACCTACCCTGATGGCATGGGCTGGGGCAGGGCTTGCCTTTATCGGCATGTTGGTCCTCGCAGGACCCGATGCCTTGGCGGGCGGCATCGGACGGGGCGAATGGCTGACAATCATCAGCACATTTGTTATCGCCGCAGAAATCATCGCCATCGGTTATTTCGCGCCAAAGGTCGACGCTCGGCGCGTAACCATTATCCAGCTGGCCACCGCCTCACTGTTAAGCTTCGCAGCCATGGGACCCGCAGGGGAATCTGTGCCCGGCTTTTCATGGACACTTGCCAGCATTGGTCTTGGCCTTGGCCTTGCCAGCGCCTTGATTCAGGTCGTCATGAACTGGGCGCAACGCAGCGTATCTCCGACGCGAGCGACTGTCATCTATACCGGGGAGCCCGTCTTTGCGGGAATTTTGGGACGAATTGCCGGGGAGCGGCTGCCGTCTGGCGCCTTTGCCGGCGCAGCGCTGATCATCTTCGGTATCATCGTTAGCGAACTCAAACCCCCAACCAGACAGAGAAAGATTGCCGAAGAGTGATTCAGAACGTGGTTATGTTCAGGTGGGCGCTATCGAAATTTCGCGCCATTCTCCTGGCTTTATTCCCTCAACCATCCAGTCACCGATACTCCATCGAACCAGTCTGAGCGTCGGGTGCCCGATGGCCGCCGTCATCCTGCGCACCTGCCGGTTTCGTCCCTCCCGGATCGTCAGCCTGAGCCAGCAATCAGCTACGCTCTTGCGGAAACGCACTGGCGGATCACGGGGCCACAAAGCGGGATCGTCGATGCGTTCCGCCCCGGCCGGCCGGGTCAAACCGTCTTTCAGATCGACTCCGTGCCTCAACTGATCGAGACTTGCCTCTTGCGGATCGCCTTCGACCTGCACGAGATAGGTTTTCGGCGTCTTGAACTTGGGATCGGCGATCCGGGCCTGCAACCTGCCATCATCTGTGAGCAGGAGCAGTCCCTCACTGTCTCGATCAAGCCGCCCTGCGGGATAGACGCCAGGCACATCGATAAATTCCGACAGCGTCAGGCGGGCCGAATCCATGCCGCGGTCGGTGAATTGCGACAGCACGCCATAGGGCTTGTTGAACAGGATCAACCGCGACACATGCGCCTCACTCTTCCTCTTCCTCGAAAGCGAGGCTACCTTGATTTAAAAGCTTTGTGATCAGCGCGATGCCGGAATCCAGCTTGCCAAGATCGGCATCGACCATGAAACGGCCCTGCACGCAGAGCTGTTCCGCAAAAGGTGCGATGTCCGGATTGCACTCAAAACATTCGCCATCGACGAACAACAACACGGCATGTGCACCTTGCCGGATAAAGGAAAAGCGGCTGGCCGGATTGCGGCACAGCGGAATATGTCTGTCGAGACAGGCGCGAACGTCCTCGACCTGCAGCGGTTCGTCAATCTGACAATCCGTTTCGGGATATTTGCGCATGCTATTGTATTGACCGAACCAGCGAGCAAAGGCCTTGCGATCGAGCATTTTTTCGGTGATCATTTCGTGCAAGCCCGCAATGGCAGTCGCAGAAATTTCCCCCGGATTGTCTTGCGCCTGCAAATGCGCATCCGCGTATCGATCATCATCCTGAATCTCTTCAAGCAGATGATCGCACCAGTGCGCGATGAGTTCCCCGCGCGATGGCGCGCGAAAACCGATCGAATAGGTCATGCAGTCATCTCCCAGCGCGATGCCATTATGCGCGACCCGTGGCGGCACATAAAGAATGTCGCCGGGTTCGAGAATCCATTCGTTGATAGCTTCAAACTTGGCCAACAGGCGCAGATCGTCATGGGGTTGGAGTTCGCTGGCAAAATCGCAAGCGGCCCCGACTTGCCAGCGGCGTTTGCCCAACCCCTGAATCAGGAACACGTCGTACTGATCGAAATGCGGACCGACACCGCCCCCATCTGTCGCATAGCTCACCATCACATCATCAATGCGCCAATTGGGTATGAAACGAAACGGCTCGATAAGCGCAGCCACATCCGGCACATGGATATCCACAGCCTGTACCAGCAACGTCCAGGGCTTTTTGTTGAGCCGGCCAAAGCGGGTTTCGGGGAATGGTCCATCCTCGACTTTCCACGCTGTACGGCTTTGCGTGATCAGGCGTGCTTCGACATCCTCTTCGCATGCCAATCCGGCCAATTCGTCGGGGTCCAGCGGATTACTCCATACTGTCCAGGGGTTCCTGATCAGCAGCGGTTTCTTCTGCCAGACGTCGCGCAGGAACATGTCGGCGTCAAAATCACGTAATTGCATGGTTACTCGCAAAATTGGCATCGGGTGCCGGGAATGGTCGCAGAACTGCTGCTAGCATGCTGTCGCCGATAAAGCCTGCACGAACATATTCGCCATATTTCCTGCGAACGAAGGCAATTCCTACATGTGCCGATCCTGGGTCCCCACCAACAGCCGATTTGAATCCTGCTGAGATTAATCCTATTCGCAGCTATGAAGCAACAACCGCAGCCTTGCCGTTTCACAAGATGGAGGAACATATCAATCGATAGACGCTTTCATTCCGAAACAGGCTGAGCAGACATGATTGATCGCAAGGACGTACTGGATATGTCGCGCAGGGGTGTGCTGCTGACTGGCGGCGCTACAGCTGTATTTGCGGTGGCCGATGCTGTAGCACAACCAGTCCGCCCCTCCCAGAAAGGAGCCATGCCTGCCATGCAATCAGTACAGTTGAATGTGAACGGGAAAGTCCATCAACTCCAGCTCGACACGCGCACGACTTTGCTCGATGCCCTGCGCGAAAATCTACGTCTGACCGGCACGAAAAAGGGGTGCGATCATGGCCAGTGCGGTGCCTGCACAGTGATCATCAACGGGCGCCGGATCAACAGCTGTCTTTCCCTGGCCGTGATGCATGAAGGTGACGCGGTGACGACGATCGAAGGACTGGGCACGCCTGACAATCTGCACCCCATGCAGGCCGCTTTCATCAAACATGATGGCTATCAATGCGGTTATTGCACGCCGGGCCAGATATGTTCTGCCGTATGTGTGCTCGATGAGATCCAGGACGGCATACCCAGCCATGCGAGCGCGGACCTGAATGCAGGCAGCTACATGTCCGAAATGGAAATACGCGAGCGGATGAGCGGCAATATCTGCCGCTGCGGCGCCTATTCCAATATCATAGAAGCCATTGAGGAAGTCGCAGGGGCAAAGGCATGAGGCCCTTTACGTTTGAACGCGCCTCGTCACCTGCGGAAGCCGCACGACGCGCTGCATCTATCCCGAATGCGCGGTTCATTGCCGGCGGCACCAACCTGCTCGATTTGATGAAGCTGGAAATCGAAACGCCCGCACACCTGATCGGTGTGAACGGACTCGGACTGGATAATATCGAAGAGACCAAAGAGGGCGGCTTGCGCATCGGCGCACTGGTCCGCAATACCGATCTGGCAGCACACCAACGGGTACGCCGCGACTATCCATTATTGTCGCGCGCCCTGCTGGCGGGGGCATCGGGGCAACTGCGAAACAAGGCGACGACCGCAGGAAACCTGCTCCAGCGGACACGCTGTCCCTATTTTTACGATACCAACCTGCCCTGCAACAAACGCAAGCCAGGAAGCGGCTGCGCGGCGATCGGCGGCTTTAATCGCACACTCGCTATAGTGGGAGCCAGCGACCAATGTATCGCCACGCACCCCAGCGACATGGCGGTGGCCTTGCGAGCACTGGATGCTGTCGTGGAAACGGTGACGCAGGATGGAGATACGAACAGTTATGCGCTGGATGACTTCTATCGACTGCCTGGCGACCGTCCCGACATCGAAACGGCGCTGAAACCAGGCGAGCTGATTACGTCGGTTCGTCTGCCTGCGCCGGTCGGTGGCTATCAGGCCTATCACAAGGTTCGAGACCGGGCTTCCTATGCCTTTGCACTGGTATCCGTAGGAGTGGTGGTGCAGGCCGATGGAACCGGTCAGGTCGCTCTTGGCGGCGTCGCCCCGCGCCCCTGGCGGATGGAGAGCGCCGATGCGCAACTGCCCCATGGAGCGAAGGCGGTCGCTGCGTTGCTGCTATCGTCAGCGAAGACCACTTCGCAAAATGCATTCAAACTCCCACTGGTGGAGCGCACGCTCGCTTCCCTGATGGCACGGGCGAAAGGCTGACCCATGAAGTTCGACGCGCCCGCGATAATGAATCCCATCGATCAGCTGAAGGTCGTCGGCAAGCCTACGGATCGCATTGACGGTCCGAACAAAACAACCGGGATCGCACATTACGCGTATGAACAGCACGAAGCGGCACCTGATGCAGCCTATGGCTATATTGTTCCATCAGCCATTGCGAAGGGGCGGATAAGCGCCATCGACTTGACAGAGGCCGAAAAGTCGCCGGGGGTTATTGCAATCGTCACTGCGGAGAATGCAGGAAAACTGGGAAAAGGGACCTCAAATACAGCCACACTGTTGGGCGGCCCCGAAATCGAGCATTATCACCAGGCTATCGCGCTGGTGATTGCAGAAAGCTTTGAGCAGGCACGGGCGGCTGCCTCGCTGGTTCGCGTCGACTATAGCCGCGTCGAGGGCGCATTCGATCTGGAGGCGGCAAAAGCAGGCGCCGGGTTGCCCCCCGAAGGGGGCATTGGCGGAGATACCAACACAAACACAGGCGATTTCGAGGGTGCGTTTGCGGCGGCGGCGGTCAGGCTTGACGCCACCTACACGACACCTGATCAAAGCCATGCGATGATGGAGCCTCACGCAAGTATTGCAGCTTGGGATGGCGAAATGCTTACGCTCTGGACGTCCAACCAGATGATCAACTGGAGCAGAGGCGATCTGGCCAGGACCCTTGGCATAAAAAAGGAGAATGTCAGGCTTATATCTCCCTATATTGGCGGAGGATTTGGCGGAAAGCTGTTTATCAGGGCGGATGCGCTACTGGCCGCTCTCGGCGCAAAAGCGGCGGGCCGTGCAGTGAAGGTCGCCCTTCAACGGCCGCTCATTGCCAATAACACCACGCATCGACCGGCGACCATACAGCGAATCCGCATCGGTGCGGATCGGCACGGCAAGATTGCAGCCATTGGGCACGAAGGCTGGTCGGGCGACTTGCCGGGCGGAGGGCCGGAGAATGCTGTGCACCAGACCCGATTATTCTATGCTGGTCCCAACCGAATGACGAAAACGCGGCTGGTGGTGCTTGATCTGCCCGAAGGCAATGCCATGCGCGCGCCCGGAGAAGCTTCGGGGCTGATGGCATTGGAAATCGCCATGGACGAGATGGCGGAAAAGCTGGGTATTGACCCGATCCGATTTCGAGCGCTCAATGACACGCAGGTTGATCCCGAACATCCCGAAAGACCTTTTTCCCAGCGTAACCTCATCCAATGTATGGAAATCGGTGCCGAACATTTTGGCTGGAGCAAGCGCAATCCGACACCAGCCAGCGTGCGCGACGATCACTGGTTGGTGGGCATGGGCATGGCTGCGGGTATCCGCAACAATCTGCTCACCAAATCGGCCGCGCGCGTTCGGCTTAAAGCGGATGGCATAATTGTCGTCGAAACTGATATGACCGACATCGGCACGGGCAGCTATACAATCATCGCCCAAACCGCCGCCGAAATGATGGGGGTGCCGATCAATAAAGTCGAAGTGAAACTGGGTGATTCCAGCTTTCCCGTTTCGTCCGGATCTGGCGGTCAATGGGGCGCCAACAATTCAACATCAGGCGTTTATGCGGCATGCGTCAAGCTTCGCGAAGCAGTGGCCCGGCGTCTCGGATTCAATACGGAGAACGTCGAGTTCGTCGATAGCCATGTGAAGTCCAATGGGAGGAGCCTGCCGTTGAAACAGGCTGCGGAACAGGGTGAGCTGGTTGCGGAAGACACCATCGAATATGGCGATCTCGGCAAAAAATATCAGCAGTCGACCTTTGCTGCCCATTTTGTTGAGGCAGCGGTGGACAGCGCCACTGGCGAAATCCGCATTCGACGGATGCTGGCGGTGTGCGAGGCGGGGCGCATTCTCAACCCCAAATCGGCGCGTAGTCAGGTGATCGGCGCAATGACCATGGGCGTCGGCGCGGCGCTGATGGAGGAACTGACGGTCGACAAGCGCTTTGGCTTTTTCGTCAATCACGATCTGGCTGGCTATGAAGTGCCTGTCCATGCCGACATCCCGCATCAGGACGTGATTTTTCTGGATGAAGCCGACCCGATTTCCTCACCTATGAAGGCAAAAGGCGTCGGAGAACTTGGTTTATGCGGCGTAGGGGCGGCGATCGCCAACGCCGTTTACAACGCCACGGGTGTGCGTGTCCGCGATTATCCGATCCGGATGGACAAACTTATTGGAGCCCTGCCCCTTGTGTCGTGAACCGTGCCAGATCATCTGGCGTGTCGATATCGGCCAGCCATTGGGCAGGCGCTTCTATACAGGGAGCGCCTTTCAGTAATTGCCGCGCACCGATGTCGCCGGACAGTGTCGACAGATCATCCCAGACCTGTCGGCTGAACAGCGCCGGAACCATCCGATTGCCAGCCTGTCCGGTGGCGAGCACCGGATTGGCGCCTTTGGCTATCAGCGCCTCGAAATGAGATGCGGGTATGAAAGGCATATCGGCCAGCGCTATCAGGCATGCCTTGAGATCGGTTCCCCGCAAACGCGTTATTCCAGCGGCGATAGATGCTGAAAGCACATTTCCTTCCGGGATACGCACCTCATCGAACCCAAGGGCATGCCAGTCCACCGGCAATGACTGCGAGCAGACTGCAATCCTGCATCCCACTCCAATAGACGAAAGGGCCTTCGCCACATGTCCCGCAAGAGGCTGTCCGCGCAGCGGCGCCGCGAGCTTGTCATCCCGACCGAACCTTGAAGATCGCCCTGCGGCCAGCAAGATAATGCCGACGTCCCCTGTTTTCATTGCCGATTCGATCCTTCTGTGCTTTCCAATTCGAATGCCACGGGGCCAGCGATGCGCTCACCGACCTGTCAGATCAAGCCGGTGAGGCGCAGGCGGGTGCAGGGAGAATTTCCGTCATGTCGTGATCATGTCCGCCTCAGACTTTGCCAACGCCAGCATGACCAATGGGTTCCAGAGGGTATACTGCCGCCGAGCAATGGTTTCGCGCACTTCCCCGCGAAGGTCTTGACGGGTGTCAACGTCGGGGTAAAATTGTGCAAGATTCCGGTTTAAAACTGTACCAGTTGGATTGAACAAAAAGCCTCAGATC
>NZ_JAKKIE010000081.1 GCF_021742065.1 Rhizorhapis sp. SPR117
GACCGTATACGTTGACGCAGACTGATCAGAGCATCTCAAAATCTACCTTGCAAACGGGGCGGGCCATACGTTTTTTATGCCGCCGGACACCGGAGGGTATGAATGGACCCCGGAAGGAAAGCGCAGTTCCGGATCGAAAATGCAAATCACACCAGTGTTGCAACTTCGCAACATCCTGCGGATAAATTTACCGCATTTGCGGAAAAACTATTGTGCGGTGCGGAATCAGCGTGCAGTTAGGCCGCGATCAAGGCTAGTTTGTCCCACCGGTTAGTCCGGTAGAGAGGCAGCAGCCAAGACGCAGGTGGGACGATCGCAAAGTACCATAAAGGGGAATAAAATGCGTAAGTCCATTCTCGGCCTCTCGGCCGTTCTTTTTGCCACCGTCGCGACTCCCGCCCTGGCGCAGGAAATCGCAGGCACAGGCCTCACTGTTTCGGGCAATGCAGCGCTCACGAGCGACTATCGTTTCCGTGGTGTGTCCTTGTCCGGTGGCGATATCGCCATTCAGGGCGGCGTTGACGTATCCCATGAAAGCGGCTTCTATGTCGGCACCTGGGCATCTTCCATTGACGGTGGCGCCCTCTATGGCCACACCGAAGTCGACGTTTACGGCGGCTGGTCGGGTGAAGTGACCCCCGGTCTGACGTTCGACGCTGGCCTGCTCTATTATGTATACCCGAACGGCAACGGCGACAGCGATTATTTCGAACCCTATGCGTCGATTTCCGGCACGCTGGGTCCGGTTGAAGCCAAGCTGGGCGTTGCCTACGCATGGGACGGCCAGAACTCGCTGGGCGATCAGGACAATCTCTATGTCTACACCGACCTGTCCGCCGGCATTCCCAACACGCCGATCACGCTGAACGGTCATGTTGGCTGGACGGATGGCGTTCTGTCGTTCGATCCCGATGGCGAAAGCTTTGATTGGTCGGTTGGCGCTGATTATGCGATCACGCCCAACCTGTCGATCGGCGTTTCCTATGTCGGTGTTGAAGCCTATCCGTCGATTGACGGCCTGACCGACGACACCGCAGTTGCTACGCTGAGCGTCAGCTTCTAAGCAAACGCGATTTTCGATCTAAAAGAACGGGCCGTAGCGAATGCTGCGGCTCGTTTTTTATGAGCTTGCGGCAACCAATTGTCGTGTCGCTTGATGTGACGGACGGACAAATAAGTCCTCTGTCTGGCCCATTTCCACCAATCGCCCCTGCTCCATGACAGCAACCCGGTGGCACAGCCGTCGGGCCAGTGCCAAGTCATGCGTTACGAACAAAAGCGACAATTGCCGCTCACGTTGCAGTGCGGTGAGAAGCTCCATGATTTCACCTGCCGCAATCACGTCAAGCGCTGAAGTCGCTTCATCCAGCAACAACATTTCAGGTTCGACGGTCAAAGCCCGTGCGATAGCCACGCGCTGTGCCTGTCCGCCTGAGAGTGAGCGGGGATAGCGACCGGCCAATTCGGCGGGCAGGCCCACCTGCTGCAAACAGCATTTTGCTCGGCTCGTCCGGTCCCGGGCCGAAAGATTAGGCCATAAATGGCGCATGGGTTCAGCGAGGATGTCCAATACGCTCCAGTGCTGATCCAGACTTGCGGCGGGGTCCTGGAAAACCGGCTGCACCAGCCGACGTTCAGCCCGTGTGCGGCGATTTTCAGGATTGAGCCTATGTCCGCGCCACAACAATTCCCCAGCATCCATGGGGCCGATGCCGGCGATGGCGCGGGCCAGGGTTGACTTGCCGGACCCCGATCCGCCGACCAGAGCCAGTGCTTCGCCCCGGGCAATGCTGAGGCTCGCACCATCGACCGCCTGTATCCATCCCCGCCGCCATCCCGGCCGACGGAAAGCGACTGAGACATTCTGTGCCTTCAGCACCGTTTCGTGCCGCAGCGGCAAGTTGGGCAGAGGATCGGAAAGGCGCGGCGTGGCAGCAATAAGCCGCCTAGTATAGGCCTGCGTCGGTTGTGTGATGATATCGTGCGCAGGGCCAGCCTCAACCATGTGTCCAGTGTCCATGATCACGATAGTGTCGGCGTGCGATGCCACTGACGCGAGGTCGTGGCTGACCAACAACAGGCCCAGCCCTTCCTCGGCACGGAGCCGGTTGAGCAGCGTCATGATTTCTTTACGTAGCGCGGCATCGAGCGCACTCGTGGGTTCGTCTGCGACAAGCAATTTGGGCCGGTGCGCAATGGCTGCGGCGATCATCACGCGTTGTCGTTCTCCGCCGGAGAGGCGGTGAGGGAACTGATCCAGCCGTTCGTCTGGGTGCGAAAGCCCGACCCGATCGAGCATATTGGCAAGCGTGCGCCGGTCAGGCCGCTTCGCACCCGCTTGTGTGGCGGCTTCGACAAGTTGACGACCGATCGAAAGATGCGGAGTCAGCGCGGTCAATGGTTGCTGAAAAATGAAGCCTGCCGAGCGGCTGCGCAGGCGGCGCAGCTTGCCTTCGGGGGCACCCACCATTTCCTCGCCATCCAGAATCGCCGAACCGAAGGCAATTCCGGGCGACAGTCCGAACGGAGTCATGCAGGCAAGGCTCTTGCCAGCCCCAGAAGCTCCTACCAACGCAACGCATTCTCCCGGTTCGATGGTGAAGGTAATATTTTCAACCAGCCGTTTACCGGCAATATCGATACAGAGATTATTGACCGCGTACAGACTCACGCGAAGCGATCCCGCAGGCGTTCACCCGCGTAAGTGAGGCACACCAGGATCATTACCAGCATGCCGCCCGGAAGGATCAGGCCAAGGGGCGCGATGTCCATATCATCGGCTCCCTCCTTCACTAATATACCAAGCGATGTCAGTGGTTCCTGCACGCCAAGGCCAAGGAAGGAGAGGAAGCTTTCCACCATTACCACCTGCGGTACGGTGAGCAGCAGATAGGCGATAGCGACGCCTGCAATGTTGGGCAGCATATGTTCTAGGAGAATGCGGTAGCCGGGGGCTCCGGCGGCGCGGGCGGCAAGAATGAAGGGGCGCTCTTTCAACGCCATAACCTGCCCGCGCACGATCCGCGCCATGGTCAGCCACTCCACGGCGCCAATGCCGATAAAGACAAGCACTATGGACCGACCGAACACAACCATCAGCAAGATGACGACGAACATGAAGGGCAGGGCATATAACGCATCGACGATCCGCATCATCGCTTCGTCCACACGTCCACCCACCCATCCTGCGATTGCGCCCCAGCTGGCGCCGATGACAAGAGCCACCAATGCGGCAGCGGCGGCGACGGCAAGGCTGATTCGCGTACCAGCCAACAGCCGCGCCAGCCTGTCCCGACCAATAGTGTCCGTGCCCAGCAGATGATTGCCGCTCATTGGCTGCAGACGCAGTCCGGACCAATCGATGGCGTCATGGCTCCATGGAAGAAAAAATGGGAGCACAAGGGCCGCAATCGTAATAAAGCCAACCATGGCAAGGGGAATAACCCCGCGTTTCATCCGCGCATCCTTGGGTCAAGCCAGCCATAGATCAAGTCAGCGACAAGATTGAACAGAATGATCAGGGCCGCGTAAAGCGTCACCACGCCCAGCACGAGCGGGTAGTCGCGATTGAGCGCGCCCTGCACGAAATAACGCCCAAGGCCGGGCAGGGCAAAGACGGTTTCGACAATCACGGCACCTGTCAGCAAACCTGCCGCGGCCGGTCCGATATAGCTTGCCACGGGAACAAGGGCAGGGCGCATGGCATGGCGTATCAGGATGATGGGCGGTGCAATGCCGCGGGCCCGCGCCGTGCGGATATGGTCCTGGGTCAGTATCGTGGCCAAGCTTGCGCGCATCAGCTTTGCAACGGCACCCATGATCGGCAGTGCCAGAGCAATAACCGGCAGCACGAGATGCGCAATACTGCCGTCTCCCAATCCTGACACGGGCAACCATCCTATCCATAAGCCAAAGATCAGCGCCAGCAATGGCCCTGTGACAAAGGTTGGAAACGCGGTCAAAAGCGTTGCCGTCAACATCGTCGCCTCGTCCACCCATCCGCCCGCCCGGACTGCGGCATAAAGACCAAGGACAACACCGCCGACCAGCGCGAAGATCAGGGCAAGCCCGCCCAATGTCAGGGATATGGGCAAGCCTTGGGCGATAAGTTGCGTCACCGTAAAATCGCGATAGATGAGGCTGGGTCCGAAGTCGCCGGTCAGCAAATGCCCGACATACAGGGCCATCTGTTCATGGATTGGCCGGTCAAGGCCATAGGCGCTCTGCAACGCCGTTCGGGTCAGAGGGTCCAGTGGCCGTTCTCCGTCAAACGGACCGCCGGGGGCAAGGCGCATCAATATGAACGAGGCAAGGATCACGCACAGCAGCGTCGGAATGGCAGTCAGCAGACGACGAAGCAGCAAGGCGAACATGATGATGTCATGGCGGATTTCTATGCGTTAGTCATCCGTCTTAAGCGTCTCGTGATTTCATGTTTTGGCCAAGGCCATTCCCCTGAACTCCGGCTGGCGCTATATCGACGGCATGTCCACGCTTGCCGGCATCCTGCTCTTTATCCTCACTGTCACTCTGATGGAGGGGTTTGCCTATGTCATGCACCGCTGGGTCATGCATGGCCCCGGCTGGTTTTTGCATGAAAGCCATCACCGCCCGCGCATGGGTGCCTTCGAACTCAACGACCTGTATGCGGCAATTTTCGCCCTTCCTTCTATCATATTGCTCTTGGGGGGCGTGCAGTTGGGATGGGGGGAATGGGCGACATGGGTGGGGACCGGGATAGCGGCCTATGGCGCGATTTATTTTGGCTTTCATGACGTCATCGTCCATCGGCGCATTGGCCATCGGTATGTGCCGCGATCCGATTATATGAAGCGCATCGTCCAGGCGCACCGTTTGCACCATGTGGTGGAAACGCGGTCGGGTACGGTCAGCTTCGGTTTCCTCTATGCACCCCGGCCCGAGATATTGAAGGCGCAGCTCGTGCGGAACGGGAAAGAAGGAATCAGGGTAGCATCTTCCGATACATCTCCCTGAGAATCCTTTTGTCGATCTTCTCAGTGCCCAGGCGCGGCAACTGTTTTTCAGAGAACCAGGTTTGCACAGGAATCTTGAATGGCGCGAGCCGTCCCTCCAGAAAATCATACAGCGCCTGCGTAGTCACGGCTTCGCTTTCGTGAAGATGCAGCACTGCGCCGGGAACTTCGCCATAACGCAGATCGGGAAGCCCGAAGACGGAACATTCCTTGACTGCGCGATGTTCGTATAAAGCAGCCTCAACTTCCGGACTGCTGATATTTTCGCCGCCACGGATGATGATATCCTTCTTGCGGTCGACGATATAGAGATAATCCTCCTCATCGACATAGCCGATGTCGCCCGTGCGGGAAAAACCATCGGCGGTGAAAGCGGCCTCCGTATCGTCTGGCTGGTTCCAGTAATATTTGAAATTGCACACTGTACGGAAGGCGACTTCACCATGCTGTCCTGTGGGCAGATGCTTGCCCGCTTCATCCACTATCGCAAGTTCGACCAGCGGTTGTGATACTTTGCGGGCGAGGGCGGCGTCGAATTCGCGGTCGAGCTGTGAAGGCAATTTCGCTCTCCCTCTTGGTCTTGTCAGTTGCATCCTTTATGCAGGCCAAAATCGCTGGGGAAAAGCCTTGATAGAATCAATCTTCGCAAACGCTACGGCATACCTGCATTTCGATAGCCTTGGCGTTGGCCCTGTGGCGCTTGACCTCGGTTTCTTCACCCTGAAATGGTATTCTTTGGCCTATCTGGCAGGCATCCTGCTGGGGTATTGGTATCTGTTGAAGCTGATCGCACAGCCGGGGGCGCCGATGGCCCGGCGCCATGCCGATGATATGATTTTCTATGCGACGCTCGGCATCATATTGGGCGGTCGATTGGCCTATGTCTTCTTCTATCAGCCCGCCATCCTTCAGCATCCGCTCGATATTTTCAAATTGTGGCAGGGCGGCATGTCCTTTCACGGCGGAGTTGTGGGCGTTTCCCTGGGCATCCTCTATCTAGCGCGCAGGAACGGGCTCAGCTGGCTGCGGGTGCATGATTATGTCGCCTGTTGCGTCCCTTTCGGCCTGTTATTCGGGCGGCTCGCGAATTTCGTGAATGGTGAATTATGGGGCAAGGCGACCGATGTGCCCTGGGCCATCATTTTCCCCACCGGCGGCGACATTCCGCGTCACCCCAGCCAGTTATATGAGGCAGGGCTGGAGGGGCTCATTCTCGGCCTTATCCTCTGGTTCGCGTTCTGGAAGACCAAGGCGCGGTATCAACCCGGCAAGCTGGTCGGCCTGTTCCTGCTCGGCTATGGCATAGCGCGCTTCACGGTCGAATTTTTCCGGGAGGCCGATGTGCAATTGATGGAATTTGCGGAGCGCACGGGCCTGCATATGGGCCAGTGGCTGACATTGCCGATGATGCTTGGCGGGCTGTATCTGATCCTGACGGCGAAGGGTCGTACAGCCCGCGATCTGACGCCGGACGGCAGCGTGCGTGCCGGCTGACGAACACTGGCCCGTGCTGACGCTGGCTGACCGTCTGGCGCGGCAGATCGAGGCGGGTGGTCCCATTTCGGTCGCGCATTACATGGCAGAGGCCAACGCGCATTATTATAACAGCCGCGATCCGTTGGGTGCGGCGGGCGATTTCACGACCGCGCCGGAAATCAGCCAGATGTTCGGAGAGCTTGTCGGACTGTGGCTGGCCGACATCTGGATGCGCAGCGGGCGCAAGGACAATCCGCTTTATGTTGAGCTTGGCCCGGGACGTGGAACGCTAGCCGCCGATGCTCTGCGCGCGATGCAGATGGCGGCGCTTGCGCCCAAGGTACATTTCATTGAAACCAGCGAAGTATTGCGGGCAAAGCAGCAAGCCAATGTGCCGCAAGCAATCTGGCATGATGATCTGGATGGATTGCCTACTGCCGGCCCTCTGTTGGTGGTCGCCAATGAGTTTTTCGACGCGCTGCCAGTGCGACAAATGGTGTCGACGGACCATGGCTGGCGCGAACGGGTTGTTGTTCGCGCATTAGATGATGAGGCAGGCAAATTCCAACCGATGGCTGGCTATCGCCCGATGGATAGTGCGGTGCCGGACAGTCTCCGCGACGCGCCAAAGGGCGCCATATTGGAAAGCTCGCCTGCTGGTGCCACCGTCGCCTATGCTCTGGCTTTGCGCATTGCCAAACAAGGCGGTGCGGCAATCCTGATCGACTATGGTTATGAAGGCCCTGCACTTGGCGATACATTACAGGCTGTACGGGGTCATAAGACGGCCAATCCTTTTGTTGATCCGGGCGAGAGTGATCTTACTGCGCACGTCGATTTCACCTGCCTTGGCAATATGGCGCGACAGGCCGGATTACATGTATATGGGCCAGTAGGGCAGGGGCGATGGCTGACCGCGCTTGGCATTGATGCGCGTGCCGAGATACTTGCAGAAAAGTCACCGGAACGAGCTCATGACGTCGAAAGCGCACGATCCCGGTTGACCGCGGACGATCAGATGGGCAGCTTGTTCAAGGCGATGGCCTTCGTCCATCCTGACTGGGCATCGGCGGAGGGGTTCGAGGGGTGATCGAAATATTGCGCAGTGGCGCCTTGGGCGAAGCGCCGCATGGTTTTTTGGGGCGGCGCGGGGGTGTGTCGATTGGGCTATATGGGGGCCTTAATGTCGGCCTTGGTTCGACGGACGATCGCACGGCCATCGCACAGAACCGTATATTGGCGCGGGAGGCGGTTTTGCCGGGTTCTGCGCTCGTCACTGTGCATCAGGTACATTCGGCCGATGCGATTACGGTCACAGCGCCCATAGCCGACGATGCGCGGCCACCGGCAGATGCGATAGTGACGGACCGGCCGGGCCTGTTGCTTGGCATATTGACTGCTGATTGTGTGCCCGTGCTGTTGGCAGACACGCAGGCGGGCGTCATTGGCGCGGCCCATGCCGGGTGGAAGGGTGCGCTTGGCGGTATTACGGATTCAGTATTGGCGGCAATGGAAAAGCTGGGTGCGCGACGGGAACGAATAGGCTGTGCGGTCGGCCCCTGTATCGCTCGCGCGTCTTACGAAGTGGCCGATGACTTTGCTCAGAATTTTCTGCGGTCGGATCCCGGGAATGAGCGTTTTTTTACCGCAGGCCGTCCCTGGCACCAGCAATTCGATATAGAGGCCTATGTCGTGGCGCGCCTTGCCGGTGCGGGCGTCACCCGGATCGAGGCGATGGGGGAAGACACCTATGCGCAACCTGGCCGTTTCTATAGCTATCGCCGCTCCTGCCATCAGGGTGAACCGGGCTATGGCCGTCAGATTTCGTTGATCGGATTATCCGCCGAATGACCAAGCGCATCGGCTTGCTGGGCGGACTGATAGCGTTCATTGCCATGTTGCTATCGCCTGCGCCTGCTGGAATGTCGGCGGATGCATGGCATATCGTTGCACTTATCACGATAATGGCGACATGGTGGATGACAGAAGCGATTCCGCTTACGACAACGGCGCTGCTCCCGTTTCTGCTCATTCCCGCCATGGGCCTGATGACGCCGGCTGACATTGCCGGGGCTTATTATTCGCCGATCCTGTTTTTGGTACTGGGTGGAGCGTTTCTGGCGCTCGCTATCGAGCGAACAGGGCTGCATCGGCGATTGGCGCTCGCCATAGTGGCGCGCGGTGGGCGGACGCCGGGCGGGCTGCTTTTGGCCTTCATGGCGGCAACAGCGATATTGAGCTTCATTGTTTCCAATACGGCAAGCGCGTTGATCATGATGCCGATTGCCGTTGCCATCATTGCAGCAGCGGGCATCCAAAAAGGTGAGACCGAGGGATTTGCAGGTGCGCTTGCCATGGGCATTGCCTTTGCCGCCAGCATAGGCGGTCTGGGAACGCTGGTGGGGTCTCCGACAAATGCCATCGCGGCGGGCCTTATCGAACGGATATTGGACTATCGTATCGATTTCGTCATTTGGGCGAGTTTCGGGGTGCCCATTGTCATTATCGGTATTCCGCTGTGCTGGTTCATCCTGATGCGAATACAGCATGTGCGTGCGGAAACATTCGATGCGCATGATCTGCACAGTTCCATCGGCACAGCGGGAGGCTGGTCGGTGGCAGAGAAACGCCTTGTACCCTTGCTCGCGGCGGTGGTCGGTCTGTGGATAGTTGCACCTTTATTTCCGTCACTCTTGCCGCCGGACACCATAGTAGACGGCAGCATCGCTATTGCAGGCGCATTGCTCCTCTTCATCATTCCCGATGGAACCGGACGACCACTGCTCAATTGGGAGGAGGCCAATCGGGCGCCCTGGGGCGTCATCATGATGTTTGGTGGCGGGCTGGCGCTTGCTGAAGGCATTACGACGTCAGGCTTGGGCGATTGGCTTGGTCAGGCATTGGCTCCTCTGGCGGGCGTATCGCCGATCATCATCGCCATCGTGCTGGTAGGCCTTGTGATATTGGTGACGGAATTTGCCTCAAACGTCGCCACGGCAAGCGGCATGATGCCTGTGGTTGCAGGGCTGATCGCCGCTACGGGTGCAGATCCGGTGACGCTTGCCATGCCAGCGGCGCTGGCGGCGAGCTGGGGCTTCATGCTGCCTTCTGGTACTGGCCCCAATGCTATTGGCTGGGCGACGGGGCATATCGCGCTGCCCAGAATGCTCAAGGCCGGTTTCATTCTCGACGTTTGCGGTATTGGGCTGATCGTGCTGACGGTCTTTGTCTTGGCACCGATAGCGGGTTAGACCGTTCCGCAGGCGTTGAAAATTATAGGCTAGTTGTTACCGGGGTGCGGGATTTTTACGCTTCGTTCGCATAGGCCCGCGTTGTTGCGGACGACCGGGGCCATTGGGGCGGGAAAAGCCGCCCGGCTTTGGGCGAAGAGGACCGCGTCGTTCCTGTGACGGCGGACCGCTGGCGGCCTCGATACGGATATCGCCGTCATCGCCATCTGTTGGAGCGCGCTTTATGGCATCGGCGAATTTCTTTGCGGCGGCGCGGGGAATCTGGACAAAGGTTTCGGCGTCCCCGATGCGGATGGCGCCAACCTCGCCCTTGGTGATGTGGCCACGGCGGCACAACAGGGGCAGCAGCCAGCGCGGATCGGCCTTTTGTCGCCGTCCGACGCTCATGCGGAACCAGGCGCTGTCCTCAAACCCCGGACGTACTTCGTCGGGGCCGCCGCGTTCACGCCGTTGCGGCGCGCCGCCTGCGAGCAAATCCTCCGGTGCTGGCAAACGGGAACGATGCATCTTCACCAGCGCCGCGGCGATTTCCTCTGCGCTTTTCTTCTCTAGAAGACGTGCGGCAAGTTGCCGATCGGTTTCATCCAACTCTACCGGTTGCAGCAACATGTCCACCAAGCGGTCATTATCGCGCTTGCGAATATCGTCGGCCGATGGCGCGGCGATCCATTCCGTCGAAATCTTCGCGCCGCGCAACATCCCCTCGACGCGTTTGCGGCGGGTGAAGGGAACGATCAGGACGGCAGTGCCCTTTTTGCCCGCGCGCCCCGTGCGGCCCGAACGGTGTTGCAGCGATTCGGCATCGCGCGGAATATCGGCATGGATGACCAGCCGCAGGTCGGGCAGATCGATGCCGCGCGCCGCAACGTCTGTAGCAACGCAAACGCGCGCGCGCCGGTCGCGCAGGGCCTGCATCGCGTGGTTGCGTTCATTCTGGCTGTGCTCGCCCGACAACGCCACGGCGTCGAAGCCGCGTTCGATCAGGCTGGCGTGCAGGCGGCGAACGCTTTCGCGCGTCGCGCAAAAGACAATGGCTGTTTCCGATTCGTGAAAGCGGAGCAGGTTGACGACGCTGTGTTCGATGTCGTTGGGCGCAACGGCAATGGCCTGGTAGGTGATGTCACCATGGCCGCGATCCGTGCCGATGGTGACGATTTTCAATGCGTCACGTTGGTAGGCGCGGGCAAGCGCCGCAATCGGCTTGGGCATGGTCGCGGAAAACAACAGGGTACGCCGCCCCTCTGGCGCCGCATCAAGGATTTCCTCCAGTTCCTCACGAAAGCCCATGTCGAGCATTTCATCGGCTTCATCCAAGATCACGGTGCGCAGTGATCCGGTCAGCAACTTGCCGCGTTCCAGATGGTCGCGCAGCCGCCCCGGCGTGCCGACAACAATGTGCGCGCCATGCGCCAGATTGCGTTGTTCGCTGCGAATATCCATGCCGCCGACACAGGCGATGACCCGCGCGCCAGCCTTGGCATAGAGCCATTCCAGTTCGCGCTGAACTTGCAACGCCAATTCGCGCGTAGGGGCAATGACCAGCGCCAGCGGCTCACCTGCCCGACCAAGCTGATCAGAACCATTCAAAAGTTCCGGCGCACAGGCAAGGCCAAAGGCGACGGTCTTGCCCGATCCGGTCTGCGCCGAAACGATCAGGTCGCGTCCGGCCGCTTCAGGTTCCAGCACCGCCTGCTGAACAGAGGTAAACGCAGTATAACCGCGCGCGACGAGCGCCTCGTCAAGCGAAGACGGCAGATTGGGGAAAGACATTCAAAATCCAGTCGGGAAAGGGCGGCCAGGATCCGATGTCCGGCCATCATGCGCCGCCCCTTAGCATCCCTTGGCCCGTTCGGCTACACCAAAGGATGATCGATGGCGGGCATACCCGTTCGCCATAAAGCAACGGATGGCCCGTCTGTGCGTTTTCCTTGCCTCAATCAGAGGAGAATGACGCATGCGAGGTTTTTTGGTTCTTACAGGCGTATTGGCTGCGGCTGCGGGGCTGACCGGATGTGGAAAGGATGAAACAGCCACGCAGCGGGAGAAAATCGGCCATGTGTGGAAATATGAAACGAAGGACAATCAGAAAATCGCTTATATCGGCAGCACGAACAGCGTGGCCACACAGAGCGCACCGGATACCTTTGCCGTGTTGCTACTCAACAGCCTGGACAATGGCACGACGGGCGTAACGGTAAAAACGGTCGGAGCGCCTTTTTACTGCGACCTGTCCGATTGCACCGTGACGGCGAGCATCGATGGCGGACGGGCGAAAATATGGCAGGGCCGCATGACCGACAATCAGGACGGCATCTTCATCCCGCCCGCCCGCAAGGCATCGGACATGGTGATGAATGGCAAGGTGCTGACGGTGACAGTCGGACTGACGCCGAAGACCAGTCAGGCGTTCGAATTTAATGTCAGCGGTCTGGAATGGAACGGAAAGAAGCCATCGGCCAAGCCCAAAGTTTAGGAAGTTTAGAGTCCTCTTGGAGGAGGAACCCCTCCGACTTCAGTCGGATACTGGCTTTAGCCTTAGACTCGGCCAGTAGC
>NZ_JAKKIE010000082.1 GCF_021742065.1 Rhizorhapis sp. SPR117
TTACTGCCTACCGTGGGCGTCCATCGCCGACCTTACTGCAAAGTTGCGAGCGGCGCAGACTGTCCAGATAAGGCGACGAGCTCTTCGAACGCATAGGCCTTGTCGCCGAAGCGCTTGCCGAAGGTGCGGGCCAGCCGGTCGGAGTGGCCCGACCAATGGACGGTCTCGTGACATCTCGTCGACGCGTACAGATCCATGCTGCGGAACGCGGTGCGGCTTGGCATCTGGATATGGTCGAAGGTCGGCGTGAAATAGGCCTGGTTGCCGCCATGGCGGACGTCGGCGGGTATCGCGTCGAAGAAGGCGTCGATCGCCGCTTGCCGCGTGGAGGGTTTCACCGGCGTCTCCGGCTCTTCGGGCGCGTAGAAATAGGCCGGGAGCGCATCGATCTGGTCGGCATTGAAGACGACGTAGTGGCGAAGGAAGCGGATGTTCTTCTCGACCTCCTTGCCGGTTTCGGGATGCTCCTCGGTCTTCTTGAACGAGGAATAATAGACCGAGATCGCGCCGGTCTCGCCGCGCCGGACATTGGCGCCGAGCGCCTCGGCCTGGCGATAGGTCATCCAGAAGCGCGAGCGGTAGCCCATCGCATCGCCGAGCGCCCAGAGATAGAGCGTGTTGATGCCGGTGTAAGGCGTCCCGCAGTGCCGGAGCGGGCGTCCGCCGGCGCCGCTGCACCGCCAGGGTCTCGACCAGGGCGGAACGCCTTCCTCGAGCTTGCGGATGATGAAATCCGTGATTTCCGCGGCGACGTCGCGGCTGGACCGACGTGAAGCTGACATGGTGGGAACTCCGCTGCGGGGGAAAGGGAAACCGCCGACGCGTGTTTGCGCGCCGGCGGTCAGCACTCCAGGAGGTGAGAGGCGTCAGGCCGCGAGCGCGTCCTGATCGTCCAGCTGAGGTTCGCCATCGGCGTCGTTCACCGCGACCGTCTCCTGATCGCCGTCCTGGTCTTCGGGCTCGTCGTCGACATCGAGATCGTCGGCGGGCGCAGAATCGAGGAACTTCATCGCGTTCGGGACCCAGGCGAGCGCCGCGTCGCGAACCTCCGGCTCGACGATCGCCTCCCCGGCGAAGAGCTTGGCGCACGATTCCGAGATTTCGGACTTCTTCATCGTTGCGTGACGCGCCGTGAGCGCCGCACCGCCGACATCGGCGAGCAAGGTCAGGATCGAACCCTTGCTGACCCGGTCGAAGAAGTTCTCCGAGGTCGGCCGCCACCAGCTTGCGACATCGATTTCCATGATGGTCGCAAGCCGGTTGTGCAGCGGGGACTGCTCGGCGCGGGAATTCGGCGCTTCGAGCGACATCGCGACGATATAGGCGAGCCAGGCGGCCTTGGCGTCGTCGTCGAGACCGCGGAAGGCCTCGAACCGGTCGACCTGCGACTGGTACTCGGTCCAGCCGGCATCGAGCCCGTCATGGGCTTCGGCGAGATAGCTACGGGCGCGGGTCGCAGGCTGCTCGCCGGTGACCGGGTCCTGGGGCGAGCGAGCGCGAATGGTCGAGCCATAGGCGCTTTCGGCGGTCATGCGATCGTCGATCATGACGAAGAGCGCATAGTCGAGCGCGAGCGCCGGGTGGCTGAGGAGCGTCGCTGCCAGGACGTCGCGCCGCTGCATCGCGAGTTCGTCGTAGAGCCGGGCGCTGAGCGGCTTGCCGCCCGGTGCCACCGCTTCCGGTCGGGAAGCCGGGGTTGCGGATTCCCTGCCGGCACCGCTCGGCCGGCTGCGCGAGCCTTTGTCCGCGGTGTCGCCCGTCTCGTCCTCGGTGCCGCCGATCCGGATCGGCTCCTCGCTGTAATATTCGGCGTCGAGCACCATTTCGCCCTTGGGCGTCAGCTTGAGGAAGGCGCCGACCAGCGGCCGCAGTTCGTCCGGCAGGACCGGCGCGACGTTGCGGATCGCATGCTCCTCGGCGCTGAGCGCGTCATATTCCTGGTCCAGCGCCTTATAGGCGTCCTCGCCGATGGCTTCATCGTCCATCGCCACGGAAATCGCCTGCTGACGTTCCGCGATCGCCTCGAGCCGGGCTTGCTGTTCCTCGGTCAGGTCCGCGGCGGGCAGGATGACGCGATAGAGGCCGGCGGCGGCGCTGTGGGTATAGTTGGACGCGATCGGACGGATCCAGCCGAGGCCGAGTTCCTCACCGACGCGCTTGGCTTCCGCCTCCATGATGTCCGCGGCGAGCCGCTGCGCGATCTCGGGATTGACCCACTTGTCGCCGCTGTCGCTGAAGAGGTCGCGATCGACTTTGCCGCCGGCGTCCGCGTAGCGGTCCTCGCCGACCAGGATGGCGACGGGATCCGTCGAGTTCATGGTTTCGTTGGCGATGACACGGCGGATGGTGTCGGCGTTGGAATAGCTGGTGCCGTAGCTGTTCCAGACGAGCAGCTGCTTCTCCTGGTTTTCGGTCGACGCATAGGCCTTGGCGACGTCGAGCGTGATCGTGCCTTCGCTCAGCGCCTCGAAAATCGGTTCGGCGAGCGTCGCAAGGCGCAGGCGGCCCTCGACGAAGCGGCGGGTGAGGCCGAAGCGCTTGGCGACGCCGTCGATGTCGCCCGTCAGCCCGATGAAATACTGGAACGCCCGGCATTCCTCGGCCGGCGTCATCTTGAGCTGGTGGAAGTTGGCGGCCGTCGACGTCTCGGACAGGGTCGCCTCGTCGCCGACCAGGACCTTCACGGGAACGTCATAGGTCTCGGGGTCTATCACGCCGCGCTCGGCGAGCAGGCGCAGGCCGCGCAGGCGGCGACCGCCGTCGAACACCTCGAAGGTGCCGCGCGGTTTCCGGACGGGCGTGACGAGCAGGTTCTGCAGGACGCCGCGCGCTTCGAGGTCGGCCGCCATCTGCGGGATTTCGAGCAGTTCGTCGGGTCGCTTGCGGACGTTGATGGGCGAAAGCGTGAGCTTGGCGAGCTTAACGGATGCGGTCATGGGAAGGAGCTCCATCTGGCGTCCGGATCATCCCGGACACCAGCTCCGTCCCCCCTTCCCTTTCCCCGATTGGCTTGCGGCGAACTTGCGGGCGGCTGAGCCGCCGAGCGATCGCCTTTCGGGCAGGCTCGATTTTTACTGTCGGTGAACCGGGGAGCGATTAGGCTTGAACCAAGGGGGTGCGTGTGAATCCGCTTGATCTGATCTCGGCAGCGCCATGGAAGCGCGCTGCCTTCACGACCTATGCGCTTTCGCTGTCGTTCTTCGAGGCGGTGCTTCTCGACGCGCTGCTTCGCGGGGGTGGTCGCAATGCCCTCATCCTGGCCGATCCGGAAGGCGTGCGCGCCGGCCTGAGCGAGGAAGGCGCGCGCAGGGTCGGCCGCGACTATGAGATCGAAGCGGTGGCCTGTGCAAATCACGGGGTGTTCCACGCAAAAGTGGGCGCGCTGTTCAGCGACGACGATGCCCATCTGCTTGTCGGATCGGGCAACCTGACTTTCGCTGGCTGGGGCGGCAATCTCGAGCTGGTCGAGCATCTGCATCCAAGCTTCGCGGCGGACGCCTTCGACGATGCGGCGGCGTTTTTCGAACAGCTCGCCGCGTCGGCTCAGATCATCACGACGGCAGGGCCCGCCTGCGAGACGATCGCCGGTTCCCTGCGACGATCGGCCCAGGGAGAGCCTCGGGCGGGCAATATCCATCTGCTGCACAGCCTCGATGCGCCGATCGCGGAACAGTTGGCGCTCTATGCCGACGATCTTGGCGGCGTGACCCGCCTCACGGCGGTCTCGCCCTATTACGATCTACGCGCCGACGGGCTGGGTGCGCTCGCGACGCTGCTGGGAATCGAAAAAGCGCATCTCCATGCCCATCCCGCAGGAACGGTCCGCGGTCTGGGTTCGAATGCCTGGCCCTTCGAGGGCGGACCCAAGTGGCAGCCGGTCGATGTCGCTGATGCGTTCGGCCATGATGACAGACGGCTCCATGCCAAGTCGATCGAACTGATTTGCCGCAAAGGACGCCTCCTTCTCAGCGGCAGCGCCAACGTGACGCATGCCGGTCTGTTCGGGCGAAACGTCGAGGCCGGGGTGCTCCGGGTCCAGCGGGGCAGCAAGAGCTACTGGGTCACGGCCGCGGGAACGGCCCCTGCCCGCCTCCCGGCGGACGCGCTGGACGAGAACGAGACGAGCGACTCCGCGGTCGGAATCCTGAGCGCCTCGCTGGAAGGAGAACGGATAGCGGGCCGCGCGCTGACACCAAGGCTTGGCGGGAACGCAAGCGCCGTGCTGCGAACCCCCAGGGTATCCCATGCGCTGGGTCCGGTAGTGGTCTCTGGCGACGGCGATTTCCAGCTCGACGCGCCGGGCATCGAATTCGAAAGCTGGGAAAACGGTCGTCTGATCCTCGGACTTGAGCAAGGCGGCAGGCGCTGGGAAGGCTTCGTGTCGATTGCGGCGGCGCTCGAGCTGATCCGGCGCACAGGTTCGATCGCAACCCGGCTCATGGCGATGCTCGCCGGCACCGAAACACCGACCGACGTCGCCGCCATCCTGGCGTGGTTTCGCGAGGATCCGAGTCGCATGCCAGCGTCCCTCGGTATCGGCGGTGGCGGTAGTGGCGGCCGGCCAGACGGGACCGAAGGCATGGTGACGCTCGCCGACCTCAATGCGGCTGCCCTCGGCGCCAATTTGCTGTCCGGCGCGGCCGGAGAGGGAACATCGTCCGCGTGGCGGCACACCATGGCCCTGATCCGTGCCGTGTTCAGACAGTCGCGCGGTCCCTGGGGGGCCGGCGGCGAAACCGACGATGACGACGACGACGATGAAAAGGACCGCGAGAAACGAGCGAGGTCTGAAGAAGCGGCGAACTATCGGTCGCTCCAGATCTTCGACGAACTGCTGACGACCATGCTGGCGTCTGAGACCGCGGGTCGTAACGCGCTCATGGCGCTGTCGCTGTCGCATTTCCTGGCCGACCGGATCAGACCGGCACCGGCCAAGGTGCAACTCTGGCTCGACAAGGTGTTACCGCAGATCGCCGCGCTTGACGGCCCCGAAAGCGACCTCGCTGCCGCTTCCATCCTCCTTCATCATGCCGCCGACCGGCGGGACGACAATGCCATTCGGGCGCGACGCTATTTCCTGCGTCGCGGCATCGATCCGGCCACCGTTGCCGTCTCTCCAGATGTGATCCCGGCTTTCATGGCGTTGCTCGGCCAAGGCATCGACCTCGACGGTTTTCTCGGCGAAGTGCTGACGGCAAGGACCATGGGCGAGCAGATCGACGCCTATCTTGCCGCCGGCGATGGGCATGGTCCCGATGTCGGATTTGATAGCCTTCGCTCTTCGCCGCACTGGCCCAGTCTTGACCGGGCGCTGCGCGATCCCGCCTCGTTCGCCAAGCTGATGATACTGGAGACCTTCCGAGCGTCGTGCCCGCGTTGCCATATGCGGCTGCCCCTTGCGGCCGGGGAAGATCTGCGGCTGCGGGGATTGGCGAGCTGCTGCGGCCGAATCCTGCTCAATCGGGATTGCTGAACGTGATGGATCTGAATGATCTCCTCGATGTCGCCCGCACCGCCGGCGAGCCCCGGCCGGTCGACAGAAGCAAGGTCGGCATGGGCGGCGTGGATCCGCTCGGTCTGCGCCAGATCAATTTCGGCCTGATGGACCGGGTGCTCCCTGACCTTAACAACGTGGCAAGCCACATCCGGCCCTATACGCTGATGGCCTGGGCCTGGCGGCGCGTCCGCCATATCCTGGAGCGCGGAAGGCGACAGAGCGCACAGCCCGAGGAAATGCGCGATTTCGTCGACCGCATCGAAGCGATCTACGCCTGGTCGCAGTTCCTGATCGATCCGAAAGCCGACATACCTGGAGCACAGGCCATGCGCCCGATGCTGGATGCCTTGCGCTATCGCTTTGGCGGCGAGGAATGGGAAGCCCGGCGGAACATGCGACGCTATTCCACCGGCTTCATATCGCCGCTGAACTACGGCCCAAGCCTGCGCACGATGGGCTGGTTGATCCCGGTCGAGGGCGCCGCTGGCATATTCCAGCCCGATCCTGCCCTCGAGCCGGTGCTCGCCGCTTTCGAAAAGCGCTTCGAGGGTGAGCTGGACCACGAGGCGTTCAATCGCTTCGGAAGCGTCAGCGTGAAGCGGGCGGACGCCGAGCGCTGGGGTAAACTCTGGACGATGGACAAGCCTCGCGCGGCCGAAGCGAAGGCCATGTTCGTCAGGCTCGGCGGCGAACGCGCGGCGCCCGCCCGCCAGAAAGGCGTCGCTCTGATTCAGGCTGCCTTTGCGGATCTCGCGGACGAGGAGGCGACCTACGAGGATATCAGAATGCGCATGGCCGATCGGGCCGACGCATGGAGCAGTGCGAACGACCGCCCGATCGCGGCGGACGAATGGAGAGCGGTCCAGATCCGGCAGCTGTTCCGGCTCGCGCTCGAAGGCCTGTTCTATTGGACGATCGGCGCGCTTCTGCCTGGTCCTCGTTCCACAGGGCAGCTCGCACAGGCCTTCATCGATGCCCTCGACGAAGCGTCATTGGCGGAGAGCGCTGGAGACTGGATTCTCGCGTCGACGGATACCGCGAATCCTGTCGAGCATCTTCGCTCCCTGCAGAAAGTCCTGCGCGACCAGGAACAGCTTCCGGCGGCCATTGTCGCGGCCCTTGCTCTCTGCCTCCGGGAAGCGCCGAACCAGGGTCATCCCTTCGAGAACCCCGATCGATTGCCCCTCAGCCGGGCCAAGAGGGAGGCGGAAAGCTGGCGTGAGCTCTCCCCGGCCGGTTTCGTCGGGCGCGTGCTCGAGATCTGGATCATGGCGCAGCATGCCTATTGGTCGGTGGGACGGGGCCTGGCCGACGCTCGCAATCGGGGCAAGACGATCCTCCGTTTGCGGATTGTCATGGACGAGGGCGGATGGACGCTAACGCCGGGCACGACGCGCCAGGGCAATCCTCCAGAGCCGACCCCGGACCGGCTCGAAACGGCGACGAATCTGCTCGTCGAATGCGGGCGCCTCTAGCGACACGCGAGTGTCGCATCCGTGCAAGGAAATGCAGGCGCGTTACGATACGATCTTGCTGCGACCCGAGGGGCCTTCGAGTCGAAAGTTTCGGCGGCCTCCCACTCATAAAGCCTGCCTGGTCCTGCCGGGCAGGCTCTTTTTTCGCCTGCCGATCATTGTTCGTCCAAGTCCACATGCCGGAGCGGCGCGTGATCGAGGAATGTCTTCACCGCGTCTGCTTGAAAGCATTTGGCGGTCTCGCCATCTGATCGGCGATCGAAACCCAGGAGATTGTGGAAAGAAGCCATGACGACGACGTTGGATGCTGCGCCTGAAACCCGTTCCTTCGAAACGGACGTTGCCAAGCTGCTGCACCTCATGGTGCACTCGGTCTATTCGGACAAAGATGTGTTCCTGCGCGAACTCATCTCGAACGCCGCCGATGCCTGCGAGAAGCTTCGCTATGAAATGCTGAGCCATCCCGAATTGGGCTCGGGCGAACTCCCGCGGATCACAGTGACACTCGACCCCGACCAGCGGCGGCTCATCGTCGAGGACAATGGCATCGGCATGAACGAGGCCGAGATGATCGAGGCGCTCGGCACGATTGCGCGATCGGGGACCAAAGCCTTCATGGAACGCGTCGCTTCGGCGAAAGACGCTGAAGGCGCGCAGCTGATTGGGCAGTTCGGCGTCGGTTTCTATTCGGCGTTCATGGTCGCCGACAAAGTCGACGTGTTCTCGCGAAGGGCCGGTGGGGATACCGCGGCGCATTGGTCGTCGGACGGTCTTGGGACCTACAGCGTCGAGATTGCCGAGCTTGCGGATGCCCCCACGCATGGCACCCGGGTCGTGCTGGAGCTCAAGGAAGACGCGGCCCAATATGCGCAGCGCTTCAACTCCGAAGGGATCATCAAGGCGCAGTCGGGCCACGTCCCCGTGCCGATCTTCCTGCTGGAGAAGCCCGATGCTGAGCCGGTCCAGATAGGCGACGGCGCCGCCCTTTGGACGAAGCCAAAGTCCGAAATTAGCGAAGAGGATTACACCGACTTCTACCGCAGCGTGGCCGGGCAGTTCGACAAGCCTGCGCTTACGCTGCACTATCGGGCCGAGGGTCTGCACGAATATTCCGTCCTCGCCTTCATTCCGGAGATGAAGCCTTTCGACCTGTTCGACCCGGAACGTCACGGGCGGATGAAGCTCTATGTCAAACGGGTCTTCATCACCGACGAAGCCGAAATCCTGCCTCGTTACCTCCGGTTCGTGCGCGGTCTCGTCGACTCCAGCGACATTCCCCTGAACGTGTCGCGGGAGATGATCCAGGAGAGCCCCGTGCTGGCCGCGATCCAGAAGGGCGTGGCGAACCGGCTGCTGTCGGAGCTCGAGAAGCTCTCGACGAATGACGCCGATGCTTACCAGCAATTCTGGATGAATTTCGGGGCGGTGCTGAAGGAGGGGCTGTACGAGGACTATGGCCGGCGCGAAACGCTGCTGGGTCTGGCGCGCTTCAAGACGACGACCTCCGGCACCGAGTGGCGTTCGCTGAAGGACTATGTCGCGGCGATCAAGGAAAACCAGACGGCGATCTACTATGCGACCGGACCCGATCTCGATCGTCTGGCGTCCTCGCCTCAGCTCGAGGGCTTCCGGGCTCGCGGGATAGAGGTGCTGCTGCTGACGGATCAGGTGGACAGTTTCTGGGTGACCGCGGGACTGGACTTCGAAGGGAAGCCCTTCAAGTCCGTGACGCAGGGCTCGGCCGATCTCGGGCTCATACCTTTGACCGAAGGCGATGCGCCGGCCGCCTCCACGTCCGATGAGGTTTCCGGCTTCATCGAGTTCGTGAAGGAGGTGCTCAAGGACGAGGTGTCGGACGTGCGGGCCTCCGAGCGACTCACCGAAAGCGCGGCATGCCTGGTTGCGCCCGAACACGGAATGGACAGACAGCTCGAGAAGCTGCTGGCAGCCTCTGGGCGTGGCGGGACGGCGGCACGGCCCGTGTTGGAGATCAACCCTCGTCACGATCTTGTGCAGAAGCTTGCCGGCCTTGCTGCAGATGCGGACCTGCGCGAGGACTCGGCTCGGCTGCTTCTCGACGAGGCGCGGATTGCCGATGGTGAGCTTCCGGCCGATCCGCGCGGTTTCGCCGCCCGATTGGGAAGGATCTGGACGAAGGCGCTCGCATAGCGCCTGCCCGGAGGTCTGGGTGCGGTCCCCGGGGCGGCGCTCAGACCGTGCTAACGCCGGGATCAAACGCTGCCTCGTAGAGGGCGCGTCTCACCGGCTCGTCGAGATAGCCGTCCTGTTCGACCCGGAGCGCGGAGGGAAAGACGTCGCCGCCGGCGAGCCACGCCGATTCCGCATCCGGATGCGAAACCGCATCGGCAAGCGCGGTCGCAAGATCGAACCTGTCGGTGCAATAACCGGCGTTGAGGAGCGCTCCCTGAAGCGCGATTTCATAGGCTGCGCGCAGGGCGACCGATGCGAGCGCAGAGGGGATGACGGCTTCGTCCGGAAGGCTGCAGGCGAGCCGGCACTGGTCCGCGTCGAGCGACATGGTGGTGCGGCAGACGATCGGACGGCTGGGATGCGCCGTGCAGAGACCATCGGCGAGGACCGCGCAGGGCGCCAGACTCTCCAGGAGCGGTTTATCCCAGCCCTCACGGCGCCGCCTGGCCAATGCCGGAATGCCATCCGTCACGCCGGTGGGCAGATTTCGCGCGAGGAAGAGGATTTCCGGCGCTGTCGCCGAGACGCGGGTGTGGCAACACCAGGCACAGCGCGGACCGCATGCCGCTTCGGTCCAAACCTGCTCGGGCGTTCGCCGCTCGATCGCGTCATAGAGATAGCCGAAGAGCGGATCGAGGGTGCGGGCGGAGCGGGCCTCGTCGATGAATCCCCTTAGTGCGCGCATCTCCCGAACGATCTCGCTATCGGGGCGAATGTAAGGCTGTACCTCGCCGCGAGACGAGGAATCCACGTCCGTCACGGCATGATCTTCCTGTTACACTATCGTTATTTGCCCGCAACGAGCCTGATAGGTTATTTTCGGGCAATCCGCCACATCGCGCCGTCCATTTCTTGTGATTTTACACGAGTTTACAACTGCGAGCCCCCCGCTCCATCGCTAGGCGAGAAGCTGACCGAGGACGGCTTCCGCGGTCGCCATCGGCACGAACATGCGCGTGCGATACTGGATCACCTCGGTGAAGCAGCCGATCGACTTGAGCCAGGGCAAGCGGTCGTGCGGGCAACCCACGAGTTCGATCCGCTGGGAGCCGTTGACGACCGAGCGCTTGATGGTGAGCGGGAACGGATGTGAGACGTCGACGCTGCGCCCGGACGTGACCGCCTTGGCGACGGCGTCCGCCGGCAGCGCCTCGGAACGATCGATGCCGAGCTTGGTGAACAGCTGAGGCACGTGATCGTCGAACACGAGACGGCCGAGCCAGGAGTGCCCTTCGCCATCGACGATGCGGTTCACCGCCATATGATCGCTCGGCAGCGCCGACCAGATCGGCAGAAGCAGGCCCGTCGCGAGCCGGATCGTCTCGCTGTCGACGGTCTGCCGGGCGGCCTCCACCTCGTCCGACCAGGTTGCCGTGAAGGCGTCGCGCGTCACCTCCTCCCAGGAGGATTCGTAGAGATCGTCCTCGCGCATATATTCGTTGCGCGTGGGCCGCATCATCTCGACGCGGGGGATCGGCGTGCCCTCCTTTTCCTCCATGAGCGAACGCGCCCGTGTCCTGAGCGCAACCTTGCCCGACTTGCGGTTGATCATGAAGCCGGCACTGGCATCGCCGTCGGCGATCCGCAGGATGCGCTCGAGCGAGACCGGGTTGCGGCGTCGCGCGATCTCGATGGTGAGCAGATGCGAGGTTGCGCCCGTGCGGGGATCGGTCCGCAGCACCACGTCGTCGATCAGCGTGGCCTTGTCGACGAGGATCGTCTCGACGCCGACATCGAGGCGGCCGGCTTCGCGCGCGGCCGAGACGCGGGTTTCGATCAGCGACAGGAATTCGTCGAAGATATTGTTCTGCAGCGCGATCGGCAGGGCGAGGATGCGATTCAGCCAGCGCTGGATGGGCGGCATCTCGTCCTTGAGGACGCCATCCTTGTCGCAGAGCTCCAGGCCGGTGCGATGCTGGAAATCGTCAAGCGTGGTGCTCGAGAGCTTGCCGGCCGCGAGCAGGTCGAACCAGGAGAGGAGCGCGGCGCAGGCATATTCGCTTTCGAGATTGTCGGCCGGGTCGAAGAGCCCCTGCCCGCCCGTCTGCCGCTGGCCGCGCGTCAGCGCCCCGAGGCTGTCGAGGCGCCGCGCGATCGTGCTGGTGAAGCGCAGCTCGCCCTTGCAGTCGGTGGTCACCGGCCGGAACAGCGGCGTTGTCGCCTGATGGGTTCGGTGGGTTCGGCCGAGCCCCTGGATCGCGCGATCGGCGCGCCAACCGGGTTCGAGGAGCAGGTGGACGCGCTGTTCCTGGTTCATGACGTCGAGCGAGGCATGATAGCTGCGGCCCGTACCGCCGGCGTCGGAGAAGACCAGCATCCGCTTTTTGCCGGCCATGAAGGCCGCGGCCTCCGCCTGGCTGGTCCGCGCCGAGCGGCTTTCGAGCTTCTGGCGCCCGTCGCTTGCGGTGATGAGCCGCTTGGTGCGACCGGTGACCTCGGCGACATTGTCATGGCCGAAATGCTCGAGCAGCGCATCGAGCGCCGACATGATCGGGGGCATGGCGCAGAGCGTCTCGATCAGCGCGTCGCGTGCGGCCTGGGCCTCGGGATTGTAGACCGGGTGCCCGTCGTCATTCACCATCGGAAGTGAGCGCGGCGTGCCGGTATCATCCTTGAAGACGCGCATCTGCCGGGTCGGGAAGGCACGCTCGAGGTAATCGATGATGTATTCTTTGCAGTCGCAGTTTATGTCGAGCGTGGTGGCGGGAGGCGCAGGTTTCCTTCGGTTTTCCATGATTT
>NZ_JAKKIE010000083.1 GCF_021742065.1 Rhizorhapis sp. SPR117
CCTCCGTAGTCTTCCTAAACCACAGAGAATCACAGCTCGCTGAAATCACTCAACATAATTTTCGGTTGGGCTCTAAGAAAGACTTACTACTTTCGTTATAGCTGATTCATACCCCTAAAACCTGCTTCATATCAGAAACTGCATTGCATCTCATGTGCCCGGTATCCATAATGCACGGTTATGGGCGAAGATGGATGGTTAATGCCTATTTCTTTGGTAATATGCAAATGGGAATATGTCCTGAATTGATACGTTAAAGTGTTAATTTGTTAATTTGTTAATTTTCAGGTTCAGAGAGACGCACAGACAAGTTCTTTACCTGCCGCAAGGGAAGGGCAGTTCATCGTCGGACAGACTTTCCAGCCTATCGCGCGCGCTGTTTCTCGTTAAAATGACGCAATCTGCGGGAGGACGTTAACGAACCTTAAACCGCTGGCTGCGAGTACTCATCTATGCCAATTCATGCGACCAATGAGCCACCGAACAGCGCCGACAAACAGCAAAGAGCGGACCGGTTGCGGGTGCGACTGGAAGTGTCCGGATCCCTTGATCAAGGGAAAAGCGCAACGGTGCTCGTACATAATTTGTCGGCATCGGGCGTTCTCATCGAAAGCGGGTCCCAATTGGTCATCGGCCAAAGCGTCCTGATAGAGCTTCCGGAAGCAGATGCTGTTCTTGCTACCGTCGTTTGGCAAAGCCCACCCCTGTTTGGCTGTCGTTTCGAACAACCCCTGTCTCGCGCAACGCTCAGCGCAGCGCAATTGCGCAACCCGCTCCCTTCGGCGTTCGACCCGGTCTCGCAGTCGACAACCATCCCCACGCGTGAACTGCTGCCGGAACGCCTCCGTCGCGTCCGACGCGAACTGGGATGGAGCCGGACAGAGTTGTCGATTCGAACCGGCCTCAGCAAACCGAGCATTTGGGCTTGGGAAACCGGTAAAACGGCTCCCCGGCGTGGCAATCTATCGCTGCTCGCGAACGCATTTGGCATGCCGGAGGATGAACTTGTGCACGGCGGCATCGCCACCGGCCCCGCAATGCCGTCGACCGAAGGTTTGTTCGACCCGTCTTCTGAACCATCAGCAAATATGCAATCGCTGTGTCAAACAGTGGATGCAGCCAAAGCAGCGATCGCTGGGCTGGCCGGGGTTGATGCCAGCAACGTCAAGATTGTCATTGAGTATTGATCTTCGACCGGCAACGGCAAGTCCAACCTTGCAGTACCCAGACTAATTCCCGCTCCTCACGCACGCTCCGGTGATTGCATGCCGCGTCCAGGCAAGCCAGTCAGCTGATATCCAGCCGCATCGGATCAAACTATCTGCCCTGGAAATAGCCAAATCCGGCCGACTACGGATTTTCACTTACAGACGTCTCCACTCCGGTTTGACATGAACCCATGATCAGGCCGGTATTGCCGGGAAATGGTGGCACGGAACCGCACTCCGTGTCGAAGCGGGGACGATATGGAAAATCTGGTAATGAAGTCGGGTGGTTGGATGGCGGCTGCGCTGATTGCCGCCATGGCTGCCATCTTTGCCACCGACAGCGGTTTTGCAGTGCATATGACAATCGTCGCGCTGGCGGCGCTTGTCGTCATGTGGGTGACGATGAGCCGTGCCGATTATGGAGCGATGGCGCGCGGCATCCTGCGCATGCCCGCGGATCAGGGGAAATATGATGACGACCCTGTCCGCTGGGGCGTTATCGCAACGGTTTTCTGGGGCATGGCGGGTTTCGCCGCCGGTCTGTTCATCGCCTTGCAGCTTGCCTTTCCCGCGCTGAACCTTGGCCTTGAATATACCAGCTTTGGTCGCTTGCGTCCGCTGCACACTTCGGCGGTCATCTTTGCCTTTGGCGGAAATGCGCTGATTTCCACCAGCTTTTATGTCGTGCAGCGCACCTGTCGTGCGCGACTGGCCTTCCCCAATCTCGCCCGCTTCGTTTTCTGGGGCTATCAGCTTTTCATCGTGCTTGCTGCGACCGGCTATCTGCTGGGTATTACCGAAGCGCGGGAATATGCCGAACCCGAATGGTATGTAGACCTGTGGCTCACCATCGTCTGGGTAGCCTATGCCGCCGTCTTCATCGGCACATTACTGAAGCGCAAGGAGCCGCATATCTATGTGGCGAACTGGTTCTATTTGAGCTTCATCCTCACGATCGCAATGCTGCACATCGTCAACAACCTGTCGATGCCGGTCAGCTTGCTCGGGTCCAAGAGCTACAGCGCCTTTGCCGGAGTGCAGGATGCCCTCACCCAATGGTGGTATGGCCATAATGCGGTTGGTTTCTTCCTGACCGCAGGCTTCCTGGCGATGATGTACTATTTCGTGCCCAAGCAGGCGGAGCGCCCGGTATACAGCTACCGCCTGTCGATCATCCACTTCTGGTCGCTGATCTTCCTCTATATCTGGGCGGGACCGCACCACCTGCACTACACCGCGCTGCCCGACTGGGCGCAGACGCTGGGCATGGTCTTTTCGATCATGCTGTGGATGCCGAGCTGGGGCGGGATGATCAACGGCCTGATGACGCTGAACGGTGCATGGGACAAAATCCGCACCGATCCGATCATCCGCATGATGGTGATGGCGCTGGCCTTTTACGGCATGAGCACCTTTGAAGGGCCTATGCTGTCGATCAAGGCGGTGAACAGTCTGTCGCACTATACCGACTGGACCATTGGCCATGTGCATAGCGGCGCACTGGGATGGAACGGCATGATCACCTTTGCCGCGCTTTATTACCTGACGCCGCGCCTTTGGGGCCGGGAACGGCTTTACAGCCTGCGCATGGTGAACTGGCACTTCTGGTGCGCGACCATCGGTATCGTCCTCTATGCCGCCGCCATGTGGGTCGCAGGCGTCATGCAGGGCCTCATGTGGCGTGAATATGGCAACGACGGTTATCTCGTCTATGCCTTTTCCGAAGTCGTGAGCGCCATGTTCCCGATGTACCTGATCCGTGCGGCAGGCGGCCTGCTCTACCTTGCCGGAGCCGTCATCATGGTCATCAACATATGGAAGACGATTGCGGGCCAGGTCCGCGAGGAAAAGTCGATGACCGAGACCCCCTATGACCCTGTCAGCGACAGACCGCTTGTCGCGGTCCCCGCCGAATAAGGAGCGACAAGAATGGCAACAAAACTGTTCGACCACGGCAGGCTGGAACGCAACGTCACCCTGCTGAGCATCTTTGCCCTGATTGCCGTCGGCATCGGCGGGGTCGTGGAAATCGCCCCGCTGTTCTGGATCGACAGCACGATCGAAAAAGTTGACGGGGTGCGTCCCTATACGCCGCTGGAACAGGCCGGGCGCAACATCTATATCCGCGAGGGTTGCTACAACTGCCACAGCCAGATGATCCGCCCCTTCCGCGACGAGGTGGAACGCTATGGGCATTACAGTCTGGCCGCCGAAAGCATGTACGATCACCCTTTCCAATGGGGTTCCAAGCGCACCGGCCCGGATCTTGCCCGCGTCGGCGGTCGCTATTCGGATGAATGGCATGTGCAGCATCTTATAGACCCCCGCGCTGTGGTGCCGGAATCGATCATGCCGGGATATGCCTTCCTTGCCGATCGTGAACTGAAAGCGGGCGACATGACGGCGCATCTGACGGCGCTCAAGCGGGTGGGCGTTCCCTATACCAGGGAAGCCATCGAGGCCGCCAACGCCGATCTCGCTGCACAGGCCGATCCTGACGCTGACACGACGGCGCTGCTTGCGCGCTACCCCAAAGCGCAGGCGCGCGATTTCGACGGTGACCCAACGAAGCTGACAGAGATGGATGCGCTCGTCGCCTATCTGCAAATGCTCGGTACGCTCGTCGATTTCGAGGCCGCCGCCCCGCAGGAGCAGCCGCGATGAGTTACGACGCGCTGCGCCACTTCGCTGACAGCTGGGGCCTGGTCTTCATGGGCCTGATTTTCATCAGCTTCGTCTTCTGGACCTTCCGCCCTTCCGCGCGCGACCATCACCACGAAGCCGCGCACATGATCTTCGATGAGGACAAGAACGATGGCTGACGAGAAAAAGCGCATCGACGAACCCACTGGCACTGCGCTCAAAGGTCATGAGTGGGATGGCATTCAGGAACTCGACACGCCCATGCCTCGCTGGTGGGTCTGGACCTTCTACCTGACGATTATCTGGGCGCTGGGTTATGTGATCCTCTATCCCGCCTGGCCCATGCTGGAAAGTGCGACCAAGGGCTTGCTTGGCTGGTCCAGCCGTGGACAATTGACGCAGGAACTGAAGGCGCAGGACAACAAACGCGCCGCCATGCACAGCGCCATTGCGGCGACTCCGGCGGCCGATCTGCCCAGGCATCCAGCCCTGATGCAGGCAGCGATCGAGGGCGGCCGGTCGGCGTTCAAGGTCTATTGTGTCCAATGCCACGGATCAGGCGCGGCGGGCGCGAAAGGTTATCCCAACCTCAATGATGACGACTGGCTGTGGGGCGGTGATTTGCCCACCATTCAGCAGACGCTGATACACGGCGTGCGCCAGCCGGGCGACGATGCCACACGATTCTCGCAAATGCCTGCATTTGGCCGGGACCAGTTGCTTGACGGTCGGGCCATCACCGATGTCACCGCCTATGTCCGCACCATCAGCGGCCAGGAACAACCAAGCCAGGCGGCAAAGCGCGGGGCGACGGTGTTCGCCAACAACTGCGCGGTCTGCCACGGTCCGGCCGGCAAGGGTGATCGGCAGTTCGGCGCGCCCAACCTGATCGATGCGATCTGGCTCTATGGCGGCGATGCGCAAACCATTGCCGCCACCGTGACCAACAGCCGCTTCGGTGTCATGCCGTCCTGGAATACAAAGCTCGACCCGGTGACGATCAAGATGCTCGCGGCCTATGTCCACAGCCTTGGTGGCGGCGAAAATGCGCCCGCGCTCCCGGAGCTGGCGCAAAAGGATGAGGCAGATGTCCAGCCTTGAAGACCTGACCGGTCCAAAGCAACACCTCTATGAAAAGCGGAAGGCCGTTTACCCCAAGGCTGTAGATGGCCCTTTCCGCCGCCTGAAATGGGCGATCATGGCCGTGACGCTGGCTATTTATTGGGGAACCCCCTGGATACGCTGGGATCGCGGCCCCTATGCCCCCGATCAGGCCGTGCTGGTCGATCTGGCCCATCGCCGATTCTACATGTTCTCCATAGAGATCTGGCCACATGAATTTTATTATGTGGCGGGCCTGCTCATCATGGCAGGAATCGGCCTGTTTCTGGTGACATCGGCGGTGGGACGCGCATGGTGTGGCTATGCCTGTCCGCAGACGGTGTGGACTGACCTGTATCAGCATGTCGAACGTTTTCTGGATGGCGACCGCAATGCACAGATCAGACTTGCCAAGGGGCCATGGGTACCCGTGAAAATTGCCCGCCGTGCGCTCAAATATGTGATCTGGCTGCTGATCGCCTTTGCGACCGGCGGCGCATGGATATTCTATTTCGCCGATGCGCCTACCCTGCAACAGCAATTCTGGACCGGCCAGGCCCATCAAGTCGCCTACGCGACCGTTGCAGTGCTGACCGCCCTGACCTTCATTCTGGGCGGTTTCATGCGGGAACAGGTGTGCATTTATATGTGCCCCTGGCCACGCATCCAGACAGCGATGCTCGACGAAAAGTCGCTGATGGTCACCTACAAGAACTGGCGCGGCGAACCACGCACGCGCGGGATAAAAAAAGCGACGGACGATAGCCTGCCAACTGGCGACTGTATCGACTGCACCCAATGCGTTCAGGTGTGCCCGACCGGCATAGACATCCGCGAAGGGCCGCAGATCGGCTGCATCACCTGTGCACTTTGCATCGATGCATGCGACAAGGTGATGGCGCAAATCGGCAAGCCGCGGGGCCTGATCGACTATTGCACCGAGGATGACGCAAAGATCGAGGCAGCGGGCGGCACGCCCACGCCAGTCCTCAAAACGCTCTTCCGCCCGCGCACCATCATATATTTCGCCATCTGGTCATCGATCGGCCTTGCCATGCTGTTTGTGCTAGCGGCGCGCACCCGCGTCGACATCAGCGCGCTTCAGGACCGCAATCCGCTCTATGTGCAGCTTTCCGATGGATCGATCCGTAACAACTTCACCATCAACATCCGCAATATGCAGGCGCGCCCCCGCAATATGGAGATCGGGGTTGCAGGCTTGCCCGGTGCGCTTTTGTGGACCGAAGGCGATAGCCGTGATCAAGCCGCCAGCACTGTCCGCGTTACTGTGCCGGCCGACAGCGTGGCGAAAAGCCGGCTCTATGTCGCCCTGCCCGCCAAAGGCCCGGAGCGGACCGACTTCACCTTCACCGTCCGCGCGCTCGACCGCGAAGGCGGAAGCAGCAGTGACGAAGCCCATTTCGAACGACCGGAGAGAAGCCAGTGACCGGAAAACTGAAACGGCCCTTTACCGGGCGGCACATGACAGCGATTCTCCTTGCCTTCTTTGGCACGGTCATTGCGGTCAACGTCACCATGGCGATGTTTGCGACTGGGACCTTTGCAGGGACTGTAGTCGACAACAGCTATGTCGCCAGTCAGCATTTCAATCGTTGGCTGGATGAGGCGCATGCGCAAGAGGCGCTGGGGTGGAGCGAAAAAATCGGCCTGGATAACGATCGCCGGATCACCATCGTTCTGCATGAGCGGCAGCAGGCGTTGAACGGTGTATCGGTCGACGCGATCGCCCGCCACCCGCTCGGCCGCGCCCCGGATATCACGCTGCATTTCACGCAAGTGAGCGCGGATCAGTATCGTTCACTGACACCATTACCTGCCGGACGCTGGGCCGTCCATTTTACACTGACCGAAGGCAGCCGTGAAAAACGATTGATCAGGGATATCAGATGAACACGCCATCGCCCACACCGTACCAGCTAACACCTTGTGCACAAACCGACTTTTCGGTGCCGGGCATGCGTTGCGCCGGATGCATTTCCAAACTGGAAAACGGCTTGCCGCACATGCCTGGCATCATCGCCGCCCGCGTAAATTTCACCGCCAAGCGCGTGAAGATCGATCATCTGCCGGAAATGGACCTGCCGGCGCTCAAGGCGGCTATCGCCTCCTTTGGCTTCGAAGCTGAACCGATCAATGCCACAGGCGCCGCAAAGGATGGGGAGGAAAGCCGCACGCTGCTCAAATATCTGGCGGTGGCGGGTTTTGCCGCAATGAACATCATGCTGCTGTCGGTCTCAGTATGGTCTGGTGCGGACGGCGCCATACGCGACCTGTTCCACTGGCTTTCCGCATTGATCGCTCTGCCCGCAATTGCCTATGCGGGCCGCCCTTTCTTTGCCTCGGCCGTATCTGCGCTCAGGAACCGCCGCACCAATATGGACGTGCCGATTTCGATCGGCGTGCTGCTGACCACCGGGATCAGCCTGTATGAAACGGCGACCGGTGGGCCGCACGCCTGGTTTGACGGCGCGGTCATGTTGCTGTTTTTCCTGCTGGCGGGCCGATGGCTGGATAGCGTGATGCGCGACCGGGCGCGCGATGGCGTGACCGCGCTTTTGAAACAGACGGCGCCCGGTGCGCTGGTGAAGACGGTTGATGGCACACGCTGGACCGACGCCGCCAGGTTGGAGCCGGGCATGGAGATGCTGGTTGCCGCGGGCGAAAGGCTGGCGGCTGACGGCATCATCGTTACTGGCAGCACCACGTTCGACCTCTCGCTGCTGACCGGGGAGAGCGCTCCACAGACCGCTGGACCGGGAACGCAAATCCATGCGGGAACGCTCAATCTCGATGCTCCGGTCACAGTGCGCGTCACTGCCGCCGGGCAAGATACTGCAATCGCGGACATTGCCCGGCTGATGGAGGAGGCGACCCAGTCCAAATCGCGATATGTCCGCATCGCCGACCGTGCGGCACGGCTCTATGCGCCGGCTGTTCACAGCCTTGCCGTGCTGTCTTTCGCTGGATGGATACTCGCGGGTGCGGGCTGGCATCATGCGCTGCTGATTGCGGCTGCCGTCCTGATCATTACCTGCCCCTGCGCTCTTGGCCTCGCGGTTCCGGTAGCGCAGATCGTGGCAGCGGGCGCGTTGATGCGGCGCGGTGTGCTTATCAAGGACGGGGCGGCGCTCGAACGCCTGTCCGATGCCAATCAAGTGGTTTTCGACAAAACCGGCACCCTGACTCTGGGACGGCCCGAGCCAGTCAACCTTCATGCTTTCTCCGACGAAGACAAGGCGATCATCCTCGCCCTTGCCTCGGCCAGCCGCCATCCACTCAGCAATGCCCTGCGCCTCACGCTGCAACGGGAAGGCATTACCGCTGCGCCGCTCACCGACATGAACGAACAGCCTGGCCATGGCATTTCAGCCCGGTTTGGAAATGAGGACGTCGCCCTTGTGCGCCCGGAGAATGCCTTGCTGCATGATAATCTTGCCACCTGCTATAACCGTGGAACGTGCCTGACCCGGCCCTTGCTGTTCAACGATGCGCTCCGCCCGGACGCCGCTAAGACGGTGCAGCGATTAAAGAAAATGGGCCTTCCCGGCATCATCGCCAGCGGGGACCGTATTGCCGCGCTGAAACCGATTGCGACCGCGACCGGCCTTTGTGCGCAGGGCGCCATGCACCCACAGGACAAGTTGGCGCTCATTCGCCGCTTGTCAGCCAATGGCGCAAAGGTTTTGATGGTGGGTGATGGCATGAACGACGGCCCGGCGCTGGCTGCCGGTCATGTCTCGCTTGCCCCCGCTTCAGCCAGCGATGCCAGCCAGAACGCCGCCGACGCAGTGTTTCTGGGTGACAGCCTTGCTCCCGTCGCCGTCGCGGTCGCGGTTGCACGCCGCACCATGCGGATTGTACGCCAGAATTTCGCACTCGCTATCGGCTATAATATCATTGCAGTGCCGCTTGCGATCATGGGTGTTGTCACTCCATTGATCGCCGCGCTTGCCATGTCCGGGTCGTCGCTGATCGTCATCGGCAATGCCCTGCGCCTGAGGAACGCCGCGCGATGAGCATCATGGCGCTCCTGATCCCCATTGCCTTGCTCATGGGTCTTGCAGGACTCGCCGCCTTTTTCTGGGCGCTGCGCACTGGCCAGCTCGACGATCCAGACGGGGCGGCAATGAGGATATTGGCGGAGAATGAGGAACCGCTGCAATAGTGCTTGATGAGCCCATCAGCAGAATCTGTGCGTCACAGCCTAAAAATCATTCCCACTCGATTATTCGGGCCTAACCCATCTATTTGATTTAGAACCATAAAAAATATTTTCGCAGAAAAACTACCGTCAGGGAATCTGGCAAAAAGCTACGCTTCGGAAATTTCAGGATAAATCGGCCACCGTTCGCGACATGCATTCTTCGCGATGTATCGTCTTCTATCGGACAGACTTTGAGACTGTCTGACCCGATTCATTCACCTCGGGGTGGCGATAAAAATACCGTCGAACGACCGAAATGCAACGCGCTTCATCGCGCGAAAAGCTCTGCAATCCGCACTCCGATCCGCCGCCAACACCGGCCTCTCATCCGAGCTCCTGAGGGCCAGAGCTAGGATCCGCCCAGCGTGGCAGTTGCGCCAAGTCGATCAATTCTGCGCGTACCACACCATCAAGCGCTTCGGGGAAAAGCCGAACGACAGCCTTCCACACGGGGTGATCGATCGTGACTTGATCATGCGTCTCCCGTGCGTTGCGGACGATTTTCTGAAGCGATGCGCGTTCGCCAAGGGCAGCCGCGCGGGTTACGCCCAGAAACTGCAGGATCATATCTGCATAGGGCGCAAAGGCTGCTGAGCCGACCTTGCTATTCAGCATCGCCAGGAGAGCGCCGTCCCCGGAATGGCGGGTGATATAAACGACGTCGGAGTCCTGAGCGGCGCTATGCGCGATCGAACAGAGTATCGCGAACAGGCTGGCGAGATGCGCCTGGCCCTTATCCGCATGGGTAGCCCAATACGCATCTTTCCACGCCGATAGGTCCGGAACGTGCGCGCGGACCGAGGCCCATGCGGGGGCAAAGCTCTCGCTATAAAACGGCGAGGCAGGCTTATCGCGTTGCGCCTGCTGGAACGCCTTCCACCAGCGATTGCGAACCTCACGGCAGTAGGTCGCCAGCCGTTCGCTGCGTCGATCTTCGAGGAAAACTGACCTACCCGAACTGGTCTGTAGATCGTCGAGACCGACGAGCCTCGGCTTTAGGTTGCTGCCCTTGCCATCTTCGAGAAGGCATTTGATGACGAGCGTACCGCGCGCGACGGACGCGGCCTGCGCGTCGTCATCGAAGATGAAGGCATTCCCGCGCTGCATCGTGATGACATCATGGAATCCTTGCGGCAACGGCTCGTCGAGGCGCCGAAAAATCCAGATCAGCCGCACGCCCTCGCGCTCATAGTGCAAATGCCGGGCTGCGATCTCGGGTGCGAACGGCTTGGAAAGCTGCACTTCGAGCGCAAAGCGACCCAAGTCGCCCATATCGAGGAAAATGTCTGGAAAGCGGCCACGAGTATGGATGGCAGGACGCAGGTAGGTATCGATCGCTGCCGCTTTGCATCGTGGATCAGCCTTCGCCACCGCTTCGATAACCTGACAGAGCTGGCGATGAAGCGCCGATTCCTGGTTGCCTTGATATTGCGCGGCACGCGCGTCGTCCGGCGTGAGGGTGCCGCCATCGTACCAAGGGCAAGTCGGCGGACTATCGGGAAAATGGGCGTAAAACGGAACATGATCCCCATCCACCGCCTGCGCACGGATGAACACGCCGCCTTCGCAAAGTCGACACCGCGCCAATGCCGTATTCGGAGCCTCCTGACGCCGAATGTTGATCTGGGTACGCAGGTGCTCCCAGCTTTCGCGGGGCATCGCCATAAGGGTCTCGATCGGCACCGCGCCGCGCGGTAGCTCGAAATCGGCGATCCGGATGGTTCGCTGCAGGTCAGTCCCGCGACGCACGGCCCGGCGGCTCCCCAGCCTCACCGTGGCGACGCATTGGTTTAACCGTGATCATAGCGGTTGATCCGCGCCAAACTTAAAAGCCCCTGCGGATCAACCAGCAGGATCTTCATCACACCTTGCTCGGCCGCTCGCTGTTTTGCCTTATGCATCAACTCGAGGGCGGGGAGCTCGAAGCCGCTGAGCCTGCGTGGCTTCGCCATCTGCGCTGTGACCGGACCAACCAGGTTCATTTCAAGTTCGGCGACGATCGATTGCCCAGCACCTGTAGGACGGTCCACGTAGACCGCGAAATAGGGTTCGCCGGGCGCGATTGCCTGCTCATTCAAAAGAATCTCGGCCAACAACGTCCTCCCTCGATAGCGGAACCTTTATAGAACATCTTGCTCGACGAACAACATACGGGAATAGCTGACTCAACATTTTGCCAACCTGGAGTATCGACGAGGCTATGTCCGTTCAACGCCTGCGCACCATCGTGAATCTGTCGGTTCCGACCCTCTTCCGCCAGATAGCGGGCGGTCGGGTGCAGTGTGAAAGCGAAGCGACCTTGCAACTCCACCTTGGCAGGATCATCGCCACTGCTGCCGATCTCGAAATCACCAGCGAGCGCGAGACCTTCTCGGTTGAGCTGGAAAAGCCTCTACGCGGCGCCGGCGGCAAGCGCGGCCGCATCGATGTGTGGTTCCGGCTCAATGACGATGACGGTCGACAGTGGCGATGCGCGATCGAGCTCAAGTTCTTCAAGCGGAAGAACCATCGAGAACCCAACAATCGCTACGAGGTGTTGATTACCGCTGAGAGTTGACCCGGGAGGGATATAAATTTCCGTCGAGAACTGACCCATGTTTGAACCACCTCC
>NZ_JAKKIE010000084.1 GCF_021742065.1 Rhizorhapis sp. SPR117
GAAGGACGTGGCGGGGTGTTCCGCGGCTTTGCGGGCCTGCGCCGCGTTCCTTCACATTATCGCGACCTCGCGATAAGGCATCTTATGCGCAGCTGCGCATAAAATGGCCCAGGCATCGGCATAGGCATCGTAGATGTCGATCTGATCGAGAGTGAGCTTGTGTTCGAGCGGGTCATATTCGACGCCCGCGAAGCTGAGCGCGCGTGCGGTGTAGAGACCCATCGCCTTGAGATCGCGGGCGACGATCTCCATGGCGGCAATGCCACCGTCCTCCATGGCCGCCATGAAGGCGCCGCGGTCCTGGAAGGCCGTGCCCGGCCCCCACAGCCCCAGACGCGAGGCGTAGCTGAGGTTGTCGGGCTTGGTGGCGCCGGTCGCGGATTCATAGACGATCCGGGCGCGTGGCAGCGCGTTCTGCAGCCGGACGCCTGCGAGCCCTTGTTCCGATCCCTTGGCGTTGCCGAACTCGGTTTCGGTTCCGGCGGCATTGCCCATGGCGTGGGATTCGTCGAACAGGATAACGCCTTCGAAACGGGGACCGGTCCATTCGAGGATCTGCTGGAGCCGCGAGGCCTGGTCGTGGCGCGCCGATCGAAGGGTCGCATAAGTAAGAAAAAGGATGCCGCTCGGCATCTCGATCGATTGGCCGAGCGGAAAGGCGTCGAGCGGCTGGATATCGATGGGAAGACCGCCCAGATCGCTCCAGTCACGACGGGCGTCCTCGAGGAGGCTCGCGCTTTTTGAGATCCAGATGGCGCGGCGGTTGCCCTGATTCCACTGGTCGAGAATGATCGCGGCGCCCTCGCGACCCTTGCCGACGCCGGTCCCGTCGCCGACGAAATAGCCGGTGCGATAGGTGTTCCCGGCAGGATCCTCGTTCAGCTGATCGCCGGCCTGGTTCGGAACGAACGTGCCAGGCAGATCGCGCGAAAATGCCTCGCCGGCATGGATGATCGTCTCGAGCTGCGCGTCCGAGAGACTTGAGGACGCGCGATGCTGCAGCGTCGGACGATGGCGGGGCGCCGGCGGCAGGACCGAGGCCATGGCGATGGATTCGACCAGTTCGTCCGGATGGGTCTTGGCATCATCGATGTCGATCCGGGCGAGGCGCCAGGGCGCATAGATGCCGACGGGATCACCAGCCGGTCTCGGCGTGTCGCGGATGGCGTAAGCCAGGGGCCTCGCCTCATCCCCCTTGGCGGCGATCCGGGCGGGGACGACGATCCGGGGGCGTGACAGGTTTTCGAAGAGCGAACCCGCCGCGTTGGCGATGCGCGGAGCGGGCCGCCTGTATGCGGCTTGTGCTGGCGGTATCGGCGGGGTCGACGGATCCAGCCGCGGCGGAACGACCAACACTGCCTCGAACGCGGCGTCGAGACTGTCGACCGTGCGACGATCGGGCGTTCCGGTCCATCCTTTGTCAAAGACAAGAAGGCGGACCGCGATACCCGTTCCGTGCTTGGCATAAGGATGGCCGAGAATGGTGATCTCGACGCGGGGTGGCACGAGCTCGGCAACGGCGTTGTAACCGCCGGCGTCGCTGCCGTCCGCGGCGAAAGCCGGCGACATGATGGCGACGCAGCGACCCCCCGCGGCGAGGCGCAGGAGAGCGGAGCGGAGGTGTCGCGCCCCCGCGTGGCGATCTCGGCCCCTGCCCTCGCTACGGCTGAAGGGCGGGTTGATCAGGACGATGCTCGGTTCGACACCAGCCGGGAGGCGGTCATGGATGAACTCGGCATCATGCTCGGCGACCGGTCGATCGAGCGCGAGCGAAAGGAGGCGTGCGCGTTGGGGGTCGCGCTCGTTGAGCGTCAGCGCGATCGTGTCGGACGCTGCGTGGGCGGCAAGCATGCCCGTGCCGGCGGAAGGTTCGAGGACGTGATCGCCGGCCCGCAACCGAGCGGCGAGCGCGGCAAGCCATGCGAGAGCCAGCGGCGTGCTGAACTGCTGCATCGCCACCTGGTGCTCGCTGCGGTAGGTTTGCGTCGGCAGCCTCTCCTGGAGCTGGCGCATGGCAGCAAATGTCGCGGCGGGATCGGAGGCGTTGCGAAGCGGACAGTCCGCCCGACCAAGGTAGAGCGCCTGGGCCGCTTCGAGCGCATCATAGGCGTCGCGCATCGACCAGGCGCCGGTCGCGTCCGAGCTGTCGAAGGCCTCGGTCATTCGACGCTTGAGGCTTTGCCTGGTGGGGACCTCGCCGCGCGCGAGGCCGTCCGCGAGCAAACGGGCGACACCGAAGAGGCGAGCGGCCTTGTCCCGGGTGTCGTCGGCCGACTCCACCAGCCGAAGGAGAGGAAGGTTCATTGGGGGCTCCTTGATTTTTGGGGCTCCGCAGCCCCGCCACCCGTCACCTTCCCCCTCTCCTCCCAGGAACGGAGACAGCATGAAAAATGGGGCCGCAGCTGGAAGCCACGGCCCCTGAAGTCTTACTGCCGGGCAGTCAGGCGGCGTCGGCGATCGGCGCGTCGTCCTGCGGTTCGGCCTCGCAAACCGTCACGTCGGCCAGGCCGTCGTCCGAAGGCTCGGCCTCGTTGGCCGCCTGGGGTGCGATCGTCTCGAAGCGCATCGCCTCGGGTACCCAAGCCAAAGCGCGGGCCTTGTCGTCCGCACCGATGTGCATGTCCCCGGCGAAGAGCCTTTCGGCGGAGGCGGCCAGATCGTGCTTCTTGGAGGCACCATAACGCTGCCGGAGTTCGGCGCCGCCGACATCCTCGAACTGCGCGAGGATCGACGCCTTGCTGATGCGGTCGAAATAGTTCTTCGCCGTCGGCCGCCACCAGCTCGCCACGTCGATCTCCAGCTTCTGACCGAGATGGTCGATGAACGCGCTGCCCGTCTTGCCGGCGGGAACGGCATGGATGGTTCGCGCGATCGCCCAACCGAGCCAGGCGGCACGCGCCTCCTCGGGCAGGGCGCAGAAGGCGTCGTAGCGATCGCGGACATCGACATGGTCGGTCCAGCTGCGATCGAGGGCGGCATCGAGCTTGGCCCATTCCTCGGCCGCCTGCGTGTCGCTCTGGAAGCCGATGACGCGCGAGGGAGCCTCGTCCGAGCGGAGCTCGGTCGCGAGATCCCCGCCGCCATAGCGCTGGCGCGCCTTGTCGGCCATGTAGAAGGTGCCGAGATCGAGAGCGAACCGGGGATCGCTGGCGACATGGAGGCGCAACAGTTCCGCCTTCATGGTCGCGAGCTCGTCGGCCAGCCGCTGGCTGATGACGGGCTTGCCCGACGCCTGATCCTCGACCGTCTCGTCCTCGCCGTCCACCTCGGACGGCTCGCTTTCCTCGTCGTCCACGGCTGCCGGCGCGACATAGAGCTGCTCGTGGATCCGCGGCTGGCCGTCCCTGCCGATGACGACATAGGCGAGTGCGGTCGCTTTCTGCTCGTCGGTCAGGACCGGGGTCCGCTCCACGATGGCCTGATATTCGGCTTCGAGCTCGCGGGTTCGGGCCTCGTCGTCCTCGGTATAGCCCTCGCCATCCTCGTCCGATGCCCGCTCCTCGATCGTTTCGAGCTCGGCCTGGATTTCCTCGCAGCGTGCCTCCTGCTCCGGTGCGAGCGGCGGCAGTTCGGCGCGGACCGGCCGAAGATCATAGGTCTCCTGATAGGTGACATGGGTGGTCGGCAGAACGCGGATCTCGGCGAAACCTTCGCGCTCGCGAATGGCTTCGGCAGCCTCGGCGAGCTTCTCGTTGGCAAGCCGATCGACGAGGTCGCCATCGATCCAGCGTTCCGTCGCCTCGTTGGAAAAGAGGTCGGGATCGATCCGGCCTCCGGCCGCGACATAGGCCTCGCGACCGACGAGCAGGGCCTTGGGATCGCCGCCCAGATAGGTGCCCTGGGCGAGCCGGCGCCTGATCTCGCTCGCATTTGTGCTGTAATAGCCTTGGCTCATCTCCTCGAAGACGGCGGCCTGCCGGGTGACGTCGGGATTGCTGCCATAGGCCATGGCGATCTCGAGCGTGATCTCGCCCTTGCGGAGCGCCTCGAAGACGACCTCGGCAAGGTCGGCGAGCCGCACGCGACCGAGGACGAAACGCTCCGACTTGTGGAATCGAGCGGCGACCTGTGCCGGCGTCTTGCCCTCCTTCTCGATCATGTTCTTGTACGCCATGCACTCGTCGGCGGGACTGGTGGGCAGCTTCTGGTTTTCCGCCAGGCTGAGCGTGATCGCATCCTTGGTGTTGGGCAACACCATGACAGGAACCTCGAAGTCCTCGTGGAGCTTGCCCTTCTCGATGAGGCTGAGGACGCGGGTGAGACGCCGGCCGCCGCCGAAGATGCTGTAGCTGTCCTTTTTACGCTTCACGGCCACGCCGATGAGGTTCTGGATGACGTAGCCGGTCTCGCCGATGAGCGCCTCCAGCTCGGCATCGGCTTCGGGATCGCTCTGGGTTCGCACGTTGAGCGGGGAGACGACGCAGTTTCGCGCCGGTACGTAGACGATCGGATAATTCATGGTGTTACTCCTGGCGGCGGAGGCCGGACCATTCAGGCCACCTGGCGCCGCCAGTTCCCCACCCTCTTTCCTTCCTTTCGCAGTGCATCGGTCCGGTGCTTGACGCACGCGCGTGGCCAACGAGTTGCCGAGCGTCGGTGGGAATGGAGCCGAAGCTCAGCCAGCGGCCAAAGAGAGAGAGAAGACCGAATACACTGGCCACGGTCCGGCTGATCAAGGGTTGGCCGCACATGCTCCCATTCTGGCAACGATTTCCGAAGGAAACGGCGGAACTTGCTGGCTTGTCATGCTATTGTCACGCTCGGATCGGGCGGTCTTGCTGCAACACGATCGTGCCGGCGCATCGCCGAGCGGGCGCAAGGTCTCGTTCGCTGGCCCTGTCGGGCGAGCCTTCGGACTGAGGAGGAGGAGATGCTATCGTCGTTACCTGCCGCTCCCGGTCTGGGGCGCCTGCGGCCTGGCGAGGACCGGTTGGCTGCGCCGCTGAGCGGGAGGCGGGCTACCGAACCGGCTCAGCAACGCACGCGAGCCAGGCTCCCGACCAAGGTCCACGCAACCGGAGCGTTCGTCCCTCCTCTCCTCGGGCAGAAAATGCCGATCCCCGCCCCGCGGGAGGCCAACGTCACCGCGACCGGTGCCCAGATTGCGAGTGCGGGCAAGTGAACTGCGGCGCGCAGGCCTGCCTTCCCACCGTCGATAGAGAAACCAGCTTGGCGGCAGAGCGACGCGCCCGGGTGTGCCGGCTTCTGATCGCGGAGCGGGAAATCGCCGGACGGCTGATCGACAAGATCTTCGTGTCGAATCCGCTCTGGGACATTTTGCTCGATATCTATCTCGCCGAATTCGAGGGACGCCTGGTCTACCAGACCTGTCTGGCGCCGGGGGCCCCACCTGCCAACCCGCATCGGCAGTCCAGGCGCCTGGCCAGGCTGGGCGTGGTCGAACGGATGCTCGATCCGATGGACAACCGGCGGATAAACGTCAGGTTGACGCCGGAGATGCGGTCTTCGTTTGACGAACTCATGGATTCGCTCGGTTCGCTTTGGGCGAACGAGTGAGCTGACGCCTCGGCGGCCTCGGCAGGCAAGTGCCAACCTCGAACTTGTGACTTGATAGCCACTTCTATATATCCAATATCCAAGGAGGATATGCGATGGCGCTCTATGTGAAGGATGCCGAGGTCGCGCGCATGGCAGAACGGCTGGCGATGCTACGGCGGATCAGCAAGAAGGAAGCGGTTCGCAGCGCGCTTCAGCATGAGCTGGAGCGTGAAGAGGCGGTCCCGTCCCTTGTGGAGCGGGGCCTCGAATTTGCCCGTGCCCTTCGCGCGCGCGGGAATCCGCGGAAAACGATCAAGAGCGACAAGGCCTTCATCGACAGCCTCTACGGGGAGAGCTGATGTTCGTCGATGCCTCTGCGCTCACCGCGATCCTGTGCGACGAAAATGACGGCCATGAGCTCCTGGCGAGGCTGCAGAAGGCCCAGGAGCGCCTCACCTCTCCGCTTGCGATCTGGGAGTCCGTGATCGCGGTCGCCCGCAATCTCGGACTCGAGGTGCGCGACGCGCATGATGCGGTCGAACAGTTCTTGCGCCTAGCCGACATCGTGGTCGTGGCGGTCTCGCCGGAGGCGCGCGCGATCGCGATCGAGGCCTACGACCGGTTCGGGAAATCGCGCCATCCCGCCAATCTGAACTTCGGCGATTGCTTTGCCTATGCCTGTGCAAGACAGGCCCGCGTCGCGCTGCTCTACAAGGGCGATGACTTCCCCCATACGGACATCGAGACGGCATGAGAGCGATTTCGGGCTGCATTAGCGCTGCATAAGAACGGACCCACATTTGTGCTAATGTGAGTCCGTTCCTATGTGTGAGGCAATCATGAGTCGGTTGACCATCGACATTACAGATCGGCAGCATCAGACCCTGAAGGCTTTGGCCGCCCTCCACGGCAAGACGATCAGGCAATATGCGATCGAGCGGCTGTTTCCGGCCGGTGCGGGGGAAGATCAGCCATGGCAGGAGCTGAAAACCCTGTTGGGCCGGCGGATCGCGGAGGGCTTGGCGGGCGACGTATCGCCCCGGAGCATTGGTGCAATCGTTGAGGAAGAGTTGGACGAGGACAGCCGCGCTTGACCGCCAGCCACATCCTGACAAGGGCGGCGGAAGCGGATTTGCGGGACATCATTCGCTACACGCGCAAGCAATGAGGTAGTGCGCAGGTTCGGAGCTACATCGTCAGGCTGGAAATTGCGAACGCTTGAAATCGTGTTGGAGCGGGGTGGTGTTCTCGTCCTGTCCGACGACAGGCTTGGCACACAGCTGAGTTAGCGGGCGCGCGGGTCGCCACCTAAAAGCCCCTCACCCAAGCGCGTGTCGTCGCGGCCGAACGGGGGCTCATGCCGCTGCTTAATGCCGAAGCGTTCGATAGCTAGTCGTATCTGGGAGCTCAGGGCAACCGAGCGAAGCCCTGAGAATACTATCGCATGCGAGACTAATTCTTTTTGACCGGACAATGAGTTGAACCGATCATTCGACATTCGGAGCCGCTGCACCTGTAAGGAGAGTTGGCGTGCGATTGGCGAATGGCGAAATTCCGCGCTACGGCAACGCGCAGCTCAGTCGGCCTCTTCGAACTCCAGGACGGCAGCCTGTCATCCTCCAACGGCGTTCGTTCTCACAAATCCGCCGCTTCGATCGAACGAAAACGCGGGCCGTCCGTAACGGGTGCCATCCCTGGTCTTGGCTCGATCTCCTTGCACGAGCGACCGTATTCCGCGCTTCGGCCTATCCGTGAAGCGCGATCCATGTCCTCCGATCCGGTAACGACCACGCGTATCTATGAGCAATTGAAGGCGGACATCATCGGGGGCCGCTTTCCTCCACGCACTCGGCTCGTAGAACGCGCTCTCGCCGTAGAATATGGTGTGAGCATCAGCCCTGTTCGCAGTGCAGCGTACTGCCTTGTCGGCGAGAAGCTGCTGAAGCTTCATCCGGGAGGCGGCTTTGATGTCCCCGACATCACGGAAGACGGCCTTCGCGATCTCTACTTTTGGCATGGCCAGCTTCTCCGCAATGCTCTCCATGTCGGGAAACGCGCCGCACCAGAACGACCCCGCGAAGAGTTCGAAAGCCTGACCAACCTGATCGCAGCAGCGGCTATCGCGGCCGCTGCGGCGAACCTCTTCTCGCATATTGCGGGTCATTCACCAAACGCACAACATCGCAGTGCAATCCTTGCCGCTGGTGAGCGCCTTCATGTGGTGAGACTCAGAGAGCCTTTAGTACTCGGCGGCGTGGCCGATGAGCTCGGGGCGGTCCAAGCCTTGACCGTGACCGGTAGAACCTCGGACCTGATGACAGCCATATGGGCCTACCACAGGCGCCGCCTCCGTCGCGTAACAGACCTGGTCGCCGCGGTCGGCGGCACGGTTCACGGCGGCCGATCCGACTGAATTCGTGCCAGAAACGACACATTCGACCGGTTTACTATCACCGCCCGCCATGACTGCGTCACAACTCGTGTCGTCAATGATAGCTTATCAGATCGGTGATCAACCTCCGCGCGGATAGGATCTGGCGTGCTGCACACCGCAGTACCCAATGCGAATGGAGGACACCATGAGCCGCGAGAATGAACTGGACGACGACCTCATCGATCTCGGTGCTGTCACCGAGGAAACCAAGGGACTACAATCGATGGGCCAACCGGATGAACTGACTGGTCTGGCCTTCGGTCCCGGCCTCGATCCGGAATGATCGCCTCGGGCGCGCGCTTGCGCGCGCCCGTTCGTGATAGGCGCAATATGGCCATTCACCCTCAGATATATTTCACGCGGACGGGCGGCCGAACAATTCTCCTCGACGTGGCGGGCAATCGATATTTTTCACTGCCACATACCGCTGAGCAGGCGTTCTCTCGTCTATGCGAAGAAGGTTTCCTGAGTCCGGTCGACGAGGCTGCCCTCCGGTCGCTCTCTCGTCTTGGCATTGATTTGCACTCTCCACGCTCCACGCTTTGCCAGCCCAGCCCGCAGCCAGCTCGAACGACACTTGGTGAAGCAGCCCAATTAAGACCAAGCGGGCTCTCAATTGCTGTTGCATTGGTGCTGCAATTGGCAGCACGTATAGCATTGAAGCAATTCGGCATCAGGGCAGTCCCCTTAACCCTGCGTTGGGTAAGACGTGATGAAGCATACCTGTCGAATGACGGGGCTCGAACCGCGCTCCTAATAGCGGCACACCGAAAGGCAGCCCTATTCGCCGGACGACATGACCGCTGCGTGGAAAAGTCCCTTGCGGCTGCGTGGCATCTTGGAATTGCCCGTATCAGATGCACTGTCGTCGTGGGCGTGCGCTCCACGCCGTTTCTAGCCCATTGCTGGCTCCAACGCGACCACTGCGTCCTGAACGACGAACTTGACAAGGTAACAACCTTCACACCAATCCTGGGCGTATAGCGTCGTGAGCCGCTTCATCTGCCGAGTAGCAATTGACAATAATGAGCCAAGACAACATTCTGCGCTACCATTCCAAAGTGCGGGCCTGAAACTTGCGTTCGCTTTCAAACAAGCTACATTGTATTGTAATGATATCCCGAAGTCCCAGCATTCTGTCGACGGCGACATTTACACAATAGGTTTGAGCTTCTCGCCGTCCGGCGATCAGCGTTCAGTTAGCGAAATTCGTAAGTGTGACAAGCATGCGGAAATTCTTCGTGAACGCTGGGGTTCATTTGTTTCAATCAAAAGACATGTAGACGGTAGGGTTAGCGTCGTCCGCGACCCGTCCGGTCTCCAGCCTTGCTACTTCATGGAGGCGGACGGAGCGTTTGTCTTCTCGTCAGACGTAGACCTGTTGGTCAAGGGAGGGTTCCTGACACCAGCCATCGACTGGGCAGTCCTCGGAGAAACGCTTCTGTTCCCGGGAAACTTTCATGCCGCGACTGCCTTGCGCGGGGTTACAGAGTTATTGCCTGGGGAGCAGGCAACCATCACACGGAACGGAATAAGCATCGGTACGGTCTGGTCTCCTTGGGACATCGTGGTCGACGTTAAGATGACCTATGAGGATGCCACACGCGAATTAAGAGGTGCTCTGGAGACGGTTCACAGAGGCCTGTCCTCTGTGTCAAAACAATCTCTTGTAACAGTATCTGGGGGCCTGGATTCATCCATCATCGCTGCACTTACTTCTCGAGATTGCACAAAGACAACACTTGTGACATTCTACACCGATGATCCGTATGGGGACGAACGGCGTTACGCCCAAGGGCTCGCCGAGCATTTAAAATGTGAGTTGCTTGTACTTCCCTACGTCGCACCAGAGTTGGAAACGTGCTTGACGATGCGCGCATTCCTGCCTCGGCCTACAAATCGAGGCCTAGCGATGGGAGTAGATTCGACGCTACGGAAACTGGCGTGCAAAGAAGAGTCATGCATGATCTTTAACGGCTACGGTGGCGACAACGTATTTTGCTCTTTACGGTCAGCCCGCCCCCTTTCTGATGCGATACTCCATGGGCGCAGCTTGAAATTGGCGGGGCGTGTATCTCGTTCCCTCGCCAATTTGACAGGTGCATCATACTCACAGATTTGGAGCGCGGCGCTAAGGGGGGTTGCACGAGCTTTATCGGGCTCGACCGGCTATCGGTGGCCACGCAATAGCAGCATGCTCGGCGCGACTTTGCGGGAGATCGAGCGGCCCGCGATTCTACATCCCTGGCTGATGCGAGCCGAGGCGACCATGCCCGGTAAGGCTGCCCACGTCGCATCGCTTGTCGTCGCGCATAATCATCTTGAACGCTTCGCCCAAGCAGACAACGTAACGAGCGTATCGCCACTTCTGACTTCGCCCATCGTAGAGCGAGCAATATCTGTTCCGACATGGATGTGGTTCGAGAATGACCTTGACAGATTCATCGCGCGCAAAGCCTGTTCCGACCTCCTCCCTGCCAGCTTGGTATCTCGCACGACAAAGGGAACACCAGTAGCTTTGCATAGTCGCTTCTTTGAAGCGCATAGGAAAAGCCTCGGTGACTATCTCGCCAATGGATTGCTCGCTGACCGGAACCTACTCGACCGCGATGCCGTTGCTCGGTGCTGCAAAAGCGAGGGGCCGTCTAGGGGCTTGGACTTTCTGCGAATCTTGGAACTGGTTGACGTTGAGAGTTGGTGCCGTTTCTGGACGGAACAAGGCCTGCTGCTTCATTAGTTCCAATCTTAAGCGATGTCGACGCTTCCTGTAATGACCGCCAAGATCCGATGTCCGTTATCATTGAGGCTGGTCCTGATGATTTGTCGAGCATCCAGAAATTGAACCACGCTATGCTTCGATCATAGGCAGCCAACCGGTGCGCAGGCTGCCAGAAAATATGATACTCGTCGGGAAATACGTAGAGAGCGACGGGCTTACCGTTAGCACGCAATGCCTGTTCGCTTTCCAGAGCGTACAAGTATTCGCGATCAGATGTCTGAATCAGGAGGGGCGATCTTATTCGATGCGCATTTGCCGCGAGGGAATATTCTTTTGTACGCTCCACGTTTCCGTAATCGAACCCTGGATAGCCCATCGCTAGCGCCGATTTCGTAAGCAGCGGACCCAGCATCGCTCGAAGGGACACAGGGTCATCACAACAGGAGGAAATTGCGGCGGCCGCGAAGATCGGCGAATGAACTAGTCACCCGGAACTGTAATCCACCTCATTGATTCACGCCTCTTTGAGGAGATGAACAATGCTAGGTCGGCAGGCA
>NZ_JAKKIE010000085.1 GCF_021742065.1 Rhizorhapis sp. SPR117
TCGGTCCGCTCCTTTCCTTCTTAAGCACCAACATCATAACCGATGCCGGGGAAAAGGGGCGGGCCATCCCATAAAGACTGGCGCGCGACCTCCAATATTGCTGCCCGACGCTCGGCTTTCTGAATATCTCGTTTGCTGGGCTTCATGGAGCCTAGTCATAGTAACTGCGGGCTTAACCGTGAAGACCCGTTCCTCTTGAGTGCCCGAATGTCCCGCCGCAGGACAAGTCGGATTTTCGTTGCCGGACCTTCATTGGAAAGGTGGATCAGAAGCGATGCGTGCGGCGATGTTCGGGTTGTCCCTCGTGTCGGTCCGCTGTGTGGGGCGGCCTGTCGATAACCGGGTCAAGTCCGGCCATGCTCAGTCCCGGTATAACCGCCCGCATGGCTGAAAATACCGATGCAGCCGCATCCATTTCCACAAGCAGTTCAATGATCGGCAATGCGGCGCGCTCATTCCCGGCCGCGATCTCGCTCCATAGCCGAAGCAGCACCGCTTCGCTTTCGCTGATCTGTGGCTGGTGAACACAGTGGAAATTCAGGATCTGTCGTCCGTTGCAATTGAGCAGGCACATAGTGATGTGGAAATGGGACAATGTCTCAATCGTCCCGGATTTTATAAAGGCCGGGGCCAATTGGCCTGGCGGACAGTCGCCTCGTCCGCAGGCGGAAACCCATCCACGCATGGCCCATAGCAAAAAGCGGCTGCCCGCTGGCAGGATGCTGACGGACCGGTCGACGAGGTCATACATGCTGATTCCTTCTCTCATAGGCGGTGAAGAGGTCGAGATTTTTTGTGTTGCTATTAATAACTATTAGCAATAATGATTCATACATGATCCTTCGGGATCGTCAAGCAAACGTGCATTCTCTCTCCTCCCTCTCCCCGGAATGCACGTGATACTGGGCGCTGCCGGTCCTTCCCGGTCCGGCAGCGCATTTTTCCGGATCAAGTGAAAGGGAACAGGATGTTCGTAGATTTAAACCGGATCGCCAATACAGTTGAGCTGGGTGCTCCTGCGGCTGCTCAGATCCGCATTGCCACTGCTACTCGCATCGCTGTTGTATTCGCCAGGCTGCAACGGGACCCTCGGCCTGAACTTGCACGCCGTCTGGGGTCCGAAGAGGGAAGCGCGCGCTTTCTTGACCTGGTAGGAGAGATGGGCATGGTCTGGCCCGAGCCCATTTACGTCAATTCACCTTGTTGCCCCCGACTAAGCTATGATGAAATGATGGTGCTCGACCTGCTTGCGGCTGCGGGTCGTCACGATCGGGCAGCCTTTGAGGATTTTCTCTGCGAAATGTTATCTTTGCCTGCGCGTGATCGCCTCTATAGCGTGGCACAGGCCTTCGTGCAGGTTTACGCACAAAGGACAGGCCCCGATATGGGCGGCGATTGATATTCCTGGCTATTTCTGCTGGCCAAGCCACTTCCGTCCTGATAATCGCGCATTCAATGACAGGGTAAATTGACCTGCAACTTTCCTCCCCCTATGTGCGACGCAATGGTGCTTACCGGGAGATTCCTGCATGAAGAAACTTTATCCTGATGCTGAAAAGGCGCTCGAAGGCCTGCTGTTCGATGGCATGCATCTGTGTGTGGGTGGTTTTGGCTTGTGTGGTATACCCGAGCGCCTGATCGACGCAATTCAGGCCTCGGGGGTGAAGGACCTTACCATCGCTTCCAACAATGCAGGCATCAATGGCGAAGGATTGGGCAAGTTGCTGCGGACGCGGCAGGTGAAAAAAATGATCAGCTCCTATGTCGGCGAGAACAAGGAGTTCGAACGCCAATATCTGTCCGGCGAACTGGAGGTGGAATTTTCTCCGCAAGGCACGCTGGCCGAACGCTGCCGCGCGGGCGGGGCGGGCATTCCGGGTTTCTATACCAAGACCGGCGTCGGCACAAAGGTTGCCGAGGGCAAGGAAGTCAAGAATTTCGATGGTCAGGACTATATTCTTGAACGCGGAATTTTCGCGGACGTTGCTATCATTAAAGGCTGGAAAGCGGACGAAAGCGGCAATCTGGTTTTCCGCAAGACCGCGCGTAACTTCAATCAGCCGATGGCGCCCGCCGCGAAAATTTGCGTTGCCGAAGTGGAAGAAATCGTCCCCACGGGCAGCCTTGATCCCGACTGCATCCATCTTCCCGGTATTTATGTAAAGCGCATGATCATCGGCGCGCCTTATGACAAGAAGATTGAGTTCACCACGACCCGCCAGAGGGAGGCCGCATAATGACCACGCATGATGGTATCGCCAAGGGCTGGACCCGCGATGAAATGGCCGCCCGCGCTGCGCGTGAGCTTCAGGACGGCTTCTACGTGAACCTGGGCATCGGTATCCCGACGCTGGTGGCCAATCATATACCCGCAGGCGTTGAGGTAACGTTGCAAAGCGAGAATGGCATGCTCGGCATCGGCCCCTTCCCTTATCCCGACGAGGTCGACCCCGACCTTATCAACGCGGGCAAGCAGACGATCAGCGAACTGCCATCCACCAGCTATTTCAGTTCAGCCGACAGTTTCGCCATGATCCGTGGTGGGCATATCGATCTGACCGTATTGGGCGCGATGGAAATCAGCGAGAAGGGCGACATCGCCAACTGGATGATACCGGGCAAGCTGGTCAAGGGCATGGGCGGCGCGATGGATCTGGTTGCCGGGGTCAAGAAGGTCATTGTCGTCATGGAACACACATCCAAGAATGGCGATCCCAAATTCATTCCCGAGTGCACCCTGCCGCTGACCGGCAAGAATGTGGTGGACATGATCATCACCGATCTTGCCGTTTTCCAGCGGCCGGACCATGACAGCCCCTTCAAGCTTGTCGAACTCGCTCCCGGTATCACAAAAGAGGAAGTCGCCGCCAGAACTACGGCGCGCTATTCAGCCTGATTGTCGCACAACGCTTGCCTGAAGCCCCAATTTTGGCCAAAAGAGCTCATGGGAAGATGGAGCGGGCGCAGGTGAGAGGTAATGGCTGAACGGCAGGATATGACATCCGGTCGAAGTCGGCGCTGGTTGCGCATCGTGCGCGGCATGACGTTACCTGCGTTGCTTGTTGGCGGCGCCTTTCTCTATCTCCAGCATGGTGACCAAGCCGATGCGAGCCGGCCCGCCCTGACAAAGGCAGCCACCTTTCCGATACCTGATGCTCAACCATGGCGATCGGCCATTGATTATGATGCATTGGACGGTCGACTGCGCCTGTTGATGACCCACCGGGAGATGACCGGCCTTGCCATCGCGGTTGTGGAAGACGGAAAACTGGCCTTTGTGCGCGGCTATGGAGTGACATCGCGCGAAACCGGGCAGCCTGTGACCGAACATACGGTGTTTCGTTGGGCTTCGCTGTCAAAAGGCGTTGCCGCGACACTGGCTGCGAAACTGGCGGAGGAAGGCAAGCTTGACCTGAACCGTGCAGTTGAATCCTATGGCACCAGCCTGCGCCTTCCCGATGGTGCGGAGCGGTTGGTGAGCGTTTCGGACATATTGTCCCATCGTCTGGGGCTTGCAAAAAACTCTTACGATGGGCGGCTGGAGGATGGCGGCGACCCGGTGGAGATCCGGCATGAACTTGCCAGCGTGCAAACCGTTTGTCCGCCGGGTACGTGCCACAGCTATCAAAATATCGCTTATGATACTGTCGCTGAAATTATCGGAAAAGTGACTGGCGATAGCTATGCGGACGAAGCGCGTGCGCGATTGTTTCAACCATTGGGCATGGCGGGCACCAGCATCGGTCTGGCCAACCTCACTTGTGCGAGCAGTTGGGCGCGGCCTTATCGGAACGGTTATCCGGTCAAGCTGACGGACGCCTATTATCGCGTACCAGCGGCGGCCGGCGTCAATTCCAACATCGTGGACATGGCCCGCTGGATGGAGGCCCAGATGGGGGAGGCGCCCAAGGTGTTGCCGCCCGCGCTGCTCAAGGGAATTCACGACCCCAGAGTGAAGACATTCGCGCCCTATGGTCGCACGGCCATTGGCCGTGCGTTGCACGACGCCAGCTATGGTCTGGGCTGGCGCAGCTTCACCTATGCCGGGCATCGCATGGTCGGGCACAGCGGGGCAGTGGCGGGCTATCGATCGACAATGATGTTCGATCCGGAGACGCGCACCGGCATTGCGATGTTATGGAACAGCGAGAGCAGCAAGCCTTTTCGGGCGCAGCTTGAATTGTTCGATCTTTATTATGGCCTGCCCGCCACGAACTGGATGGAACTGGACGAGCAGCCTGTCGTCCCCCTGGAGGTGGCGGCCAACGGTGCGCTGAGGACAGCGTCGATATCGGCGCGATAGGCCTGGCTTGTCGGGCACAGCAAATTTAGCTGACCCGAAAGTGCAATTTCCTTTAAAATGATTGCATGAGCGGGTAGGGAACCTGCCATGAATGGACCTATGACTCTTTACGAGAAAATCTGGAACGCCCATGTCGTGGATCGCCGCGACGATGGCACTTGTCTCATCTATATCGATCGCCATCTTGTTCATGAGGTGACGAGTCCGCAAGCGTTTGAGGGGCTTCGTCTTGCGGGCCGCAAGGTGCGTCGTCCCGAGCTTACCCTTGCGGTGCCTGATCATAACCTGCCCACGACCCGGCGCGTTGATGCACAGGGAAAGCGTATTCCGATCACAGACCCCGAAAGCGCGCAACAGCTTGCTACGCTCGAAAGCAATGTCGCGGAATTCGGCATAAAATATTTCGGCGCGACCGATCTGGAACAGGGTATCGTCCATGTCATTGGCCCGGAACAGGGCTTTACCCTGCCAGGAACAACGCTGGTTTGCGGTGACAGCCACACGGCGGCACACGGCGCTCTGGGTGCCCTGGCCTTCGGTATCGGCACGAGTGAAGTCGAGCATGTGCTGGCAACGCAGACATTGCTGCTCAAACAATCGAAGTCGATGGAAATTCGTGTCGATGGCACGCTGGGCTTTGGTGTATCACCCAAGGACGTGATCCTGGCGATCATTGGCCGGATCGGTACGGCGGGCGGTACGGGTCATGTCATCGAATATCGCGGCAGCACCTTTGACGCGATGTCGATCGAGGGTCGTTTGACGGTGTCGAACATGTCGATCGAAGGTGGAGCGCGTGCCGGGCTGTTTGCGCCTGATGAAAAAACCTTCGCTTATCTGAAAGGTCGTCCAATGGCGCCCAGCGGCGCCGACTGGGATGCTGCTGTTGCCCATTGGAAGACGCTTCATACCGATGCAGGCGCGAAATTCGATGTGTCGGTTCATTTCGATGCCAGCGATATCGCACCCAATGTTACATGGGGCACCAGTCCGGAAGATGTTGTGTCGATTACTGGCGCTGTTCCTGATCCAGACAGTTATGCCGATGCATCAAAGCGTGCGGCGGCAATAAAGGCATTGGACTATATGGGCCTGCACAAGGGGCAGAGGATGGAGGATGTCGTCATTGAGCATATCTTCATCGGCAGCTGCACCAACAGCCGTATTGAGGATCTGCGCGCCGCCGCCGCCGTATTGAAGGGACGCCATCTGGCGCCTGGCATCAAACAGGCGCTGGTGGTTCCGGGTTCCGGTCTGGTCAAACGGCAGGCAGAGGCGGAAGGCCTTGATAGAATCTTTACCGAGGCTGGTTTAGAATGGCGCGAACCGGGGTGTTCGGCGTGCCTTGGCATGAACCCGGACAAGGTACCGAGCGGGGAAAGATGTGCATCGACCTCCAACCGCAACTTCATGGGGCGGCAGGGACCGGGCGCAAGAACCCACCTCGTCTCACCGGCCATGGCCGCCGCGGCCGCTGTGACGGGGCATCTGACAGATGTGCGCGAACTTATGGGGAATGACCGATGAAATGGGCTTTTTATCTGTTGCTGGCGGGAACGCTGGGGAGCGGTGTTATGGCGCTTGCCACGGCAGGGCGGGCGGCACCTGATGCATCCGTCGTGTCGGAGAAGGTGAAATAATGGACGCCGTTTCCGTTGTTGAGGGCCGCGCCTATCCCCTGGGCACGAAAAATGTGGACACTGACATGATCATCGCGGCCAAATGGCTGAAGACGGTCAGCCGTTCGGGCATGGGCAAGGGGGCATTCGAAGCGTTGCGGCAGGATGCCGGCAACGTCTTTGACGATCCTGAATATCACGGTGCCCCGATCCTGATCGCGGGCGACAATTTTGGTTGCGGATCAAGTCGGGAACATGCTGCTTGGGCACTTAACGACATGGGTGTCATGGCGGTCATTGCCCCAAGTTTTTCGGATATTTTCGCCAGCAATGCCTTCAAAAATGGCATATTGACGGTGGAGCTGCCGCAGGAGGCAATAGATCGCTTGCTGGAAGTGGCGAGGACCGATCCTATCCACATCGACCTGGACACGCAAAGCGTCACGACACCTTTTCAGGACCGTTTCGAATTCGCGATCGATCCTTTTCGCAAGCATTGTCTTGCCGAGGGGCTGGATGAAATCGGGCTGACGTTGGAACAGGACGTAACGATCGCCCGCTATGAAGCCAGAGAACCGAGCTGGCTTCGACCCGTCACGGCATAGAAGCACCACGATTCAAAGCCGCCGAATTTTCAGGCAGGCATGCAGGTGATAAAACACGTCACAAATTCTCGCGGCCGTTGCGTAATGTCGATGCTGCGCTTACTTTCCATTGAATGACTTCAAACACAGGATGCGCCGATGACCAATTTTAAGGATCGTGAACAAGGCTTTGAGGCCAAATTTGCTCACGATGCAGAGACACAGTTCAAGATCATCGCTCGGCGCAATCGCCTGCTGGGCCAATGGGCAGCGGCGAAAATGGGCCTGACGCAAGAAGAAACCGACGCTTATGCGAAGGCGGTTGTGCAGGCGGATTTTGAAGAAGCGGGCGATGAGGATGTGATTCGCAAGGTATTGGGCGATCTGACATCCGCCGGTGTCGATGCCGACGAGACGATGGTGCGCACTGCACTGGATGAAAAGGCGGTTGAGGCGCGACGCCAGTTCATGGAAACCAAGTAGGAATTTTCGTCATGGCGATGGCCGCACAGGATATCGAGAATATGATCCGTCAGGCGATCCCCGATGCGGACGTCGAAATCACGGATCTGGCGGGCGATGGCGATCATTATGCTGCCCGGGTAGTCGCCGAAAGCTTTCGGGGGATGAGCCGCGTGAAACAGCATCAAGCTGTTTATGCGGCGCTGGGTGGTCGTATGGGCGGTGTATTACATGCCTTGCAGTTGACCACTGCCATCCCCAACTAGACTGGATGGATTTAGCCCGTTCATATGGGCGCCTATTCAATTTTTGGAGCAGTTTATGACAAACGCCGTGAAATCGCGCATCGGGGAGATCGTCAAATCTGCCGATGTCGTACTGTTTATGAAGGGCACGCCGCTTTTCCCTCAATGCGGTTTTTCCAGCCGTGCGATTGCAATTCTCGATCATCTGGGCGTTGAGTTTGAAAGCGTCGATGTGCTCCAGGACCAGGAGGTTCGGCAGGGCATCAAGGAATTTTCCGACTGGCCGACTATTCCCCAGCTTTATGTGAAGGGCGAATTTGTCGGAGGCAGTGATATTATGATGGAAATGTTCGAAGCGGGCGAATTACACCAGCTGATGGCCGATCAAGGCGTTGCACGGCAGGGCTGATGCCGGGCTATTTTGAAAATAGTCGCTATTAGTTCTTTCACCTCCGGCTTGGGCTGTCTATCACGACGCCAATGCCTGCTGATCCGCTTTCCACCCTGCATTCGACCTTTGGCTTTTCCTCATTTCGTGGAGTGCAGGGGCAGGTCGTAGAGCGTGTTTTGTCGGGGCTTCATTGCCTCGCCATCATGCCGACAGGGGCTGGAAAGTCACTATGCTACCAACTCCCATCAGTGATTCTTGATGGCTGTTGCGTTGTCATATCGCCCCTTATCGCGCTGATGCATGATCAGCTCCGTGCGGCACAGGCGCTGGGGTTAAAAGCGGCGAGCCTGACATCGGTTGATGCCGATTGGCGTGAGACGCAGAACCGGCTACGCGAGGGCGATCTCGACCTGCTCTATGTAGCACCGGAACGTGCATCGGGGCAGGGTTTCCGCGATTTGCTGCGCACGTCGAACATCGCAATGTTCGCGATCGATGAGGCGCATTGCGTGTCCGAATGGGGGCATGATTTTCGACCCGACTACCGGATGCTTCGGCCATTGCTTGACGAATTTCCGGGCGTGGCGCGTCTGGCGCTGACTGCTACGGCGGATGCGCATACGCGGGAGGACATCCTTGTCCAGCTTGGTATCCCGCAGGATGGGATGATCATTTCGGGCTTTGATCGCCCCAATATCCGTTACGATGTTCATCCCCGTGCGGGATTGACCCGTCAGATCGCGGACCTTGTAGCATCGCAACCCGGTCCCGGCATCGTCTATGCCCAAACACGCGCCGCGACCGAGAAAATTGCCGCCAGTCTGTCCGTCAACGGCCGACAGGTGAGGGCCTATCATGCCGGACTCCCGCCCGAAACGCGGCGCGCCAATCAGGCGGTCTTCATCGCCAGCGAGGATATGGTGATGGTTGCAACCATCGCTTTTGGCATGGGCATCGACAAGCCAGATGTGCGCTTTGTCGCCCATGCCGGACTGCCCAAATCGATCGAAGCCTATTATCAGGAAAGCGGGCGGGCAGGGCGAGATGGCGAACCGGCGCAGGCGCATCTTTTCTGGGGCGCAGAGGATTTCGCCAAGGCGCGTCAGCGGATTGCGGAACTGGACGAGGCACGGCAACAGGGCGAGCGAACCCGCATTGCATCGCTGGGCGCACTGGTCGAAACAGGGGGATGCAGACGTGCCATATTGCTGCGTCATTTCGGGGAGAATCCACCGGAAAACTGTGGAAATTGCGATAATTGCCTGAGCCCGCCGACCGGCATTGATGTCACGGAAATCGCGCGCAAGTTCCTGTCCGCGGTCTATCGCACCGGCCAAAGCTTCGGCGTTGGTCATGTCGAAGCGGTATTGACCGGCGCAACGAACGACAAAGTGCAACAACGCGGCCATGACCGCCTGTCCGTCTTTGGTATTGTTGAGGGCGAGGAGGCCGCGCTGATCAAGCCTGTGTCGCGGGCGTTACTATTGCGTGATGCGCTGGAAACCAACGAACATGGTGGTTTGCAGCTTGGTTCTGCTGCGCGGGCCATTTTGCGTGGTGAGCAGCCGGTAACACTGGTCCTCCCACCAAAGCGGGAGCGACGTGGCAAGAGGAACCAAACTGCCAATCCTGTCAATGATCCATTGTTCGATGCTTTGCGGGCCTGCCGCCGCGAACTGGCGCTGGAGGCGGGGGTTCCGCCCTATGTCATCTTTCACGACAGCACCCTGCGTGAAATGGCCGAACGACGGCCCGCCAGCCGCCATGATCTGTCTCAGATTTCCGGTGTAGGTATTCGCAAACTGGACGCCTATGGCCAAGCCTTTCTGGAAACCATCATGGGATTTGCACGCTAGTCATCTGGAACTGAAGTTCGATCTATTATAAACAGAGTGCCTCTGTGATAGGGGGCATTGATGGCGAAGGGTATAGCATGCGGGCGCCCGATGGCTGCGCTGGTATTGTCTGAGGACGAGCGCAGCTCGTCATGGATAACTACGCCACACACAAAACGCCGAAGATCAAGGCATGGCTGGCGCGAAGGCCGCACTACCACGTTCATTTCACGCCAACATGGGCCTCGTGGATCAATCAGGTCGAGCGATGGTTCGCCGAACTCACCCGCAAGCAAATCCAGCGCGGCGTACACACTTCCGTCGTTCAACTCGAAGCCGACATCTGCACTTCATCGACAAACACAACGCCAACCCGAATCCCTTTCGATGGACCAAATCCGCCGACGAAATCCTCGCCGCCGTCAAACGCTTTTGCCAAAAAGTAGATCGCACTTTATGCAGCGAACAGGCCGGCGATCGTAGAAGATTGGCGTGGCGATCCGAAGGTATGGTTGGCTCCATTCCTCTTGGCTTTGCGGCACAAGACCAGGATGCGACTGTGTCCTGCGTACATTGCAGGCCTGATTGGCCCAGATGACCGCAAGAGTGTCCAGCCGATGGCGGCTTGTGATGGTGAATTTGGCTGTGACCAACTCCATCATTTTGTCGCTGATGGCGTGTGGGAAAGCGCACCGCTTGAAGCTGTTCTCCTGAAGGAGGCCGACCGTCTGGTGGGGGACGATGCCGGGTATCTTGTTATCGACGACACCGCCTTGCCGAAGAAAGGCAGCCATTCGGTGGGGTGGCGGCGCAATACGCCTCTTCGCTTGGCAAGACATCCAACTGTCGGTCGCTCGTTTCGGTGACGCTGGCTTCCCGCAAAGTGCCGGTGATGGTGGGTCTGCGCCTGTTCTTGCCCGAGAGTTGGACGGATGATGTCGAGCGTTGGAAGGCGGCAAAAATACCACGTCCCTGACGATGTTTGCCGTCTCTGCCGAAATGATGCTGGCTGATGCGAAATGGAAGAAGGTCAGCTGGCGGCGCGGGACCAAAGGCAAGCTGACTTGCCAGTTTGCCGCTTCGTGTCCAGGCCATGCCTGGTGAGCACGAGGTCTGGCTGGTCGATAGCCGCCGCGCGATCGACAAAGTATCGGAACGCGGGCCCCAAATCTTGAACGAGTGTCCATTTGCAGCAGTCCGATAATGGCGTCACATGCAACCGGGGTCCCGCAACGTCGGCACGTCGCCAGCCTGACACCAAAGGTAAGAAAAAATCAAAACCTGATTTTAATTTTCGGTTCCTTTGTCTAGACTTCTAAAAAGGCGCCGATTGTTGATTGTCGCTGAGAAGTGACCCGGTATTTTCATCGAGAAGTGACCCGGCTGGTTTATGTCCCGCGTTGCGGGC
>NZ_JAKKIE010000086.1 GCF_021742065.1 Rhizorhapis sp. SPR117
CTGTATCCTCGGAAAAAATGACAGTTCAGCCCTTCGGGCCTGTCATTTTTTCCGAGGATACAGACTATTCCCCGAGGTAACGGCTGAAGCCTCTTCCCGACTGAAGTCGGGGGGTTTCCTCCAAAAAGCGGGACACTAAATGGCACTCGACGATCTCGTCGAGTTTCGCAATGCGTGACTCAAAGCGTGAAAAGTCACCTTGGCGATGTTCGGATAATGTCACTTCGGTAAAAACGGTCAGAAACTCACCCAGCTTGCGCAGGTTTATCTGTGCGCCGTAGCCAATGATGTAGCCTGCTTTCTCCAGCCGCTTGACCCTCGTGAGGCACGGACTTGGAGAAAGACCGACCGCATCGGCAAGTTCCACATTGGTGATGCGCCCGGACTGCTGCAGTTTTGCGAGGATCTTGAGATCGATCCGGTCAAGCTTCGGGCCCAATTCCATGATCCAGTTTCCCCCTAGCGGTCAGTGGACAGCGGCGCGCACGTCCGGTTGCTCAAGTAGCTGATCGAGCGATTTCCTGACTCTTTCGAATATAAGGTCCATTTCGTCGTCTGAGCAGCAAAGAGCCGGTGCGAAACCGATAACGGCATTGGCGAAGCAACGCACTATCACGCCATTATCCCAAGTGAGCTGAGAAAGCCGACCAGCTATGTCCAGTTCAGATGAAAATCCTGTCTTTGTCGACTTATCAGTCACCAGTTCGATCGCGCCTAGAAGACCGCGTCCACGCGTATCACCTACCAATGGGTGATCGTGAACGCGATCCATCTGCTGGGCAAATCTCTTGCCGACCGCGCGCCCGTTCGCAATCAGGCCACCTTCCTGGTAAAGTCGCAGAACTTCGAGCCCGACGGCAGCGCTGACCGGATGGCCCGAATAAGTGAATCCATGGCCGACAGGCAGGGCTTCAGGCGCGCTGTCCGCAATCGTCTGGTAGATATGATCCGCCATCAGAACCGCCCCCATGGGAGCGTATCCGCTCGTCAGACCCTTGGCAAGAGTCATGAAATCGGGTGAAACATCTTCATCATCGCACGCGAACATCGGACCCGTTCGGCCAAAGCCCGTGATGACCTCATCGACAAGCATCAGGATGCCAAGTCTGGTGCAGGTCTCGCGCATCGCCTTGAGCCAGCCTTTCGGGGGGACAATGACGCCGCCCGAACCCTGGATCGGCTCGCAGCAGAAAGCAGCAACGGTGTCTGCGCCCAGCTCCTCAACCTTGGCTTCGAGCGCCGCGACGGATGAAGCGATCACCGCTGCATCATCGGTACCTTGCGGATGCCGATAGGGATAGTGCGATGCTATATAATGCTGCCAGGGGCGCGGCAGGTCAAAACCCCGGTGGAAATTAGCCAGCGCAGTCAGCCCGGCGCCGTTGGAACTGGAGCCGTGATACCCCCATTCCAGCGCAATAAACTGTTTCTTTTGCGGCGTTCCGATCGCGTTGAAGTAATGAACGATATACCGGATGGCGCTATCGACCGCGTCCGAGCCGCCTAGCGTAAAAAACACATGGTCAAGACCAACGGGTGCCAGCGACGCAAGTTCCGAAGCCAGCCGGATCGCCGGTTCGCTGGAAAAGTGGAAATAGCCTGTCGCGTAGGGTAGACGGCGCATCTGTTCGGCCGCTACTTCGACGATGCTTTCCTGGCCATAGCCGACATTCACGCACCACAGCCCGGCAAAAGCATCCAGCACGCGGCGACCGTCGATGTCGGTCAGCCACATGCCGTCACCTGCTGTTAGTATGCGCGCACCGTGCCGCTCGTGCCCGCGGAACGAGCTGACGGGGTGGATAAGATGGTTTCGGTCTATATCAACAAGGGAGAGATTGGACCCGACCTGCTGTTGTTTCACGATGCTTTCCATAATTAAAGCTTAGGTAAGACCAGAAAGGCGGTTGCACCGAATCGCCGGCCAACTTCAGCCTTCATTCGCTTTTAAAGCCAGATCGCGGCATAAAATGCCGCGCAGCGTTAGGGGCAGGACCTATTAATGACGAGGATCGAGACAGCGATCTCCGGGATGCTGTGGGAGGAGAAGCGCGAAAAGCGGGCATATTGCCCGGTTGAGCGCTTCGACGAACCACAGGGCCCGGACATCGCTGCCCGAAGGGTGGGGCGAATACAGGCGCTGGCGCGGTCGGCCGATTGCCAGATACTTCCAGTATCTGGCCGCACGCCCTCCCTCCCAGCGCCTGTATTCGCCTCCATCTCGACCTCGTCATTAATAGGTCCTGCCCCTAACCAATGGCCGCGGTGATCGCCTTTCCGCAGCTCACGGTATCGGCATTTCCCTTCAGATCGGCGGTCCTGCCCGAAGACGAGGCAAGTACTTCTTCGATCGCCCTGATTATAGCGGCTGCAGCTTCCGCTTCGCCCAGATGCTGAAGCATCATCGCAGCCGACCAGATCTGCCCGATCGGATTGGCAATCCCCTGACCAGCAATGTCAGGCGCGGAACCATGAACTGGCTCGAACAGTGAAGGGTGGATCCCTTCGGGATTGATGTTGGCCGACGGTGCCACGCCAATGGTGCCCGTGCACGCCGGCCCCAGATCCGACAGGATATCGCCAAACAGGTTTGATGCCACGACAACATCGAAGCGGTCGGGGTTCATGACGAACTGCGCGGTCAGAATGTCGATATGGTATTTGTCATGACTGACCGATGGATAGTCGACAGCGATCGCCTCAACGCGCGAATCCCAGAAAGGCATGGTGATGGCGATCCCGTTGGACTTGGTTGCAGAGGTGAGGTGCCGGCGCTCGCGCTTTTCGGCCAGATCAAAAGCATAGCGCAGCACACGATCGACACCATAACGGGTCATGACCGTTTCCTGGATCACCACTTCGCGTTCGGTGCCCGGGAACATATGCCCGCCGATCGAGCTATATTCACCCTCGGTATTTTCGCGCACGACCCAGAAGTCGATATCGCCAGGCTTGCGATTGGCTAGCGGACAGGGAATGCCGGGCATGAGGCGCACCGGACGAAGATTTACGTACTGGTCGTATTCGCGCCGAAACTGGAGGATCGACTGCCACAAAGAGATATGATCGGGGACGATGTCAGGCCAGCCGACCGCACCGAAGAATATCGCATCGGGGCGACCGATCTGCGCCTTCCAGTCATCGGGCATCATCTGGCCGTGGGCGGCGTAATAGTCGCAGTTCGCGAAATCGTGCCATTGTTGCTCGATCTCGAAACCGAACCGGGCGGCTGCCACTTCAAGAGCACGGATCCCCTCCGGCATCACTTCCTTACCGATGCCGTCGCCCGGAATGACGGAAATGGCGTATTTGCGCTTGATAGTCACGGATAACCCTTCAAAGATCGAGCCCGCCGATGTGGAAGGCCTTGGTTTCCAGATATTCCTCGATACCGGCCTGTCCGCCCTCGCGACCGAGGCCGGATTGCTTCACACCGCCAAATGGCGCCATTTCCAGCGCCAACGAACCGGTGTTCAACCCGACCATACCTGCCTCCAGCCGCTCGGCAACGCGGAATGCGCGCGAGAGGTCGCGCGTGTAGAAATAGCTGGCGAGGCCGTAGGGCGTGGCATTGGCCAGCTCGAGAGCCTCAGCCTCGCTGCCAAAACGGTAGAGCGGCGCCACAGGGCCGAAGGTTTCCTCCGCAGCGCAGATCATGTCCGCCGTTGCGCCACCGATCACCAACGGCAAGACAAAGTTGCCACCCTCCCGACCGCTACCGCTGGCGAGAATCTTGCCGCCCTTCGCAAGGGCATCATCGACGTGGGCATGGATCTTATCGACTGTGGGCATGTTGATCATCGGGCCGATGGTGGCACCGGGCTCCATGCCCGGCGCCACATGGAGCGCCGAAACCGCGCGACTCAGGCGTGCAGCGAATTCGTCGTAGACCGAATCCTGCACCATGACCCGGTTCGCGCAGACACAGGTCTGGCCACCGTTGCGGAACTTGCTGGCCATTGTGGCGCTGACCGCAAGGTCGAGATCGGCGTCCCCGAACACGATCAGCGGAGCATTGCCGCCCAGTTCAAGACTGAGCTTCTTCACCGTGTCCGCGCTTTGCCGGTAAAGCAGCGAACCAACGCGGGTCGAGCCCGTGAATGACAGCTTGCGAACAATGGGACTGGCGGTGATCGTCGCGCCGATTTCCTGCGGCATGCCCGTCACGATGTTGATCACGCCAGCCGGGAAGCCCGCGCGCATGGCCAGTTCGCCCAACGCAAGCGCGGTGAACGGCGTCAGGTCCGAAGGCTTGAGCACAACAGTGCACCCGGCGGCAAGCGCCGCCGCGCATTTGCGGGTGACGGTCTGCGCCGGAAAGTTCCATGGCGTAATGGCAGCGCTCACGCCGATCGGTTCGCTGATGAGGATGATCCGGCGGTTGCGCTCGGGCGAGGCCACGTTGTGACCGCCGACGCGGCGGCCTTCTTCGGCGAACCACTTGATGAACGTAGCGGCATAGCGGATTTCACCTTGCGCTTCGGCAAAGGGCTTGCCCTGTTCGGCGGTCAGTATCCGGGCCAGATCGTCCAGATTTTCAAGAACCAGTACGTGCCAACGTTCCAACACGACCGCGCGTTCGTTCCCCGTCCACCCTCGCCATTCCGGCCAGGCCGCATTGGCCGCAGCAATCGCGGCTTGCGTCTCCGCCGCGCTGCAATCCGGCACTTCACCGATTACCGCACCGCAGGCCGGATCCTCAACGGCAACGCTGGCGCGGCCAGAGGCGGGCACCCAGTCGCCATTGATCAGAGCGGCCTGGCGTAGCAGGCTGGCATCTTTGAGTTCGAGAGTCATCCGAGGGCCTGCGCAGCAAGAGCAAAAACCTTGGCCTCGGGACCTGAAACCGGTGCGGGGCCGCGCGCCATGGTGCGAACCGAGCCGACGCACGGTAAACCGAGGCTATCAAGCCAGCCGCTCAGGTCGCCTTCTGCGGTAACATCGATCCTGCAAAATCTTCTTTGCTTCACCGCCAGCCAGTGAAGGATGAGCGCCTTCGCGCTTGTCGAATCGGGCGCCACAACCGGCGCAATCGACCAGCCGCGCCCGAACCGGCGAAGCATGGCGAAACCAGCTGGCACGTTGTCGTGGGTATAGACGACGGTGCGGCTTTCCTGCGCCAGGGTATCGAACAACGCCCTGCGATCCATGCCGCTCGCTGCGCCGTAGAAGGACGCAAGGCTGGTGTCAGCCTTGCCTTTCGGGCGAATTCGATCGCCGGGCGAAAGTTCGGCAAGCGGCACATCCTTGACCAGTCCTTGATGCTGATAGACGCGGCCGGTCTCGACGAAACCGAGCTTCTGATACAGCGGCAGGCCTTCTTCGGTCGCGTTAAGGACAATGGTGCGATTTCCGAGGCGGCGGATCATCTCTTCCATCAGCTTGCGACCGATCCCCTGGCCTTGGGCGGCGGGAGAGACTATCACCATGCCAATGGTCGCCATGTCTTCGCCAAAGCACCAGGCCATGGTCGTGCCGATCAGCTTGCCGTCCCGTTCCGCCACCAGCCCTTCGCCCAGCTTAAGGAAAAGTTCCCAGTCCTCATTCCGATGCGGCCATTGCTGCTCTATCGAAAGTTCCATGGCTGCCGGGAGATCAAGAACAGTCATGGGCCGCATTACGAGAGATGCATTCAAGGCTGTCGCTGTCTGCATAATCTTGTTCACCATGGTAGTTTCAATCGGTCAGGATTGGCATGAGATGCCGGTTTTCAAACAATAATAGAAGAATATCGCGCCATCAGCCCGGCACCGATCACCCACGACGGGTAAGGGGCGGATACAGAGAAGTCACAGGCCGACCACTGCGGGCAGGCAACCGATATGGGGGATTTCGATATCGCGGTAGTTGGCGTTCGACGGCTCGTGTCCTCGCCCGACGAAGACCCGGCAGCCAAAGCCGAGGTCGGTCGCGGTGTTCTGATCATAGCGGAAGCTCGATGAGACGTGCATCATGACCTCCGGCCCGCAGCCAAGCTGATCGAACATATATTCGAAGGCCTGCATGCGCGGCTTGTAAGCCTGCGCGCTTTCGGCGGTGTAGACCCGGTGAAACGGCGCGCCGAGCAGCGCCACATTGCGTCCGATCTGCTCGTTCATCGCATTTGAAAGGATCACCAGCGGAATCTTGTCGGCGATCTGCGACAGCCCGCCCGGCACGTCGTCATGCGGCCCCCAGGTCGGCACCGCCTCGTAGACCGCATCGCCATCGGCCTCGCGATATTCGACCCCCATCGCTTTGGATGTCCGCCGCACGGCGTTGCGCAGCACCTCGCGATAGGGCTTCCAGGCCCCAAGCGCCTCATCCAGGCGATAGGCCGAAAAGACCCGGCACATCTCGTCCATGGCCTCGGGCGGGAGCCGGTCGGCAAAAAACTCCCGCGCCATTTCCGACATCCGAAAACGGATGAGCGTGCCGTAACAGTCAAAGCTGATGTACTTGGGCTGGAAGATGCTCATCTAGATTGTTCCCTATTTCTCAGATCAGGCTCGATCCTGTGTTGCACTGATCTTTCACCATCGAAGGCACGAAACTTGTTTCCGATTGGCAGGTTTGCACTAGGGGCCGATATCTTTGTTCAACCTGTTTCGGCATTTAATGCCGCGATGCGGACGGTTGCGGTTCAGTAGCCGCGGCTGCGATCGACCTCGCCGACGAGTGGCTCATCCTTCAGCACACGGGCAAGGTTATCGATCAAAGAATGAACTGCGCTGTCGGTCCGCGTGATGCCGGCGACGTGCGGTGTAAGAATGATTGCCGGGTGCGAATAAAACGGATGACCGGCAGGCAAGGGTTCAGGATCTGTGACATCCAGCATGGCCGCCGCCAGCTGGCCCCTATCCAGAGCCGCCAGCAAATCCTCCTGCACCAAATGCCCTCCACGCGCTGCGTTAATCACTCGCCCTCCCCTGGGCATTGCGGCAAAGGTTGTCCGATTCAGAATGTGGCGAGTTTCGCTGGTTAAAGGGAGCAAGCAGACCAGAATGTCACACTGCGCAAGGAATGGCACAAGGCCCTCATCACCAGCAAAGCATTCCACGCCCTCCGCCTGATGCTGTGAGCGGCTCCAGCCCGAAAGGCGAAACCCGTGCAGTGCGAGTTTTGCCAGTGCCGCTCGGCCCAATTCGCCGAGCCCCATCACCCCGACCCGACATTCGTTCGCAGGTGACACATTCCGCCAGGTCCAGCGCCCCGCACGTTGTTCGCTGATATGAAAGGGCAGGTCGCGGTGCAGGGCAAGAACCCCCATCACAACATAATCGGCCATCGTGCCGATAATGCCGGGTTCGATCATCCGGACAATGCGCAGGCCAGGTGGCAGGCGCGCGATATCAAGTTGATCGATGCCCGCCCCAACGCTGAACAGGACCTCGATATTAGGCAGTGCAGCAATCAGTTCATCGGGCAAGGTCCATGCAACGACATGACGAATTTCTGTCAAGTCCCCGGCACCGGGCCAGCACTCGAATCGAACCTGCGGCAGTGCACGCGATACGGCTTCCTGCCAATTGCGCCCCCTGGCCGCGTTTCCATGGTAAAGAACTCGCATCAAGATTTCCTTCGCTTTGGCCTCCTTTGACAGGTCCCTGGTTCCGAACCGGGTCAAGCAAGCATTCAGGCGCTGAAATTTCTGTCAAGCGGTCTTGCGAATGTCAGAAATATTTAAGCCAGACGATGTCACGGCGACGGCGCTTCAGGCGTGCATACCAGGCCGTCGGCAGGTAGAGCGGAATGATCATCGCGAAGAACCAGACCAACACCCAGTTGTAGTTGTCGAACATATAGGCCTGGCCATCGTTCGGCCCCCAGATCGCCAGCGCGCTGTGATAGAGGATGCGCAGGACGGTGAGGTGGAACAGGTAGAAGAAGAACGGCGCGCCCCCGAAAACCGCCAGCGCGGCGATCAGTCGCGATGTCTTGATCCGTTCGAACAGGACAAGCAACAGCGCGCCGCCCCCAAGCGTCGGCAGAAGGAAAAGCAGCGAGGGCGGGTATTTGGTCATCGAGATGAAGCCGATGATTGTGCGGACCGGATCGCCTTCGACAACATACCAGGGCTTGTCGCCATAGACGTTGAGCAGACGCAGAAGGATGAACGCGCCGATCATGCCGAAGCCGAGCAGCAGCAACCGCCGCTGCCGCGTTTCGGGCGCGACATCCGGGCGGAACCAGTTCCCGATGCCAAAGCCCAGCGAAATGACGCCGAGCCAAGGCAGGATCGGATAGGTCGTCTTGGCGACGAAGCCGAACGGCAGCGCAATCACGTCCCGTTGGTGCAGCATCGCCCAAAGCGGGAACAGCGCATCGCCCTGCGTTAGCCGGATTGGATCGAGAAAATTGTGGAAGCAAACCACGATCAACCCGAAAGCGATCAGGGCTGGACGCGGCAGGCGCATCAGGGCGGCCAGCGCAATCATGCACAGGCCGATGCACCAGATCACTTGTAGCCAGAAGGTCGGCTGCGGCACGATCCCCCAGTAAAGTGGTGAGAGATAGAACAGTTCGATCGCCATCAGCAGAAAACCGCGCTTCAGCAGGTAAGAGGTGGTTTCCTCGACGGTATGGTTGATGCTGAACAGGTAGACGCCAATACCGGTAAGAGCCACGAAGATCGGAGCACAGAAGCTCACCACAAAGCGGGCGAAACCGATCGCGGGCAGGATGGTGTTCGCATCGATCGGATCGGTCACCATGTAATTGACGAACCAGGTTTCCCGCAAATGGTCCAGCAGCATGAGGACCATCACGAAACCGCGCAGAGCGTCAATATTGACAAGCCGGGCACTGACAGCGGAAGTCGCCTTGTTCGGCGCAATATTGTCGGTCGATCCGGGTCGGATTGAAATGCTAGTCGCCATATGCTCCGCCTCTCCCCAGCCAGTCCCCTGTTCGATGATCTTGAACGCAGTCACCACAATACGCATGTCGAGTTTCAGACGGACTTGGCACTTCATGCCGTATATTGTCGTGCAGATAGACGAATATTCCGCCCATCCGTTCAATCTACCAGCGCATTGTCCAGTACATCGACGAACAGATCGACATTCTCCCTGCTGAAGATCAGCGGCGGGCGGATTTTCAGGATATTATGATCCATTCCGCAAGCGCTGATCAGCACGCCATTTTCCCGCATCGCGTTGACCACTTTCGTCGTGCGTGCGCCGTCGCTGGTCCGGGCCTCACGGTCGGAAACAATGTCGGCGGCAACAAACATGCCTGCACCGCGGACATGGCCCAGGCACTCGTGACGCGAACGGAGTGCCTCTACCTTCGCCAGCAGATATGCGCCGACGTCGCGCGCATTGTCCATGATCCTGTCACGCCGGATGACCTTCAGCACCGCGACAGCCGCAGCGCACGACACGGTATTGCCTGCGAACGTATTGAAATAGCGAGAGCTGTTGCCGAACTGCTCGACCACGTCATGCCGCGTCAAAAGACCCGCAATCGGCTGGCCATTGCCCATTGGCTTGCCCAAGGTCACGATGTCGGGATCGATACCGTGGCGCTGGAAGCCCCACATGCTGCCGCCCGTTCGACCAAAGCCGGGCTGCACTTCGTCCGCGACGAAAATACCGCCAGCCTTGTGGATGGCATCTACGGCGCCTTTCAGAAAGCCCGGCTCCTCGGGCAGGATGCCATCGCTGGTAAAGATCGAATCGACGATCAGCATCGCAGGCTGGATACCGTGCCGCTTGAGATCGGCGATAGCCGCTTCGACGTCGCGGGTGAACCAGTCGGCCACATTCGGCCCGCCGCGATAGGCGGCTGGCGCTGGAACGGTCCGGACATGTGTGCCCAGCGGGACGGCCGGACCCAGGGTCGGCGAAAACTGTGACACGGAATCGGTGATGCCGTGGTATGCAGTTTCGGTAATGATGACGCCTGTTCCGCCGGTCCGGACCTTGGCGATGCGATAGGCAAGATCGTTCGCCTCGCTGCCCGAACAGGTCAGCATCATATGCGACAGTCCGCCGCTCACGGTGGAGAGCAGACCGTCGGCCAGTTCCAGAATGGTTTCGTGCAGGTAACGGGTGTTGGTGCACAGGGTCGATGCCTGCCGGGTGATCGCCTCCACCACGTCGGGCTGGCAATGACCCAGCGATACCACATTGTTGTAGGTGTCGAGATAGCGGCGTCCGTCGGTGTCATAAAGCCAGACTCCCTCGCCACGAACGAAATGGAGCGGCTTCTGGTACATCAGACGATAGGCTGGACCGAGCAGACGCGTTCGCTGTTCGATCATCGCAGCTTCATGTTCGTCCAGTTCGACCTGACCGGGGATGAACGCGTTGTGGGACCACTTGTCAACGATGGTCATTATTGCTCCTATGATGTTTGTCCAGTGGGGATTGGATTTTCCCGGATGCTGAACGTTGTGAAGTCATTGAACA
>NZ_JAKKIE010000087.1 GCF_021742065.1 Rhizorhapis sp. SPR117
TTCAGGAGCTCCAAGATGGCAGCAGCGCATTCACGTCAGGACGCGTCCGATCCGCTCGACGGCATTGCCGAAACCCTCGACCGGGCCGCGATCGCCGGCATGGCGCAGCTGACCAGCGGACTCTCGCCCGCGACGATCCTGCAGGCCTTCTCCGACTGGGGCATGCATCTTGCCAGCTCGCCGGGCAAGCAGTTGCAGCTGGCGGCCAAGACGACACGCAAATTCATGCGGTTCGGCGACTATGCCGTGCGCAGCATCGGCGACCATGACGCTGCTCCCGCAATCGAGCCGCTGCCGCAGGATCGTCGCTTCGTCGATCCGGCATGGAAGGAAGCGCCTTTCAACCTGATCGCGCAGGCTTTCCTTCTCAACCAGCAATGGTGGCATGCGGCCACGACCGGCGTGGTGGGCGTCACGAGGCATCATGAAGACATGGTCGCCTTCGGGATGCGGCAGATCCTCGACACGATGGCGCCGACCAATTTCGTCGCGACCAATCCCGTCCTCCAGAAGCGGATATTCGAGACCGGCGGGCAGTGCCTTGTCGAGGGCGCCAGGCTATTGCTGCAGGATATGCAGCGCACCATGCGCGGAGAGCTGCCGGTGGGTGCCGAAGCGTTCGAGGTCGGGAAGGACGTTGCAACCACGCCCGGCACGGTCGTTTATCGCAACGAGTTGATCGAGTTGATCCAATATGCGCCCACCACGGACAAGGTTCGGCTGGAGCCCATCCTGATCGTGCCGGCCTGGATCATGAAATATTATATTCTCGACCTGTCGCCGGAGAACAGCCTTGTCCGCTGGCTGACCGGGCAGGGCTATACGGTCTTCATCATCTCCTGGCACAATCCCGTCAGCGCCGATCGCAATCTCGACATGGAGGCCTATCGGCGGTTGGGCCCGATGGCGGCGCTTGATGCGGTGACGGCGATCACGGGGTCGCCGGCCGTTCACGCCGTCGGCTATTGCATCGGCGGCACTTTGCTGTCGATCGCGGCCGCGGCGATGGCGCGCGACGGCGATGAGCGGCTCGCCACCATCACCCTGTTCGCCGCGCAGACCGAATTCAGCGAGCCGGGCGAGCTCGGCCTGTTCATCGACGAGGCGCAGCTCAACGTGCTCGAGAACATGATGTGGAGCAAAGGCTATCTCGACGGCACGCAGATGGGCGGAGCCTTCCAGATCCTGCGCTCCAACGACCTTGTCTGGTCGCGGATCCTCAATACCTATCTGATGGGCGAGCGCGAGCCGATGTCGGACCTGATGGCCTGGAACGCCGACGGCACCCGCATGCCCTACGCCATGCACAGCCAGTATCTGCGCCGCCTGTTACTTGACGACGATCTCGCCGAGGGGCGTTACAAGGCGGATGGCCGGACGATCAGCCTGTCGGCGCTGCGCAGGCCGATGTTCATCGTCGGCACCGAACGCGACCATGTCGCGCCGTGGCGCTCGGTTCACAAGATTCACATGCTGAGCAGCGCCGAAATCTGCTTCGCGCTGACCAGCGGCGGGCACAATGCCGGGATCGTCTCCGAGCCCGGGCACAAAGGGCGACGCTACCATATCCTCACCCGCGAGGCCGACGGCGCCGCGCTCGATCCGGACGAGTGGATGGCGCATGCGCGGTGCGGGACGGATCCTGGTGGGTCGCCTGGGAAGAGTGGCTGGCGGCGCGTTCGGGCGAGCCGGTCGCCCCGCCGCCGCTGGGCGCGCCGGACAAGGGCTATCCGGTCCTTGAGGACGCCCCGGGCCGCTATGTGCTGGAGCATTGAGCGGTGACCGTGACCGACATGATCGAGAACCGCACCTTCGACGAGATCGTCGTCGGCGACACGGCGAGCGTCGTCCGCACCTTGTGCGAGCAGGACATGCAGCTTTTCGCGCGCGTGTCAGGCGACGCCAATCCGGTGCAACTCGATCCGGCCTATGCCGCCACCGACATGTTCCATCAGGTGATCGCGCCCGGCATGTGGGGCGGCGGGCTCATTTCCGCCACGCTCGGAACCGAGCTCCCCGGTCCCGGCACCATCTATCTCAGCCAGACCCTGCGCTTCATCCGGCCGGTCTGTCTCGGAGATACCGTCACCGCCTCGGTGACCGTCACCGAGAAACGTGCGGAGCACCACGTCGTTCTCATCGACTGCCGCTGCGTCAACCAGAACGGACAGGACGTCATAACAGGGCAGGCCGAGGTCAAGGCGCCGACCCAGAAGGTCCGCGCCCCCCGGATGGCCTTGCCCGACATCCGCGTTTCCGATCATGATGGATATCGCAAGCTGATCGAGATGACGGCCGGCGGCGACGCCATACCGACCGCCGTAGCACATCCCTGCATCTCGCGGCGGTGGAGGCCGCCGAGGCCGGCCTGATCCAGCCGATTCTCGTGGGCCCCGAGGAAAAGATCCGGGCGGCGGCCAGGGACGCCGGCAAGGACATAACCGCTTTCCGCCTGATAGCCGCGCCGCACAGCCACGCCGCGGCCGCGCAGGCCGTGGCGCTCGTCCGCTCGGGTGAAGCGCGGCTCCTGATGAAAGGCTCCCTCCATACCGACGAGCTGATGGGCGCGGTGGTTTCCTCCGCGACGGGGCTCAGGACCGAGCGCCGTATCAGCCATGCCTATCTGATGGACGTGCCGGAGCACCCTACCCCGCTGATCATCACCGATGCGGCGATCAACATCGAACCGACGCTCGAAGAAAAGGCGGATATCATCCGCAATGCCATCGATCTCGCCCATGTCATCGGGATCGAAAGTCCCAAGGTCGCGATCCTGTCGGCGGTGGAGACAGTCAGCCCAACGATGCGATCGACGCTCGACGCGGCCGCGCTCTGCAAGATGGCCGATCGCGGTCAGATTTCGGGCGGCGTGCTCGATGGCCCGCTGGCGTTCGACAATGCGATCAGCGAGGCGGCAGCGAAGGAAAAGGGCATCGTCTCACCGGTGGCGGGCAAGGCCGAGATCCTGGTCGTCCCGAACATCGAGGCCGGAAACATGCTCGCCAAGCAGCTGACATTTCTCGGCGGGGCGGATGCCGCCGGCATCGTTCTGGGCGCACGCGTGCCTATCATCCTCACCAGCCGCGCCGACTCCCTGCGAACCCGGCTCGCCTCCTGCGCCGTCGCCGTGCTGCTCGCGCGCGCGGCCACCAAGGCCGCGCCGGGGCTGCCGGAAGGCAAGGCGCTGCCGTGAGCCGGGCCATTGTCAGCCTCAATGCCGGCTCGTCGAGCATCAAGTTCGCGCTGTTCACGCTGGGTCCGGATGGCCCGGAGCATGCCGCCGCCGGCAAGCTGGAGGGGATCGGCACCGCCCCCCATCTGGTCGCGCGTGACGCCGACGGCGCCGTCCTGATCGATCGGAACTGGGAGAGCGGCGCCGGGCTGACGCACGAGGCGCTGCTTCGGGAACTGTTCGATTGGGCGACGCAGCACCTGCCCGGACATGAGATCATCGCCATCGGCCATCGCGTCGTCCATGGCGGACTGGCGTTTGCGCGGCCGCTGCTGGTCGACGACGCCCTGCTCGCGGCACTGGATGCGCTGAGCCCTTTGGCGCCGCTCCACCAGCCGCACAATCTCGAGGCGATCCGGGCCATCCGCGCACTGGCACCCGCTCTCCCCCAGGTCGCCTGCTTCGATACCGCCTTCCATCACGGCCGGACGGAAACCGCCACGCGCTTCGCCCTGCCCCGCGCACTGCACGACAAGGGCATCCGGCGCTACGGCTTCCACGGTCTCTCCTACGAATATATCGCGCGGACACTGCGGGAAATCGACCCGGAACTGGCGCGCGGCCGGGTGATCGTCGCCCATCTCGGCAACGGCGCGAGCCTGTGCGCGATGCATGACGGCAAGAGCGTCGATACGACGATGGGCTTCACCGCGCTCGATGGGCTGATGATGGGGACGCGCTGCGGCGACATCGATCCCGGCGTCATTCTTCACCTTCAGACCCAGCTGGGCATGAGCGTCACGGAGGTAGAGACGCTCCTGTATCAGCAGTCCGGCCTGCTCGGCGTGTCGGGCGTGTCGAGCGACATGCGCGCCCTTCACCAGAGTCCGGATCCGCACGCTGGGGAGGCGATCGACCTTTTCACCTGGCGCGCGGCGCGAGAAGCCGGTGCGCTCGTCTCCTCTCTCGGCGGTGTCGACGGAATCGTCTTCGCGGCGGGCATCGGCGAAAACGATCCGGTCATTCGCGCATCGATCTGCGAGCGCCTGGCCTGGACCGGCCTGACCGTCGACCGGGACTTCAACGCACGCAATGCGCCGGTCATCAGCCAAGCGGACAGCAGGATCATCGCTCGCATCATCCCGACCGACGAGGAACGCATGATCGCGTTCCACACCCTTGGCGTCTTGCCCGCAACGGGAGGTGGACAGTGACACCGATTGCCCCCCATGTCGCCAAACCTCGACTCGCCGCCAGCATTGAAAGCGAGATCGCTGGCCGATCACCTGATGGAGCTTCAGGCTACCATTGCATCAGGCAGTGGCTTGCCAGTCACGGCAAAAATCTCGTCGGTCATCGTCGATCGCCGCCCCGCGTTCGACTTGGAGCGGCGCTCCCGCGATGACGACCGCGGATTGGCGCCTTTATGATCGCAACGGCGAGACGACGCTCCACACCATCGGCGACTGGACGGCGCTGGGCCTGGGGAACGCCCTGGTCCGATTGTCCGCACATATGGGTGGGCGTGACGAGGTCCGTCGCATCGACCTGTCCGACCTGGGGCGGATCGATACGGCTGGTGCGCTTGCGTTGTTGCAGTTCGTGGCGAAAGACGTCGATATCGACTGTGGCCCGCGAGAGGATCTGCATCGGTTGATCGCGCTCGTCCGGCCGGCGCTAGATGCGGAAATACCATCCCGGCAGGGTATCGGGGGACTGGTCGGCTTTTTCGACCGCTTCGGGCGCCACGTCGTTCATCTTGCCCGCGATGCATATGACATGCTGGAGTTCACAGGGCACCTCGTGGCCGCCATCGGGCGAACGATCATCCATCCCGGACGATTGCGGATAACGCCGCTCTTCGCAGTGATGCAGGACGCGGGCATCAACGCGCTGCCGATCGTGTTCACCATGACCTTCTTCATCGGGGCGGTGATCGCGCTCGTCGGCACCAATCTGCTGACGACTTTGGGCGTCGAGGTGTTTACGGTCGAACTTGTCGGTGTCGCCGTCCTGCGCGAGTTCGGCGTCGTCATCGCCGCGATCCTGCTGGCGGGCCGCTCCGCGTCCTCGTTCGCCGCACAGATCGGCGCCATGCGCATGAACCAGGAAACCGACGCCATGCAGGTAATGGGCGTCGACCGCTTCGACGCCCTCGTGATCCCGCGCGTACTGGCCGCGATCCTGATGATGCCGCTGATGACCTTCTGCGCCGATATTGGCGGCATCGCCGGCGGGCTGCTGGTCAGTTGGGCGACGATCGATATCAGCCCGGTCTTCTTCATTCAACGGACGCTCGAGACGGTCGCCATCAAGCATTTCTGGATGGGGATGAGCAAGGCGCCGTTTCTCGCGCTGGTGATCGCCGCCGCCGGCTGCCGACATGGCTTGATGGTGGGCGGCGATGTGCAGAGCCTGGGCCGCAACGTCACCTCTTCGGTCGTCCAGTCGGTCTTCATGGTCATCATGTTCGATGCGGTGTTCGCTGTGATCTTCACGGTGCTCGATCTGTGAGCGCGCCGTCCCCAACCAGCGACGGCGAGGCGCCGATCCGCATATCCGGCCTTCGCACGGCCTTCGGCAAGAAGGTCATCCACGAGAATCTGGATCTCGAAGTCCGCAAGGGAGAAATACTGGGTGTGGTCGGTGGCTCCGGCTCGGGCAAGTCGGTGCTGCTCAACACGATCCTCGGCCTCAAGCACCCCGATGGTGGGACGGTCGAGATTTTCGGACGGCGTATCGACGACCCAGACGCTCGTTCGGCGGTCGAGCGGCGCATCGGCGTGATGTTCCAGCAGGGCGCGCTGTTCTCGTTCCTGACCGTTCAGGAAAATGTCGAAACGCCGCTGCTCGAGCATGCGCGTCTGCCGAGAGACTTCGTACGCGATCTTGCCCGGTTGAAAATCGCGCTCGCGGGCCTTCCCGACAACGCCGGATCGCTCAAGCCGGCGGAGCTGTCAGGCGGCATGCGCAAGCGCGCGGGCGTGGCGCGGGCGATCGCACTCGATCCGGACATCCTGTTCCTCGACGAACCCACCGCAGGTCTCGATCCGATTGCAGCGAGCGAGTTCGACGCGCTCGTCACCACCTTGCGCCAGGCGCTCGGCCTGACCGTCTTCATGATCACCCATGATCTCGACACGCTTTACGCCATCTGCGACCGGGTGGCGGTCCTGGCGGAGAAGAAGATAGTCGCCGTCGCGACCATCGATGAACTTGAGCGATCGGACCATCCCTGGATCAAGCGCTACTTTCTTGGACCGCGCGGCCGGGCCGTCCAGAAAAAGGTGCGCTGATGGAACGCCACGCCAATTATGCCCTGGTGGGCGCTGTCTCGATCGTGCTGCTCATCGCGACGGTCGTCTTCGTGGTGTGGCTGGGCGGCTCGCAGTTCAGACGGGAGCACGACCCTTATCAGATCGTCTTTCATGGCCCCATACGGGGCTTGAGCGTCGGAGGCGAGGTCCAGTTCAACGGCATCAAGGTCGGGGAGATTGGGGAGATTCGGCTCGATCAGCGCGATCCCAACCGCGTGATTACGGATATCGAGCTGACGCGTGGGACACCCGTGCGTATTGATTCAGTCGCATCAACCGAGACCCAAGGCATTTCCGGCATCAGCATCGTGCAGATCAGTGCGGGGACGGCGAGCAAGCCGCTGCTCCAGTCAGTCAGTCGCAGCAAGCGCCCCGTTATCACCAGCAAGCCCAATGCGCTGTCCTCATTGTTGCAAGGAGGCGGCGAGATGGTGGCGAGTGCGACTCAAGCGCTGAACAGCGTGAACAAGCTGCTGTCCGATCGCAACATCGCCAATGTGGGCAGCGCCATACAGGATATCCGCGTGACTACCGCAGAATTGGCGGCGAACCGGGCAATGTTCGCCAATGCCGGCTCGGCGCTCGCAAAGCTGGACCGAGCCGCTAGCGACATCCAGGATGCAGCCTCGTCCGTCCGGCAAATCGCGGACGGCGATGGCAAGCGAGCCTTCGCCAATATTTCCGTGGCCGCAAACGAACTCAAGGGTGCGGTCCATGAGGCACGCGGCGTCATCGCCAAGCTTGATAGACAAAGTGCAGATATCGGCACCACGACGCTTCCCAACATCAACGCCACCATGATCAGTCTTCAGGACACGGCCGAGTCGCTCGACGGTCTCATCCGGCAGATCCAGCGGGATCCACGTCACGCGCTTGGCAAGGGCAGCGGCAGGGAACGGGAGCTTCCGCAATGAAACATTTTGCCGTCTTGAGGATATCTGCGGCCCTCCTCATTGGCTTACTCGCACTTTCCGGCTGTGGCAGCCTGCTCGGTGGCGGCGCGCGGGATGATCTTTTCCGTTTTGGCGTGCCGCACCTTCCCGCGCGCGCCTCGACAACGGCTGGGTACAGCCCGATGCCCAGAACCATTTCGCTCCTGCGTGTCCGCTTCGCACCGGAGATCGAAGGCGACCGCATCCTCACAACACAAGGCGAGCGCGCGCTCTACATGAAGGACGCGCGCTGGGTTGCGTCCGTTCCGGAGCTTTTTGTACAGGCGCTGGGCCGACAGTTCGGCGAGCGCGTACCGGCGATCCGGCTGGCGCCGCCTGGAAGCGCGGCTGGCGCATCACAGGCATTGCAAATTGGCATCGACAGGTTCGAGGCGCGCTACCCTCCGGAAGGTACAGAACAGGGTCCGCCGGCCGTGATCATCACCGGGGACGCGACACTGCTTGGTCTGCGGGATCGGCAGCCGATCGCATCCCGCCGTTTCACGGTGGAGGAGCCGGTGACCGCCAATAGCAAGAGCGGCATTGTCGCGGCGTTCGACCGGGCGGTGGCGCGTTATGCAACACAACTTGTCGATTGGACCGTGCAGGCGTCCGGCGCAGAAGTCATGGATATGAGGTCTCAGAAAGGTCAGAACGATGAGCAATAACCCAGTACATCTGGTCACGCGCAGCGGGCTCAAGCTGCTGGTGAGACCGGCAGGCGCCGAAGACGGGCCGATCCTGCAGGAGCTGTTCCACCATGTGAGCCAGGACGACTTGCGCTTTCGTTTCCTGTCCGGATTGAACGAGATCGGACCAGAGCAGCTCCGAGCCCTGATACCCCTGAACGACGGCAACATGGCGAGCTTCTTCATCGCATTCGCAGAGAATGGGACGCCGGTCGCGTCTGGCCTGCTCGCCTGGGATGTAGCAGTTGACCGGGGTGAGGTGGCAATTTCGGTACATGCCGAGTATCGAAACCATGGGATCGGATGGACGCTGCTTTCCTTTATCGCGGACGAGGCCGAATCGCGCGGCTTGAAAAGCATCGAATCGATCGAGAGCCGGGCCAATGTCGCTGCGATCGAACTGGAGCGCGATATGGGCTTCTCGGTTGCTGAATATCCTGGCGACCCGACCCTGACTCTCGTCGGGAAGCCGTTGAGCAACCGCGCACGGAGTGACACCCTGCCGCCCCGCGTTGATCGCCTCGCCCATGTTCCGGTCCAGAGGCTGGTCGCCGATATCGGTAATTCTCCACAGGGGTTATCCCGACAAAGCGGTAGGGACGGCGCGAAACAGATCGAAACTGCGGTCGAATGGCCGACATGGATTGTTGCGCTCAACCTCGGGCAAGAGCTCCAAAGTCCGAGCACCGTCAAGATGGGCTACAGCGTTTCCGGTACCGAGATCGACTCTACTTGCGCTGTGCGGACGGCGCCAACGCCCGCAACCCAGTGATCAGCGTGTCGAGCCGCTGTTCGGCTTCGCCTTGATCAGCCTCGGGATAGGCCGTCGCGACGCGAGCGCCCCAATAGCCTAAATCGACCGTCGTGAGGCTGAATTCAAAAGGAACGCCTTCGCGGCTGCCGCGGAACCGTCCGCGCCAGACGGCATCCTTTGGCATGTCGGGAAGAACGACCGGCCCCTCGGACAGCGGCGTGCTTTCATCGAAATAGCTGCGCGCAAGCCACTTCATGATCGTATAATGCTCCTTCGCCGACATTTGCTCGATATGAACCAGCGAGATGCGGGCAACGATCGTCGAACCGTGCACTGGCGAACGATATTCGACGGAAACATACTGGCCGCTGGGATCATATCCTTGCTCGGCTACGCGGGTGAATCCGGCGAGCATATGGGGAAAGCGCGCACCGCTTCCCACATGCACCAAGGTCCCGTCGGAATCGAGGCAGAAGCCCGCCGGGGCGGTCGCTTCGGCGGCAGCGGGCGCCGACTGGGCGGCGGTGTGTGCCGAAAGCCCAAGCAAAGCACTCAGAAAAAGCGGTACGATGCGTCGGAGATACGACTTCCTTTTCATTCAGGAAGCTTCGCCATGATGATGGCGGCGATCGCCATCATCAGTCCGGCTGTCAATCCGTACAGGAAAATGACGTCGATCGACTGACGAATTCTGTCCAGGGCGCGCATGGAGATTCTCCCTTTCCTTTGATGATGAGGAGAGTTTCGCTCAGCCGCGCTGGCGGGCCTATCGGTAGTGTTACTGAGGCCGCCGTCACCATGTGCCTGCTTATGCCATTGTCCCGATCGTCCTGCGGAACCGCGCGAGCGCGATCAGGAAAAACACCGCGCCGATCACGGCGATCGCGAGGAATTGCGGCCACACCACATCGAGCCCGGCACCGCGATAGAGGATCGCCTGCGCCATCTTGACGAAATGGGTGGTGGGCGCGGCAAACATCACCGTCTGCACGAACTCCGGCATGCTCTCGCGCGGGGTCACGCCACCCGACAGCAGCTGGAGCGGCAGCAGCACGAGCATCAACAGCAGCCCGAACTGCGGCATCGATCGTGCAATCGTGCCCATGAAGATGCCGATCGACGTCGTCGCGAACAGGTGGAGCCCCGCCCCGAGGAGGAACAGCGGGATCGATCCCTCGATCGGCACCTTCAATATTCCTTCGACCACCACCAGCAGCGCGAAGGCGCAGGC
>NZ_JAKKIE010000088.1 GCF_021742065.1 Rhizorhapis sp. SPR117
CGGTACACTTTTACTCCGAAATGAACGGACCCCAAAAGACCCGTCAGTGGTACATTTTTACTCCGCCGTTTATACCTTTCATGTCGTCAATACGGACCGTTTGGCGACCGTTCATACACGCTTGGCAGAAATTTATGCGCGCGGGCTGCCTTTGCGTATTTACCCTCTGCCTTTTGAGGTACCTTCGATCGAAGTGGCGCTGCAATGGCATAGCTATAACGATACACACCCGACGATGATCTGGTTGCGGCAGTTGATGCTGGAAGTCAGCAAAGAGCACGATGCTTCGCATGCCGATTCTTCAACAATTGAAAGTAAGTGTGCTAAGGCGAAATGAGGGGTTCCTGGTTAGGGCGCGCACACCAACATCGCGAATATCGCAATAGCGGCCGATGCTCATTCGAAACGATACCTGCCATCTTGACAAACGCTTTCAGCTTCAGCCGTCCGAAGCGCTAGGTAAATCACCGTTGAATTGAAAGCCTGCAGCCTTGCGTTCGCTGTGAATGGGTTTGTCGAGACAAAGCCGCCAAGGGTTCTTGAGGATGTTCGGTGAAAGATGAGTAATTCAGACAAGAGTGGCGTGGGTTGCGTATTGCTGACGGATCACCCTTGGCCTGATCTCGAGATTGAAACGGCGATTGTCGAAGGCGCAGGATATCGTCTGGTCGCGGGGCCGGAAGTTGCAGGCTCGGCTGAAGATATCGAGCAAATGGTCGCGAGCTGCTCGCCGGCGGCGATCGTCACATGCTGGGCGCCCGTTTCACGCAAGGCGATCGAGATACCGTCAGGGCTGAAGATAGTTGCGCGGCTGGGTGTGGGCCTCGACAATATCGATGTGGAGGCCGCGACGGCGCGCGGCGCGTGGGTAACCAACGTGCCCGACTATTGCGTTCAGGAAGTGTCCGACCATGCACTGGGCTTCGTGCTCGATTATTGCCGGGGCATCTCACGCCTGAATGCTGCGACCAGAAAAGCGGGTTGGGACTCGAACTCAATTGGCCTGCTCCGCACCGCCGATCAGGTCATCGGGATTTTGGGCTATGGCAGGATCGGCCGGGAGACCGCGCGCAAGTTCAAGGCGATGGGCTGTCGGGTTTTGGCCTATGATCCCCATTTCAGCCCGGATGCCTCAATATCGTCCGGCTCGTCCATCGATGAAATACAAGCCGATTGCGATGTGATCATCGTGCATGTTCCGTTGCTCCCCGAAACCACGGGGCTTGTCGATGCGGCCTTTCTTGCCGCCACGGGCAAAAAACCGTTGATCGTCAACGTGAGCCGCGGCCCAATCGTATCAAACGTCGCATTGCTCGCCGCCCTTGACGCAGGTCAGATTCGGGGTGCCGCGCTCGATGTCGTCGATGGAGAGCCGAGTCCGCCGGAAGCGATCCTGAAGCATCCGCTGATCACGGTGACGCCGCACGTTGCCTATGCTTCCGATGCATCGATGGCCGAACTGCGCCGTCGCGCCTGCGAGGAAGCAGTCAGGGCGCTAAACGGCGAGCGGCCCGAACACGCGCGGAACACACCTCATGTCTGAACTGGAAGAAGGGGTCCCGTTGGAAGGCGGCGTCGCAAGCGACGTGCGCGTTGTTGATACGCCCGATGGGCCGCTGGTGATCAAAAAGGCGCTCGCCAAGCTGAAGGTAGCCGCGGACTGGTTTTCCGACCCGGCGCGCGCGATGATCGAGGTTGCAGCGATTGAGGCGTTTGGCAGCGTCGGCGGTAAGGAGACGGTGCCGGAAATCGTGTGGGTGCGTCCGGATGAAAATTGCTTTGCAATGAGGTTCGTCGATCCCCGGCTGAGCAACTGGAAGTCCGACCTGATGGGCGGCAAGGTCGACCTGGCAACTGCGGCACGGGTCGGAGAAATATTGGGACAGTTTCACAGCCGTTCGGCCCAGCAGTCTGAACTCGCCGAGGAATTTCGCGATCTCCAGTTTTTCCGCGAACTGCGCGTCGATCCGTTCTTCGAATATGTGGCGGCAAACAAGCCTGAATATTCTTCGCGTATCCGTCAAATCGCGGAAGAAATGCTGGGCCGCAGACAGGCGCTGGTTCATGGTGACTATAGCCCGAAGAATATCTTGGCCGATGGCAAAGACGTCGTGGTTCTTGATTTCGAAGTAACACATTGGGGCGACCCGCGTTTCGATGTTGCCTATTGCCTCACGCACTTGATGCTCAAATCGGCTCTTTCGGATGGTCACCCCGCGCAACTGGGAGCGGCGATTCGAGCTTTTCTCGACGCATATCGCATCAATGGTCTATCCGTTTTGGATGCTGGACTGGCTAATATCACGGGCTGTCTGCTGCTGGCACGGCTTTTCGGCAAATCTCCTGCGGACTATCTGGTCCGGCTTGATACCGAGGCTATCGAGGCAAAAGCCATCGAATTGTTTGCCTTCGAGAAGGCTCCCCAGACTTCCGACTTTTTCATGATTCCGGAGCTTCAAGAATGACATCCACCGCACGTATCGCGTCGGTTCGCGCGCGACAAATTCTCGATAGCCGGGGCCGGCCCACCGTCGAAGCGGATGTAACGCTCGATAATGGCAGTTTTGGCCGGGCTTGCGCGCCTTCTGGAGCCTCCAGAGGTATATATGAGGCCTGTGAACTGCGCGACGGGGATCCCGCGCATTATGACGGTCTCGGGGTGAAGAAGGCGGTCGCGAACGTCAATGAAAAACTGGCCTCCGCGATCCGCGGACAGTCGGTGCTGGATCAGGAAGCCATCGACACGATCATGCGTGATACCGACGGTACCGCATCACTTGAACGGATTGGCGCCAATGCAGTCCTCGCAGTTTCGATGGCGGTGGCGTGCGCGGCCGCCGAGCATGAGCGTGTTCCGCTCTATCGCCATCTTGCCAATCTAGCTAGCACAGTTCCGTCGATGCCGATGCCGATGACCAATATATTGAGCGGGGGAGCCCATGCCGGTCGAGGTATGGACCTTCAGGATTTTCTGATGATTCCGGTCGGTGCGAAGTCCTACAGCGAAGCGCTGGAGATGATTTCGCACGTGCGTCTGTCCTCCACCAGGCTGATGAAGGACCGTGGCCTAACCACGCTGCTTGCCGATGAAGGGGGGCTTAGCCCTGGGTTCGGCAGAGCCGAAGAGGCAATGGAGCTGATGGTGCAATCGTTCGAGTCTGCCGGGCTGCGGCCGGGCGACGATGCTGCGATTGCCCTGGATGTCGCGGCGAGCGAATTATTCGAGGACCGTAGCTATCGGCTTGCCGGCGAGGGCAAGACCTTTTCGGGTGCTGAAATGGCGGACTTCATTTTCGACCTGGCGCGCCGTTATCCGGTAGTGTCCATCGAAGATCCGCTCGATCAGGACGACTGGGACAACTGGCGTCGGTTTGCCTCGGTACTGCCCAACTGCCAGATCGTCGGTGACGACCTGTTCGTGACCAATGTCGAGCGTATCCGGATGGGCATCGAAAAGGAGGCGGCCAATGCCGCGCTCATCAAGCTCAATCAGAACGGCACGGTGAGCGGCACGATCGATGCGACGGCCACGGCGAAAGCCGCAGGTTTTGCGGCGGTTGTTTCGGCGCGCTCCGGGGAGACGGAAGATACCTTTATCGCCGACCTTTCGGTCGCGCTGGGAGCGGGCCAGATCAAAATCGGTTCGGTGCGCAGCAGCGAGCGGCTAGCAAAATATAATCGGCTTCTTCGCATCGAGGAAGACGGCGTTCTTCCGTTCGCTGGCGTCAGTGGTATTTACGGTCACTCTGTGGCCGAGGCGGTCTAAAAGTTGGCTGCGAATATCCGGAACTCGCCCGCCGATGACATTCGGCAGCCCGACCGCGCCATCATCTTTGCCCATGCCGGTGACCGGATGCAGCTGATCATCAATAGCTACGCGCGCGTCGCCGACTGGAAGAAACGGATGATGGCCTGATCGTAAGGTTCAGAGCTGGCGGTCTCCGCGAAATTGCCGAGCATCTTTTTACATGGGGCGGGGAGGTCGTGATCGAAGGCCCCGAAGCGCTCCAAGCGGCTATGCGAGAGAGATTGGATGCGGCCAGCGCATGCCTGCGACCGCTTTTGACGCAGCATGATGTTAGGGCAGGTGAATGAGAAAACCCGACTCTGTTTCTGCGCTAGCGGACTTCGGCCGCGTTCGGTTGTCGAAGTCGTTCTTTATGCGCGATTTCTTGTTCTCCGACATTGCAGCAGTTCATGGGCTGAACAACGTGCCTGACGATCCCGATCTGGCGATCGCTGCAGGAAGCAGGCTTTGCGAACAACTGCTCGAGCCTCTGCAGGAAAGGTTCGGCCGCATCGCCGTCCGCTCCGCGTTTCGCTCGTGCGAAGTGAACGGGCTGGGCAACGAGATGCAGGCCGCAGGGAAGAGCGGGTACAATTGTGCATCCAACGAAGCCAACTTCGCCGGACACATCTGGGATCGACGCGATGCCAAAGGCCGGATGGGCGCCACGGCCTGCGTCGTCATCCCGGCATTTTGGGACACATTCCAAGCAGAGGGGGATTGGCGCAAGCTTGCCTGGTGGATCCACGATCACCTGCCCTATTCGAGCCTCTATTTCTTCCCGAAATTCTGGGCGGTCAACATCACCTGGTGCGAGGAGCCGGAGCGGCGGATCGACAGCTATACCTATCCGAAAGGCTGTTTGACCAAGGTGGGCATGCCGAACAATTGCGGGTCACACGAGCAGGACTGGGCTGGCATCGAGGGAGCAATGGTCCGTGGTTTCGGGGGACACTGAGCATGACAATTCCCGGCCAGTTGATCACCGCCGTCGATATGGCCCTCGCAAGCGGAATCGATCCCAAGCGCTTTCGCGCTGCCCTCAGAGCTGCGAGCCTTGGTTGGCACCCGCATAACGGGCGTTGGGAGGTCGTGCGAGGCAGCGATCAGCACCAGGACATGGAAAGGGTCATGGCGGGCCTGTGCGGGGGAGGCTCCCACCTCCGGTCGATGTCAAAGGCGGCGCAACACGTTTCCCGGACGGCAATTAAGGACGAGCATTACGTGCTCGATCTCTGTGACGTAGTTCTCGGACTAAAGGCGGTCCGGCAGCATTGCTTTCCTTTTTTGACCGGTGATCCAGATTGGCGTGGGTGCCGGAAGCCACTGCCTGTCGATGGTTTTTATCCAGCTCTCGGGCTCGTCGTCGAATATCATGAGCGCCAACACCGAGAACGTGTCGGGTTCTTCGATGATAAGCCAACGGTTTCTGGTGTGCCTCGAGGCGAACAGCGCCGTATGTATGATGAGCGCCGCGCCGATTTGCTGCCGAGGCATGGCTACAGTCTAGTTGTTCTCAATGTGGATGAATTCGCGCACGATAGGGCCAAGCGCCTGCTCAGGACCCCTCAAGATCAGGCTGTTGTCAGCCGCCGCCTTGCACGTTTTATCGGCTGATTAATGGATATTGGGGCAATGTTGCAAAATGGCCAATGAACCTCGCACACCACGACTTGCTGTCTTGATTGACGCAGACAATGCATCCTCTCGGATCGCACCGCGCCTCTTTGAAGAGATTGCAAAGATCGGTGAGGCAAGCGTTCGCCGCATTTACGGCGATTTCTCCGGTACCAGGCTCAAATCTTGGGCCGACGTTCTCGCCACTCATGCGATCAAGGCGCACCAGAACTTTGCGTACACCAGCGGCAAGAATGCTTCGGATATCGCTTTGGTCATCGATGCGATGGATCTTTTGCATACCGGTCGGTTCGACGGGTTTTGCCTTGTTTCTTCCGACAGTGATTTTACCGGCTTGGCATCGCGTATCCGTGAGCAGGGGATAGATGTCTACGGCTTCGGAGAGCAGAAAACTCCCGAGAGCTTCCGACAAGCGTGTCGCCGCTTCATCTACACTGAGAACCTGCTGCCAGAGGCGCCAACGTCAGATGAGCCAGGCCGACAGGATGCTCGTCCGGCCAGCGCAAAGAAGTCGCCCACTGCTGCGGCCCCTTTGATCCGAACTGCGATCTCACAGCTCGATGATGAAGGCGGCTGGGTGCCTCTTGGGCGGGTGGGCCAACGCCTTGCAGCGCTCGCCTCTGACTTTGACCCCCGAACCTATGGTGAAGGCAAGCTGAGCGATTTGGTCGAGAAGGCAGGCAGCTTTGAATCACGCAGAACTGAAACAGGGCATTTGCAAATCCGGGTCTCTCCGTCTGGGAAGGCGGGCCAGCCAAAAGCAAAGAAGACAAAATCCGGATGAAAGTCCGGCTTCCCTCTTTGCGCCAACCAATAACTGTAGGATGCCCTTAAACACGTGCGACCGATAATGTCGTACATGGCTCATATCAAAGCGCCATGAGCAGAAATCTTCGAACAAGCACCACTGATCCGATCCAGATCCCAACCCTTTCGGCCGCGTCAGGACGCATCGGCATCTCCTTTTGTCCCGGTAAACAAGGGCCTGCGCTCGCTGGCTTTGAGTGGAAGCGTGACCTTGCGGCGGATCTGGACGCGGTGCGTGAGTGGGGGGCCGCCGCTGTCGTCTCTCTTATTGAAAAGCACGAAATCGAGCTGCTGGGGGTCGCAGATATGGAGACTGCCGTTGCTGCTCGCGGGATGGAATGGTTTCATCTCCCGATCCCCGACGTCACGGCGCCTGGTGAGGAATTCGAGCAACGATGGCACACGGCCGGAGCCCGACTGCGCAGTCTCCTCACCAACGGGAAAAGCATCTTTATCCATTGCCGGGGAGGGCTGGGCCGAGCCGGCACAGTGGCAGCGAGACTGCTCATCGAACTCGGCATCACAGACGCCAATGCCGCAATCGCTAAAGTGCGAGAGATCAGGCCGGGCGCTATCGAGACGAGAGCACAGGAAGATCACCTTCGAGCGATCAAGCGCATTTACGATCGGTCCATTGGATGTCTAATTGGTCTGGCGGTCGGCGATGCTTTGGGCACGACCCTCGAGTTCAAGCCGCGGGACACCTATGCTCTCGTCTTGCGGGCGGCGATCCTAGGCGCCGACTTTGATGCGGCCCTGGCGGTTCCAGGGGGCCGATATGGACCTGAGATCGGCCCAATCATGGCCGGTAGCTGGCGTGGGAAAGTGAGGGATCAGATTTCCAGCAGCGGCTTCGTGGCGCACAGCCTCGAAGCAGCGATCTGGTCCGTTGCCAACACCACGAGCTTCGATGAAGCCGTGCTGTTGGCAGCTAACCTCGGTGATGATGCCGATACCACTGCTGCCATCGCCGGCCAGTTGGCCGGTGCGATTTATGGCGCATCTTCAATTCGGCAGTCGTGGCTCGACAAGCTGGCGTGGCGCGACGAGATTGAGGCTCTTGCACGCAATCTGGCATTTCCTGCAGTCGCGCTGTCAGACTAGCTTCCGCCGATACACGCCACGGAAAACCCGCGTTGTCGCCCGGTCCGCCATGCGCTCCATCGGCCCATAATGTTTCATTTTTGACCCCCTAACGCTGAAATGGCGGATAATGTTCTTATTTTGAAACATTATGAGGATCTGTCGGGAGTGAGTGTGAAACCTGACGGCAGGCTTGGCCCAATTACCTACAACGGGATCTAGGTCCCAGAAATCTGAACGGGGTCAAAGCCTGCCTCCTCCGATTGGAGGAACCGAGGTCTGTGATAGTCTGGCGCAAACGGCTCGCCAGTCTTCCACATGGTTATCATGAGGACGGCGAGTTTCCTTGCAACGGCAACCCGAGCCTTGAGGAACCCGATCTTTGTTGCCAGCTGAAGCCCCCAGGAGCGCAATGAACTTTCGGCTTGAATGCTACAAAGCAGCACAGTGGCGGCTGTGATTAGATGCGTTCTGGTCAGTTTATTCCCGTGTCGGCTGATCCGGCCGCGGCGCGCGGTGACGCCGGACTGATACAGAGTTGGCGTGAGGCCGAGATAAGGCCCAACATCCCTATTGTGCTTGAAACGGTATGGGTCTCCGACAGCGCTGTAAAACGACAGCGACGTGATTGGACCAACGCCAGGAATTGTCTGAAATCTAGCGCAAGCCGGAATGGCAGCGGCCATCATGCGCATCTCGCGGTCCATATCTGAAATATGTGATCGCAGGGTTTCTCCCATGCTGACCAAAGGATCCAGATCGATGCCAATGGTCACGCCATTCGTGCGTAAGAGCCTCTGTTGGTTCGCGACCTCAGCCGCGAGCGAGCCTCGCCCATTCAAGAGCTTGATGCTGCCGCCATGTAATCTGAATATGGATTGGAGCAGGGCATCTGTCTTGGCTCGGTGTTTTAGCAGGGTTCGACGGATGTTGATCATGATCCGGATGTCCTGATGCTCTACCGGTTTGACGAAAACTTGTGCGCCTGTTGCCGGGGCCAGTCGGCCGAGGTCAGCGAGACCTTTGGCGTCATTTGCATCAGTCTTCTGCCGTCGGATCGCCAGGAACTTGCTCGATTTGCGCACGTCGACGACTTGAACAGGAAGGCCGTACGAACGGAGATCCCGAACCATCTGAGTGCCAACTCCGGCCTCGATTGTAACGGACTGGACTGGTTCGACGCCAAACCGCCGAAGGATGTCCCGAATGGGAGCGGCGCGGGTTTCAGTCTTAGCCTCGAAGAATGCGAAGCCATCGGAATTTACAAGGCAGATGGCGGTCTCGAGGTGTCCGGCGTCGAGGCCGACCCAGTAGCGCTGGTACCGTGACATTCTATTCCAATGCGACTTTCGTTTCTCTCGGTACTCGTAATGAGCTTCCGTGCGCTGGCCGACTAGGAATCGTCCTCAGGGCCGTGATAGACAGGTAGGAAATCGCAGGAGATGATAGGATGGAGCCGCGTGAGGCGTTGGATGGCCTGATTGCCGAGCGAGGCGAGACCTACGCGTCGATTTCGCGTCTTCTCGGAAGAAACTCGGCATACATCCAACAGTTCATCAAACGAGGCTCACCGGCCCGCCTTGACCAAAGTGACATAGCTCTGCTGGCATTGCATTTTGACGTTCCCCCGGAAGTGCTGGGCGGAAAGGAGGGGCCAGCAGTTGGGCAGCGGTCCATAGTCAAAGTCCCTATGCTGGACGGGACGGGCAGTGGCTTACGCCCACAATGGCGTCTGGTCGATGCGGCTTGGCTAGCTCGGTTGTGTGATCAGCCAGCCAGCGTCGCAATCCTGCCAATAGTCGGCGAGGCGATGGAGCCTACTCTCTGCAATGGCGACGAGGTGATGATTAGGCGAGTGCGCAACCAGGAGGGCTTGCGTGAAGGCCTTTATGCCATCCGTGGCTCCTCTGAAATCTTCGTGAGGCGGATAGCGATCGACCCCATGAAGAACCGTCTGACCGTGCTCACCGACCACCCGGCATATCCTAGCTGGCCCGGCATCCAGCGTAAGGGCGTCGACATCGTCGGTCGGGTGATCTGGATCGGAGCTCTGGTGCCCTAGCGGTCCCGACATCCCTGCGAAGCCAGAGGCTCGTGGTGGCCATTCAAAGGTAGCATGCTGGATCGAAGCAGAGTGGAATTAGCCGTCGCAATGGTCGGCAGGTGTGGTCTCGACTCGCTTAAGCCCTGAGGTCCCACTTGCTCGCCCGCAGTCCGGCTCCTGGGTCGCTGGAGCGTAGCGCTTGACCAGGCTCGATGGGGGATTCGCGTGCTGCTACCTAGAGAGCTACCTAGTCACCTGAATCCGAAGTTCGCTTCATTGTTTTCTGGCAGAAGCGTTTGACGGCGGCGAGGATCTCGTCGGCG
>NZ_JAKKIE010000089.1 GCF_021742065.1 Rhizorhapis sp. SPR117
TATTCCCCGAGGCAACGGCTGAAGCCTCTTCCCGACTGAAGTCGGGGGGTTTCCTCCAAAAAGCGGGACACTAAATCAATTACGCAATGTCCCCCAGTTTGCGGGCGACAGCGACGCGGGCGCATTTCATCCCTTTCGCTTCCGCCATACGCTTGCCCCACACCATAAAGGCGCCCCTCGAGATCGGCGTCCGTCATCTGAGCGACAGCCCCGACCAGGCGAACCGCCTCAGCGTGTCGCGGACCGTCGTAGGTCCAACCCCGACCCGCTCGCCAACCACCCGTGTCGAAAGCCCTGCATCCAGGCTCAAACGCAAAATCTCGCGCACATGGCGCATCGCAACCCTTCTCGTCGGCATCCATTTCCTCCCGGTCGGTATCGGCGGATCTTCATCTCACGGAAACTCCATAGAACTTGGGGAACCCGACCCCGTTTTCAAAAAATTCGGCGCAACGATCGGCGGAGTACCCACCCAATATCTCGGCAACTACGCGTACATCATTTTCCGGCCGCCGAGCGTGCGAGGTCCAGCGCCACGTCCACGATCATGTCTTCCTGTCCCCCGACCAATCTACGGCGGCCAACTTCCATAAGGATTGAACGGGTATCGAGACCATGATCCGCTGCGGCTTTCTCGGCGTGACGCAGGAAGGATGAATAGACTCCCGCATGACCCAAGGTGAGCGTCTCGCGATCAACCCGAACCGGTCTGTCCTGGAGGGGCCGGACGAGGCTCTCGGCTGCATCCATCAGAGCATTGAGATCGCACCCGTGCTGCCAGCCATACGAGTCGGCCACGGCAATGAAGACCTCGAGCGGAGCATTGCCGGCTCCAGCGCCCATTCCCGCAAGGCTTCCATCAACTCGCACTGCCCCATTCTCCACCGCCACGATCGAGTTTGCGACGCCAAGCGACAGATTATGATGAGCGTGGACGCCGCGTTGCGTCTCCGGCTTCAGAACACGCGCGTAAGCCTGCAGGCGAGCAGCATATTGTTGCATGTTCATTGCGCCGCCGCTGTCGGTGACGTACACGCAATGCGCGCCGTATTCTTCCATCAGTTTCGCCTGTCCGGCGAGCGCTCCGGGTTCCAACATATGGCTCATCATCAGAAAGCCTGATACGTCCATACCCAACCTTCGCGCAGCTTCGATATGCTGCTTCGATACGTCGGCTTCAGTGCAATGCGTGGCAACACGAACCGAGCGAACACCCAGGTCATAAGCAAGTTTGAGATCGTTCACGGTACCGATGCCGGGGAGCAGCAGCGTCGTCAGGACGGCGTGATCCAGAACCTCAGCGACCGCGCCGATCCACTCCCAGTCCGTATGGGCGCCGAAGCCGTAGTTGAAACTCGAGCCACTCAGTCCGTCGCCATGCGCGACCTCGATCGCGTCTACTTTGGCGGCATCCAGTGCCTTGGCGATCTCCCGGACGTGATCGAGACCATATTGATGGCGGATCGCGTGCATCCCGTCACGCAGAGTCACGTCTTGGATGTAAAGCTTGGTCCACGTTGGATCGAGACTCATACTGCGACTCCTTGTCGAAGCCGCAGCGCTATCTTTTCGCCCGTCTTCATGGCTGCAGAAGTCATGATATCGAGATTGCCGGCATAGGACGGAAGGTAATGCGCGGCTCCTTCGACTTCGAGAAAGATGGAAACCTTAAGGCCGGTGAACTCGCCATCCATCTCGGGAATTCTTAGCGGTCGGTTCGATCCGATATGTTCGAACTGCACCACTTGCTTGAGGCGGTACCCCGGCACATAGGTCCGGACCTCAGCGACCATGTCCTCGACCGATTGCCGGATTGCTCCCCTATCACCATCCTCACAAAGACAATACACCGTGTCGCGCATGATGAGAGGCGGCTCGGCTGGATTGAGGACGATGATCGCCTTTCCTCTGCGCGCACCACCGATCTTTGCGATTGCTTGCGACGTGGTTTCCGTGAATTCGTCGATATTGGCCCGCGTTCCAGGGCCGGCACTTGCCGAGGCAATTGAGGCTACGATCTCCGCATAGTGAACCCTAGCCACCCGATTCACGGCATGAACGATGGGGATGGTGGCCTGCCCACCGCAGGTCACCATGTTGACGTTTTCAGCGTCGAGATTATCGTCTCCGTTGACCGGAGGAACTGTGTACGGACCGATCGCCGCGGGCGTAAGGTCGATCATCCTCTTGCCTGCCCCAAGGACGATCTCACTATTGCGTCGATGTGCGCCGGCGCTGGTGGCATCGAACACGATCTTGATGTCGGCAAACTGGGCCATGGCAACCAGCCCGTGGATCCCTTCATGTGTCGTTGCAACACCTAGCCGGGATGCACATGCAAGACCGTCAGACTGAGGATCGATGCCGACCATCACGCACATTTCCAGCGTGTCGGAGAGCCGGATGATCTTCATCATCAAGTCTGTGCCGATATTTCCCGAGCCGATAATGGCAACCTTCGTCTTATCTGTCACACGGGGTCTCCAAAGGTGAAACCGCACTCGCCGATACCCTCGACCGAAGCCCGTACTCGGTCGCTTTGCGACAAGGTCACCATCGGGCCAAGCGCTCCTGCAAGGAGGATATCGCCCTTCAAAAGGGGCTGACCACGCTGGCTGAGAGTTCGCGCCAGCCAGGCAGCCGCGTTGAGGGGGTTACCCAGCGCTGCCCTCCCCACGCCCGTTGAGGAGACTTCGTCATTGACCAGCATTGTCATCTGCACGCTCTCGAGTTCGAGCCCCTCAAGCGCATGTCCGTCTTCAGAAAGAACGAAGAAGGCCGAGGATCCGTTATCTGCCACTGTGTCGGCGAAGGTAATTTTCCAATCCGCGATCCTGCTATCGACTATCTCGATCGCCGCATGCACGGATGCGACGGCGGCAGCGGCCTGCTCAGGTGTCGTTTCGGGATCGGCGAGGTCGTCCCCCAGCACGAAGGCGATTTCCGCCTCGACCTTGGGCTGGATCGTCCGCGTGGGATCGAGAGTGCCGCCGTTGGCAATGCGCATGTCCTCAAACAGCACCCCGAAGTCCGGCTGATCAACCCCGAGCTGCTTTTGCACGGCTTCTGCCGTGAGGCCGACCTTGCGTCCGACAACTCGGCGTCCTTGTTTTTGCCAAAAGCGCGTGTTGATCTCCTGAACAGCGTAAGCGCCTTCCGCGTCAATGGGGTCAAGAAAATCTCGCAGCGGCGCGATGACTTTGCCGCTGTAGGCGTCGCGCAACATCTGCGCCGCTTGCTCATGAGTACTTTTCATAATTGTTTCCGTCCGACGTGTGACCCTACCGCTTTTTACGGATATTAATAGAGTCACAGCAATGGCTCTCCATCCGCTACTCCCACCTTGTGATAGACAGGCGCGGACAATTTCGAATGTGATTGAGGCGAGTGGAGGCGGGAGGATCTAACTCCCAAGAATAATGGGCACTTGCTGCCCAAGCGGGAAGTATATCTTCATCCTTGAAGATTGTCGAAGAAGGGCCGCGGATCATGTGCCTGATCGAACAGATCGAGGTCGGCGCGGTCAGGGTCCGCCACGCGTGTCTGCGCCCGCGTGGACCCGAGCGGATCCGAACCGCTGGTGGTATTCCCCCCCTGACGTCATCCCCCCACGGCCCCGGCCTTCCGAAGCGAAGCGATCTCCTCAGCATGGAAGCCTGCCTCTTCCAAAACCTCGAGGCTGTGCGCGCCGAGCCGGGGACCGGGATTGCCGATCTCCCCGGGCGTAACCGAGAAATCGGTCGGGATGCCCGGAAAGCGCACCATCCCATGCTCCGTCTCCCGCCGCACCCAGAAACCGGCTTCCTCCAGATGATCATCGTGGAGCAGGTCGGTCAGGCTTCGGAGCGGCATTGCAGGCAGCTGGGCCGCGCGGAAGACCTCCATCCACTCGTCCGTCGTCCGCCTCTCGATGAGCGCGGAGACGCGGCCAAGCACGGCGCGGATATTCTCGGTTCGGCAGCGGATGTTCGCGAACATCGGATCCTTCGACCATTCCGGGTTGCCGATCACGTCGAAGAAAGCGCGCCAATGCTTGTCGGTGTAGATCATGACCGCGATGTAGCCGTCCCTCGTCCGGTAGGGCTGGCGTTCAGTGGCGACGATGCGGGGATATTCGGGTGGGCCAATCGGTGGCTCGAACAGAGAGCCGCCCAGGTGTTCGGTCATCGCAAACGAGACCATTGTCTCGAACATGGGAACTTCGATCTCCTGTCCTACCCCCGTCCTTTCGCGCGCATAGAGGGCGGCGAGGACGGCATAAGCGGCGGTGAGGCCAGCAACCTTGTCGGCCACTACCGTGGCGAGATAGGTAGGAGTTCCACCGCTGAGGCGCGCCTGCAGATCGGCAAGCCCGGAGACCGCTTGGATGATGTCATCATAAGCAGGGTAATTGGCGTAGCGGCCCCGCCGACCAAAGCCGTAGAGATTGGCGTAGACGAGACGCGGATTAGCTTCCGCCATTGCCGCATAAGCTAGGCCCAGACGCCGGATTGCCTGCGCCCGCATCGAATGGATGAAGATATCCGCCTGGCGGCACAGGCGCAGCAGCACCTGCCTGGCGGCGAGCTGTTTCAGGTCGAGCACGAGGCTGCGCTTGCCTCGGTTCAAGTTCATGAACATGCCACCGCAGTCCGGCGTCGGGCCGGGCGGCAAATAGCGGGTCGTATCCCCTTCGGGGCTTTCAACCTTGATGACGTCGGCGCCGAGATCGGCAAAAATTTGCGTAGTATAGGGACCCATCAGCACGCTCGTCAGGTCGATGACCTTAAGGCCTGCTAAAGGCCCGCGGCCTTTGCTCCGGCTCATTCCGCCGGCGCTCCGGCAGCGCTTAGGTCGGCTTTCCTCTCGAAGAGCATCGCGCCTGCAGATGAGACGAGACGTAAGCCCCGGTCCTCTACCAGCGTTACCTGAGGTAAGGCTCGGCGCTCTGTTGCGCGCTCAGGTACTGCCGCTGCCATCACGATCTGCAGCCGGTAGCCCCCTTCTTCTCCACGCATACAAGGTGCAGCTGGAATTATCCTATCTTCCACACAATCCTGCTGCGGGCGATTCGAAGCGGCATGATGCATTCGGCTTGAGTCTTTCGTGACGCGGGCGGCGCAGAACCTGCCGCACGATCTGCGGCTCAGCATTGTCGAGCACTGGCTCGATCGTCTCCTCGTCGACCAGAAATTCGGAGACCGGGGGTGGTTTCGTCGACGGCGCACCGGAACGGGCGGAGGCGCTTCTCCTAGAGTTCGCCCATGGTCGACTGCATGCGCCCGGTCATTTTTTAAATGATGGAGCATAGCGCCGTGAGACAAGCCGGCGTCGGCCGCGACCTTCGTAGTTGTCGTGTCGGAATAGCCAAATTGACGAGGCAGCGGATCGTCGCCTCCCTTAACGGAGTGCGAGTCTGTGCGCGTTTTGGGTGCCGGCTGAGTTAGCTCCACAGCCCGAGGAGACACGAAGCTTTTTAGAATGGGTCTTGCCATGTATGAAGTAGGCCGCTCAGCGCCATCAGCTCGAAAATGCATCGCGGCCCCCGTCGCTCGCGGGGCTGTCCTCGCTTGCCAGGCGCTTGTTAACCTGATGATGAAGATACGCGACCCGCGCTTCGCTTCGGCTGAGCGGAAATTCATCTATGACACCTGAGGAAATGCTTTGCTGCACATGCTCGAAGGCGAACAGATCTTGTAGAAACGTATCACGAACGAGGGAGAGATAATATTCTTGTGCGAACCGTTCGCCGGCATTTCGGGGCGCGCGCTCATACCGCCGATACTCGAACACAGACTTTGTCGCGGAGACGGGCCAAAACCACCAAACGTTGTAGCTGTTCGGATGGGCCTGGATAAGGAAGTTCGGGAACAGCATCACACTGTCCAGCGCCCAGTGGTCGTCCTGGGTGGGATTCAGATTCTTGCCGATGCTGAACGGCTGGGGCGGGAGGCTGCCGGCGACATTCGGTCCACCCAAAATCTTCCCAATTGGCGGATGCCGGGGTGACGGATTGCTCGTGATCGAACAGACGCAATGGGGCTCCCACCACCGATGCCAGCCCAACCGGCCGAAACGATTGTCCGGCGCCAGAAATGAGTCTGCTACCGTAGTCCGATGGGAAAACGCAAAATGATATTGTTCGAGAAAGCCATCGAAGCAAATTTTCCAGTTGGCTTCGACATCAGATTTGAAAGACCACGTGACGTTGAGCTCCTGAAAGTCGAAACTGTCGAAAAACCCGTATAAGTCTCCCAGGTACTCCTTGAGCGACGTGGTGATTTCATTCCCAAGATGGACGAAGACGAAGCCGTTCCACGTGTCGACGTGAACAGGGATAAGCCCCAGTTGGGCCTTGTCCAAATCAACGAAGGATTCCTCATCGGGGACCCCTCGCAGGTTACCATCGCAATCGTAGGTCCAGCCGTGAAACGTGCAGGTGAAAGTCCGGGCCCGCCCTGCTGCCGCGCAGGCGATCTTGTTTCCGCGATGCCTGCATATGTTGCGAAAACCCTTGATCCCATCCTTCGTATTAACGACCAGGATAGAGGCGTTTCCAAAAGGAAGATCCTTGCTGATATAGCTTCCGATTTCGGGAAGCTCCTGTGTTCTCCCAAGCAGTATCCAATTATTTACAAAGCATCGATCAAGCTCTTTTCTGAAGTATTCCGGAGATTTCATCGACTCTGACGAAATCTCAAGAGGAAAGGCGGGGTCACCTTCGGTCAATTTCTTTTCCTTCTGCATTTCTTCTCTCCAATCCGATGCTCTCAGTCTGAGTGAGCGTTGCTGTTGTTTCGGATTCAGTAGGAGACCGTCCTCCCTCCATCCAAGACCATAACTGAGCCGGTGACGAAGCCAGATTCATCGGAACCCAGAAAAACCGCGGCGGATGCGATATCGTCGGGCTGGCCGATCCTGTTCAGCATTAAACGGGACTTGGTGGCGGCAAAGTATTCCTTGTTGTCAAGCAGCGACCGTATTGCAGGAGTCTCGATGATTCCGGGGCAGATCGCGTTTGCTCGTATGCCGCTGCGGCCGAAATCCACCGCTACGGAGCGGGTCAGTTGGATTACGCCGCCCTTCGCAGCGGAATAGGCGGCGAAGCGCGGAACTCCGCTGATGCCGGCCGTCGACGAGGTATTGATGATAGAGCCAGAGCCTTGCGCGACCATGGCAGGAAGAACGGCCTTGCAACCCAGAAAGGCCCCCTTGAGCGTCGTCGCGAACTCGTCGTCCCAATCCTCTTCGCTGGTCTGCAGAACGTTCTTGCCGTAGATGATGCGCGCGGCGTTGTTGTGGAGGATATCGATCCTTCCGTATCGCTCAAGAACCTCAGCAACGACTTCCGACCAGTGATCCGCCCGCGATACGTCGGCGTACCGGAACGTCGCGTCGCCGCCTTTGGCTCTAATTGCATCCTGTGTCTGTCTGCCGCTCTCCTCGTTGAGGTCGAGGATGAACACCGCACAGCCCTCGGCGGCGAATCGGGTTGCGACCCCCTGACCGATTCCGGACGCCGCTCCGGTGATTATCGCAACTTTTCCGCTCAACCGCATAAATCCTGCTCCCATTTGATCACTCAACTCAAGCGCTCATGCTTTTGGCACTACAACAGGTGCGCCGACTCACGTCGTGGCAATCGTCTCGCGTCTCGTGGCTGGTGCTGAGCTTAATCCGGGGTTCCCCGTTTGGAAAGCGCCCTGCCTGCGACCGGTCTCATATTGCGATAGAAGCCGCGCGGCAGCCTTCCGAAAAGCAAGTCAACATTTTTTGGCGATGGAACGCCGGGTGATCCAACTATGCAAGACATCGGAAAAGAAGCGACCGTAAGATTTGTGCACATTTGCGAAGCTGGGCCGAATGTAAGTTCAATTCCGCCTCGTTGAATGCCGGTCCCTTCTTGGCGATAGACACCGCTAAAAAAAGTGGATCGTCGGTGATCCCTATCGCAAGGCAGCGCAGTTGATCGTCCACTTCGCAATCATCGATGGCTAAGCCGCCCTGCTTGATCCTACACAGTTCGTCCTTAAGTCTGTCTGGATCCGTAATCGTTCTCTCGGTCAACTCATAGAACGTCCCGGAATTGAGATACTCCTGCAATAGGTTATTGGACAGCCCAGCGAGCAAGGCCTTACCAATTGCGGAGCAATAGGCTTCGAGTTGCATTCCCTCGCGCGTGAGCAGGCTGTCCTCGGTACTGGGTACTTTGACGATATAAGTAACCATCCAATCCTCGAGAGTGCCCAGGTGAACCGTGTGGCCCGTCTGACGTGAGAGTTCCTGCAAGACCGGACGGCATGCAGCTGCGGCCACCTCCGTCATCGACGCGTGCCAACCGAGCCTACGCAGTGCCTTCCCCGGCACGTAGTACCCTCGCTGACCGCTCTCCAGAAGGTCGTGCTTCTTCAGGGCAGCGAGGATTCGATATGCGGTCGGAGCGGGAAGCCCCCGCTCTGCGCTGACCACGGAAAACGGGCGACGGCCCCGATCCTCGACGACCGCCGTCAGGAGCGAAAGCGATTTGTCGAGCGATGCCATTGGCCGAGAGTTTTGCATAACCCCTCCTATCATAATATGATATTATATTAGTGGCGCTCATTGGTGCAAGCAACCCTCTTATACTATTCTCAATTTTGGGATTACATTGTGAAGGACCTAGAGACCCTCCAAACTTCGGTTATCATGGTCCGGGGCAAAGGCGGGAATGAATGGGTACGTGGTGCAGATTGGGCGCGCACCGAGCTTCAATCGGATCGTCGCACAGTTCATAAAGACCGGACTTAAGACCTAAACCGAAAAAACATAGGAACCTCAAGTTCTGATTCACAAGGCCATCGGGGAGGAAGGTTATGAGGAATATCAGAATTTTAATGCTGCTTAGCTCAGCTACGCTAGTGCAGCCCGAAAAAGCATTCGCGGAGGAGAGTCCAACGGTAGCCAAGTTTATTGGCACGCAAGGTGATGAGATGAGTTCTGGCCCAAAACTTGGCACTGAACCTCCTCCAGCACCCCTACCTGAACCCATCAATCAGGAGCCTGGAAGTTCCAACGAGGCCGATTCGGGGGCGAACGAAGGGACTCAAAGGATCATTGTGGTAACCGCCCAACGCCGCAATCAAAATACGATCGACGTTCCTATATCGGTTTCTGCTTTGGACGATCGAATGATCGAGGCTGCGGGGTTGACGAGCTTCAGGGACTTACCGGCTATAGCACCGGGAACGAATATAGCTGCGGTTGGCGGGTATATTCAGCCTACGATACGCGGAATAACAACTACAGTTATCGGCATTGGCCAAGAAAGCAATGTTGCCACATATGTGGACGGATTTTATCAGCCAAATCCGCTTGCTCTCAACCGGAACATTCAAAACATAGAAAGCATTCAGATACTGAAAGGGCCTCAGGGCACACTCTTTGGTCGGAACGCCACAGGTGGCGCAATTCTGATCAAAACGCGAGATCCTTCGTTCGCCCCTTCTGGCACGATTGGAGTAAGTTATGGGCGGTATAACGAATTGATAGCCGACGCTTACTTCACTCACGGTATAGGTGATCGTTGGCCTGCTGCCGGTTTGATGGACACCGAGATAAGTTCATTCAGGCTACCCCAGCTTCACGTTCGAAGTCGATAGGA
>NZ_JAKKIE010000009.1 GCF_021742065.1 Rhizorhapis sp. SPR117
ACCAATGGGTGTTCAATGACTTCACAACGTTCAGCATCCGGGAAAATCCAATCCCCACTGGACAAACATCATAGGAGCAATAATGATGCGCAGTTCCGGCAAAAGCGATCCGCACGCACGCCTGATGCGCGCACTCCTCGATATGGCGGGAGAAGGAAGCGAGATTCTCCGGTCCACCAGTTGTCCATGGGCAAGCGCAACCTTCACCGGGGCGCAACATCTCGCGGACTTGCGCTATATAGGACCGCAGGCCCATGATCGCGCCGATAAGCTGGCCAAGGGCCTGCCCGAAGCGGAATTTGCCATTCCTGGCCATATCGTCGCTGATCTATCGATAGAAAGCCGCGATCTCGGCCCGGATGAGGCGCATATGCAACTCGCCATCCTGACGGTCGAGGATTGGTAGTAAAGCTGGCTCACGCCGCGCGGGCGGTCATTTTCCGCAACGTGCCCAATGCCGCGCGCAGCGCTTCATCAACTTCTGCGTCGATACCCGTGGGCGTCGGTTCGGCAGCAATATGCGCCGGTTCCGCCCAGGTCGCCTGTCCGTCGGCTTCCGCTTCCCGCGCTCTTTTCGCAGCGACCGCATCGGCGATCAACGCGCGCCGGCGATCCATGCCCTCTTCAAGACGGTCGACCATATCGGTAATGCCCAGCGATACAAAATCGACAGGATCAGCCACATGGTTTTTGACATATGGAGGCGGCGATAGGGGTTCCATCGTCATGGATGCGTCGAGTTCAAGTTCCTGCAACTCGACCTCGTCAGGACGTTCAGCCGATTTCACGGGCAATTCCGACTCTGCCAGCGATGGAAGTCCGTCAAGATCGCTGTTCATGAATATCGGGCGGCGCGGCGGTGCCTCGCTATGCGAATCGGCACGGTTGAAGAAGGGGCCGGTGTCCTCATCCTCATAGCCGATCTCATAGCCAAGCTGGATCAATGGCGCTCCACGCCGTCGCAACCGCATCGTCAGCACTTGAAGCCCCAGGGCAATCGCCATGACACCGACACCCGATGCGAATGCAAGGATCAGACGCGCCTTTTCACCCAATGGCGGAACCGCAGTCGAAATTACGCCGGAAATGCCCGAAGATGCGACGACTTTTTCAATCAGCCCGATGGGTGTGAACATGACCACGGCGGCGACAACGCCACCTGCCATGATCGCCACGACCGCACCGGCGGACGAACCGCGCTTTTTCCCAATCCGAATTGCCATGCTATTCTCCTACCGTCAGGCCGCTTTCGCCGCCGGAGCGGTTGCAAGAAGCCGTTGGTAAACCGGTTCGTAACGCGAAATGTTTGACGACCAGTTACGATCGCGTTCGACAAAGGCACGCGCCGTCCGCCGCCTTTCATCCCACATGCCTCGATTATCCAGCAAATTGGCCAGCGCATCAGCCATGGCCCATGGCTCACCGGGCGGAAACAATGTGCCGGTGACGCCATCCTCAATCAGTTCACGATGCCCGCCGACGCTGGATGCTGCCACCAGCCGTCCCTGCGCCATAGCTTCCAGCGGTTTCAGCGGCGTCACCAGTTCGGTCAGGCGCATCGCCTTGCGCGGATAAGCGAGAATGTCGATCAGGCTGTAATATTTCTCCACTTCGTCATGCGGCACCTGGCCAGCAAAGACGATATGGGCAGCAACCGGCGATGCGGCGGCTTGGGCGCGCAAGACGGATTCCCTCGGCCCGCCACCGACCAGCAGCAATTTCGCTCTGGGTCGCCGGGTCAGCAACACCGGCATGGCGGCGATCAGATCGTCCAGCCCCTCATAATCGTAAAAGCTGCCGATAAAGCCGATGACATCCGCGTTATCAAGGCCCAGATGCGTTCGCAATACAGGGTCCGGCGGCACTGGCGCACCGAACATATCCATGTCGACACCATTGGGCGACACAATGATCTTGTCCGCGGCAACACCCCGCGCAAGCAGGTCCTGCTTCAAGCCGTCGCAGATCACCGCCACGGCGTCAGCAGCACGCACGGCGCGGCTTTCCAACTGGCGCGTCAGCCAATAGCGAGCCGACCCTTCTGTCCCGGTGCCATTGCCAACTGCCGCATCCTCCCAGAATGCTCGGATTTCATAAACAAGCGGCAAGTGATGCCGCTTTGCGACGCGCATGGCCGCCAGCGCATTCAACACCGGCGAATGAGCGTGCAACAGATCAGGCTTCCAACGCCGCACCACATCGTCCACTTTGCTGGCCAGTGCGCCGATTTCCCGCCATTCCCGTATCGGCGAGTGTCCAACGGCTTCCGCTCGCGTGCGGTGGAATGTCAGGCCATCGACGGTTTCCACGTCAGGTCCCTTCGCGGTGTGACGATTCCCGGTGACACCGGCAACGTCCCACCCCTTTACAATCTGTGCCTTCAATATCGCGCGCGTGCGAAAGGTGTAGCCGCTATGCATCGGCAGGCTGTGATCCAGTATGTGCAGAATGCGAGTCATTGTGCCCGGTCTTCGCACGGAAGGATTAACGCGACGTCAACCCCGTTGTTCTAGGGTTGGAACAGGGTTTGAGGCGAGAGGTCCATAACCTCTTTGCCGTCATTCCCGTGAAGGCGGGAATCCATCTCGCTTCGTCGCGTCAAGCGGATGGTTCAGGAGATGGGTTCCCGCCTTCGCGGGAATGACGAATTGTAAGGGGTAGAATGGTTTCGGGACATGATCGATAATTTCTCCCTGCTCGTCAGCCACGGCCTGATCCTGCTTGCCGCCTGGCGTCTGGTCTTCCGGCCCGATCTGGACGTCGAAGCGCCGCCGTCCAAAGCGGAAGCGCCTGTAACGCTATTCAGCCGCCCGTCAGTCCAAAAGGACGGCGACGATGCGTGATCTCGTCTTTGTTGCATTCCTTGCCGCATTCCTGGGACTGGGGTTCAAGCGGCCGTTCATCTTCGTCTTGGCTTATGCCTATATCGACATTGTTTCGCCCCAGCGCCTGTCCTATTTCCTGCTGAACAGCGTTCCGATTTCGCTGATCGCCTTTGCTCTGGCAGTGGTGGCGTGGTTTGCCGTCGATGACAAGCGCGACAGCCGCTTCACCTGGCGACAAGGCTTGATCCTGACGCTGCTTCTTTATTGCGGTCTCACCACTCTATACGCCGATTTCCCCATAGAGGCGCAGGCCAAATGGGATTGGGTATGGAAGGCGTTGGTCTTCGCCGCCTTCCTGCCGCTGACGCTGCGCACGAAATTGCGGATTGAGGCGCTCAGCCTTGTCATGGTGCTGTGCGCCAGTTCGATTATCATCACCGGCGGCATCAAGACGATGCTGTCGGGTGGCGGTTACGGCGTGTTGAACCTGATGGTCGATAATAACAGTGGCCTGTATGAAGGCAGCATCATTTCGACAGTCGCCATCTGCATCATTCCATTAATCCTGTATCTGTCGAAATGGAGCACCATCTTTCCCAGCGACTGGCGCGTGAAGCTGTTCGCCTGGGGCCTGTGCTTTGCCTGTCTGCTGATTCCTATCGGCACGGAAGCGCGCACCGGCCTTGTCTGCGCAGCATTCCTTATCCTGCTGTTCCTGCGTCATGCCAAACGGCGCGTCCTGTATGCTGCCTTGCTTGGCATTACGGGGTTGATGGCGATTCCCTTTTTACCGTCCAGCTTTACCAATCGCATGGACACGATCCAGAATTATCAAGCCGATCAATCCGCTTCGACCCGGATAGCCGTGTGGAAATGGACGTGGGAATATGTGCAGGAACATCCGCTGGGCGGCGGATTCGAAGCCTATCGCCAGAACACATTGCGCTATGACGCGAAAAAGGTGGAAGGCACTGGCGCGATTCAAGAGGTTGAGCGCGAAACCATCGTCGATGAAGGCCGCGCCTATCATAGCAGCTATTTCGAAATGCTGGGGGAACAGGGCTTTCCCGGCCTGATCCTCTGGCTGGTCCTGAATTTCGGGTGCGTTCTGCGCATGGAACTGGTGCGGCGCAAATATGAAAAGCGCACGGAACCGGATGTCCAGTGGGTCGCGCCCTATGCGCTCGCCATGCAACAGGGGCATCTGGTCTATCTGGTCGGATCGCTGTTCGTCGGCATCGCTTTTCAGCCGTTCGTCTTCATGCTGATCGCGCTGCAAATCGGCCTGGACAGCTATTTGCGCCGTCGCGAAAAGGAGGCCGCGTGGCAACCGCTCAGCGCAACGATCCGGGGGCTTACGACCAGGGCGGCGTGACGATTACGCCGCCACCCCGTCAAATTGCAGGCTGGCAAGGCGCGCATACAGGCCGCCCTTGCGCGTCAGATCGTCATGCCGCCCTTCCTCGACAATTCGTCCCGCATCCATCACCACAATCCTGTCGGCGGCGCGCACCGTGGCAAGGCGATGGGCGATGACGATCGTGGTGCGTTCCCGCATCAAACGGTCGAGCGCGTCCTGCACCAGTCGTTCGGATTCTGCATCCAGCGCGGATGTCGCCTCGTCCAACAGCAGGATCGGCGCATCGCGCAACAACGCGCGGGCGATGGCGACGCGCTGACGCTGGCCGCCGGACAGGCGCGCACCGTCTTCGCCCATGAATGTATCCAGCCCTTCCGGCAAGGCGCGCAGGAAATCTTCGGCATTGGCGGCGCGCGCCGCGGCCCAGATTTCTTCGTCGCCTGCGTCCCATTTGCCATAGCGCAGGTTGTCACGGGCCGATGCAGCAAAAATTACCATTTCCTGCGGCACCATCGCCATATGGGCGCGAATGTCGGCTGGATCGGCAAGCCGCAAGTCAATGCCATTGAGGCAAATCTTGCCCTCATCAGGATCGTAAAAACGCTGGGCAAGCTGCAGCAGCGTCGACTTTCCCGCGCCCGATGGACCAACCACAGCGACCGTTTCCCCCGGCTGGATATTCAGGGAGAAATCATCGAGCGCCTTGACTTCCCTTCGCGTGGGATAACGAAAGGTCACCCGGTCAAAGGTGATCTGTCCCCGTTCCGTATCGGGAATCGCAACCGGATTGGCAGGCGGCGCGATGCCGGGTTCTTCCATCAGCAATTCGCCCAGCCGCCCAGCCGCGCCCGCGCCGCGCAGCAAGTTGCCGTAGGTTTCAGTCAGGGCTCCAAAGGCGCCCGCGACCAACGCGCCGGTCAGCACGAAGGCGGCAATGGCGCCGCCCGACATCCGACCGGAGGCCACGTCCAGGGCACCCTGCCACATGATCATCGTGATCGATCCAAAAATGATGGCAATAACCACCGCCGTCATGAAAGACCGCATTACGATCCGCCGGCGGGCAATGCCGAATGCAGCCTCCACCGCCGTTGCAAATCGCCCCGCCTCGCGCTCTTCCTGTCCAAAGGCCTGGACGATCTTCATTGCGCCCAGCACTTCAGCAACGGTCGCCCCCACGTCGGCCACCCGATCCTGACTGGACCGTGACAACGCGCGCAGGCGACGACCAATAAGTACGATCGGCAGGATCACGACCGGGATACCCAGCAGCAGCATAGCCGTCAGCTTGGGCGCCAGCGTGAACAGATAGATAACCCCGCCGATACCCATCACCACATTGCGCAAGGCAACCGAAACAGTCGTTCCGACCACCTGTTCGATGATCGCCGTGTCCGCGGTCAGGCGCGAAGCGATTTCCGAGGGGCGATTCTCTTCGAAAAATGCCGGCGCGAGTCGCAACAGATTATGTTGCACCGCAGTCCGCATATCTGCGATGACGCGCTCCCCCAGCCAGGATACGAAATAAAAGCGCGCGGCTGTCGCCAACGCCAGAACGATCACGATCATCAACAGATAATGAAAATAAGGCGTAATATCCCCACCGCTGGCGGCAAAGCCTTTGTCGATCACCCGCTTGAAACCGCTGGGAATCGCCAGAGTCGCGCCCGAGGCCAGCAAAAGCGAAAATGCGGCACCGACAAGACGCCCGGGATAGCGAGCCGCATAGCGCCAGATCAGCTGCAAATTACCGATCTGACGCGTTTTGCCGTCAGCATTTACAGTCTGGGGCGAACCGCGTTTTTTTTCCATGAATTGCGCCCTAGCAGTCGCTTGGGCTCGCCTCAATCGGCTTTATGCTATACTGCAATGCACAACAGTCGTATATAAGGGCTGATGTCGCACGTTCGCTTCACAGGCGGCGGGGGAATATAAAAGGACCTTTGAATGCTTTACGACGCCTACGAAGTGCAGCGCAGCTTGCTGGCGGGGGCCAGCGCATTTGCAAATGCAAGCGTGGAATTGCTCAACAACCCTGCCAACCCTTTCGCCTATTTCGGCGGTGGCCCCGTCCTGGCATCGGCTTTGGACGTTTTTGCTCATGCCTCTGCACCGCGCGGCAAACCAAAATTCAATCTGCCATTTACCGAAATTGACGGAAAGCAGGTTCCCGTCACCGAAAAAATTGAATGCCGCAAGACGTTCGGCCAGCTGAAACATTTCATACGCGAAGGTGCTGATAAAGACCCCAAACTGCTCATCGTAGCGCCGATGTCCGGCCATTTCGCCACATTGCTGCGCGGCACGGTCGAACGGATGCTGCCGGGTCATGACGTATATATCACCGACTGGCGCGATGCCCGCGATGTACCCTTGTCGGAAGGCCACTTCGATCTGGATGATTATATCGATTATGTGATCGCGTTTCTGGAACATATCGGACCGGGCGCACATATGTTGGCAGTGTGCCAGCCTTCAGTGCCCTGCTATGCCGCAGCATGTGTTATGGCGGCGGACGCAAATCCGGCACGGCCCAAAACGCTCACCATGATGGGTGGTCCGATCGACACGCGCAAAGCACCAACAGTGGTCAACACCCTCGCGACGGAAAGGCCGCTTTCCTGGTTCGAATCGAACGTGGTGGCGACCGTGCCGTTCCAATATCCCGGCGCGGGGCGAAAAGTGTATCCCGGCTTCATGCAATTGGCGGGATTCATGAGCATGAACCTTGGCAATCACCTGAAAAGCCACTGGGAGATGTACAAACATCTGGTTGAAGGTGATGGCGAAAGTGCCGATGCGACCAAGGATTTCTATGATGAATATCGCTCGGTCTGCGACATGACCGCCGAATTCTACCTGCAAACCGTGCGAGAGGTGTTCCAGGAACATAGTCTGCCGCGCGGTAAATTTGACCATCGCGGCAAACGAATCGATCCTGGCGCGATCACCGACATCGGCATTCTCGCCATCGAAGGAGAGCGCGACGATATCTCCGGCGTCGGCCAAACCAAGGCAGCGATCACGATTTCAACCGGCCTGCCCGAAACGCACAAGAAATATTATCTGGCCGAAACCGTTGGCCATTATGGCATTTTCAACGGCGGAAAATGGCGCACCAAAATCGCACCAGTCGTGGAAGACTGGATTCGCCAGCATAATTGATATGTTCAGGCGACTGCGGCCAGATCGACCGCCACGGTTTCCTCTATCCAGCCGCCGCCCAGCACGCGCTCTCCATCATACAACACAGCCGCCTGCCCCGGTGCGACCCCATATTCGGTTGAACCGAAATGCAGCATATCCCCATCCAGGAGCGCGGGGACCGGTTTGGCAAGTGAGCGAACCTTGGCCTGACAGGGTCCGGTAAAGTCACCGCCAAGCCAGTTGATGTCCGCAATCCGAGCAGCCCGCACGGCCAGCGCCTGTCTGGGACCAACGATTACACGCTTTTGCGCAGGGTCGAGACGGATGACATAGAGCGGTTCGGGCTGACCGCCAATTTCCAGGCCCTTCCGCTGACCCACAGTATAGTGGATCATCCCCTTGTGCCTGCCCAGCAGGCGACCGTCGACATGGACGATTTCACCGCCGTCATCCGCGTCGGGACGCACCTTGCGCACGATTTTTGCATAGTCGCCATCGGGCACGAAACAGATGTCCTGGCTGTCGGGCTTCATCGCAACCGCGAGACCAAGCGACTGAGCGATTTCGCGCACTTGCGGCTTGGGCATGCCACCCAAAGGAAAGCGCAGATAATCAAGCTGGTCCTGCGTGGTGGCAAATAGAAAATAGCTCTGATCGCGCGCGGGATCAGCGGCGCGGTGCAGTTCCGCTCCGTTTGCACCTGTGACGCGCCGGACATAATGCCCAGTCGCAAGGCAGTCGGCACCCAGATCGCGGGCGAGCGTGAAAAGATCGGTGAACTTCACCCCCATATTGCATTTGACGCACGGGATAGGTGTACGGCCGGCCATATATTCGTTGGCAAAATCCTCTATCACCTGTTCACGAAAGCGGCTTTCATAGTCGAAAACATAATGGGCAATGCCCAATTTATCGGCGACAGCGCGCGCATCGCGGATGTCCTGTCCCGCACAGCAACTACCCGTGCGGCCGGTGGCAGCGCCATGATCATATAGCTGCAACGTGATCCCAATGGTTTCCGCACCCGTACGCGCCGCCAGCGCGGCGACGACGCTGCTATCGACACCGCCAGACATGGCAACGACGATGCGTCGGGCTTGCATCGGACCCTCAAGTTGGAAATCGGCTGTCATGATGGCGGTGCATATATGCGCTGTGACCGCTCCACGCCAGTCCCCCGGCATTAACGAAGATTTCAGTCAGGCTTAACAGGTTCTGACCGGCAGGTTTACGGAGCCTTATCCATTGTTCGCTACTGTCAGACTCATGGATATGAATTTTCCCCATCGACTCGAAGGCCTGACGGCCAATCCCATTTCGCTCTTGGGAAATAGTACGCCGGACCTCTCCATCTTGCTCGCCGTCGCATCGGCGCAGCAGGCGTCTTGCCCCACCGCACGCTTTATCGCTGCGGAAGCAGGACAGGTTCATTCCGATGAAGATTTCGTGGGAACCCTGACGCAGGTGTTCGCGCCGCAGAGTTTGGACAATATCAAGGCGGTCAGCCTGACGGGGTGTTTCAATCCGCTGATCGCAGGCAATTTAATGGTGGGGCAAAAATCATGAAGAGGCCGTTTACCGTGGCGCTTTAGCTGATGTTCAATGGTCGTGTGGCAAACACGTGATCACAGACATTTGCTTGGCACCGTTGCCGTGTTTTGAGGTGATAATGATCGAAAATCAAAAAATCCGCCCCGCTCAAGTCGTCGGTCCTCTTGGCGAACCGCTGACGCTTGATTCGCTTCCGCCGCCATCGACGACCCGCTGGGTCGTACGCCGCAAAGCTGAAGTCGTGGCTGCGGTGAATGGCGGTCTGTTGAGTGTCGATGAAGCCTGTGAGCGCTATAGTCTGACGCTGGAGGAATTTGCCGGCTGGCAACGCGCCGTCGATCGGTCAGGCATGCCGGGTCTGCGCGTAACCCGCATTCAACATTACAAATCCCTCTACGAACGCCAGCAAAAATACTGAAAATCTTGTAGCCTGACGGGTTAGAAAGCTTGAAAAACCGCCTTTTCCGCAATGGAATTGGCGGTTTTTCATTATATGCCTCGCATAATTATCGCTTCATTACGCATCGCTCCTGGAACGTTTTCGCACAATGTGCGCTTGTTACTCATGAATAAAACAGGAGACGCAGGATGAACTTGATACTTTGGTTGATCGTCGGCGGCCTCATTGGTTGGCTTGCCAGCATGCTCATGCGGACTGACGCACAGCAGGGCATTTTACTCAACATTGTCGTGGGCATTGTTGGGGCATTCCTCGCCGGACTGGTGACAGTTGGCGGGACGATAAACCGGGGCGATTTCAGCCTTTACTCGCTGATCGCATCCTTCCTGGGTGCCGTTGTCCTGCTGGCGATCGTCAATTTGGTCAGGCGTGGCAGAGTAAGGTAGAGGCGGCTAGCGCGGCTATCTTCGCCGTAGAATATTATAGACGATCAGGATCGTCGCGGCCCCAAGGGTCGCGGCGATCCACCCTGCGCGCTCATCCGGCCCGTATATACCGGCCAGACGCCCAACGAAGCCGGCCAGCAACGCGCCTGCTATTCCAAGCAAAATGGTTACGACACAGCCGCCGGGATCCTTGCCGCGCACGATCAGTTTGCCCAGCACTCCGGCCACCAGGCCCAGTCCCACCCAGATCAATATGTCCATTGCGATTCCCCGCCAGACTAGCGCTGGCTTTGAACATATTGTTTCACATATTGGGGCAAGCGCAAGCCTGCTGCGATGATCGCCCCAAATCGGGACAATTATTGGCAAATTTCTTGCATTCGTGCTCGCACGCGTGCATTTTCGCCTCGCCACATACCGGGTCGCACCACGGTCATATTTCTTTTGTGCAAGCTGCCTATCACCAGTTTGAACTTGAGAGTGGTGATATATTTATCTAATACAGCGTCCATTGACGGCGTCCCTTCTTTCCGCGGCGCGACATGATAAAGAGTGCGAACGAATGAATTACGAAACCCGATTTGCTGGCGAAGCGGGCGCGGATGTCGATCATGACACCGCCCGCCGTCGAAAGCGTTTGATCATCGCTTTTGCCGTTGCTGCTTTGCTGGCGGTGGCGGCCACAATCACAGCACTGAGATTCATGGGAAGCGGCGACACCGCGACGGATCAGGTGACCCAGGCACCTGTTGTCACCGTTATCGCACCCGGAGAACAAGCGGTCGATCGTGTCGTGAACGCGACGGGATCGCTCGCCGCCCGACGGGAAATGCCCGTGGGCGTCGTGGGCGAAGGCGGCATGGTTGCGCGGGTTTTGGTGGAACCGGGCGATTGGGTGAAGGCGGGAGCGCCGCTGGCCGTCATCGAACGGTCAGTCCAGACACAGGAAGCACGTGCTCTTGCCGCGCAAGTGGAGGTCGCACGTGCCGATGCGCGCTTGGCTGATGCAGAACTTGAACGTGCGCAGGCGTTGGTGGCGCGCGGTTTCATTTCCAAGGCGGACATCGATCGCAAGACGGCAACGCGCGATGCAGCGCGGGCGCGGGTCAATGTGGCACTGGCACAGTTGCGCGAAGCGAACGCCCGCACCGGCCGACTGGACATTCGTGCGCCCGCCGCCGGACTGGTCCTGACCCGTAATGTGGAGCCGGGTCAGGTAGTGGGCCCGAGCAGCGGCATACTCTTTCGCCTTGCCAAGGGTGGCCAGATGGAATTGCTGGCGCGGGTAAGTGAAGACGATCTCGCCCGTGTATCGCCCGGCATGGAAAGTCGGGTAACGCCCGTTGGTTCCGATCGGACCTTTACCGGACAGGTGTGGCAGGTTTCACCCGTCATCGATCCGCAAAGCCGGCTGGGCATGGCCCGCATCGCGCTGAATTACGACAAGGCGCTTCGACCAGGCGGCTTTGCCTCGGCGCGCATTATCAGCGGTTCGACACAGTCTCCATTGTTGCCAGAATCAGCTGTCCAAAGCGATGACGAAGGCAATTATGTCTATATCATCGACCAGAAGAACATGGCGGTGCGGCGCCGCGTCGAAGTCGGTCAGGTCTCTAGTGAGGGTGTGGCCATCACCAAGGGTCTGACTGGCCGCGAAAAGGTGGTTCTGTCGGCAGGGGCGTTCCTCAATCCCGGGCAAAAAGTCCGTCCGGAACTGCAGAAGGCAGCCCGATAGGGTCTGAAGGGACAGCGACGTGAATTTCCGCAACATCTCCGCTTGGTCGATTCGCAACCCGATCGTTCCGCTGGTCCTTTTCATCGCGTTGCTGATGGCCGGGGTCGTCAGCTTCATGCGGATGGACATCAACAATAATCCTGACATCAGCTTTCCGGCAGTACGAGTCATTGTAAACCAGCCGGGCGCCGCGCCGTCGGAACTGGAAACCCAGGTCACTCAGCGGGTTGAAGCGGCGATACGGGGCGTCAACGGCGTCGATGAGATTACGTCCTTTGCCAGCGAAGGGCAAAGCCGGACCTTTGTCCAGTTTGCAATCGGCACGCCTGTTGATCGCGCGCTGAATGATGTGCGCAATGCGGTATCGCAGATTCGCAGCGATCTGCCCGATGGCATATTGGAACCGGAAGTGTTGCGCGTCGACATCGACGGCGGCCCGATAGCCTATATCAGCGCCGAAGCCACCGATATGACGCTGGAGGAACTGAGCTGGTATGTCGACAATACCGTTGCCAAGCGATTATTGTCGATCGAGGGCATGGCAGCTGCTTCACGAAACGGCGGCGTCAGCCGTGAAATTCGCGTTATCCTGGACCCTGCCAGAATGCAGGCGCAAGGGATTACTGCGGCCGAAGTCAACCAGCAACTCCGTCAGGTGAACCTGAACGCCACGGGGGGCCGCACAGAAATTGCAGGAGCCGAACAAGCCGTGCGCGTCCTGGGCAATGCACAGGATGCCTATCAGTTGGGACAAACCCAGATCGCCATCGGCAACGGTCGCATGGTGCGCCTTGCCGACATTGCCGACGTGCGCGACATGTATGCCGAACAGCGTTCATTGGCGTTGATGAACGGGCGCCAGGTGACCAGCATCGCACTGGAAAAGTCCAAGGGGTCATCCGACGTCACTGTCTATGATCAGGCAGTCAAGGAACTGGAAAAGCTTGAGAAGGAAAATCCGAAAGTCCATTTCAGGCAACTGTTCACCAGTGTCGATTACACCAAAGGGCAATATCACAGCGCCATGGCGGCCATGATCGAAGGTGCGATTCTGGCAGTGATCGTCGTCTTCCTGTTTCTGCGCGACTGGCGTGCGACCATCATTTCCGCGCTGGCGATTCCGCTGTCGGCGATCCCCGCTTTTTGGTTCATGGACATGATGGATTTCACGCTGAACAGCATCAGCCTGTTGGCGCTGAGCCTGGTGGCGGGCGTATTGGTGGACGACGCAATCGTGGAGATCGAGAATATTGTCCGACACATGCGCATGGGCAAATCGGCCTATCAGGCATCCATCGACGCTGCCGACGAGATTGGTCTTGCCGTGCTGGCGACCACGATGGCGATCGTTGCGGTTTTCCTGCCAGTCGCATTGATGCCGGGCATATCGGGGCAATTCTTCATCCAGTTCGGTATGACCGTTGTCGTCGCGGTGCTGATGAGCCTGGCCGTCGCCCGCATGATTACACCGATGGTTGCGGCATATTTCCTGAAAGCGAAAGGCCATGCCAGCCATGGCGAAGGTCCGCTGATGGACCGTTATATCGAGATTCTTCGCTGGACACTGCATAACCGCTGGAAAACGGTATTGCTGGGCGGCGGCGGCGCGTTAGCAGCCACGATTCTGGCCTTCTACACCTTGCCTTTCCAGTTCCAGCCGAGCATCGATACCGATTACAGCCAGGTCAAAATTGAAATGGTGCCGGGCAGCACATTGGAACAGACGAGCCAGGTGACGCAAAAAGTCGCCGATATGTTAGGCGAGTCCGCTACTGTTGATGCCGCATTCTCCTCTGTCAAACCTGCTGATGCAACTATTTACCTGACACTGAAGAAGGATCGCAAGCAATCCAGCGTTGAGTGGGAACGCGAGATGGCGCCCAAGCTGCTCAACATCGCGGACGCGCGGGTCAACTTCAAATCGCAATCCGGCGGCGATTTCAGCGGGCGCGACATCACGATCATGCTGGGTGGCGATGATCCGGAACTTCTGGATCGGACGGCGCAGCAACTGGTCAAGGAAATGCAGGGCGTGAAGGAAATTCGTGCGCCGCGCCTGGATGGCGATTTGCAACGACCCGAAATCCTGATCCGCCCCCATATGGATCTGGCCGCCGATCTGGGCGTGACAACGGCTGCGCTGAGCCAAACCATCCGGATCGCCACCATCGGCGATATCGACCAGAACAGTGCGAAATTCTCCTTGTCCGACCGCCAAATTCCCATTCGCGTGTCGATTGCCGAGGAAAGCCGAAAGAATCTGGCAAATATCCAGAATCTTCCTGTGCCCACATCGTCGGGAGGTTCAGTGCCTCTGAAAGCTGTTGCCGACGTGGAATTCGGGGCAGGCCCGACGGAAATCCGCCGCTATAATCAGGTCCGGCGCGTTGTCGTCGGCGTCGACCTTGCCCCCGGCGTGGTGAACAGTGAGGCGATGGCCCGGATCAATGCGCTACCAGTTTTCAAAAACTTGCCCCAGGGCGTCCGCAGGATTGAGATTGGCGATGCCAAATGGCAGGCGGAGCTGATCCAGAATTTTGTCACCGCTGTAATTTCGGGCATATTGCTGGTCTTTGCGGTGTTGATCCTGCTCTACAAGCGGATATTGCCCCCGTTCGTTAACCTTGGCTCCCTCATGCTCGCCCCATTGGGTGGGGCGCTCGCGCTGCACCTCACGGGACAACCGATTTCAATGCCCGTGCTCATCGGCCTGCTGATGCTATTGGGTATTGTGCAGAAAAATTCGATCCTGCTGGTGGATTTCTCGTTGGAGGAAATGGACAAGGGTGTCGCCAAATTCGACGCCATCGTCGATGCCGGTCACAAGCGTGCCCAGCCCATCGTCATGACCACGGTTGCGATGGTCGCGGGGATGATTCCCACGGCGATCTCGCTGACAGGTGACAGCGCCTGGCGTGCGCCGATGGGCATTACGGTCATCGGGGGATTGCTGCTGTCGACGTTGCTTACTCTACTGATCGTGCCGGCAGGCTTCAGCCTTGCGATCGAAATAGAAGAGTGGATCGGCCCACATCTGCGCAAGCGGCTATTGACGTTCAAGCCGGGGGACGATCAGGCGCCGGTCGGAACCACACAGCCTGCCGAGTAAACGGGAAAGCATTCCGGGTTGGTCGAACGTCCAACCCGGAAATCACAGCATTCGCTTTAACGTGCGATCCCGCCTGCCGCCAACACCGCGAGTGTGACGAGTTCCGAAGCGGTAGAGCCCATGGTGGCGATCTGAACCGGCTTTTCCATGCCGACCAGCATGGGTCCAATGATCGCATCGCCGCCCAGCTCACGCAGCAACTTGGCCGAAAGATTGGCTGATTGCAGGCCAGGCATCACCAGCACATTGGCGGGGCCGGACAGGCGACTGAAAGGATATTTCTTCATCACGTTGGGGTTGAGCGCCGCGTCAGGCGCCATTTCGCCCTCATATTCGAAACTTACCCCACGCTCATCGAGCAGGGCGACGGCATCGCGGATATTGTCCAGCCACTGACCGGCCGGATTGCCAAAGGTCGAATAGGACAGGAAGGCGACACGCGGTTCATGCCCCATGCGCCGCGCCACAGCGGCTGTCCCTTCGGCTATGTCTGCCAGTTCAGAAGCGCTGGGTCGTTCATGGACGGTCGTGTCGGCCATGAACACCGTGTGCGTCTGACCCACAAGGACGTGGATACCAAAGGATGTCTGCCCTTCCCGCGCGTCCAGAACCTTGCGGACCTCGCGCATGGATTGGGCATAGGTGCGGGTAACGCCGGTGATCATCACATCCGCTTCGTCAAGTTGCAACAACAGCGCACCGAAGATGTTGCGATCGCGGTTGACCATCCGCTCACAATCGCGCCGCAGGAAACCACGACGCTGCAATCGTGCGTAAAGCATATCGACCATCTTGGGCACCAGTGGCGAATTAACGCTGTTATGCACTTCAAAGCTCTGCGGATCGGCCACGCCCAGCGCCGCCAGCCGATCATAGACGTCATTGCGCCCGACCAGCACCGGCACACCATAGCCGCCATCGCGGAACTGGATCGCGGCACGCAGCACCACCTCCTCTTCCGCTTCGGCAAAGACGACCCGTTTGGGTTCGGCCCGCGCACTGTCATAGGCGAGGGTCAACGCCGAAGTGGTGGGGTTGAGGCGAGCCTTCAGGCTTTGGCGATAGGCCGCCATGTTTTCGATCGGCTTTTGCGCGACGCCACTGTCCATGGCGGCTTGCGCCACGGCAGCCGGTACGATTTCCATCAGGCGCGGATCGAAAGGCGAAGGAATGATGTATTCCGGCCCGAATGTGTGCAGCAGGCCGCCATAAGCACTCGCCACTTCTTCGGGCACCTGCTGGCGCGCGAGCTCGGCAATCGCCTGCGCCGCCGCGATCTTCATTTCCTCATTGATCGTTGTTGCCCGCACATCGAGCGCACCACGAAAAATAAAGGGGAAGCACAGCACATTGTTGACCTGATTGGGATAGTCCGACCGCCCCGTCGCAATGATCGCGTCGGGGCGTGCCGCTTTCGCATCAGGTGGGGAGATTTCGGGATCGGGATTGGCCATGGCGAAAATGATCGGCTTTGCCCCCATGTCCTTCACCATTTCGGGCTTAAGCGCCCCGGCTGCAGACAATCCGAGGAAGATGTCCGCACCCCGAAGCGCTTCTTCCAGCGTTCGGGCATCGGTTCGTGCGGCATGGGCGGACTTCCACTGATCCATGCCCTCGGCGCGGCCCTGATAGATGACGCCCTTGCGGTCGCACATGATGACGTTGTCGTGCTGCACACCCATCGCTTTGATGAGTTCAGTGCACGCGATCGCCGCCGCGCCCGCGCCGTTGACCACGATACGAACGTCGGCAAGCTCGCGCCCGGTCAGATAGCAGGCATTGATAATACCCGCCGCGCTGATAATCGCGGTGCCATGTTGATCGTCATGGAAGACAGGAATGTTCATTCGCTCGCGCAACGTCTGTTCGATGATGAAGCATTCTGGTGCCTTGATGTCTTCCAGATTGATGCCGCCAAAGCTCGGCTCCATCAGTTCAACCGCATTGATAAAGGCGTCGACATCCTCTGTCTTGAGCTCAATATCGATGGAATCGACATCGGCGAAACGCTTGAACAGCACCGCCTTGCCTTCCATCACCGGTTTGGACGCCAGCGCCCCCAGATTACCGAGGCCAAGAATCGCCGTACCATTGGAAATGACTGCAACCAGATTGCCCTTGGCCGTATAGTCGTAGGCTTTCGACGGATCTTCGGCAATGGCGCGGACGGGGACTGCAACACCGGGCGAATAGGCAAGGCTCAGGTCCCGCTGCGTCGCCATCGGCTTTGACGCAATGATTTCGATCTTCCCCGGCCGTCCATGCGAATGGAATAGCAGCGCCTCGCGCTCGGAAAATTCGACATTGGACTTATCGCTCATTCATGAACCCCGCATCATTTCCATTTACCGCATGACCTTTTCGAATGCCGTAAGAGCGAAACGCCATCAGGACAAGTCGATGCCATGAATTTCTACCCTCTTTCCTGTCCACGCCTCCTCGGCTATCGCTTTGGCCGATGAACAAGGTTGCAAGCTCGGAAAAATCGTCAAAGCCATCCGGCCCTGTCACGCCCATGATGGTGCAATATTTCGAATTGAAGGCGGAAGCCGGAGATTGTCTGCTTTTTTACCGTATGGGCGACTTTTTCGAACTGTTTTTTGACGACGCGAAACAGGCTGCCGCAACACTGGACATTGCCCTCACATCCCGTGGTGAACATGACGGGAAACCGATACCCATGTGCGGCGTGCCGGTCCATGCGGCGGAAAATTACCTCGCCCGCCTGATCCGCGCCGGCCACCGCGTCGCCATTGCCGAACAGACCGAAAGCCCCGCTCAGGCAAAGGCACGCGGCGGAAAGGCGCTCGTGCGTCGCGCAATTGTCCGATACGTGACGGCGGGGACGCTGACCGAAGACAGCCTGCTTGATGCACGCAGCGACAATATGCTGGTGGCGATTGGCGCCGCGGGTGGACAGATGGCGCTGGCCGCCGCTGACATTTCGACCGGACGATTTGAAGCACTTTGCGTCGAGGAGCAGAATCTGCAAGCCGAACTGGCGCGGCTCTGCGCGTCGGAAATCGTGGCGGCCGATGATCTGGTGCTTGATCTGTCCGATGTCCACGCCTTCGATCGCGGGGCCTTTGACAGCAGCCGGGCAGAGACGCAGTTGAAGAAGCTGTTCGGTGTCGCAACGCTGGACGGGTTCGGGCAGTTTTCCCGCGCCGAACTCGCGGCAATGGGCGGACTCATCGCCTATCTCGACCATGCGGGCAAGGGCAGACTTCCCTTCCTGCAACCGCCGGTACAGCGTCATGCGGCCATGCATTTGATGATCGATGCGGCCACGCGTGAAAGCCTGGAGATCGCACAGACAATGGCAGGGGCACGGGCCGGCAGCCTGCTGGGGACCATCGACCGGACGGTAACCGGAGCGGGCGCGCGATTATTGGGTACGGATCTGTCCGCGCCCCTGATGGACAAGCAAGCCATCGAGCAAAGGCTGGCGCTGGTCGGCTGGTTTCATGACGACAGCAATATGCGCGACTTTGTGCGCGGAGCATTGAAGGCCCTGCCCGACATTGGTCGCGCGCTGGGGCGCATTGCCATCGGACGCGGCAGCCCGCGCGATCTGGGTCAGCTACGTGATGGCCTGAATGAAGCGCGGCTGCTGCGTGAACGGCTGGGACGGCTGCCCGAACCGCCTGAATTGCTGGCACAACTGCTGCCCCACCTCGATGGTCATGGCACGCTGGTCGATCAGCTCAGCCGCGCTTTGGTGCCCAGTCCGCCGACCGAAACAGCACAGGGCGGCTATATTGCCGACGGCTATGACGCGGCACTTGACGACCTGAGGCGAATGGCGGGCGATGGTCGACGCGCCATTGCCGCGCTGGAAGCAAAATATCGGGACCAGACAGGCATCGCTTCCCTGAAAATCCGGCACAATGCAGTGCTCGGCTATCATGTCGAAGTCCCCGCACGTCATGGCGACACCCTGATGGCGCAAGACAGCGGCTTTGCCCATCAGCAAACCCTGGCTGGCGTGGTGCGGTTCAATTCTCCCGACCTGCATGAAGAGGCGATGCGCGTGGCGCAGGCTGGCGCGCACGCCCTTGCCGCCGAAGCCGCGTACCTCGAAGAGTTGATCGAGGCGGCGTTGGCCTGCAAAGCCGAAATCTCTCGCGCCGCCGATGCGCTGGCGCGGATCGATGTCAGTGCCGCACTCGCCGAACGCGCGGCCGAAGGCGGCTGGTGTCGCCCGCAGTTCATGGACACGCAATGTCTCGACATACAGGGTGGCCGCCATCCGGTCGTGGAAGCGGCGCTGGCAAAGGAAGGCGTGCCCTTTATCGCCAATGATTGCACATTGGAAACGCAAAGCCGCCTGTGGCTGGTGACTGGTCCCAACATGGGCGGCAAGTCCACTTTTCTACGCCAAAATGCATTGATCATCATTCTGGCGCAGGCAGGAAGTTTCGTGCCTGCCGCCTCCGCGCGCCTCAATATGGTCGATCGTCTGTTCAGCCGTGTCGGTGCATCGGACAATCTGGCACGCGGGCGATCCACCTTCATGGTCGAAATGGTGGAAACTGCCGCGATTTTGTCGCAGGCGACCGAACACAGCTTCGTCATTCTGGACGAGGTGGGACGCGGCACGTCAACCTATGACGGGCTCGCGCTCGCATGGGCCGTGGTAGAGGCGGTACATGAGGTCAATCGCTGCCGGTGCCTGTTCGCCACCCATTATCATGAACTGACACGCCTTGCCGAAAAGCTCGACGCGCTGTCACTCCACCACGTCCGTGCCCGCGAATGGAAGGGCGACCTTGTCCTGCTGCACGAATTGGCTCAGGGACCCGCCGACCGCAGCTACGGTCTTGCCGTTGCGCGCCTGGCCGGACTGCCTGCCGCAGTCCTTTCCCGCGCAAAGGACGTGCTGGCCCGGCTGGAGGAAGGTAAAGCGAAAACGGGCGGTATCGCTGCCGGGCTGGACGATCTGCCTCTGTTCGCGGCGATAGCGCAACCCGCAGAGGATAAAAAGGATCCTCTGCGGGACGCCCTTCATGCCGTCGATGCGGATGCTCTTAGTCCCAGAGAGGCGCTTGACGTCATTTATCGCCTCAAGCAACTGGCCAATGCCGATGATAATCCCTAGCTAGAAGCCATGGCCACTCCTTTTGACAGCATTGCGAACCGACGCGCCATCATTGACCGTCGAACCATCGCCGACAGCTTTGTCGTCATCGCCGCCGAACATGGGGACGACAAGACGAAGTTGCGTCACGCCGTGGTCGCACAGTTGAAAGACGTGCTGAGCGAAGGACGGTTCGAGATCGCCAAACGGCTGGCCGACAATCCTTCTCGCGGTCGGGAAGCGGCGGCTGGTCAGGCATTCCTGATCGATCAGATCGTCCGCCTGCTTTACGACGCCACCGTTCAATATCTATACCCGGCCAATAATCCGACAGCATCCGAACGCATGGCGATCATGGCGGTGGGCGGCTATGGCCGGGGCGAAATGGCGCCCCATAGCGACGTCGATATCGCCTTCATCACACCTTATAAACCCACGGGATGGACCGAACAGGTCATCGAATCGATGCTCTATTCACTCTGGGACCTGCAACTCAAAGTCGGGCATAGCAGTCGATCCATCGATGAAACCATGCGCATGGCAAAGGAAGATCTGACGATCCGCACAGCCTTGCTCGAAGGGCGCTATATCTGGGGCGACCAGACGGTTTATAATGAAACATCCACGCGTTTCGATAAAGAAGTCGTGAAGGATACTGCACGTGCCTTCATCGCGGAAAAACTGGCCGAACGCGATGAACGGCACAAGCGCATGGGCGACAGCCGTTATGTCGTCGAGCCCAATGTGAAAGAGGGTAAGGGCGGGTTACGCGATCTGCACACCCTGTTCTGGATCGGCAAATATGTGCATCGCGTGCGGTCGGTATCCGGCCTTGTCGATGTGGGATTGCTGACGCCCAAGGAATTGCGGCAGTTCCAGCGGGCCGAAAATTTCCTCTGGGCCGTGCGTTGCCACCTGCACATGCTGACCGGACGAACCGAAGATCGGCTGACTTTTGACCTGCAGCTCGAAATCGCCACACGCATGCGGTTTGCCGACCGCGAGGGCAAATCTGCGGTCGAACGGTTCATGCAATATTATTTCCTGAACGCAAAGATGGTCGGCGATCTGACCGGGGTATTCCTGGCACATCTTGACGACGCGTTTGCCGCGCGCGGGCGCCGTTTCTTCCCCGGCATCACGCGCCGCCCAAAAAAACTCAACGGGTTCACGCTGAACCGTGGGCGTCTGGCTCTGCCTTATGAGGAATTTTTTGCAGAAGACCCCGTCCGCCTTATCGAAATATTCGCACTGGCCGACAAGCATGGCCTGGAAATCCATCCCCTCGCCATGCGTTCGGCCAACCGTGACGCGAACCTGATCGACAATCATATCCGCAACGACCCGCGTGCCAACGAATTGTTCCTGGATGTCCTTTCATCGCCGCGCGATCCCGAAACGGTGCTGCGCTGGATGAATGAAGCGACGGTATTCGGCCGCTTCGTTCCGGATTTTGGGCGTGTCGTCGCTCAGATGCAATTCGACATGTATCATCATTATACCGTGGACGAACATACCATCCGCGCTGTCGGCCTGTTGGCGGAAATTGAAAACGACACGCACAAGGGCGACCATCCGCTCTCCACAGCGATCATGCAGAAGGTCATTTCACGCCGGGTGCTGTTCGTTGCGGTCCTGCTGCACGACATTGCCAAGGGTCGTGGCGGCGACCACAGCATATTGGGGGCGGAAATCGCGCTGGAATTATGTCCGCGCCTGGGTCTTACTCCAGCGGAAACCGAAACGGTGTCATGGCTGGTGCGCCATCATTTGCTGATGTCGGCCACCGCGTTCAAACGCGACCTGAGCGATTTCAAAACCATCCTCGACTTTACCGATATCGTGCAGAGCCCGGAACGGCTCCGCTTGCTGCTTGTCCTGACCGTCGTTGATATCCGCGCGGTTGGTCCGGGCGTATGGAACAGCTGGAAGCGGCAATTACTGTCCGACCTTTATGAAGCGGCGGAGGAAGTGCTGCGCCTTGGCCACAAGCAAAAGGGGCGCAAGGAAAGAATTGTGGCAAAGCAACAGAGGTTGCAATCAACGCTTGGCCTGTCCGACAAGGAACTCGCATCCCTCCGCAAACGCTTTCCCGAACCCTACTGGATTGCCGAGCCAGACGATATATTGGCGCAGAATGCCCGCCATATTCTGAGCGCGGGGAAAAGCCCTCTCTCGATCGCTGCCGAAGTATATCCCGAACGCGGCGCAACGCTTGTGACCGTTTATGCATCCGATCATCCGGGCCTTTTCTACCGTATAGCAGGCTCTATCCACCTGGCTGGCGGTAACATCATCGACGCGCGCATCCACACGATGCGCGATGGCATGGCGATCGACAATTTCCTGGTGCAAGACCCCTTTGGCGGTCCGTTCGACCATGACGATCAACTGGCCCGCATCCGCACCGCCATTGAGGACGGCCTCGCCAACCGGCACAAAATGACGACCCGGCTGGAGGCAAAGCCCCTGCCCCGCACTCGGGCCGAAGCATTCCACATCGCTCCCAATGTGTTGATCGACAACAAGGCATCGAACCGCTTCACCGTGATAGAGGTCAATGCGCGCGACCGTCCGGCCCTGCTCTACAGTCTGGCCTATGCGCTGTTCCAGTCAAAGGTTACGATCCACAGCGCGCATGTCGCGACTTATGGTGAGCGGGCGGTCGACACATTCTACCTGACCGACTTGCTGGGTGGAAAGCTGGAGAGCAAAGCACGGCTTGCAACGCTTGAAAAAAGACTGCTCGAAGCGGCGGGCGCGGACATCGGGGAGCAAATATTGGAGGTTGCGTAAAAACGCAGCCCTCACCTCTCAGCCGGCCGGAACCACGTGTCCCGCGGACACATGCAGGCGGCAGGCATCCAACCCTTCAAACAGTGCCGGTTCCGTCCCGGTCATCCACACCTGCCCACCACCCGCTGCCAAGCGTTCGAACAGGGCCTGCCTGCGCACGGGATCAAGATGCGCGGCGACCTCGTCCAGCAATAGCACCGGTTTGCGCTTCATGCGCCGCGCCACCAATTCGGCATGGGCGAGGATGATCGACAGCAACAGCGCCTTTTGTTCGCCGGTGGAACACAGCGCCGCCGCCTGCCCCTTGGCAATATGTGTGACGGCAAGATCGGTGCGATGCGGCCCCACAAGCGCTCGAGCGGCGGCGGCATCGCGGCGACGGCCTTCGTTCAATATCCGCGCCAGATCTTCTTCGGGTTCGTTCCAGCCCTCAAGCGCCAGGGCCGGCCGCGCAAAGGGTCCATCGGCCTGCGACAGCAGCGCTTCACCCAATGCAGCAACCGTATCGCGCCGCGCCGCGGCAACCGCTGTGCCATGTTCGGCCATCTGCGCTTCCAGCGCCGCCAGCCAGGTGGCATCGGCGGATCGGTCGGCGGTCAGCAATTTGGTCCGCGCGCGCATCGCTGCCTCATACCGGGCGCTGTGTACTGCATGTCCGGCATGAAGCGCGAGTACCAGCCGATCCAGAAATCGTCTGCGTCCCCCTGGTGAATCCACAAACAACCGATCCATGGACGGGGTCAGCCACAAGATGGAAAGCCACTCGGACAAAGCGCTTGCCGCCGCATTGGCGCCATTTATCCGCACCAGCCGCCTGTCTGGCGTATCCGCCGTCGTTCCGGTGCCAATGGTGACATCATCCACCTGCGCCGCAACGCTGAAATTACCTGGGCCACCCTGTCGAGCCATGTCCCTTAACGGTGCACGCCGCAAACCCCGCCCAGGGGCAAGCAGGGAAATTGCTTCCAATATATTCGTCTTGCCCGCACCATTTTCGCCGGTCAGCACGACAAACATGTGATCCGGCACGATCAGCGCATCGGCATGGTTACGAAAATCGGTAATGGACAAGCGGCGCAAAGACATTCGAACCGCTCCGATCCTCTCGACATAGTGCACGGCCTCTGCGTTCTATTGGGTTGGAACACAAGGTCAAATGCTTTGATCTGGCGTCGTGATTGATGCAAATAGCGGACATGGCGAAACATCGGGGCACTGGTTCCGCAAATGAGGGGACGCATATGATCAGCATGGAAGCGCAAGATCGATACAGCCGTGTGGCACGCTGGCTACATTGGGTCATTGCACTTTGCATCATTGCGGGCATTGCTTTGGGCCTGCTGCATGATCCGCTGGAAGATGTCTTCCCTGCCGCCATGTCCATCCACAAATCATTGGGATTGACGGTGCTGGTCCTTGTTCTGATACGGCTGGGCTGGCGTCTGGGGCATACGCCACCACCCTTGCCACAGGAAATGCCGGGCTGGGAAAAGTCGCTGGCGAAAATCACTCATGCCCTCTTCTACGTCCTGATGCTTGTCATGCCGCTATCGGGGTGGATTTTCACATCGGCGGGCAAAAATCCGCTCAACTGGTTCGGCCTGTTCGACGTTCCCAAATTTGCGGTGTCCAAAGAAGATGCAATCACCGGCATCACCCATGAAGGACATGAACTACTCGGATTTTTTCTGGCCGGTCTTGTCGTGTTGCACATCGCCGCGGCGCTGCGGCATCATTTCCTTTTGAAAGACAATGTGCTCAACCGCATGTTGACCTGATGACAGGCACATCTGCCCAGTCATCTGGTCGACTTGCTGCCCGCGCCATTTTTCAGTTCTTTCAAATAGCTGTCGAGGTGGTCGGGATCGAAGGATCGGCGATCGAAAAACTGGTCGGGGCCGAGCAGCAGACGCCCCTGGACCGTGCCCACACCGATCGGTTCGGCAATCCCCCCTTCCAGCTTGGCACTTGCGCCGGGTAAAGGCACATTCGTACCGGACAAGGCCGCGCGATAGACATCGGGCCGGAAAACCTTTTGGGCCGCAGCATAGTCCCGTTCGCTTTGCACCACATGGCCGGCGCGCACCATCTGCGCATAGAGCCAGGCAGCCTGACTGACCCAGGGAAAGTTCGCCGCCTCCCGGTGCTGGAACATGAAGTCGGGTATGTGCAAAGGCTCGCTGTTCGCCGATAGCTTGATCCGGTCGGAAATGGCGCGTTCGATCATCGGCGCCGGGCCATCGAGATATTCCGCCCGTGCCAGAATTGCTGCGTTTTCGGCAAAGCGCTCCGGTACGATAAACGCTTTGCCCGCATGATAAAGCGCCCGGATGACGCGGTGAACCAGGTCACGCTCGCCCTCCATCCGGTCGGTCGGCATGGCGAGCACCTTTTCCACGCCTCGCTGCCAGATGTGCGACGTGACGGTGACGATGGCACCCGCGCCGCGATCAACCGCCACGCTGTTCCATGGTTCGCCCACGCAAATCCCGTCAACCTCCCCCGCCGCCAGTGCATCTGCGGCAAAAGGTGGCGCGATGGTGATGATCTCCACTTCATTGTCGATGTCAACGCCGCTGCCCGCCAGCCAATAGCGCAACATATAGTTGTGACTGGAAAAACGGTGCACAACGCCAAGCCGAATCTTTGCGCCTTCCCGCGCTCGCGACGCGATGATCACCGCAAGCCTCCGTCCCGCCTCGACCGGGTCAGCAAGGCCTGTGGTATTCCCCGCCACCGCATCGGCAAGCCAGGGCGCCAATGTGATCGCATTACCATTGAGGCCCAGCACGAACGGCACCGACAGGGGCACCGCCGGTCGGCCAAGGCCAAGGCTGGTCGCAATAGCAAGCGGTGCGAGCAGATGTGCGGCATCGCTATGCCCATATAGCAAGCGGTCGCGCACCGTAGCCCAGCTCAGATCGCGGACAAGCTGAAGCTCGATGCCTTCCTGTTCGGCAAAGCCCAATTCGCGCGCCAATATCGGGAGAGCGGCATCGACCAATGGCAGGAAACCGATGCGGAACGGGGTCAATGTCACAAATCTCCTCCCATCAAATTCTCTGCGGTCACCAACGCTTCGGCGACTTCAGCGATCCGGCGATTGCTTTGCATGGCATGGCTGCGCAACAAGGCATAGGCAGCCGGTTCGTCGATGCCCCGGCGCTTCATGAGGATAGTCTTGGCGCGATCGATGGTTTTACGCTCGGCCAACAGGCTTTTCGCTTCGGCCAGCTCGCCCTGCAATTTGGAAAAGGCCTGAAAGCGGCGAACGGCAAGGTCGAGGATAGGCTTGATCCGTTCCTTGCGGAAACCATCGACGATATAGGCCGACACGCCCGCATCGACAGCCGCAATAGTGGATTCCTCGTCGCTTTGGTCAACGAACATGGCAATCGGTTTGCCGATGGAACGGGATACCAGAAAACTTTCCTCCAGCGTGTCGCGGCTGGGGTTTTCAAGGTCGATCAGGACGACGTCGGGTGCGAGCGCCGTCAGCCGCGCGACCAGTCCCTTACGGTCGGTCAGAATCGCAATGTCGGTAAGGCCGGCCTCTCTCAGCCCCTCCTCGATCACTGCCGCGCGCGCGGTGCTTTCATCGACTATCGCAATCCGCAACCTGATCGTCCTTCCGCGCTGCGTTGCAGCATGATTTGTAGCGAATTGCAACTATAGTGTCGCGCGCGCCTGACGGAAAAAGGCCGGAACTTTCGTCCCGGCCTTTCCCATGTCTTTGTAGCAGATGAGAGACTTAGAAGCCGCCCATGCCGCCCATTCCACCCATGCCGCCCATGTCAGGCATTGCCGGGCCAGAAGACTTGTCTTCCGGTGCCTCGGCAATCGTGGCTTCGGTGGTGATCAGCAGGCCAGCAACCGAGGCTGCGTCCTGAAGCGCGGTGCGAACGACCTTGGTCGGATCGATCACGCCGGAAGCAACCAGGTTTTCATACACATCGGTAGATGCGTTGAAGCCCCGGGTCTCGTCATTTTCGCGCAGCAGGTTGCCCGAAACGACTGCACCGTCGAAGCCCGCATTCTGAGCGATCTGGCGCAGAGGCGCTTCGAGGGCCTTGCGGATGATGTCGATGCCGCGGGTCTGGTCGTCATTGATGCCTTTCAGGCCTTCCAGAGCCTTGGTGGCATACAGCAATGCCGTACCGCCGCCAGGAACGATGCCTTCTTCCACCGCAGCGCGGGTGGCGTGCAGAGCGTCGTCAACGCGATCCTTGCGTTCCTTGACTTCCACTTCAGTCGAACCACCAACCTTGATCACGGCAACGCCGCCGGCAAGCTTGGCAAGGCGCTCCTGGAGCTTTTCCTTGTCGTAATCGCTGGTGGTGTTGTCGATCTGCTGACGGATCGCCTCGACGCGACCCTTGATCGCATCGCCATCGCCTGCACCATCGACAATGACGGTGTTGTCCTTGTCGATCGTAACGCGCTTGGCCTGACCCAGCATGCCAACGGTAACGCTTTCCAGCTTGATGCCCAGATCTTCCGAAATCATCTCACCCTTGGTCAGGATCGCGATGTCTTCCAGCATCGCCTTGCGACGATCACCGAAACCGGGCGCCTTGACTGCTGCAACCTTCAGGCCGCCGCGCAGCTTGTTGACCACCAGGGTCGCAAGCGCTTCGCCTTCAATGTCTTCGGCAATGATGAGCAGCGGACGGCCCGACTGAACGACAGCTTCCAAAATGGGGAGCATCGCTTGCAGGTTCGACAGCTTCTTTTCGTGGATCAGGATGTACGGGTCGGTCAGTTCGACCTGCATCTTTTCCGGGTTGGTGATGAAGTAAGGCGACAGGTAACCACGGTCGAACTGCATGCCTTCGACAACGTCCAGCTCGAAATCCAGACCCTTGGCTTCCTCGACGGTGATGACGCCTTCCTTGCCGACCTTTTCCATCGCTTCAGCGATCTTTTCGCCGATTTCCGTGTCGCCATTCGCCGAAATAATGCCAACCTGGGCAATTTCGCTCGAACCGGCAACGGGCTTGGAACGGCTCTTGAGGTCCTCGACGACCTTGCCGACGGCAATATCGATGCCGCGCTTCAGGTCCATCGGGTTCATGCCCGCTGCAACCGACTTCATGCCTTCGCGCACGATGGCCTGGGCCAGAACGGTGGCGGTGGTGGTGCCGTCGCCGGCAACGTCGTTGGTCTTCGAAGCGACTTCGCGGACCATCTGGGCGCCCATGTTTTCGAACTTGTCCTTCAGTTCGATTTCCTTGGCGACGGTAACGCCGTCCTTGGTGATGCGGGGAGCGCCGAAGCTCTTGTCGATGACCACATTGCGGCCTTTAGGACCCAGCGTGACCTTTACGGCGTCAGCCAGGATGTCGACGCCACGCATGATGCGTTCACGGGCGTCGCGCGAAAATTTGACCTCTTTCGCTGCCATAATATCTACCTCTGCTTTCTTGTCGGATTATGCGTTTGTTACGGTCGAAACGTGGCTCAGCCAACGATTCCCAAGCCTGTTGACTTCAGCCAACAATGCCCAAAATGTCGCTTTCCTTCATGATCAGCAGGTCTTCACCGTCGATCTTGACTTCGGTGCCGGACCATTTGCCGAACAGGATGCGGTCGCCAGCCTTGACGTCCAGCGGTGTGACTTTGCCGTCTTCAGCCTTGGCGCCTGCGCCAGCCGAGACAACTTCGCCTTCCGAGGGCTTTTCCTTGGCGCTGTCAGGGATGATGATCCCGCCAGCTGTTTTCTCTTCCGCCTCTACCCGGCGAACGAGAACGCGATCATGCAACGGACGAAAACCCATATGCTTACCTTCCTCTTGTTCCACATTCTGGCCGGAGGTTATGCAGGGTTCCCCATATGGCGCCCCCTTCAATAGCCTGCCGTCCCAATCCTGAATCCTTGTTAGCACTCATGCAAGTAGAGTGCTAACGGGCCTCATATGGTCGCTTGATGCGCCGGGTCAAGGGCGCGCAGAAGAAAAACACAACATTGCGGCCCGGGCGTGCATGGGATAGGCCGGGAAACAGAGATTGACGTTTGGCAAGGAGCACTCGCTTGGCCTTTGTGAAAGCCGTTTGGCGCATATTGATGGCGATCAAGGACGGGCTGGTCCTGCTGTTCATGCTGCTCTTTTTTGGGGCGCTCTATGCCGCGCTGTCCTTGTCGCCCAAGCCACCCGCAATGATCGGCAGCGGCGCGCTGGTCCTGAAACTGGACGGCGCCATAGTCGAACAGCCGCATCAGGAAAGTCCCTTCGACCTGATCGCCAGCAATCGCGCCCCGACGCGCGAATATCGCCTGCGCGACGTCGTCCACGCTATCGAAGTCGCGGGCAAGGACAACAAGGTAAAAGCCATCGTCCTTGACCTGGACAACTTCGTGGGCGGCGGACAGGTGGCATTAAGCCGCGTCGGCGAAGCCCTCGATAGCGCGCGTGCCGCAAAAAAGCCGGTACTTGCCTTTGCCACCGCCTATACCGACGACGGCTATCAACTCGCGGCCCATGCGTCAGAAATCTGGATCAACCCCATTGGCGGCGTGATGATTTCCGGTCCCGGTGGATCGCGGCTCTATTACAAGGGCCTGATCGACAAGCTGGGTGTGAATACCCATGTCTATCGCGTCGGCACATATAAGAGCTTCGTCGAACCCTTCATTCGCAAGGATCAGTCCGATGAGGCGCGTCGGGCCATGCAGGCCGTCTATGACACGATCTGGCAGAATTGGCGCGATGAAGTGGGCAAGGCGCGGCCTGGTGCAAAACTTGCCGCCTATGTGAACGATCCACTCGCCGCGGCAAAGGCGGCCAAAGGCAATCTTGCCCAGGCAGCCCTGAACGTCGGCCTTGCCGACAAATTGGGAGACCGCACCGCATTTGGCGCGCGTGTGGCGGAATTGGCCGGTGCAGGCGATGACTCATTGCCGGGCAGCTACAAACAGATAAAATATGACGCCTATGTATCGGCCTATCCCATAAAGGATAACGGCAAGATTGGCGTAGTGACCGTCGCAGGCGACATCGTCGATGGGGAGGCCGATCCCGGCACCGCAGGTGGCAAGACTATCGCGGACCTGATCCACGACGCATTGGCGAAGAAGGATTTGAAGGCCATTGTTCTGCGTGTCGATTCCCCCGGCGGATCGGTACTGGCGTCGGAACAGATCAGAAGCGCCCTTACGGATGCAAAAGCACGCGGCATTCCGGTGGTGGCGTCCATGGGCAATGTCGCGGCCAGCGGCGGCTATTGGGTTTCCACCGCAGCCGACAGGATCATCGCCGAACCGTCCACCATCACCGGCTCCATCGGGGTGTTCGGCATCTTGCCCAGTTTTGAAAACACTCTGGCGAAGATCGGCATTACGACCGATGGCATAAAGACGACGCCCTTGTCGGGTGAACCGGATGTCGCAGGCGGCTTCAGCCCGCAATTCGATGCGCTGGCACAAGCGGGCGTCGAGGATATTTATCGCCGTTTCGTCGGACTGGTCGCTGGCGCCCGCAAGATGACGCCCCAACATGTCGACACTATCGCGCAAGGCCGCGTCTGGGATGGCGGCACGGCGCGGCAGCTCGGCCTCGTCGATGGCTTTGGTTCCCTTGAGGACGCCATTGCACAGGCCGCCAAGCTTGCCAAACTGGACCCGGCCACGGCGCGCCCGGTCTTCATCGAGCAAAAGCCGGACTATTTCTCGACACTGCTCGAACAATATTTCTCCAACAATGACGACCAGAGCGCGGCCATCCCGCAGGACTGGCTGGGCAAGCAGGCATGGCTGCGACAACAGCTTGCGCTTCAGGCAGTCAGTGATGTCCGTAACCTGTTAACCGGCAGCGCCATCCGCGCCGATTGTCTGGAATGCCGGGGTGCCCTTCCGCAGGTCACAAACGACATACAATCAAGGCGGTTGATCGACTATCTGTGGAGTATATTCTAACCGCGCAAAAATGCCTGCATTTCCTGAGCGAAGCGCGTGGGTTGGTCGAACATGATCATATGGCCGCTCGGCCCTATCGCTTTCAGGCGCACCGTCTTTGCCCCGGCATACGCCGACGCAAAACGCTGAACTGTGGCCGCGCGCTGGGTGGCGTCGGCTGGCGTTGCGTACACCACCGTCATCGGCGCTGCGATCTTGCCCAGTTCAGGTCCAAGATCGATCTTCGCCAGATCCTGCAGGGCTGCCGCCATGACATCCGGATCATTATCCGCGGCATCCGGTCCGAACATGCCCATCAGCTGCCGAAACATCTGTCGCCCGCCCTTGGTGTTCGAAAAATACCCGCCCAATTGCTGCGCAAAAGCACCCATGCCGCTTGCCGTACCACCCACCATGCCGGCCCCTGACGGCAGCATATCCACGACCATCAGCTTGCCGATCGATGCCGTATGCCGGATCGCCAGCATCATCGCCAATGTGCCGCCCATACTGTGGCCGATGACGGTCGGTCGTTTCAGCCCCATCATGGCGATATAGCGCGCTATTTCTTCAGCAACCGGCGTAACGACCGGGCCGGTCGCGTTCCCCTCTGCCCCCGTTCCGGCAAAGCCTTTCATCTGCACCAGATGATAGCGGTAACCGGGCGTTGCCGCGATCGCGCCCTCCCAGATCGAAGGCGCAGACCCAAGGCCGGGGATCAGCACGACATCCGGCCCGGTCCCCTGCGTCGTCACTGATATTCTGCGTGAGGCGAAAGGCTGTGCCGCCCGTGCGCCTCCCGGCAGAACCAGGAGCGTGCCAAAAGCCAGCACAGCTGCCATTATCTGCCGCCGGTCAGGCCTCGTCATATCCATACTCTCACGCGTCATGACCACTCTGTTGCATCGCCGTCTTGAACAGGGGCTGACTCCTGTGCTTCCTGATCATATTTTGCATGCCGTTAAGCTTCTATCCATCGCTTTTGTGGAATCATTCATCGCAAACTCTCGCACACCGGAGATTCGTGCGTTACTGTTTCCGCGGGAGAAAACCAGCAGGACGGAGGGCATTTTTTCAGTGCGCAATACAAGTCGGGGAAAACGGTCGGGATTGGGGCATCTGGCAAAAGGCGTGGCTATAATCACGGCCACCGCGACGCTGTTCGCCTGTTCAGCCGCCATCATTCCCGAAGGACCGCCGCAGCCCGCCGTTGCCAGCCGTGTCCCGGTCAATCCGCCCCAGCGTATTCCCGATTATAATCCGCGCAACAAGCCATCCCCCGCCCTCGTCAAAATCATTCACGATCTGGGCCGGAATTTTGACGGTCATGTGGGTATAGCGGTTCAGCGCGTCGATGCAGACTGGGTAGTGGATTATAACGGCACCAGCCTTTTCCCACAGCAAAGCGTGTCGAAGCTTTGGGTGGCGATGACCGTGCTCGATGCGGTTGATCGCGGCAAATTGTCGCTCAATTCTCCCACAGTCGTCCAGAAACAGGATTTGACCCTGTTCCACCAACCGCTGGCTGCCATGGTCAACCGGGACGGGTATAAAACCACGCTATCGGACCTGTTCACCCGCGCCATGCAGCAAAGCGACAATACCGCCAATGACAAGCTGCTCCGCACTGTTGGCGGTCCCGATGCGATCCGGGCGTTTCTGGGCAAGAATTTCATCGCCAACATCCGTTTTGGTCCCGGAGAACGGCTGTTGCAAAGCACTACAGCCGGATTGGACTGGAACCCCAATTATTCGCTGGGCCGCAATTTCTATACCGCGCGGGCGAATCTGCCGCGATCGGTGCGGGAACGCGCGTTGGATAAATATCTGGCCAATCCGCCCGATGGCGCTGCGCCCGTCGCCATTGTCGGCGCGCTTGCCAAGCTGAAACGCGGCGACCTGCTTTCGCCATCCTCCACTCAGTTGCTGCTGTCGACTATGGAGCGCGCGCGTACCGGGCCGCAGCGGATCAAGGGCGGTGTGCCGCACGGCTGGACCTATGCTCACAAGACCGGCACGGGACAGGATCTGGCCCCGCGTTCGACCGGTTACAATGACATTGGCATCATGACCGCACCCGATGGCACCAGCTACGCCGTCGCCGTTATGATCGGCAGCACGACCGTGCCGATCCCCAAGCGTTGGGAACTGATGCAGGCGGTGTCACGGGCGGTGGCAGCCAATCACGACAGGAACTGACAAGTCTGCCGCATGATCCAGCTCGTCAACATCGCGTGAAAGCCATAAGCACAGATTAGGCATGCGCAACCACGCTCTGCTGTTTCCCTTCGCAGGGCGCTGCGCTATGTCGCTGCCATGATCGAACAAAAGCATCTCTATCTCGTCGATGGCAGCGGCTATATTTTCCGCGCCTATCATCGCCTGCCGCCGCTCACCAATATTCATGGCCAACCTGTAGGTGCGGTCTATGGCTATACGACGATGCTCTGGAAACTGGCCGATGCGCTCGACAAGGCGGAGGGGCCAACCCACATGGCGGTCGTCCTCGACAAAGGCTCGCAGACCTTCCGCAACGACATGTACGACCAGTACAAGGCGCACCGCCCGCCTGCACCCGAAGATCTTGTCCCGCAATTCCCGATGATCCGCGATGCTACCCGCGCCTTCTCCCTCCCCTGTATCGAGGAAGCGGGATTTGAAGCGGACGACATCATCGCCAGCTATACCAAGGCCGCGTTGGCGGCAGGCTGGCACGTCACCATCGTGTCATCCGACAAGGATTTGATGCAACTGATCCAACCGGGCGTCGACATGCTGGACACGATGAAGAATGTCCGCAACGGCCCCGAAATCGTGCTGGAAAAATTCGGCGTCAGCCCGGAAAAGCTGGGCGACGTTCTCGCGCTGATGGGCGACAGTGCCGACAATGTGCCGGGCGTACCGGGCATTGGTCCGAAAACCGCATCAAAGCTGATTGCAGAATATGGCGATCTGGAAAGCGTGCTGGCCGCCGCGCCGCAGATGAAAAAATCGAAGATGCAGGAAAACCTCATCCAGCATGCAGCCATGGCGCGGCTTTCACGCCAGCTTGTCGAACTGCACAGCGAAGTGCCGCTGCCAGAACCGTTGGAAGACCTGGCCCTGGATGGCATTCCGGTCGGACCGCTGAAGGCCTTTCTGGAGCATCATGGCTTCAATTCGCTGCTGGCGCGGCTGAACACTGGCGCGGCTCCTGCCGCCGTCATTGCCGCAACCGCATCGACGCCCGAACGCGCGGAGCCGCAGGCGCCAAGACTGGATGCTGGACCCGCCATCGACCACGGCCAATATGAAACCGTGAAGTCTGAGGCTGATCTCGACCGCTGGATCGCCGCAGCCCATGCCGAAGGGTTGATCGCCATCGACACCGAAACCGACAGTCTGGATTGCGTGACCGGTCGGTTGGTCGGCATCTGCCTTGCAACCGGACCGAACAAGGCCTGCTATATTCCCGTCGGCCATCGCGGCGCGGATATGTTCAGCGATGCGCCCGAACAATTGCCGCTCGATTTGGTCATAGCTAAACTCAAGCCGTTGCTTGCCGACGACAGCGTGCTGAAAATTGGCCAGAACCTGAAATATGACATGAGCGTGCTGGCCGCCCACGGGCTGGAAATCGCACCGTTCGATGACACCATCGTGATGAGCTTCGATCTTGATGCCGGCAAGAATGGGCATGGCATGGACGAACTGGCCAAGCTCCATCTCGACCATGAATGTATCAGCTTCAAATCGGTCTGCGGCACCGGCAAGAGCCAGATCAGCTTCGCCGAAGTCCCGCTCGACAAGGCGACCGCCTATGCCGCCGAGGATGCGGACGTCACGTTCCGCCTCTGGCAGTGTTTCAAGAGCCGCCTGCCACAGGAGGGCGTGACGCGCGTCTATGAAATGGTTGACCGCCCGCTCGTGCCAGTCGTCGCGAAAATGGAGCGCACCGGGATCAAGGTAGACCGCCAGCATCTGGCGCGCCTCTCAGCTGAATTTGCGAACGAAATCGCGGCGCTGGAGAAGGACATCCATGCCGAAGCAGGCATCGAATTCACCATCGGCAGCCCCAAGCAGCTTGGCGAAATATTGTTCGAGAAACTGGGCCTGAAGGGCGGACGCAAAGGCAAGACCGGCGTCTATTCCACCGATGTCACTGAACTGGAGCGCTTGCAGAAAGACGGCGTGCCGATTGCACGTAAGCTGCTCGACTGGCGGCAACTGAGCAAGCTCAAGAGCACCTATACCGATGCGCTGCAACAGCAGATCAATGCGACCACGGGGCGTGTCCACACCAGCTACAGCCTGTCGGGCGCGCAAACCGGGCGGCTGAGTTCAACCGACCCCAACCTGCAGAATATCCCGATCCGTACCGAGATCGGTCGCCAGATCCGCCATGCCTTCGTCGCCGAACCGGGCAATGTCATATTGGCCGCCGACTACAGCCAGATCGAACTGCGTCTTGCCGCGCATATGGCCGATGTTCCTGCGCTCAAGGCCGCATTCGCTCGGGGCGAGGATATTCACGCGGCCACCGCGCTGGAACTGTTCGGCGAAGTCAACCGCGACACGCGAGGCCGGGCAAAGACAATCAACTTCTCGATCCTCTACGGCATTTCCCGCTGGGGCCTTGCCGCGCGTCTGGAGATCATGCCCGATGAGGCGCAAGCCATGATCAGCCGCTATTTCGAACGCTTTCCCGGCATCAGCAATTATATTACCTACACGCTTGAAACCGCCCGCGAAACCGGCTTCACTCAGACGCTTTTTGGCCGCAAGACCTGGTTCCCACGCCTGAACGCCAAAAATCAGGCCGAACGTCAGGGCAGCGAACGCGCCGCCATCAACGCCCCCATTCAAGGCACCAGCGCCGACATCATCAAACGCGCCATGGTCCGCATGGGGCCCGCGCTGGAGGCGGCGAGTCTGTACGATGTGAAAATGCTGTTGCAAGTCCACGACGAACTGGTCTTCGAAGTACCGCAAGCCAATGTGGCAGCGGCCAGCGTGGTCATCCGCAAAGTCATGGAAGGCGCGGCAGAACCGGCGGTGAAGCTGACAGTCCCGCTAGGAGTCGAGATTGGGACCGGGCCAAGTTGGGGCGCGGCACATTAGGCAGGCAATGCACATGCTCGCCAAGGATGGATTATTTGCTATCTTCAGCCATGGGCCTTGACCGCGCCTGCCGATACGTTCCCAAGATCCGCACCCATTTGCTGTGGAATTTCAGTTCGTCCAGCGCGCGGTCGACTGCCGGATCGCCGGGCTTGCCTTCAATGTCGGCATAGAATTCCGTGGCCGCAAAACTGGCGCCACGCTGATAGCTTTCCAGCTTGGTCATGTTGACACCATTTGTGGCAAAACCGCCCATCGCCTTGTAGAGCGCGGCGGGAACATTCTTCACCTCGAACAGGAATGTCGTCATGACCGGGCCGCCATCCGCCGGTATTGTCGCATCCTTCGACAGCAGGACAAAGCGCGTCATATTATCGCCGCTGTCCTCGATATTTTCCGCGCGCAGTTTCAGGCCGTAAATCTCTGCCGCCAATTTGGGCGCGATCGCCGCCGCGCCCGGTTCCCGGCGTTCGGCCACCAGTGCAGCCGCGCCTGCGGTATCGGCATAGGCGATGGGCTGAATACCCTTTTCGCGCAGATAGTGACGGCACTGCCCCAACGCCTGTTCATGGCTGATTGCACTTTTGACCGGCGCGTCATCCGCGCTCATCAGGCAGTGATGAATCGGCAGGAAATATTCATCGACGATCGAAAGCCCCGACTCGGGGAGCAGAAAATGCATATCCGCCACGCGCCCATGCAGCGAATTTTCAATCGGAATGATCGCGCGCGCGGCGCGGTCTTCGCGCACAGCATCGATTGCATCCTGAAAAGAAAAGCACGGAAGCGCGATGCAATCAGGAGCAAAACCCAAGGCCGCCAAATGCGAATTAGCGCCGGGTGCGCCCTGATAAGCGATGGCCCGCGCAGTATCGGCCGCGGCCTTCGCCGTCATCTCCTCGACAAGGCGCCGGGCTGGAAGAGGATAATTTTCCATGATGGAAGAGCGCTTAGGGGCAGATTACGGCATTCGCAAGCACCGCTTGCACGTTCGCAATTGCTTCATTAAGGGAGCGCGCTAACGCGGACGCGCCTCTCAAGGGGCGCAGGAACATTCATCGGAGGAATTTAGGCGCATGGTCGATCGTTCCAATACCATTGCTGGCTGGGTCTTGTTCGGAGGCATCATCGCCCTGGGCGCCGGAATAGTCAGTGGAAAGGTGTTTCATGAGGAACGGCCCGAAAACATGGGCTACCCGATCGAAGGCGTCGAAGCCGAAGGTGGCGAAGCGGCTGCCGGTCCCTCCATCGCGACCTTGCTGGCCAGCGCGGACCCGGCCAAGGGCGAAGGCGTATTCAAGAAGTGCATAGCCTGTCACACCGTCAACCAGGGCGGCGCGAACGGCATTGGTCCCAACCTCTATAGCGTGGTCGGTGAAGAGATCGGCACAGGCAAGGCCGGTTTTGCCTTTTCCGATGCGTTGAAGAGCAAGGGCGGAGAATGGACGTTCGAGGCGCTTGACGAATGGCTGACAAGCCCCCGCAAATTTGCGCCGGGCACAAAGATGACCTTTGCTGGCCTCGGCAATCCCGAAGACCGCGCCAACGTCATTGCCTATATGAACGCCCAAGGCTCCAACCTGCCGCTGCCCGTTCCCGAGGCCGCTTCTGCAGAGCCGGAAGCCGCCGCTGCTCCCGCTGAAAATGCCGCAGCTCCGGTCGAAGGCAAGACTGTAGCAGCCGCGCACTGATCAGGGTGCGGCCAAGGCGGTTGCGGGCGATATTACGATTCGTACATTGATGGGCGATGCGCTGTAACAGCTTATGCGCGGGATCACTCACATCTCGGAAAGCTCTCATCCTCATAGAAAGCCTCGACGATTTCCCAAGCGTCTTTCGCCGTTTCGACAAAGTGAAAAAGATTGAGATCTTCCGGGCTGATCGTTCCTTCTTCCGCCAGCGCCTCAAAATCGACGACGCGGTTCCAGAATTCCTGGCCGAATAAAAGCACCGGGATCGGCTTCATCTTGCCGGTCTGGATCAGCGTTATCGTTTCAAAAAATTCGTCGAACGTCCCAAACCCGCCAGGAAACACCGCCAGCGCCCGCGCCCGCAACAGGAAATGCATCTTGCGCAGCGCGAAATAGTGAAACTGGAAACTGAGTTCCGGCGTCACATACCGGTTGGGCGCCTGTTCATGGGGCAGGACGATGTTCAGTCCGATCGATTCCGCTCCCACTTCATGCGCGCCCATATTGGCCGCTTCCATGATCGATGGGCCGCCGCCCGAACAGACGACGAAATTACGGCAACCATCGTCCGTCACCGGAAACTGACTGGCGATCCGGGCCAGCTGGCGGGCCTCTTCACAATATTTGGCCTTGGCGGCGAGGCGCCCGGCAACCTTGCGTGCTGCATTACTTTGCGCCGCATCGATCAGCGCCTGCGCATGATCGGGATGAGGAATGCGCGCAGATCCGTAAAAGACGAAGGTCGATTCGATCCGCGCTTCATCCATCAGCAATTCAGGCTTCAGCAACTCAAGCTGGAACCGGACCGGGCGCAAATCTTCCCGCAGCAGAAAATCATTGTCCTGAAAGGCGAGTGTATAGGCCGCGCTACCGGTTTGAGGGGTGGAAACGGCCAGTTTTGCTGAACTGGCGTCATCTGAAGCACGGCGGAATTTCCGCTCGGCGATTTCCTTGTTTGTCATTCATTTCAATGTAGGCGGAAAAAGTTTCAATTCCAATATCGCGGGTCAAGATTCCTTATCGGCAATAGGTTCCTTTGCCGCCCATATCGAAATGGAAATGGTCGCGATGGGCGGCATTATAGTCCGGGCTGAGCACGGTACGGAATCGCTTGCAGGCGCTATCATGAATGACGCGCAGGAATTGCCGCGCACGATCGTCCCCCTGCCAGCCGTCCTTGACACTGATCCTGCGCCCATCCGCCAGTATGAAGGCCGACACATCCACCGCGTTGCTGTGTGCGTGTTCCGACAGATTACCAGACATATTGCCGTTCATATTGCGGCAGGCATAGGTGCCATAGGTCTCGATGCGCACAAGCTCGCTGCCCAGAATAAACCGCGCCGCCGGCTGCGCCCCATAGCGCGCCCAGCCGACGAATTTCTCCGCGAGCGGACATGTCATTGCGCCCAGATTTGAGACCGGCGTCCCGATGTCGAGCAGCTTGACGCTGTTGATCGCATTGCACCCGCCGCCAAAATATCGATCCGGCAAGGGCGTGAAACTGATCCCCGTGCGCCGAAGATCAGCCAGACACTGGCGCGCCTGGGCAGATGTGGGTGCATGCGAAGTGGGCAGCCCGGATCGCCGATCAGGTCCCGATCCGCATCCCGCCAACAGCAGGATCAGCGCAAACAGCGCTCCATTTCTGATTCCCCGTTTTCTGATTCTTCGGCCCCGGATCATCCCTGAAACTCATATCGCAATCATGCTTTCCATATAACCATGGCCGCATGAATATGAGGCAACATATCGTGGATAAACGGATATTTAGCAAGTTCGTTCAGCCATCGAGGATGCTCCAGTACCGGCGGGCGACTCCTGCAAGGGTAGCTCCGGTCTCGCTTGACAATCTTTCCTCCGCCTCTATGAGCGTCGGCGGGCCACGCTGTCCCAACGCAGCGCGTGCTCTCTGTGAGGAGAGACTGAACATGAATGACGTTACCCGCACCGCGGAAGCCGTTGCGCTTCCTGCAAAACCCGCCACAAAACCAGCACGCCCTTATTTCTCATCGGGTCCCTGCGCCAAGCCGCCCGGCTGGGCCGCTGAAAAGCTCGCCACCGATTCGCTGGGCCGCTCGCACCGTTCGAAAATCGGCAAGACCCGCCTGCAATATTGCATCGACCTGATGCGCGAACTGCTGCGTCTGCCCGATACGCATCGCATCGGCATTGTGCCGGGATCCGATACCGGCGCTTTTGAAATGGCGATGTGGACGATGCTGGGCACGCGTCCTGTCACCACGCTGGCATGGGAAAGCTTTGGCGAAGGCTGGGTGACGGATGCCGCCAAACAGCTCAAGATCGACCCAACCATCATCCGCGCCGATTATGGCCAGCTCCCCGACCTGAATGCGGTCGACTGGTCGAATGACGTGCTGTTTACCTGGAACGGCACCACGTCTGGCGTGCGCGTGCCCAATGCCGACTGGATTCCGGCAGACCGCGAAGGCCTGTCCTTCGCCGACGCGACCAGCGCGGTGTTCGCTTATGATATCGACTGGAGCAAGATCGACGTCGCCACCTTCTCCTGGCAAAAGGTACTGGGCGGCGAAGGCGCGCATGGCGTGCTGATCCTTGGCCCTCGCGCGGTCGAGCGGCTTGAAACCTACACCCCCGCCTGGCCGCTGCCCAAGGTGTTCCGTCTGGTTTCCAAGGGCAAGCTTGCTGAGGGCGTGTTCAAGGGCGAAACCATTAATACCCCCTCGATGCTGGCCGTTGAAGACGCGATCTTCGCGCTTGAATGGGGCAAATCGATTGGTGGCGCGCAAGGAATGATCGCGCGCAGCGATGCCAATGCCGCGGCATTGGACAAGATCGTGGCGGAGCGCGACTGGCTGGGTCATCTGGCCGCCGATTCCGCCAGCCGGTCAAAGACCAGCGTGTGTCTGACCGTCAAGGGCGCCGACGAAGCCTTTATCAAGAACTTCGCCGGTCTGCTTGAAAAGGAAGGCGCGGCCTTTGACATCGCCGGATACCGCGATGCCCCTCCGGGCCTGCGCATCTGGTGTGGCGCGACCGTCGATACTGCCGACATCGAAGCGCTTGGTCCCTGGCTCGACTGGGCCTGGGCCGCAGCGCGCGGTTAATTAATAGCCCTCCCCCCTTCAGGGGAGAGGGTTGGGAGAGGGGCCTGTAACCGGCTCTTTCCTGACCCTCCCCCTCTCCCCGGCCCTCTCCCCTGAAGGGGAGAGGGAGAGAAAGGACAATCAAAATGCCAAAAGTTCTCATTTCCGATCAGATGGACCCCAAGGCCGCCGAAATCTTCCGTGCGCGCGGCGTCGAAGTTGATGAAATCACTGGCCTCAGCAAAGACGAGCTGATCAAGATCATCGGACAATATGATGGCCTCGCCATCCGTTCCGCAACGAAGGTTACCGCCGACGTACTGGAAGCCGCGACCAACCTGAAGGTGGTGGGCCGCGCCGGAATAGGGGTCGACAATGTGGATATCCCCGCGGCTTCGGCCAAGGGCGTCGTCGTGATGAACACGCCTTTCGGCAACTCGATCACCACCGCCGAACATGCCATCGCCCTGATGTTCGCGCTCGCCCGTCAGTTGCCGGAAGCCGACACATCGACCCAGGCGGGCAAGTGGGAAAAGAACCGCTTCATGGGGGTCGAACTGACGTCCAAGACGCTGGGCCTGATCGGCGCGGGCAATATTGGCTCGATCGTCGCCGACCGTGCGCTCGGCCTCAAAATGAAGGTCGTTGCCTTCGATCCCTTCCTTACGCCTGAACGCGCCGTTGAAATGGGCGTGGAGAAAGTGTCGCTGGAGGACCTGCTCGCACGCGCCGACTTCATCACGCTGCATACCCCGCTGACCGATCAGACGCGCAATATTCTCAGCCGTGAAAACCTCGCCAAAGCCAAGCCGGGTGTCCGGATCATCAATTGCGCGCGCGGCGGCCTGATTGACGAAACAGCGTTAAAGGAAGGCCTTGATAGCGGCCATATCGGCGGTGCGGCGCTCGACGTGTTTGTCAGCGAACCGGCCAAGGAAAGCCCGCTTTTCGGCACGCCCAATTTCGTCTCTACCCCGCACCTTGGCGCATCCACCAACGAAGCGCAGGTCAATGTCGCCATTCAGGTCGCCGAGCAACTGTCCGACTATCTGCTGTCGGGCGGCGTCACCAATGCGCTCAACATGCCCAGCCTGTCGGCCGAAGAAGCGCCCAAGCTGCGTCCCTATATGGAACTGGCCGAAAAACTGGGTTCGCTCGTCGGTCAGTTGGGCGGTGAAAATATTCAGGGCCTGTCCATCGAAACAGAAGGCCATGCCGCCGAACTGAATCAAAAGCCTATCACTGCTGCGGTTCTTGCCGGGTTGATGCGTATCTATTCCGATACAGTCAACATGGTGAACGCGCCTTATCTGGCCAAGGAGCGCGGCCTTGACGTGCGCGAGGTGCGTCACGATCGCGAAGGTGATTACCAGACGCTGCTGCGCGTCACCGTCACCACCGCCAGCGGTGAACGCTCGGTTGCGGGCACGCTGTTCGGGCACAAGGCGCCCCGTTTGGTTGAACTGTTCGGCATCAAGGTAGAGGCCGACTTGAAAGGCACCATGCTCTATATCGTCAATGAGGATGTTCCCGGCTTCATCGGCCGTGTGGGTTCAACCCTGGGCGAAGCCAGCGTCAACATAGGCACGTTCCACCTAGGCCGCCGCAATATGGGCGGCGAAGCGATCCTCTTGCTTTCCGTCGATCAAGAAGTGCCCGAACCCGTCATGTGGGCGATCTGCAATCTGGAAGGTGTCAAAACCGTCAAGCAGTTGCACTTCGTTTGAATAAAGCCCTCCCCCTCGGGGGGAGGGTTGGGAGAGGGGGACAGCGATGCGTCTTGAACCAACGCTGAAGGAACGTGCAAAACAAATGCGCGCCAACCCGACGCGCCCCGAACTCAACCTTTGGCTCGAACTCCGCGCCAACCGATTCGAAAATCAGCAATTCACGCGTCAAACGATCATCGCCCCATATATTGTCGATTTTGCTTCAAAAGCTGTAAAGCTTATCATTGAGGTTGACGGGGATACACATTCCGACAAGACGCGCTATGACGCGGACCGGACCAAATTTCTTGAGTCACTGGGATATCGGATGATCCGTTTCACTAATCATGAGGTGCTGATGAATATGGAGGGAGTGCTGACCGCGATAGCCGAAGCGTTAAACGCTTCCCCCCTCTCCCCAACCCTCCCCCCGAGGGGGGAGGGAGAAACGCCATGACCAGGATTCCGCCCGGACTGCTCCCAGAGGGGTTGAGCGACCGTCTGCCGCCGCAAGCAGAAGCGTCTGCACGCCTCGTCCGCCATGTCCTCGATACAGTATCGAGCCATGGCTATCAGCGGGTCATGCCGCCACTGGCCGAATTTGAACAGAACCTCGTCGCCCGCCTGCAGTCCGCACGAGCGCAGGATTTGCTGCGCGTTGTCGATCCGGTATCGCAACGCATGCTGGCGCTCCGCCCCGACATGACGGCGCAGGTCGGCCGCATCGCCGCGACACGCCTGGCGTCGGCCGCGCGACCGTTGCGTCTGTGCTATGCCGGGCCAGTCATTAAATTGCGCGCTAATCAGCTTCGCCCGGAACGCGAAAGTATGCAGGTCGGCGCTGAACTGGTCGGTACGGACAACATCGCTGCCGCTGTAGAGATCGTCAGCATCGCGATCGAGGCGCTGGAGATTGCGGGCGTTTCCGACATCACCGTCGATTTTACGCTGCCAGACCTCATCGATACCTTGGCGCGGGAGGAATTCCCGCTGACCAGTGACGAAATACCCGCTGTCCGTACTGCCCTGGATTCAAAGGATGCCGGCGCATTGGCAGCGCTTGGCGCTGGTCCGGCTGCTTATCTGCCGCTTATTGAAGCCACAGGCTCCTTCCATGCCGCAATGAACCGCTTGGAAGCACTCGACGCGAGCGGCGCGCTCAAAAGCCGCATTGCAGGCCTGCGCGCCATTGCGAAACCGATCCATGATGACATCACCCTGACGCTCGACCCAACCGAGCGCCACAGCTTTGAATATCAAACATGGTTTGGCTTTTCGCTCTTTGCCGGGGGGTTTGTCGGCGAAATCGGACGCGGCGGCACCTATATGATCGCGCACCCGGACGGCACATCGGAACCCGCCATCGGCTTTTCGCTCTATCCCGACCCGCTGATCGATGCGGGTCTGGGCGGGAAAGACTGCGCACGACTATTCCTGCCAATGGGTCATGACCCGGCCCGCGCGGCAGAGTTACGCAAGGCGGGCTGGCGCACCATAGCCGCATTGTCGGAAAGCGACGATGCGGTCGCGCTTGGCTGCTCACATAGTTTGAATGGCGATACGCCGATAGAATTGAGGAACTGAACTTGGCCAATGTAACGGTTATCGGCGCGCAATGGGGCGATGAAGGCAAAGGCAAGATTGTCGACTGGCTCGCCGAGCGCGCCGATTGCGTCGTGCGTTTTCAGGGCGGGCACAATGCCGGTCATACGCTTGTCGTTGGCGACAAAACATACAAGCTGGCACTGCTGCCCTCCGGCGTCGTGCGTGGCACATTGTCGATGATCGGCAATGGCGTCGTGTTCGATCCGTGGCATTTCCGTGACGAGGTTACAAAGATTGCCGAACAGGGCATCGAGGTAACACCCGATGTGTTGCAGGTGGCCGAAACAGCGCCGCTTATTCTGCCCATCCATCGCGATCTCGACGCGATGCGTGAAGATGCGAGCGGCGCGGGCAAAATCGGCACCACGCGTCGGGGCATCGGCCCCGCCTATGAAGACAAGGTGGGTCGCCGCGCCATCCGCATTTGCGATCTGGCGCATCTTGACGATCTGGGGCCGCAGCTCGATCGGCTGTGCGCGCATCATGACGCGCTGCGCGCCGGCTTTGGCGAGCCGCCGGTGGATCGTAACGCGTTGATGGCACAACTTCGTGACATTGCGCCCTTCGTCCTGCCCTTTGCCAAGCCCGTCTGGCTGGCGCTCAACGAAGCACGCAGGCGCGGCGACCGTATATTGTTCGAAGGCGCGCAGGGCGTGCTGCTCGACGTCGATCATGGCACCTATCCGTTCGTCACATCGTCCAACACGGTGGCGGGCACGGCATCATCCGGATCGGGGCTTGGTCCACGCGGCGCAGGCTTTGTGCTGGGAATCGTAAAGGCCTATACAACCCGAGTAGGCTCCGGCCCGTTTCCCACCGAACAGGATAATGAAATCGGCGAGTTGCTTGGCACGCGCGGTCATGAATTCGGCGTCAATACCGGACGCAAGCGGCGGTGCGGCTGGTTCGACGCAGTGCTGGTGCGCCAGTCTGCGGCGGTGAGCGGTATCAACGGCATCGCATTGACAAAGGTCGATATCCTGGATGGCATGGACGAAATCAAGATCTGCACCGGCTATCGCCTTGGTGGCAAAATCTATGACTATCTACCGCCCCACCCCCAGGATCAGGCTAACGTAGAGGCCATTTATGAAACGATCGAGGGTTGGAGCGAAACCACTGCAGGCGCGCGCAGTTGGGCCGAACTTCCCGCGCAGGCGATCAAGTATATCCGCCGTATCGAGGAACTGATCCAATGCCCCGTAACGCTTGTGTCCACATCGCCGCAGCGCGACGACACCATTCTGGTGCATGATCCGTTCGCCGATTGAGGCAAATCGAGCTAGTTTCCTGATAACTATGCCCTTTACTCCGCCGCCAGTAGTTCCTCTGCCCCGCCCAGATCGACCGACACCAGTCTGCTCACGCCTTTTTCAATCATGGTGACGCCGAACAGGCGATGCATGCGGCTCATGGTGACGGCGTTGTGGGTGACGATCAGGTAACGGGTGCGGGTGTCCTGCACCATTTTGTCGAGCAGATCGCAGAAGCGTTCGACGTTGGCGTCATCCAATGGCGCATCGACCTCATCCAATACGCAGATCGGGGCTGGATTGGTGAGGAACAGGCCGAAGATCAGGGCAATGGCGGTCAGCGCTTGTTCCCCGCCGGACAGCAGCGTCAGGGTGGACAGTTTCTTGCCCGGCGGCTGGGCCATGATCTCAAGGCCAGCCTCCAGCGGATCGTCGCTGTCGACGAGTTTCAGATGCGCCTGACCGCCATTGAACAGGGCAGTGAAGAGGCGCTGGAAATGGCCGTCCACTGCCTCAAAAGCTGTCAATAACCGGGCGCGGCCTTCCCGGTTCAGGCTGCCTATGGAACCGCGCAGGCGGTGGATGGCCTGGATCAGCTCATCGCTTTCGGCGCGGCTTTTCGTCTGGCTTTCCTCCAGTTCGGCAAGTTCCTGCGCAGCGACGAGATTGACCGGACCGATGCGTTCGCGGTCCTGCGTGAGTTTTTCCAGCGTTTCGGATTCCTGTGCTGCGTCGCGGACATCGGCGCTGTCAAAGCCGAGTTTTTCGGGTAGAACCGGTGCTGGACATTCGAAGCGTTCGCCCGAAATGCGTCCCATTTCGATGCGGCGCTGTTCCTGATTTTCTGCGCGGGCAATCGCTCCTGCACGCGCCTCTCGCGCGGCGGCGAGCGCTTCGCCGGTTTGGGCGTGGCGGGTTTCGGCCTGGCGGAGGATATCCTCGGCGGCGCGTTCGCCGGCCTGACAAGCCTCTGCGGTTTCCAGCAGGGCGTGGCTGCTTTCATCAAGTGCGGCGATGGCACGGGCCACCGCTTCGGGTTTGCCATCAAGGGCTTCACGCTGTTCCGCGATGTCGGTGGCGCGGCGGCTCATGTCCTCCATACGACGGCTGGCCTCGCCTGCACGTGCCCGCCAGCTTTTGATTTCGGACTGAGCGGCGGTCAGGCGGTCCCGGTCCGCGCCCAATGCGCGATCGGTCATGGCCTGTTCGGCCTGAAGCTGGCTGACGGCCAGTCGGGCTTTTTCGCTCGATTGCTGAAGCGTGGTGACAAGGTTGGCGGTTTCGCTGCCGTCGGGCAGGTTGGCGCTGGCGGTCTGGGCGGCTTCGAACTCGTTCTGTGCCGAGCGGTGATCGGTTGTGGCCTCGGCAAGACGTACTTGCAGTTCATCGCGCCGGCCCTTCAACCGGTCGAGCGCCAGCGCGGCTTCATCCGCGGCGCGCAGGGCATCGCGCAACATCTGGTCGGCGCGGTTGAGATCGGCGCGGCCAGAGGCAAGGGATTCATTGGCTGTTCGCGCCAGAGCTTCGGCGGAGGTGAGGCTGGCGGTAGCAGTATCCACCTGCATCGTCGTTGCGGGGCGCACGGCCTCTATGGCATCGAGGCGATTGAGGCGGATGAGGCGCTCTGCCGCCGCCGCGCCGCCTTCGATGGCGATATATCCGTCCCAGCGGCGCAACTGGCCGTCCAAAGTGACCAGGCGTTGACCAACGGCAAGGGCCTGGCCCGTATCGCCTTGCGCCACCAGAATTTGCGAGAGACGGCGGGCAAGTTCGCTCGGCGCAGTGACATGATCGGCCAGCGAGGTGCAATCGGCAGGGATAGCGGGATCGCCATCCTCCCGCGCTGCACCGATCCAGTGGCGCTTACCCTCTGCGCCGATGGCGGCTTCCAGATCATCGCCTAAGGCAGCGGCGAGAGCGCGTTCATAGCCCGGAGCCGCCTTGATCCGGTCAAGCGCGCGGTTGCGGTTGCCGGACGTATCCACGGCCTTGCGGAGGGCCGCAGCCTCGCTGTCGAGGGCCGCGAGCGCAGCCTTGGCAGAAGACAGCGAAGATTCAGCGGCGGTCCGGGAATCTGCAGCAGCGATGCGGTCGCTTTCGGCCTGCGCGATGGCGGCTTCGGCCTGCGTGCGTTCGGCGCGGGCGCGGTCCTGAAGGTCCAGCGCGGCATCGCGCGCTTGTTCCAGCGGCGCGGCTTGCGCAAGGTCGGCGAGTTCCTGCTCAATGCGTTGCCGGTCGCGCGCGGTGCGGTCAAGGCGGGTTTGCGCTGCGTTGAGGGCGGCATGGGCAACGCGCAGTTCGGCTTGCTCACTCGCCTGTTTCGCCATCGCCTTGGCCAGATCGAGTTCGGCGTCACGGGCGGCGCTGTCGGCGCGGGCGATGCGAGCGTCGAAATCCGGACGGATGGATTCGGTTTCCTTGACGCGGGCGGCGATCTGTTCGACCTCTGCGTTCAGTCGCTCAATGGCTTCGGCGGCGTCATGGGCAAGGGAGCCTTCACGAGCCTTGTCTTCGTCCAGCCTGACCGCCTGCGCCTCCAGATCGGTGCGGCGCTGGATCAGGGAAGCCTGCTCGCTGCGCAGAGAGGCAAGTTTGTGACCCGCTTCATTGGCGGCATCGCGCGCTTTTTGGGCTTCGGTGCGCCGGACGGCGAGCTGCTTGACGGCTTCGTTCTGGTAAGCGGCGGCAGCCTGTTGCGCCTCTTGCGCTTGCGTCACAAGCGTTTCGGCCCGTTTTGCTTCGTCGCGGGCAATTTCGGCGGCTTTGGCGGCATCCCGCCACCTGGCGTAGATCAGGCGCGCTTCGGCGATGTGGATCTGTTCGGTCAACCGGGTATAGCGTTCGGCCGCCCTGGCCTGTCGCCGCAAGGCGCCGGCGCGACTTTCCATGTCGGCCAATATGTCATCGAGGCGGGCCAGATTGGTCTCGGTGGCGCGCAGTTTCTGTTCGGCATCCTTGCGGCGGACATGCAGCCCAGCGATCCCGGCGGCTTCCTCCAGCATCATGCGCCGTTCAGCGGGCTTGGCGGAAATGACGGCGGCGATTTTGCCTTGGCTGACGAGCGCCGGGCTGTGCGCGCCGGTGGCGGCATCGGCGAAAATCAGAGCAATGTCCTTGGCCCGCACATCACGGCCGTTGGCGCGATACGCGCTGCCCGCGCCGCGTTCGATGCGGCGCATGACCTCCAACTCGCCCGCTTGCGTCGCGGCAATGGGACCGGTGATTTCATGGACTTCGCGTTCGGCCAATATGGCGACTTCGGCAAAGTCACGTTGCGGACGGGTTGCGGTGCCGGCAAAGATGACATCCTCCATGCCGCCGCCGCGCATGGATTTGGCGCTGGATTCGCCCATGACCCAGCGGATCGCTTCAAGCAGATTGGACTTGCCGCAGCCATTGGGTCCGACAATGCCGGTCAGCCCCGGCTCAATCCGCAGTTCAGCCGGATCGACGAAGCTTTTGAAGCCGGAGAGCTTGAGGCGCTTTATCTGCATGGGGCGGACATCCCCGAGCCAAATGCGGATGGAAAAGCGCGCGGGCCTGCGTTCATGGATGCTGAAACAGGTTCAGCATGACATTTCTTTAAAAAAGCGCCCCCCGGCTGCAATCAGGCCCCCGCTTCGCGCAATTGGGCCTCCAGAAGTGGCCAGGATGCGACATTGTCGACCTTCGTCCCGTTTATGAGGAAGGTCGGCGTTCCTTCAATGTTATAGGTCGTGCTGGCTTTTTGCACCCCATCGGCCAATGCTTCGGCAGTTTTGGTGTCGGCGAGGCACTGTTTGGCCTGATCCTCGCTGATACCGCGCTGCATGACGAATTCGATCAGGCCAACGTTCTGAGCCAGTTTTACAAAGCGCTCTTGCGCCGGGGCTTCCACCGCAGCTTTATAGGTCGCTTCGCCCATTGCCTGTGCTTTTTCGAACAGAGTGGGCTGATAGGCGAAAATCTGCTCGGAAAGCGGGAAGAAAGGCTCCGCGCCGCCGCAACGGGCAAGCAGAGCCCCCGTCATGTCCAGCGGATCGCGCACATAATTGCGCAGTTCATAGCTGACCTTGCCCGTGTTCACATATTTGTCGCGCAACACCGGAAAACCGTTTTCCGAGAAATCGGCGCAATGGCTGCAGGTCAGCGATGCGAATTCGACTATTTTCAGCGGCGCATCGGGATTGCCCATGACAAAGCCGCCTTCGGGTGTCGCTTTGACCATATCGGCCCAGCTCGTTCCGGCAGGCGCGGCAACCGCGGCGACAGGTGCGCCGTTTGTCTTTGCGTCCGATGATGCATTCTTGTCACCGCATGCGACAAGCGACAGCGCCAGTACCAGCGGGGCCAGCATCAGTGGGGAAAGGCCGGTCAGTTTCTGCATGGAAGATATGGCTCCGAAAAATTGTTCTTGTGACTGTGCATCTACTTTAGTTGGCTGCAGGGGGCAATGCGGGTTCCAGTGAGTTCCAGTCATGCGCATCGGCCAGCAGGCGGCCATTGACGGAGAAACTGGGAGTGCCGCTGATCTTCAGTTCTCCCCATGCCTGCTTCGTCATGGCAAGAATCTTGTCACGTGCGCCGGTGTCGCCAAGGCAGATCTTGAGCTGGTTCGGGGTGAAGCCACGCTTTTGCAACAGAGTATAGAGACCGGTGCTTGCGGCGATATCGTCCATCGTATCGTCGATGCTGGCGGACGGCGGCTTGTCCTTGTTAGCGTCGTTATAGGCCACGACCTGCTTCATCCAATTGTCGAAATTGGCCATGAGCGCATCATGGTTGCCGAAGAATTTCGTAGGGCCGCCGCAACGGGCGAGCAAGGCCGCCGTCAGGTCGTACCGGTCGCGCACGGCATTGCGGATTTCGATGTTGAGCGTGCCCTTGCTGACCCAGTTAACATGGAGTGGAGCGGCAGCCTTTTGGGTGAAGGCAGCGCAATGGCTGCAGGTATAGCTGATATATTCAACCAGATTGGTCCCCGCATCGGGCTTGCCCATGATGAAACCACCGATGTTCGACATGCTGTAGCGCTTTGCCCAATCGACTTTTTGCGCCGACACGGCAGGGGCCATTATCAGCGAGAGCGCAGCGCCAGCCAGGATTGATATTCTGGAAAAGCCGATCATTGGAGAGGTCCGTTATTGGTCAACAAATATGGAGCTGGCGGGACTAGCGTTCGCCAATTTTGGGCGGTCCGCTGGAATTGGCAAGTCCCTGTGCAAGCGATTCCAGCACTGCGCGCAATTCGGGATCGCCGATGTCGCGCAGGCTGTCGCCCAATTCGACAGGAATGGGCCGGAGCATCCTGGGCGGCGGGCGGCGTTCGATGTCCCCTCCCTGCGGTTCGACTGTTCCCTGCCGCATCGCCACCTTGGCGACGGCATTATAGCCGAAGAAGCGATTCACCCGTTCGACAATCTCCGGCAGTACATGTTGCATCATAGGGGCAAAGCCGCTTGCCACGATCAAGCTCAATGTGCCGCCCGCTTTTTGACCGACGGGAAAGCGAATCGATTCAGGTGCGGACACTTCAGCATATTTGCTACCGACAATTTCGTCCCAGCGGGTGACGATGCTGCTTTGAACAAAGCCGAAGCGCCGGAAAGCCGCGCGCCCGATATTGGGGACGATGTCAGCAATATTGCGCGCAGGCCCGCCGCGCGGCCTTTGATCCGCAGGGGATTTTTTGTCGGGGCGTTTCGTCATCGTCGGCATCATGGCATAGCGGGGTATGCCCGTCGATGACCAAATCAGCATGAAACAGACAAGCGGAATATCCGTCAGACTGCTTGCCCATTATGATAGTCATGCACGGACATTGCCGTGGCGTTCGGCACCGGGCGCCAATGCGGCTGATCCATATCGCGTCTGGTTGTCCGAAATCATGTTGCAGCAGACGACGGTGGCGGCGGTAAAGCCCTATTTCGAAAAATTTACGGTGCGATGGCCCGATGTGATGGCGCTCGCCGATGCGGACGAAGCCGAGTTGATGGCGGCATGGGCAGGGCTTGGCTATTATGCACGAGCACGTAATCTGCTCGCCTGCGCCCGGATCGTGGCGAAGGAACATGGCGGGGATTTTCCTGCGAACGAGGCGGCGCTGCGGGTGCTGCCGGGTATTGGCGCTTATACCGCCGCCGCCATCGCTGCCATCGCCTTTGGAAAGAGGGCCGTCGTGGTCGATGCCAATGTCGAACGAGTCGTAGCGCGGCTGTTTGCGATTGGCACGCCGCTGCCCCAGGCGCGGACAGAGATTCGCACGGCGACTGACAGGATCACGCCCGATATGCGCGCCGGGGATTTTGCGCAGGCGATGATGGATCTGGGCGCAACGGTGTGCACGGTCCGCAATCCTCTGTGCGCGCTCTGCCCCCTGAACGCGGACTGCGCGGCCTATGCGGCAGGCGATCCCACGGGCTTTCCGGTCAAACCGGCAAGGAAGGCACGGCCTGAACGGCACGGCTATGTCTGGTGGATGCAGAATGACGGCCATGTCTGGCTCATCCGCCGCCCGGGCAAGGGATTGCTGGGGGGGATGCGGGCGCTGCCGACCTCTGCCTGGGACAAGGAACCGGACTATGCGCCCCCCATTGCAGGGCAGTGGAACCGGGTAGCGGCGCCGATCGTGCACGTCTTTACTCATTTTGCCCTGAACCTTCAGGTTGAGTGGCTGCATATCGAAAGAGATTGCATGACTGGCCAAGCGGGGGAATGGTGGCCGATAGACGCAATGAACGATGCGGGATTGCCGACATTGTTTGCCAAGGCCGCATGGGCCGTGATGGAGGAGATTGCCTGATGCAGCTTATGTCCGGGAACGCAGGTTTTACAGGGGGCGTTCTCGACCGGGCGGATCAAGTGCGCACCAATCCTGCGCTTCTGGCAGAAGCATTCGCCGATTCGCGCGCACGGTTGCTGGTACTCGATGGCCTTGATCCAGTATTAGGTGAGGATGGCGATCTGGCTTGGGCCAGTCTTTCCCCCGGCCGTGTGCCGGACGATTTCATCCTGCTTGGAATGGATGAGGCAGGGCCGGTCTTTGCGGAGATCAGCCCGAATATCCCCCATGCCGGAACCTTTGCGCCGCGCGTGTGGGAACTTGCGCAGCTGCTCAAGTCTGAGGCCTTGGCATTATATGGTTGTGCCCGCAGCGTGATCGATTGGCACAAGCGCCACGGCTTTTGCGCCAACTGCGGAATGCCGACCGAAGTTGTCAAAGCCGGTTGGTCGCGAAGATGTGTCGGATGCGAGGCGGAACATTTTCCGCGTGTCGATCCGGTCACTATCATGCTGGCCGAACATGATGGCCGGATATTGGTGGGGCGGCAGGCACGCTTTCCCGCCGGACGCTATTCGGCGCTGGCGGGTTTCGTTGAACCGGGTGAGACGATCGAGGAAGCAGTTGCGCGTGAACTGTGGGAGGAAGCAGGCATTCGCGTGCATAGTGTGCGCTATATCACCAGTCAGCCCTGGCCTTTTCCGTCATCGTTGATGATTGCATGTATCGGGCACACCGACGATCCGACGCTGACCCTCGATACGACCGAGATCGAGGATGCGAAATGGGTTGATGCCGCTGGGGTCCGTGCGGCTCTTGCGGGCGAAACCGATGCGCCTTTCATGGCGCCGCCCCCGATGGCTGTGGCGCATACGCTGTTGCGGCATTGGATTGATGGGCGAGAACAGGCCTGACTTTAGGCCGCCGCGCGTATCAATCGGTCATTGATGGCCATACCCAAGCCGTCCGCCGGGATCGGGGCGATGGCGATGGCGACGGCGGGGCTGGCGTCGGCACGGTGCAGGGCGTCAAACAGGCGTGATGCCGCTTGCGTCAGGTCACCACTCTCGCTCAGATTGAAATCGCATGCCATCGTGCCAAGGCCGATCATAAATTCACCCGAGCGCGCCGATGCGGCATTGAGGCGCAGTGGCTTGGCCGGGGCATAATGGCTTGATAGCTGTCCGGGGGCTTCGACTTTGCCATTATCTGTCCGCGTGACGCGAAGGCCTGTCGATTGTTCCAACATGTCCACCGTCACTGGACCCGGGCGAAGTAACCTTATGGAGCTGTCTTCCGGCACGATAATTGTAGATTCCAGCCCCTGTTCCGTGGGGCCGGCATCAAGGATCATTGGGATTCGTCCATTCAGGCTGGCCGCCACATGCTTTGCTCTTGTCGGGCTGATCGAACCGCTGGCATTGGCCGATGGTGCGGCAAGGGGGCGGCCGCTTTCCCGGATCAGGCCCTGCATCGCGGGGTGTGCGGGACAACGCAGCGCGATGGTGGAAAGGCCCGCCGTCACCAGAGAAGCAATGTCGCTATCGTTACGCAGCGGCAGGACAAGCGTCAGCGGTCCGGGCCAGAAACGAGCGGCAAGCTGCTCTGCAAGCGGTGAAAAATGTGCTATGCTTCGTGCCATATCCATGTCAGCAACGTGCACAATTAGCGGGTTGAAGCTTGGTCGACCCTTGGCGGCATAAATGCGCGCCACCGCGTCGGGATTCGTGGCGTCGGCGGCAAGGCCGTAAACGGTTTCCGTGGTTATGGCGACCGTCTGGCCCATCCGGATCAGGTCTGCCGCATCGCGCAACGCGGCCATGCCGTAGCGGCACATTTGCGTTGAAAAGGGCGGGTTTGAGCTGGTCACAACTGGGCGCTATAGCGGGCGCGAATCGGGCGTCCAAGCGCTAAAAGCAATGAGGGCACTCTGGCAATGGAATACAAGTCTCCGACTGTCGAACAGCGTTTCGTGCTGGATCACGTTACCCGCCTTGCTGAATTGGCCGAACATGATGCCTTCGCGGCGGCGTCACCCGACATGGTAGACGCTATTATCGAGGGAGCGGGCCAGTTTGCGGAGGACGAATATGCGCCGCTCAATCGGATTGGCGACATGGAGGGCGCGAAATGGAATGACGGCAAGGTCACCTTGCCCGAAGGATTTCGTTCGGCTTACCAGTCCTTCGTCCATAATGGCTGGGGCACGATCAATGGGCCAGAGGCCTTTGGCGGACAAGGCCTGCCCTTTTCACTGTTCAGCGTCGTGATGGAAGATCTGGGCAGCGCCAATTTGGGATTCTCGCTGGTCAACATGCTGACCCCCGCTGCGATCGAGGCGTTGATGGCGCATGGAACGGCGGAGCAACAGAGCAAATGGCTGCCCAAGCTGATCACTGGCGAATGGACGGGTACAATGAACCTGACCGAACCGCAGGCAGGTTCCGACGTCGGCGCATTGAGCACCATGGCGACTCCCGTGGATGATGGCACGTACCGGATCAAGGGGCAAAAAATCTTCATCACCTTTGGCGAACATGATCTGACGGACAATATCGTCCACCTGATCCTTGCCCGCACGCCCGGCGCACCGGCGGGAACGAAGGGCATTTCGCTGTTCATCGTTCCCAAATACCGTGTCGATGACGCGGGAAATATCGGGGCGCTGAACGATGTTCATTGTGCGTCGATCGAACACAAGCTGGGCATTCACGCCTCGCCCACCTGCGTCATGTCCTATGGCGACCATGACGATTGTATCGGCGAGCTGATCGGCGACGAGTTCGGCGGCATGAAGGCGATGTTCACGATGATGAATCAGGCGCGCCTCAATGTCGGCAGCCAGGGCGTGCAAATCGCCGAACGCGCGACGCAGCAGGCGATCGCTTATGCTGCCGAACGCATTCAGTCGGCCCGCGCCGATGGTTCCTCGCCCGACCCCGTTGCGATCATCGAGCATCCTGACGTGCGACGGATGTTGATCCGCATGAAGGCGCTGACGCAGGCGGCCCGCGCGCTGATCTATTATGCGGCGGGCCAGGTGGACCGGAGGCATCTGGGCATCGAAGGCGCAAAAAAGCGTCTCGACATACTGACCCCGCTGGCCAAGGCTTATGCCACCGACATGGGTTGCGAAGTCGCTTCCCTGGGTGTGCAGGTGCATGGCGGCATGGGTTTCATCGAGGAAACTGGCGCAGCGCAATATTATCGCGATGCCCGCATTACGCCCATTTATGAAGGCACCAACGGCATTCAGGCCGCTGACCTGGTGGGCCGAAAGCTGACCGGCGATGGCGGCGAGGGGTTGAAGAGCCTTCTATCGGATATTCGCATCGAATGCGGTGGCGAGGCGGCGTTGATGACATTGGCCGACGCAGTGGAGCGAACAGCCGATTGGATGCTGGGTGCGTCCGTCAATGACCGGATGGCGGGCAGCTATCCCTTTCTCACCATGGTTTCGGTCGCGACCTGCGGCTGGTTGATGGCGCGACAGGGTCGGGCAGCGTCGGAAAGGCTGCGGCAGGGCGACGGCGACCCGGCTTTCCTGAAATCGAAGGAAGTAATGGTGCGCTACTATCTCGACCATGTGGTGCCAGAGGCGCTGGGCCTCAAGGCGCAAGCAATGGCAGGCGCGGAGTTGTTGTATGAGTTGGCTGCGGAGGAGTTGGCGATTTAATTTTGGCCTGTATGGGCGCGACGATGGTGTGGCATCTCTTATGTCCTCTGCTAAAGCGACGTCATGACCGACAAACTGATCGCCCGTATAGCCGACGCTTTGGACCGACTCGCCCCCGCGCCATTGCCATCTGCGGACCTTGCCGCTTCGCCTGCCTATATCTGGGACGGCGCCGTGATCCAGTCCGTAGCGGCTTTTGCGCCTATTCCTTATGATCTGCTGACCGGCATCGATGCGCAGAAATCGCAGCTTCTGGAAAATACCCGTCGCCTCGCCGCTGGCCATGCTGCGCATGATGTGCTGCTTTGGGGCGCGCGGGGGACCGGGAAGTCGGCCAGCGTTTCCTCGGTCATCGGCCAGCTGCAGGAAGAAGGCCTGGACATTGCGCTGATTCAGTTTGCCACTGATCGTTTGAAGACATTACCGGACCTTTTCACTCTGCTGCGCGGTACGGCGCGGGCATTTGTGCTGTTCATCGACGATCTGGGCTTTGACGATGTCGGCGGCGATGCGCGGGCGTTCCGGTCGCTGTTGCAGGGGTCGGCGACAGCGCGACTGGACAATGTGCGGTTGTATGTCACATCCAACCGCCGCCATATCGTGCCGCGGAACATGGGGGAGCAGGACGATCCCATCAACAAGCGCGATGTCGTGGACGACAAGTTGGCGCTGTCCGACCGTTTTGGGCTCAGCCTTGGCTTTCATAATATCGATCAGGATGCCTATGTGGCCATCGTTGCGGGCTATGCCGGGCATTATGGGCTGGATTTCGATCCGCAAGAGGCTGTGCAGTGGTCCACCGTGCGCGGCAGCCGGTCGGGTCGCGTGGCGTGGCAATATGTCGTGGAACTGGCAGGGCGAAAGGGTATCAGAATCTAGCGGTCCCCATGTTGCCCTTTTCCCTGGCGCCAAGTAAAGCGCCTGACATCATGACCAAGCCGCTGATCATTGCCATCCCCAAGGGACGTATCCTGGATGAAGCCCTGCCGCTGCTCGCCAAGGTGGGTATCGCGCCAGAAGCGGATTTCCATGACAAGAACAGCCGCGCACTCAAATTCGCGACCAATCATGAAAATATTTCGATCATCCGGGTGCGGGCATTCGACGTCGCGACCTTCGTTGCGCATGGCGCGGCACAGATCGGTATTGTCGGGTCCGATGTGGTTGAGGAATTCAACTATTCGGAATTATATGCGCCGGTCGATCTGAACATCGGCCATTGCCGTCTGTCGGTTGCCGAGCCTGTAGGCCTTGCCGCCGAAGACCAGAGCGCGATGAGCCATGTCCGCGTTGCAACGAAATACCCCGGCCTTACCCGCCGCCATTTCGAACGGCAGGGCATTCAGGCCGAATGCGTAAAGCTGAACGGTGCGATGGAGCTTGCGCCATCGCTTGGGCTGTCGCGGCGGATCGTGGACCTTGTGTCATCCGGCGCGACATTGAAGGCGAATGGCTTGGTGGAAACCAGCATTATCATGCAGATATCCGCACGTCTGATCGTCAACCGTGCCGCCTTCAAGATGCGTTCGGGCGAGATAATGCCGCTGGTCGAGGCCTTTCGTAAAGCGGTGGAGACACGGGATGCCCCTTAGGCTTTCTATCCGTGAGGCCGGTTTCGATGCGGCATTCACAGCGCTGGTGAATGCGCGGCGTGAGGCCGACGAGGATGTTTCGCGGGACGTCACCGCAATATTGCGCGCAGTGCGGGAGCGCGGCGATGCGGCGCTGGCCGATTACACGCAGCGTTTCGACGGTCATGACTTAAATGCCAGCGGTTGGAACATTGCGACGGCTGATCGCAAGGCCGCCCTCAATGGGCTTTCGACGCCACTGCGTGATGCGCTGGAACTCGCCGCAACGCGGATCGCGGCCTATCATGAAAGGCAGAAGCCGCAGGATAGTGACAGCGTGGATGCAGCAGGCGTGCGGCTTGGCGCGCGCTGGCGTGCGGTTGATGCGGCCGGGCTTTATGTGCCGGGCGGTCGGGCGGCCTACCCCAGTTCGGTCCTGATGAATGCCATTCCGGCCAAGGTTGCGGGCGTCGAGCGGATCGCCATTGTGACGCCCACACCCAATGGCGATATCAACCCGCTGGTTCTTGCCGCTGCCGAAATTGCAGGAGTTGAAGAAATCTGGCGTGTGGGCGGAGCGCAGGCGGTGGCCGCACTTGCCTATGGCACTGACAAGATCAAGCCGGTCGATGTCGTCACCGGTCCCGGCAATGCCTGGGTGGCAGAGGCAAAGAGGCAGCTTTACGGGGTGGTCGGCATCGACATGGTGGCTGGCCCTTCTGAAATCGTCGTGGTGGCGGATGGCAAGAACGATGCGGAATGGATTGCGGCGGATTTGCTGAGCCAATCCGAACATGACCCCACCAGCCAGTCGATCCTGTTTACCGATGATGCGGCCTTTGCCGATGCAGTCGCGGCGGCGGTCGAGCGGCAGATACCTGCGCTGTCCACCCATGCGGTTGCGCGCGCGAGCTGGGACGCCAATGGCGCGATTATATTGGTCGATACATTGGAAGAGGCTCTGCCACTGGTGGATCGCCTCGCGCCCGAGCATCTGGAACTGGCGGTCGATGATCCGCAGGCGCTATTCAAATGCGTGCGTCACGCAGGCTCCGTCTTCATGGGCCGGATGACGCCTGAAGCGGTGGGTGATTATGTGGCGGGACCAAACCATGTGTTGCCCACCGGCCGCCGTGCACGTTTTTCATCAGGGCTGTCGGTACTCGACTTCATGAAACGCACCAGCTTCCTTGCGCTTGACCAGCGGGCGATAGAGGCCATTGGTCCTGCCGCCGTTGCGCTGGCGGAGGCGGAGGGATTGCCTGCCCATGCTGCTTCGGTGCGGTTGCGGCTTTAAGGAATTTATGACCGATCGATCCAAATCCCGCTCTGCCGCCCGCCTCGCTGCGGTTCAGGCGCTGTATCAGAAGGATATGGAAGGCACGCCGCTGCCTATGTTGCTGCGCGAATTCCACGAATATCGCCTGGGCCAGACCATTGAAGATGTGACCTATACCGAGGCGGAGCGCGATTTTTTCGACGACTTGGTGGCCGGAGTGGACAAGCGCCGGTCGGAAATAGACACGCTGATCGAGGGCAAGCTGGCGCAGGGTTGGTCGCTGGCGCGGCTCGACAAGCCCATGCACCAGATCTTGCGCGCGGGTGCCTATGAATTGATGGCGCGACCCGATGTGCCGACGGCTACCGTGATAACCGAATATGTTGATGTGGCTCACGCCTTTTACGACAAGCGCGAAAGCGGGTTCGTCAACGGCCTGCTGGATGCGATTTCGAAGGATGTGCGGGGCTGATATTCCGCCTCCTCCAGGGTGCTAAGGACTTTGTCAGTAATGACTATGACCGGTGAATCCGCTTTTATCGAACGACTGCGCACCCTTGCCGCCAGTGACGCCGCGCGGGGGTTGATGGACGATGTGGCGGTGCTCGATGTCGGCGGCAGACAGCTTGTCATTACCAGTGACACTATCGTTGCGGGCGTGCATTTCCTGAAAAATGATCCACCCGAAGACGTCGGCTGGAAGCTGGCGGCAGTGAACCTGTCCGATCTCGCCGCAAAGGGTGCGCAGCCGATCGCGTGCCTGATGAATTATGCGTTGACCGGCGATGATAGCTGGGACGCGGCGTTCCTGACCGGCCTTAAAGATGCGCTCGACACATATGCCATGCCGTTGATCGGCGGGGATACGGTGGCATTGCCGAAAGGTGCGCCGGGGGTTTTTACATTGACTGCAATTGGCGAGGCGGGATCGGCAGTCCCGGCACGTTCCGGGGCACTGGCTGGGGACACGCTCTATGTCACAGGGACGATTGGCGCGGCGGGTCTGGGGCTGGATTTGGCGCGCCGGGGGATAACGGAGCCACTGGACCCGATCCGCGCCTATCGCCGTCCGCAGCCATTGTTAGCGCAAGGGCGGGAGCTTGCGCCTTTGGTGCATGCCATGATGGACGTATCGGACGGCTTGCTGATAGATTCCGCACGGATGGCGGCAGCGAGTAATATGGCGGTGGAAATCGCACTGGACCGGATGCCAGTATCGCGTGACGTCTTGGCAGGGCGCGGCGACAGCGTGGATTTGCGCATGGCAGCGGGCACGGCAGGCGATGACTATCAACTGCTCTTTGCCGCGCCATCCGATACGATTTTGCCAATAGCTGCAACCGCAGTTGGCCGGTTTGACATAGGACACGGATTGTCCCTGTCGTACATGGGTCGATCCGTCCCGGTGCCCGCGCGGCTGGGGTATGAACATGGATGACGATTGTAATATTTGCATATCTGTTTGAACCGGCTTGACCTTCCTTTCCTGACCTATACCTTCCGCCCACATTCTGGACGTACATCCCGGCGTTACGGATTCGATATAAATGGGGGAAGAGGAACAGCCTATGACAATTGTCACCATCGCCATAGCGTGCGGCCTGTTGGCCGTGCTCTACGGAATCTTTACCAGTCGGCAGGTGCTGAGCGCCTCGCCAGGCAATGAAAAGATGCAAGAGATCGCCGCTGCGATTCAGGAGGGGGCGAAAGCCTATCTGGGTCGCCAATATCGCACCATCGCCATGGTTGGCGTTGTGGTTGCGGTCATTGTTTTCTATTTTCTGGGTGCGACATCGGCGCTTGGATTTGTGCTGGGTGCGGTGCTTTCGGGTGCTGCGGGATATGTCGGCATGAACATTTCAGTTCGCGCCAATGTACGCACTGCCGAAGCCGCGCGAACCAGTTTGCAAAGCGGCCTGACGGTAGCTTTCCGCGCGGGTGCAATCACCGGCATGCTGGTGGCGGGCCTCGCCCTGCTCGCGATTTCTGTCTTTTTCTGGTATCTGACCGGACCGGCGGGGATGACAGTCAAGGACCGCACGGTCATCGACGCGCTGGTGGCGTTGGCTTTTGGTGCTTCATTGATTTCAATCTTTGCGCGGCTTGGTGGCGGTATCTTTACCAAGGCCGCGGATGTCGGCGCGGATCTTGTTGGCAAGGTTGAGGCTGGCATTCCCGAGGATGACCCCCGCAATCCGGCGGTCATTGCCGATAATGTGGGCGACAATGTGGGCGACTGCGCCGGCATGGCCGCCGATCTGTTCGAAACCTATGTGGTGACGATTGGCGCGACCATGGTGCTGACTGCTCTGTTGGTCGATGTCGGCGTCACCGAGCTGACGCAGCTTATGAGTTTGCCGTTGGCCGTCGGCGGGGCGTGCATCATCACGTCGATCATCGGCACCTATTTTGTCCGGCTGGGTAGCAGCCAGTCGATCATGGGAGCGCTTTACAAGGGCTTTCTGACCACGGCGATCCTTTCGATCCCGGCGATTTGTTATGTCACCTGGCGCGTATTGGGCGACATGAATGCACCTATCGGCGGCGGTCTAACCGGCGAGAACAGCTTTACCGGCATGGACCTGTTCTGGTCGATGATGGTGGGCCTGGGCGTGACTGGCCTGATTGTCTGGATCACTGAATATTATACCGGCACCAATTTCCGTCCGGTCAAATCCATCGCCCGTGCATCCTTGACCGGGCATGGCACCAACGTGATCCAGGGGCTGGCGATTTCGCTGGAATCGACCGCTCTGCCTACGCTGGTGATCTGCGTCGGCATCATCATCAGCTATTCGCTGGCAGGCCTGATCGGCATTGCTTTTGCCGCAACGGCGATGTTGGCGCTGGCCGGCATGGTGGTGGCACTTGATGCCTATGGTCCGGTAACGGACAATGCGGGCGGCATTGCCGAAATGGCGGGCATGGATGACGAAGTCCGTGGCCGTACCGATGCGCTGGATGCGGTTGGCAACACGACCAAGGCGGTGACGAAGGGCTATGCCATCGGATCGGCGGGCCTTGCGGCACTGGTGCTGTTCGGGGCCTATACGGAGGATCTGAAATTCTACAACAGCGCGCTTGGTTTGACCGAGCCGGTCGATTTCAGCCTGTCGAACCCCTATGTCATCGTTGGCCTGCTGCTCGGCGCATTATTGCCTTATCTGTTCGGTGCGATGGGCATGACCGCCGTCGGCCGTGCGGCGGGTGCCGTGGTGGAAGAAGTGCGGGGTCAGTTCCGCGACAATCCGGGTATCATGGCCGGGACCAGCAAGCCCGATTATGGCCGCACGGTTGATCTGGTCACCAAGGCAGCTATCCGGGAAATGGTCCTCCCGTCGCTACTTCCGGTGTTCGCTCCGATCGTGGTGTATTTCCTCATTGCGTGGGTTGGCGGCGTTGCCAATGGCTTTGCCGCGCTGGGCGCATTGCTGCTGGGCGTGATTGTTTCGGGGCTGTTCGTCGCCATTTCGATGACGAGCGGCGGCGGTGCATGGGACAATGCGAAGAAATATATCGAGGACGGTAATCATGGCGGCAAGGGCAGCGAAGCCCACAAGGCCGCCGTCACTGGCGATACCGTAGGCGATCCGTATAAGGATACGGCTGGCCCTGCGGTCAACCCGATGATCAAGATCACCAACATCGTCGCACTATTGCTGCTTGCGGCCCTGGCGCACGCAGCAACGTAAAAGGAAATGCAGTTTCCGGCATGCGATGGATATTTATGGCTTGCTGGAGTCGATATTTCTGATCCTGATGGGGCGGTCCGCCGATGAGCGGGCCGCCCCATGACATTTCCTTCACCCAGGCAACGAAAGTATGGGTTCGCATCGCGCTTTTGAGCTTTGGCGGTCCTGCCGGACAGATTGCGGTGATGCACCGCATATTGGTCGAGGAAAAGAAGTGGATTGGCGAGGAGCGTTTTCTCCACGCGCTCAATTTCTGCATGCTGCTGCCGGGACCGGAGGCGCAACAGCTTGCCACCTATATCGGGTGGCTGCTGCACCGGGTAAAGGGAGGCCTTGTAGCAGGTCTGTTGTTCATCCTTCCGGGCGCAATCGCCATCATGGCGCTTTCGTGGCTCTATGTGCTCTATGGACAGGCCGGGCCTGTCGCCGCGCTGTTCTTTGGATTGAAGGCGGCGGTGCTTGCCATCGTGTTCCAGGCGGTAGTCCGTATTGGCAAACATGCACTCGGAAACCGGTTCCGCTTTGGCCTTGCGGCTGTTGCCTTTGCTGCGATTTTCTTTCTGAACGCTCCTTTCCCGCTGGTGATTTTTGCGGCGGGGGTGACAGGCTGGATCGCAGGGCGAAGCGGCAGTCACGCATTGAACGGCGGCGGCCATGGTTCCATAGGCGGCAATGTTTTCAGCGATGCTGACAGTGCGCTTGGTTCAGGCATTCCCGATCATGCCCGTGCCGCTTTTTGGCAGACAGCAGGCGTTGCCTCTGTTCTGCTTGTTCTGTGGCTGACCCCAGTCGGTCTGCTTCTTGCCTTCGCGCCGGAAGACTCTGTATTTGCCGCAATTGGCAGTTTCTTCTCCCAAATGGCGGTGCTGACCTTTGGCGGGGCCTATGCTGTCCTCGCCTGGGTCGGGCAGGCAGCGGTCGAACATTATCACTGGCTCAGTCCGCGTGAGATGCTGGATGGACTGGGGCTGGCGGAAACCACGCCCGGCCCGCTGATCATGGTCACGCAATATGTGGGTTTCCTTGGTGCCTATCGAAACCCGGGCGATCTGCCGCCGCTACTTGCCGGAACGCTGGGCGGCTTGCTGACCACCTGGGTCACCTTTACGCCATGCTTTTTGTGGATATTCCTGGGCGCGCCATTCATTGAGCGGCTGCGCGAAAACCGGGCGCTTGCATCCGCGATGGCGGCGATCACGGCCGCTGTCGTCGGCGTGATATTGAACCTGGCGCTCTGGTTCGCCCTCCATTTCTGGTTTGCACAGGTGGAGGAACGCGCTTTTGGCCCCATCCGCCTATATCTTCCTGACCCTGCAAGCCTCGATCTGCTTGCCCTGGCCCTCTCGGCAGCGGCGATGGCAGGTATGTTTTGGTTTCGCATGAGCCCCTTTCGACTTCTGGGGCTTTGTGCGGTGGCAGGCCTACTGGTCAGATTGGTTTAGCCTTGCTCCAACCATTGCGCCGACGCGCGACAATGGCTGGATGCCGCCAATGCAGTGGCCGAACGGCTGAGGTGATCACATGCGTTGACGAATGGCGCGCGCGCCCTGTATATGATGGCCTGCAACAAGGGCGGTCCACGTGGGACCGCCTTTTTTGCTTTGTTTCATTTGTCAAACAGAGGAAGGCCAAACCCATGTCGATCACGCCGCTCATGCCCGTATATCCCCGGTGCAATGTGCGTCCGGTGCGAGGGGAAGGCTGTTACCTGTTCGGCGAACGCGGAGAGCGCTATCTGGATTTCGCGGCCGGCATTGCGGTGAACCTGCTGGGTCATGGTCACCCGCATCTGGTGCGGGCGATTCAGGAACAGGCCGCGACGCTGATGCATGTGTCGAACTTGTATGGCAGTCCGCAGGGTGAAAGCCTGGCGCAGCGGTTGGTGGACAACACATTTGCCGACACGGTATTCTTCACCAATAGCGGAGCCGAAGCGCTGGAATGCGCGATCAAGACGGCACGGCGCTATCATTATGCCAACGGCAATCCGCAGCGGCACAAGCTGATCACATTTTCCAATGCTTTTCACGGGCGAACGCTGGGCACCATTTCGGCAACCGACCAGCCCAAGATGCGCGATGGCTTCGAACCGTTGCTGCCCGGTTTTCAGGTAGTAACGTTCAATGATCTGGAAGCAGCGCTGGCCGCGGTCGATGACTGCACGGCGGGTTTCCTGCTGGAACCGATCCAGGGCGAAGGCGGCATTTTGCCAGCGACTCCGGAATTCCTGAAAGGCCTGCGTCAGGCTTGCGACGAACAGGGCCTGATCCTGATCTTTGATGAGGTGCAGTGCGGCGTTGCGCGGACCGGCACGTTGTTTGCCTATGAACAATATGGCGTCACACCGGACATCATGGCCATCGCCAAAGGTATTGGCGGCGGTTTTCCGCTTGGCGCCTGCCTTGCGACCGAGGAAGCGGCCAAAGGCATGGTGATCGGAACGCATGGATCGACTTATGGCGGCAATCCATTGGCGATGGCGGCGGGCAATGCCGTGCTCGATGTGATTCTTGTGCCGGAATTCATGGAGCATGTGCAGAGGATGAGCGAGCGACTGCGCGCCAGCCTGGAACAGATGATCCCCAATCATGACGAACTGTTCGACAGCGTGCGGGGCATGGGGTTGATGCTGGGGTTGAAGCTGAAGTCGGACAGCCGGGCCTTTGTGGCGCATTTGCGTGACCGGCATGGTCTGCTGACTGTAGCAGCGGGCGACAATGTCGTGCGCCTGTTGCCGCCGCTGGTGATTGGAGAAAATCATATCGCCGAATGCATTGAAAAACTGTCGGCGGGTGCAAAAGATTATGAGGTTCCAGTCTCTTGATCTGATTGTACCCCTTCTTCGTTCATCCTGAGTAGGGACTGAGCGCAGTCGAAGGCCCGTATCGAAGGATCCTTCGATACGCCATTTCGACAAGCTCAATGGCTACTCAGGACGAGCGGAAAGGGGGTGAGGGGAACTTGAAATGACAAGACATTTTCTGAACTTATCCGATGCGGGCGGCGATGCGATTGCCGCGATGCTGAACGACGCGCAGGACCGCAAGGCAAAGCGCAAGGGGTGGCCCAAGGGCGCGGCGGACGCCGACATACCGCTTGCGGGGCATGTGCTGGCCATGATCTTCGAGAAGAATTCGACTCGCACCCGCGTATCGTTTGATATGGCGATCCGTCAGCTTGGCGGCACCAGTATCTTGCTGGAAGCGGGGGCGATGCAGCTTGGGCGTGGCGAAACCGTGGCAGATACGGCCCGGGTACTGTCGCGCTATGTCGATGCGATCATGATCCGCACCGACGATCATAGCAAGATCGAGGAACTGGCGCACCATGCTGAAGTCCCGGTCATCAATGGCCTGACCGATTTGTCGCACCCGTGCCAGATCATGGCGGATCTTTTGACGGTGATCGAACATGGCAAGGCGCTGCCGGGCCTGGAATGGGCATGGCTGGGCGATGGCAACAACGTGCTGCATTCGATCGTCGAGGCGGCGGGCCTGATGAAATTCAACGTCCGTGTTGGTGTGCCACAGGGCTATGATCCCGACCCGTCTTTCGCCGATATCGCGCGCGCGCGCGGATCACAGGTGCTACTGACCCGCGATGCAATGGAAGCGGCGCGGGGCGCCGATGTCATTGTTGCCGACACCTGGATTTCCATGGGGCAAGCCCATGCCGAGGAAAAGCTGAAGGCCATGATGCCCTATCAGGTGACGGAAGAACTGATGGCATTGGCCAAACCCGACGCGAAATTCCTTCATTGCCTGCCTGCCCACCGCGGCGAGGAAGTGACCGAGGGCGTGATCGACGGGCCGCAATCGCTAATCTGGGATGAAGCGGAAAATCGTCTTCATGCCCAGAAATCGGTGCTGCTCTGGGCGCTGGGGCAGCTGGGTTGAAATTTACGAACGGACGGAGTCTGGATATTGGCCTCTGACAGTGCACGATCGGCGGACCTTGATCGCACCATCGGTTTTTCCATTGCCGCCCGTCATGTGCGCGGGCGAGTGGTGCGGCTGGGACCGGTTTTGCATGAGATTCTGTCCGCCCACGCTTATCCGCCGGTTATCGAAAGACTGCTGGCGGAGGCCTTGGCACTGACGGCGCTGTTGGGCACCACATTGAAGGATACAGATGGCCAACTGACCATACAGGCACAGACGGAAAATGGTGTCGTTGAGTTGCTGGTGTGTGACTATCTGGGCGGTGAACTGCGCGGCTATGTGAAATTCGACGCGGATCGCCTGGCCGAACAGCCCGCCGATCCGACGCTGTTTGCGTTGTTCGGCAAGGGTTTTCTGGCCATCACCTTTGATCAGGCGGCATCGGGCGAGCGTTATCAGGGCATTGTGCCGCTGGAGGGGGCATCGCTGGGCGAAGCCGCTGAGCATTATTTCAGTCAGTCTGAGCAGATCCCCAGTTTCGTGCGGATCACCATGCGGCACGATGCGGCACAAGGCTGCGTTGCGGCGGGCCTGCTATTGCAGCATCTGGCCGAAGGTGAGGAGGGACGCGAACGGTTGCATGTGCGGATGGACCATCCTGAATGGGAACATGTGCATGCCCTTGCGCAGACCCTGAAAGACGCGGAACTGAGTGACGCATCGTTGCCGCTGGAAGACATTGTCTGGCGACTTTTCCATGAGGAGGAGGAAATTCGCGTCCTTCCTTCCACGGTCCTTACCAAAGGCTGCCGATGCAATGCCGACTATATCCGCGGAGTAATCAGCCGCTTTCCCGTTGATCAGCGCGCGGAAATGGCCGATGATTCAGGTACGATCAATGTCGATTGCGCCTTTTGTTCACGCATATTTGCAGTGAACGCGCATAGTTTGCTGAATTAACGTCAGCACATACGGCTTCAATGGTGGCCATCCTGGCATAATTGTGGCGACTATGTTCCGTTTCGAATATGAAATTGCCATAATTTCTTTTTATAAAAAATGTTGGGGCGAGATCGTTGTCTTTGCTGGGGGCAAAGCGGCGTGCGACGATCCTGGGGAATTGAATATGACTAAAGTGCGATCCCGGCGCTTGGCCATGGCGATTGCCGGCATGTGGGCGACCCTTACCGGCGCCGCACCGGCGCATGCGCCCGGTCTTGCCGCCCTAAACGGTCTGGAAAAAGGCGCGTGGGAATTGCACGCGCGCGAGCCGGGCGGGACGGATATTAATCTCTGCCTGGGCAATCCGATCCAGCTATTGCAGGTTTTTCACGCCGGCAACCAATGCACCCGTTATATCATAGAGGATGAAGCCAAAGTGGTGACGGTGCATTATAGCTGTCCTGGGGCGGGACATGGCCGCACCACCGTGCGGATCGAAACGGCCCGGCTGGTGCAAATCCATACGCAGGGCATCGCACGAGGTGCGCCATTCTCCCTTTGGATGGAGGGGCGGCGCAAGGGTGAATGCCGTTAACCACATATTTATCTCTGGTCAGTAAAAGGATTGAGTGCCCCCTTTGGCACACTTTCCTCCCTTAATCGGCTGATACAGCCTGACTGGGCCGCCCGTAAAAAGGCGGCCCGATTTTTTTGCAGCGTTGTTTATTGGCGCTCCGCCCTTGCAACAGGCGGCATTGGGGCGTAGCGGCCCTTTCCCATGTCCGGTCCGCAAAAAAGCGCAGTTGTCCTCCTGTCAGGAGGACTCGATTCGATGGTCTCGGCCGCGCTGGCGCGAGAGGCGGGCTATGTCCTCCATGTTCTGACGATCGACTATAATCAGCGGCATCGGGTGGAACTCGAATCGGCTGCACATATTGCTCAGGTATTGGGCGCTGCGGCGCACATCGTGCTGCCGCTCAATCTGCGCGCTTTTGGAGGATCGGCACTGACGGCCGATATTGCTGTGCCCAAGGACGGCGTGGGAAGTGCGATTCCCGTGACCTATGTGCCCGCACGCAATACCATTTTCCTGTCGCTGGCCCTTGGTCTTGCCGAAGCATGTGGTGCGCGGGATATCTTTATTGGCGTCAATGCGCTGGATTATTCAGGCTATCCCGATTGCCGCCCGGAATTTATCGAAGCATTTGAAGCCATGGCTACTTTGGCAACACGGGCAGGAGTGGAGGGTGAGGCCTTCACGATCCATGCGCCGCTCCAGCACATGACCAAGGCGGATATAGCGATACAGGCGCAACGATTGGGCCTGGATGCGGGGATGAGCTGGTCTTGCTATGATCCGACCGCTGAAGGGCTGCATTGCGGCCTGTGTGACAGTTGCCGCCTGCGGCACAAGGGGTTTGAGGAAGCTGGCTTGCCTGATCCGACATTATACGCGACCCTGCCATGACCTACGCCGTTAAGGAGATGTTCCTGACCTTGCAGGGTGAAGGCGTGCAGGCGGGCCGTCGCGCAGTCTTTCTGCGCTTTGCCGGATGTAATCTTTGGAGCGGACGGGAAGCGGATCGTGGCAATGCTGTCTGTCGTTTTTGCGATACCGATTTTGTCGGCACGAATGGCGATGGCGGCGGCAAGTTCGCTGACGCCGACACACTGGCCGACGCGGCATCGGCCTTTTGGGGAAAGGCCGATGGACAGCGCTTCATCGTTCTGACCGGGGGGGAACCCATGCTGCAGGTGGACGATGCGCTGGTGGATGCGCTGCATACCCGGAATTTCATGGTTGCGATTGAAAGCAACGGCACCATCGCCGCACATCCCCGTCTCGATTGGGTCTGTATCAGCCCAAAAGCGGGAAGCGAAGTCGTGCAGCGGTCGGGCGATGAACTGAAGCTTGTCTGGCCGCAACCGGGCAGCGATGTCGATGACATGGAAGAGTGGGCGTTCGATCATTATCTGATTCAGCCGATGGATAATGAAGATGCAGCCGCCAATCACCGGGCCGCGATTGGTTTCGTGCTGTCGCACCCCAAATGGCGGCTGTCGGTCCAGACCCACAAATATCTGGGTTTACGGTAAACGAAGGACCGCTTTCCGCTTCCAGGCGTTTCTACTTCGATATCCTGATCTGGGAGGTTCGCGATGCCAGTGCAATTGAATCATACGATCATATGGTGCCGGGACAAGGAACGGTCGTCCGCCTTTCTGGCCGATATTCTGGGCCGCCCCGCCCCCGTTCCCTTCCTGCATTTCATGGTGGTCACGCTTGATAACGACGTGTCGCTCGATTTCATGGAAAAGACCGGCGACGTCGCCGCACAGCATTATGCGTTCCTGATCGGCGAGGATGATTTCGACGCGGTATTTTCTCGCATCCAAGAGCGGGGTCTGACCTTTTGGGCCGATCCGGCACGATCGCAGCCCAACACGATCAACCATAACGATGGTGGTCGCGGGTTTTATTTCCAGGACCCCAATGGCCACTCGCTTGAAGTGCTGACACGCCCCTACGGAAGCGGGTAAACTGCCCTGAATTTGGATTGGTGGAGCCTAGCGGGATCGAACCGCTGACCTCCTGCATGCCATGCAGGCGCTCTCCCAGCTGAGCTAAGGCCCCAATATCGTGCGCCGTCTGGTATCGGCGGGTGAGGCGCATGCCTTTAGGTCAGCATACGCCTCTTTTGCAAGTGGTGATTACGACAAATCAGATAAAATTAATTGTCGTCATCATCGTCATCGGTCGCCGCAACGCCCAGATCGTCATCCCCGCCGAGGTCAACGTCATTGTCAGGCGAATCATTGTCCTCATCGACATCGATGTCCAGGTCATCGCCGACCAGATCGGTATCCGCTTCCTCAGCCTCAACCACCTTCTTGGGCGCTTCTTCGAAAGGCAGCGGCTGTTTGGATTTCAGAACCGATTCCGGCATCCACGTATTTCCGCATTCAATGCAGTTTACCGGGCTATCCGCGCCCAGATCGTAAAATCGGAGTCCGCATTTCGGGCAGGTCCGTTTCGTACCCCATTCAGGCTTCACCATGTGCCGCCTCTGTCCTTTTTATATAAGCCAAGAATATACGGCATGACCGCAGTCACGTCGCAAAGTGACGCGCGCCTTGCCATAGCATTGCCGCGCTGTCAAAAGCCGGTTCGCATTTTTCACCGCCGTGCACAACGGCGCCAGTAACCATCCGGACGCTTAATCCATGAATTCGACTGCCCAGACCAGGACCTTCACCAAAGCCGCCGCATTGAAGGGTACGATCACCGTGCCAGGTGACAAGAGCATTTCTCACCGATCCCTGATGCTGTCTGCTTTGGCTGTCGGCGAAAGCCGGATCGAAGGGTTGCTGGAGGGCGAGGATGTGCTGGCGACGGCCGCCGCGATGAGGGCGATGGGCGCGGATGTCGTGCGCGGCGATGGCGGCGTATGGCGTATATACGGCGTGGGTGTCGGCGGACTGATGCAGCCGCAACAGGCGCTGGAGATGGGCAACAGCGGAACATCGACTCGCCTGTTGATGGGTTTGGTCGCCAGTCATGCCCTGACCGCGACATTTGTCGGCGATGCATCGCTCAGCAAGCGACCGATGGGACGGGTGATGGAGCCATTGTCAACGATGGGCGCGGAATTTACGGCCAGTCCGGGGGGGCGCTTGCCCCTGACCCTGCGCGGGATAAGCCCCGCCGTACCGATCGAATATCGCCTGCCGGTCGCGTCGGCGCAGGTGAAATCGGCAATCTTGCTGGCTGGCCTCAATACGCCGGGCATCACGCGCGTCATCGAACCTGTTCCCACACGCGATCATAGCGAAAGGATGCTCGCCGGTTTCGGTGCGGCGCTGACGGTCGAGGTTCAGGCCGATGGCGCGCGGGTCATCTCTCTCGAAGGAGAAGCGGAATTGCGGCCGCAGACTATCGTTGTTCCGGGCGATCCCTCGTCTGCGGCCTTTCCCATGGTTGCCGCGCTGTTGGTCGCTGGATCACAGGTAACGATCGAAAATGTAGGATTGAACGCGACGCGCGCGGGCCTGGTGGATCTGTTACTGGAAATGGGCGGGAACATAGAGGTCATAAACCCGCGCGAAGTCGGCGGCGAGCCGGTGGGGGATCTTGTTGTCGCCGCTTCCACGCTCACGGGGGTTGAGCCTGATCCGGCACGTGCACCCAGCATGATCGACGAATATCCGGTCGCCTTCGTTGCCGCCGCACTGGCCAAAGGGCGCAGTGTTTTTCGGGGGCTGGAAGAATTGCGCGTCAAGGAAAGCGACCGCATCACCACCATGGCCGAAGGGCTGCGGATGATCGGGGCGCAGGTGGAAGAACTGGAAGATGGGCTCGTCATCGACGGAACGGGCGGGGAGTTATTGGCCGGTGGCGGGCCGGTGGCGACGAAACTTGACCATCGCATTGCCATGAGCTTTGCCGTGGCAGGTCTGGTTTCAAGTGGTGGTGTACAGATTGACGACATGCGCCCTGTCTCGACCAGCTTCCCGGGCTTTGTGCCGTTGCTCGAATCTTTGGGGGGCATCGCATGAATCCGGTGCTTGCCGACATCATCGGCCTGCTGGGGAGCGCCTGCATTGTTGGCGCCTATGCCTATAATAATATGGCAGCACGGGTGGACGCGCTCGTTTACAATGTCGTCAACCTCTTGGGCGCCGTCATGCTCTGCATATCGCTGACGGTGCATTATAATCTGGCCTCGCTGATATTGGAGTTTGTATGGAGCGGGCTGGCGCTTCTGGGTATCGCCAAGGCGTTGAAGGCAAGAAGGCGCGCATGATTATTGCTGTTGATGGCCCCGCAGCATCAGGCAAGGGCACGATCGCACGAGCGCTTGCTCGCCATTACCAGCTGCCGCATCTGGACACGGGAATGCTGTATCGCGCCGTCGGCCTGTCGGTCGCACGCGCGGGCGGCGATCCGGACAACGAAGCCGATGCTTTGGCCGCCTGCGGCTTTGATGACGCCCTGCTGACCGATCCTGAACTGCGCAGCGAAGCGATAGGCGCACTGGCTTCGCGCGTGTCCATCCATGCCGCCGTGCGCAACGCGCTGGTAAAGCGGCAGCGCGATTTTGCCGGGCAGACGGGTGGCGCGGTCCTGGACGGGCGTGACATCGGCACGGTGATCGCGCCCGATGCCGACGTAAAGCTGTTCGTGACCGCCAGCCCGGAGATGCGGGCGCAGCGGCGGATGCGGGAATTGCAGGACCATGGTCTCGCCGCTGATCTGGACGCGTTGGTGGCCGATATTCGCGCCCGCGACGCGCGCGACACGAACCGCGCTGTGGCGCCGCTGAAGCAAGCACAGGGTGCGGTCTTGCTAGATACGAGCGATCTTAGTATAGAGGCGGCCGTCCGGCAGGCAATCTTGCTTGTGGACGCACAGGTGGAAGGTCAGCGGACAAACTGACCGGCTATGCGGCGCTAGGCAGGGTGGGAAGACCGCCCTATGTCTATGCGCCCTTTTCGCTTATCCAATCCTATGTGTCCAAAAGTCTGCTTTTCTGCGGGATGCGGTATGCACACGGGGTGCATATTGCAGTTTGGCCAAAGACCGCCGGAGACAACTGGCTGGCCAGCAACGACATGTAGGGACTTAGATTTTATGGCCTCTGTGGCACATCCGACGCGCGATGATTTCGCGGCAATGCTGAACGAATCACTTGGTGGCGAAGATGGCGGTTTTGAAGGCCGCGTCGTAAAAGGCACCGTTACTGGCATCGAAAATGACATGGCGGTCATCGATGTAGGGTTGAAGAGCGAAGGCCGCGTCGCACTGCGCGAATTCGCCGCCCCCGGCCAGAAGGCCGATCTGAAAATTGGCGATGAAGTTGAAGTTTTTGTCGACCGCGTCGAAAATGCCAATGGCGAAGCGATGCTGTCGCGCGACCGCGCTCGTCGCGAAGCCGCATGGGACAAGCTGGAATCCGAATTCGGCGAAGAAAAGCGCGTCGAAGGCGTTATTTTCGGTCGTGTGAAGGGTGGCTTCACGGTCGATCTGGATGGCGCCGTCGCGTTCCTGCCGGGCAGCCAGGTGGACATCCGCCCTGTGCGGGACGTTACCCCGCTGATGGATATTCCGCAGCCTTTCGTCATTCTGAAAATGGATCGTCGCCGCGGCAACATCGTCGTGTCGCGCCGTGCCGTTCTGGAAGAAACCCGCGCCGAACAGCGCAGCGGCCTTATCCTGACGCTGGCCGAGGGTCAGGTCATCGAGGGCGTGGTCAAGAACATCACCGATTATGGCGCCTTCGTCGATCTGGGCGGCATCGATGGCCTGCTGCACGTCACCGACCTGAGCTACAAGCGGGTCAATCACCCCAATGAAATGATCAACATTGGCGATACCGTGAAGGTGCAGATCATCCGCATCAACCGTGATACGCAGCGTATTTCGCTGGGCATGAAGCAGCTTGAAAGCGATCCATGGGAAGGCGCGAGCGCCAAATATCCCATCGGTGCGAAGCTGATGGGTCGCGTCACCAACATCACCGAATATGGTGCGTTCGTCGAACTGGAAGCCGGCATTGAAGGCTTGGTCCATGTTTCCGAAATGAGCTGGACCAAGAAAAACGTCCATCCCGGCAAGATCGTTTCGACCAGCCAGGAAGTCGAAGTTCTGGTCCTTGAGGTTGATGAAGACAAGCGTCGCATCTCTCTGGGCCTCAAGCAAGCGCAGTCCAATCCCTGGGATGCCTTTGCAGAAAATCATCCGGTCGGCAGCACGGTTGAAGGCGAAGTCAAGAATTCCACCGAATTCGGCCTCTTCATCGGTCTCGACGGCGACGTTGACGGCATGGTTCACATGTCGGACATCGCATGGGGCATTTCGGGCGAGGACGCCCTTAACCTGCACCGCAAGGGTGAGGCCGTTCAGGCCATCGTTCTTGACATCGACATCGAAAAGGAACGCATCTCGCTGGGTATGAAGCAGCTTGAAAAGGGTGCGCCGGGCGCGGGTATCTCCGCAGCTTCGAGTAGTCTCAACAAAGGTGCGACGGTTACGGTTACCGTGCTGGAAGTGCGCGACGGCGGTCTGGAAGTCCAGGCAGGCGAAGATGGCGCAACCGGCTTCATCAAGCGCAGCGACCTTGGTCGTGACCGTGACGAGCAGCGCCCCGACCGCTTCCAGGTCGGTCAGAAGCTCGATGCGCTGGTCATCGGGTTCGACCGCAGCAAAAAGCCGAACTTCTCGATCAAGGCGTTGCAGATCGCGGAAGAGAAGCATGCAGTGGCGCAATATGGCTCGTCCGATTCGGGGGCATCGCTGGGAGACATCCTTGGCGAAGCGCTGAAGCAAAAAGCCGAGTAATCGTATCAGGGGATACAACTAAAGGTATAAGGCCTGTCAGACTAAAGTCTGGCGGGCCTTTCTTTTCGCTGTTGCAACATGAGTGCAAATTGTAAAATCTTGTAAAATGCAGCTACTTTTGAAAAATATCGCACTGATTTTCAACATTTAATATTTCAATGTGGTTAACTATTCAGTAGAATAAAAAAAGAGTTTATGGGTTGGGGGACTCGGGATGATCAGGTCGGAACTTGTACAGAAGCTGACGGATGAAAATCAGGACCTGACGCTTCAGGAAATAGAAAAAATCGTTGATCTTTTCTTTGGGGAAATCATCGATCGTCTTGCTGCGGGCGGCCGGGTGGAGTTGCGCGGATTTGGCGCATTCACGACCCGCCACCGGGATGCGCGCACCGGGCGCAATCCACGTACCGGGGAAGCCGTGAAGGTTCAGGCCAAGCGCGTGCCCTATTTCAAGCCCGGCAAGGAAATGCGCGAACGCCTGAACGCCGATTGATTGATCTTCCGGCTGCGTCGCGATACTTGACGGCTGGACGGTTATTCTCCACTGCTCCGCACGGTTTGGCGCTGCCCTTGGACAGCGAGTGGAAACTTTGTGCGGACGTGGCGAAATCGGTAGACGCAGCAGACTTAAAATCTGCTTTCCGAATGGAAGTGCGGGTTCAAGTCCCGCCGTCCGCACCAAGCTATTCACGCACCAGAACTGGAGACATCGGCAATCCGGACACAAGTTTCTGTGGCTCATTTGGCGGATAAGCGCCCCCTTCCCTTCGGCGGCTTGGAAACGCCCGAGCGGACGATCTCCCAATCACTCTCCTGTGCATTGGATTGGTTGGGAGCGAGGCAGGTCGATGTACAGCCAGATCGTGAGGAACTGGTTCGGCTATTTCGGTTCTCCAGACCAGCGGATGGCGGTGTCATTCATTTTCGAGAAATGCTCGCGAAACGGTGATATGCATTCATAGCATTTTCGGGCTCTTGAGCGCTTTTGCAAAAGGCGGCTTCAGGCGAATTGGCGGGGCGGCGTAGATTCGCGGATATTCTTGCGCCGATCCTCTTCGATTGCCGCAATTCTCTTGCGTGAGCGCCCCCTTTTTGGAAAGAGGCCCTCACGAAAAGGGACAGGACATGACCAATACATTCGACAAGCAGAAACTTCCCAGCCGCCATGTTTCCGTGGGGCCGGAACGTGCGCCGCACCGCAGCTATTATTATGCGATGGGCCTGACCGAAGAAGATATTGCCCGTCCTTTCGTCGGAATTGCGTCGGCGGGCAATGACAGCGCGCCCTGCAACACAACCCTGAATGCGCAGGCGGATATCTGCCGTGCGGGCGTGGAAAAGGGCGGCGGGATGCCGCGCCGTTTCAACACCATCACGGTGACCGATGGCATCGCCATGGGCCATCAGGGCATGAAAAGCTCCCTCGTCAGCCGGGAAGTCATTGCCGATTCGATCGAACTGTCCATGCGTGGCCATTGCTACGACGCATTTGTCGGGTTTGCCGGTTGCGACAAGAGCCTGCCCGGAATGATGATGGCGATGTTGCGCCTGAACGTGCCGTCCATCTTTGTCTATGGCGGCTCCATCCTGCCCGGTCGTTTCCATGACAAGGACGTGACGGTAAAGGACGTGTTCGAAGCGGTGGGCCAGCATGCCGCCGGCAATTGCCCGTTGCAGGAACTGATCGCGCTGGAAAAGGTGGCTTGCCCCGGACATGGCGCATGCGGTGGTCAATACACCGCCAACACCATGGCTTGCGTAGGTGAGGCCATCGGCCTGTCGCTTCCCAACAGCAATATGGTTCCTGCCCCTTATCAAAGCCGTGACGAAATCGCGCTGGCGGCGGGCGAACAGGTGATGGAGCTTCTTGCGCGCAATCTGCGTCCGCGCGACATCTGTACCCGTGAAGCGTTTGAGAATGCTGCCCGCGTGGTGGCTGCAACGGGCGGTTCCACCAATGGCGGCCTGCACTTGCCTGCCATGGCGCATGAGGCGGGGATAGAGTTCGACCTGTTCGACGTGGCCGAAATATTCAAGACCACGCCCTATATCGCCGATCTACAGCCCGGCGGCCGGTATGTCGCCAGGGATATGTACGATGCCGGCGGCGTCTATATGTTGATGAAGACTTTGCTGGGTGAGGGCTTGCTGCATGGTGATTGCCTGACCGTGACTGGCAAGACTCTGGGCGAAAATATCGAGCAGGTGACGTGGAACCCAGATCAGAAGGTGATTTACGACGCGAAGTCGCCGATCAGCCCGACCGGCGGTGTCGTCGGCCTGCGCGGGTCGATGGCGCCTGATGGCGCGATTGTGAAGGTTGCGGGCATGGATCGTCTGCAATTCACTGGCCCTGCTCAGGTATTCGATTGCGAAGAAGATTGCTTCGCCGCCGTTGAAGCGCGCAAGATCCGCGAAGGGTCGGTTATCGTCATCCGCTATGAAGGACCAAAGGGTGGCCCCGGCATGCGCGAAATGCTGTCCACCACGGCGGCGCTCTATGGGCAAGGCATGGGCGAAAGCGTGGCCCTGATCACCGACGGGCGTTTTTCGGGTGCGACGCGCGGATTTTGCATTGGCCATGTCGGACCCGAAGCGGCCGATGGCGGACCGATCGCTCTGGTCGAAGAAGGCGATATCATTGCCATTGATGCCGAAGCGGGCACGATCGACCTGATGGTGGAAGAGGCCGTGCTGACTGAACGTCGAAAGGCATGGCAGCCCCGCACCAATGATTATCAGTCTGGGGCGCTGTGGCGCTATGCACAGAATGTGGGTCCGGCCTATAAGGGTGCAGTTACGCATCCTGGAGCAAAGGCCGAAACCCATGTCTATGCGGATATTTAGTGTTGCGGTTCTGATGCTGGCCATCGCGGCCTGCAATTCCAGCAACGATGTACCCGAAGCCACCGCCGATGTTGACGGCAAGCTGTTTTGTGCCGTTGGTGGAGCAAGCGAAATGACGCAAAGCTGCCTTTTGGAACGGGTTGACGGTCCGGAAGGGGCGCTGCTCGTCATGCATCATCCGGATGGCGGTTTCCGCCGTTTCCGCATCGTGCGCGATGGCCGGGGCGTCATCCCCGCCGATGGGGCTCAGCAGGTCCGGCTATCGATTGCGGCGGAAAACATGATCGATGTCGACGTCGATGGGGATCGCTATCGCTTTCCGGCAACTATCGGTCCAAAGGCCGATTGAAGCATCATGCCGGACGCACCCATATTGACGGCGGCGCAGATGGTGGAGGCGGAACAGCGCCTGTTCGCAAGCGGCGTCCCCGAATATGACGTGATGGAGCGTGCGGGCGCGGCGGCAGCGGAATATATCTGGCGCGTAGGGTCGCGTCATAGCACGCTGGTCCTGTGCGGGCCTGGCAATAATGGCGGCGATGGTTTCGTCATCGCGCGCATATTGGCGGAGCGCGGTGTGCCCATGCGGGTTGCAGCGATGGGCGAAAGCACCACAGCATCCTCGCGCCGGGCGCGTGAGGCATGGAATGGCCCGGTTGAAGAAATAGCGACCGTCAGGCCCGCGGTACAACTGATCGATGCGCTGTTCGGCACTGGCCTGACACGCGGGCTGGATAAAAAGCTTTCTGCCCGCCTCATCGAACTTGTGGGCAAGGCGAAGCATAGTTTTGCCATTGATGTGCCCAGTGGAATGGATAGTGACACCGGCGCTTGCCTGTCTCCGGTGCCGCATTTCGACCTGTGCATCACATTGGGCGCGTACAAGATTTCGCACTTCCTTCAGCCGGGGGCGAGCTGCTTTGACCAACTGGTCTGCGCCGACATTGGCATTGACGCATCGGGCGGCGCTCTCCATCGGCTTTCCCTGCCAGCTATTGCTGCACCGAGCGCGGCCAGTCACAAATATAACCGGGGCCTAGCCGCCATTGTGGGTGGCTATATGGCCGGCGCAGGCATATTGGCGGCGGAAGCGGCGGCCCATACAGGCGCGGGCTATGTCAAATATCTGGGCAAATCGACCGGGCACCCGGCAACCCATGCGATTGTCCAGACGCACGCGCCCGATCATTTTGCCGTGCGCGACATATTGGCCGATGAACGTATTGCCGCCGTTCTGATCGGTCCGGGTCTTGGCCGTGATGAGGAAGCATGGACACGGCTGGAATCAGCGCTGAACAGTGGCCATCCGCTCGTGATAGACGCCGATGCGCTCATATTGCTGGCCGATCGAGGTGTGGACCGTCTGTGCGCCCTGCCCCACCGCCCCATCCTGACCCCGCATGAGGGGGAGTTCGTCCGTCTTTTCGGCAATATAAAGGGCAGCAAAGTCGAACGTGCGCGGATAGCATCGGCCAGGAGCAACAGCATCGTCATCTATAAGGGCGCCGACACCGTTATAGCCGCGCCCGATGGTCAGTCGTGGATTGCACCGCCCGCTTCAACCTGGCTTTCATCCGCCGGTACGGGAGATGTGCTTGCGGGCATGTGCACCGCGCAGCTTGCAACGACCCGCGATCCATTGGTTGCCGCTCGAAATGCCGTCTGGATTCATGCAGAGGCCGCCAGATGGGCAGGTCCGGCTTTTGTTGCCGATGATCTGATTGCACATATTCCTTCGGTTCTGGCCGCCTGTTTGTGATGCGAACCCGAGCGAAGTCGTTATGACCGATCCCAGTGAAATCATCCGGATCGCCGCCAGGGGCGACGGCGTCACTGCCGATGGCCGGCATGTACCGCTCAGCGCGCCGGGTGATCGACTTGGTTCGGATGGTGGCCTGATCCTTGGTCCGCATCATATCGAACCGTCCTGCACCCATTTCCCGTTGTGCGGTGGATGCCAGCTTCAGCATCTCGATGCGGACAGCCTTGCCGCCTATGTCCGGGACCGGGTGGCAGGCGCGCTGGTGGGGCAAGGGGTGGAAGTGCGCGAGGTCTTGCCCGCCTATGTTTCGCCGCCGCACAGCCGTCGCCGTGCCTCCCTGCGTGCGGCGCGCTTCGGCAAGAAACTGCATATCGGTTTTTCCAGCGAGAACAGTCACCGCATCGTCGATATGGCGATGTGCGATATCCTGCACCCTGTCCTGTTCGCGCTGGTCGCACCGTTGCGGGGGCTGTTGATCGATTTGGTCGAGGATCGCCGTGCCGCCCATGTTCGCATGACGCTGACCGATCAGGGCATTGACCTGCTGCTGGAGAATGTCGGGGCTGATGGATTGGAAACCGCTGAACGCCTGACAGCATTCGCGCAGGAACATGGCCTCGCCCGCCTTTGCATCGATGAAGGCGATGGTCCGCAAATCCGCTGGGAGCCAGAGCCGGTTACGATCAGCTTGGGCGATGTGCCGGTTTCCTTTCCGCCCTTTGCCTTTTTGCAGGCGACAGCGGATGGGGAGGCGGCTCTGGTCGATGCCGTCCGCACCGCAACCGCGAATGCAGGTGCCATTGCGGATCTGTTCAGCGGCCTTGGCACCTTTGCCCTGTCCGTTGGCGCGGGTAAGGCCGTCTATGCCGCAGAGGCGGCACGCGACCTTGTGCTTTCCCTGAAATTTGCGGCCAATCGCGCCCAGCGGAAGTTTGCCGCCGATCACCGCGATCTTTTTCGGCGGCCTCTTGTCCCGGCCGAACTCAACCGCTTCGAAACCGTCATCCTCGATCCGCCGCGCGCGGGCGCACGCGATCAGGCACTCCAGCTTGCGCAATCGGACGTGCCCGTTATCGCTTATGTTTCATGCAACCCCGGCAGCTTTGCCCGCGATGCGAAGTTACTGACAGAGGCGGGTTACGCGCTGGACAGTGTGAAGCCGGTGGGCCAGTTCCGCTGGTCTACCCATGTGGAACTGGTGGGGATATTCAAACGGCCAACGCCGCCCTCAACGCGTTGATTGACAGGATCAGCAACACAATCGACGATAATGTGAACAGCGACACCCGCACGGGTATCGTATTGATGATCGCCTGCCATAGACTGTGCGCGATCCGCAACGCCAGATAGGCCCAAGCAAGCCACAGGTTCATTCCTGCACCATGGCCCAACAGCGCCAGAATGATGACGACTGCGTAGAACAGCGTCGGCTGTTCCATCAGGTGATTGTAATTATGGGCTTTCCACTGGATCTCACGCGGCAGTACGCCGTCAAGATCGCTGCCCCGCCCACCTACCGTCCGTTCAGGTGGGATCTTCAGCTTGGCCAGTGCAGGCAGGCGCGTTGCTGCCACCCAGCACAGCATGACCATCGACCAGAGAACCAACGCAGCGGCAGGTGCGAGAATAGGCATCGGCATTAGGCATCCCCTTGTTCATCTGAACAGGAGGATGCCTAATGACAATTAAGTTGTCAAATAAAACCTATATTAGCGGTTGAACGACACCACCGTGGCGGGGCGGCGCAGCGGTTCGACCGTTTCGCGATACAGGCTTTCCATCGGTTCATCGCTCACTTCATATACCGCACCTGATCCGAAACCATTGAACGCGGTCCGCATCGCGCAGCCATAGGCGCCCAGCATCCCGATTTCGATATAGTCTCCGGCCTTCACGTCGGCGGGCAGTGAAAACGGTCCGGCCATATGGTCCATATCGTCGCAGGTTGGACCATAAAAGCTGAAATCCGCGAGTTCTGCCGTGCTGTCCTGTTCCCGCAACAGCTTGACCGGAAAGCGCCAGCCAAGATGCGCGGCGTCGAACAGCGCGCCATAAGCGCCATCGTTGATATACAGTTCCTCATCCCGGCGGCGTTCGACGCGGACGATCAAGCTGCTATATTCCGCAGCCAGTGCACGGCCCGGTTCGCACCACAATTCAGCCGAATAGCTGATTGGTAGGCTTTCGAAAGCGCGGTCGATGGCGTCGAAATACAGTTCGAGCGCGGGCGGTTCCATGCCCGGATAAACCGATGGGAAACCCCCGCCGACATCGATGATGTCTACGGTGACCGACGCATCGACGATGGCCATGCGGACGCGCTCCATGGCCTGCGTATAGGCATGAGGCGTCATCGCCTGACTGCCGACATGGAAACAGATGCCCAGCGCATCGGCGGCCTGGCGCGTGGCCATCAACAGTTCGCGGGCATCGCCAACTTCGACGCCGAATTTGGACGCGAGGCTGAGCTTCGAATAGTCGGACGACACGCGCAGGCGGACGCACAGATACAGATCCGTCGCGTTGTTCGTCGCCCGCATGATCTTGTCCAACTCCTCCATCGTATCGAGGGAGAAGACGCGCACGCCATGCTGATGATAGGCCTCGGCAATGGCTTCTTCCGGCTTTACCGGATGCATGAAGCACAGCGTCGCTTTCGGCAGCACGCGGGCGACCAGCCGCACCTCGGCAATCGAGGCAACGTCATAATGCGTGATCCCGCTTTCCCAGAGCGTCGTCAGAAGCTCGGGCGAAGGGTTCGCCTTGACGGCATAAAGCGACTTGCCCGGAAACTTCTGAACGAAGAACTGGGCAGCGCGGCGTGCAGCCTGCGGACGAAAAAGCGTTACCGGATCGACCGGATTGAGGGCAGTAGCTATCCCCAGCGCGCTATGATGCTTGGACAATTCAAGGGACCTCCAGTGGTTCGTAATGAGCAGTAAGGCTGCCTTGCGGTGGAAGTCCCATGGGGCAGCAGGGGTGCGATATATAAATGCGCGGTCCTGCTGTAAACCCTGGGGTCAAAAAAAGACTGTCACAAAACTGTCATGAAAGGCGATTGCGGAAATCATCATAACCAAAGCCGCGAATCTGGCGCAACGCGTCGGTTTCGCTGTTCCACAGATAGATGGACGGCAATGGCACTCCATTGAATGTATTGGTCTTCACCATCGAATAATGGGCCTGATCCAGAAAGGCGATTCGTTGCCCTGCATGGGCCGAATCGGGAAGACGGTAGTCGCCGATAATATCGCCTGCCAGACAGGACGGGCCGCCCAGTCGCACTAATGCCCCCTCGGTCCGTTCAACCAACATGGCGGGGCGATAGGGCGCCTCGATCACATCGGGCATATGGCATGTGGCGCTGATATCGGTGATGGCGACCGGCATGCCATTGTCCATGACGTCGAGTATTTCACCCACCAATATGCCCGCATCCAGCGCCACCGCCTCACCGGGCTCCAGATAGAGGGCAAGGCCGGTTTCCTGACGAATGCGCGTCAGGAAGGCGATCAGTGCCTCCCGCTGGTAATCAGCGCGGGTGATATGATGCCCGCCGCCGAAATTCAGCCAGTTGAGCTGACCCAGATAGGGCCGGATAACGGGTTCGACCGCCGCCCATGTTCGTTCCAGCGGCAGAAAATCCTGCTCGCATAAGGTATGGAAATGCAGGCCCGACACGCCCTCCAGATCGGCCGCGTTCAGTTGGCTGATCGGGTGGCCCAAGCGACTGTGTAACTGGCAGGGGTCGTATTTCTCAACCTCGCCCTCGCGATGTTCGGGATTGATGCGCAGGCCTATATCGAACTGTTTGCCGCTCCGTCGCGCCTCTTCGATGATCGGGCGGAAACGGGCAATCTGCGCCGGACTGTTGAAGATGACATGATCGGACAAGCCAAGGATGGCGCGCAGGTCGTCGGCTTTGTATCCGGCGCAATAGGTGGCGACCTCTCCGCCATAATAGTCTCGCCCCAACTGCGCCTCGAAAATCCCCGAAGCGCATACGCCATCCAGATATTCCGCCACCACTCCACCCAGCGACCACATGGAGAATGCCTTGAGTGCAGCCAGCATCCTGATGCCGGAGCGGTCACGCACATCCTTCAGGATCGACAGGTTACGCCGCACCGCCGCCTCATCCACCACGAAACTGGGGGATGGGACGCGGTTCAGGTCGAAATGTGCAAAAGCTCCGGGATCGCCGGCTCTGGTTTCCATTTATGTCTCCACCTCCCTCTCTCCTGTGGGATCGTTGCATAATTCCATTTACCGTCATCCCCGCGAAGGCGGGGATCCATCTCCTGACCTAACCGCTTGATTTTACCTCAGGAGATGGGTTCCCGCTTTCGCGGGAACGACGAAAATTGGGCAATGCACGCATTATGCAATAGTCCCCTGAAGGAGAGAGGGCTTTACATCAAAAATCCAGCGGTCCGTCCAATTCCTTCACCTGCCACGGCAAACCATGCTTGTTCAGCATGTCCATGAAGGGGTCGGGATCGAACTGTTCCATGTTGAACACGCCTTCGCCAGACCATGCGCCGGTCAGGATCATCGCCGCGCCGATCATCGCGGGAACGCCGGTCGTATAGCTCACTGCCTGATTGCCGGTTTCGGCATAGGCTTCTTCATGATCGCAGATATTGTAGATGTAGAAGGTTTTGCTTTTGCCGCCCCTCTGCCCCGTTGCGATGTCCCCGATATTGGTCTTGCCCTTGGTCGTGACGCCCAGGCTGGCCGGTTCGGGCAACACGGCTTTCAGGAATTGCAGCGGAATGATTTCCTTGCCCTCGTACATCACCGGGTCGATCCGCGTCATACCGACATTCTGCAACACTTCCAGATGCTTGAGATAGGCATCGCCAAAAGTCATCCAGAATCGGATGCGCTTGATTTCCGGCAAGTGGGTTTTCAGGGACTCCAGTTCCTCATGATACATGAGGTACATATTCTTTGGCCCGACCTGTTCGAAATCAAAGCTCTGCTTGTGCGACAAAGGTGGGGTTTCCACCCAGTCGCCATTTTCCCAGTGCCGCGCCACGGCGGTCACTTCGCGGATGTTGATTTCGGGATTGAAGTTAGTGGCGAAATGCTGACCATGGTCGCCGCCATTGCAATCGAGAATGTCGAGCGTATCGATGCGGTCGAGATAATGTTTCTTCAAATATGTCGCAAATATACTGGTCACGCCCGGATCGAAACCGGAGCCCAGCAGTGCCATCAGCCCGGCTTCCCTGAAGCGATCCTGATAGGCCCATTGCCAGTGATATTCGAACTTCGCTTCGTCGCGCGGTTCGTAATTGGCGGTGTCCATATAATGAACGCCGGTTTTCAGGCACGCTTCCATGATCGAAAGGTCCTGATAGGGCAGCGCCAGATTGACCACGAGCTTTGGCTGAACCCTGGCGATCAGGGCCGCCGTCGCGTCCACATCATCCGCATCGACTTGCGCTGTATGGATGACAACGCCGGTACGCTGCTTCACCGATTCCGCGACAGCATCGCATTTTGCGACCCGTCGGCTTGCCAGTGTGATGTCACTGAAAATGTCGGGATTCATTGCCATCTTGTGGACGGCTACGGACCCGACGCCACCTGCGCCGATGACAAGTACCTTGCTCAATGCTTGGCTCCGATACTGGATAAGGGGTTTATTAAACGTGCCCATATAGGGATGGCGGATTACAGAGCAATGTCAGTGCTCCATTTCACTTTTCAAATATCCTGCGTCAGCCGGGCATACAGATCGGGTCGCCGATCCCGGAAAAATCCCATGCCTGCCCGGTGCCTGCGTGCACGGTCCAGATCGATCGTGGCCACCAGCGTACCTGTATCCTGCGCGCCCACTTCTGAAACCAGATCGCCCCATTCGTCGGTGATGAAGCTGTGGCCATAGAAACTTTGGCCCTCTTCGTCACCGATGCGATTTGCGGCGATCACGGGCATGACGTTGGATACGGCATGACCGACCATGGCGCGTCGCCACATGCGGCTGGTGTCCAGTTCCGCGTCATAGGGTTCGGACCCGATCGCAGTTGGGAAAAAGAGCATTTCAGCGCCCATCAGCGCCATGATCCGCGCTGTTTCAGGATACCATTGGTCCCAGCATATGCCGACGCCGATGGTGCCGTAGCGGGTTTCCCAGACCTTGAATCCGCTATTGCCGGGGCGGAAATAATATTTTTCCTCATAGCCGGGGCCATCGGGGATGTGGCTTTTGCGATAGACGCCCATGACTTCGCCCGCATCACCAATCATGGCGAGCGAATTGTAATGATGCTGGCCATCGCGTTCGAAAAAACTGGTGGGGATATAGATGCCCAGTTCCGCCGCCAGCCCCTGCATCGCCAGCACTGCAGGATGTTCGCCAACTGGTCGGGCCATGGCGAACAGGGCTTCGTCCTCGACCTTGCAGAAATAAGGGCCCTCGAACAATTCGGGCGGCAGGATGATCTTCGCCCCGCGTGCAGCGGCCTGACGCACCAGCACGGAGACGGCGGCAATATTGTCGTCAATATCATCGGAAAAGGCGAGTTGCAGAGCAGCGACTGTTACCTGGGTCATGATCCCTCCGATGGCCCGATCCGTATAGAAACGGTCTGCATGTCAAATGGACGGCATTTGCTGGCTGATGCAGTGGAAACTTCCGCCGCCTGTCAATATGGCGTCGCTCATCAATCCTGCAATCTTCCGTCCGGGGAAAAAGGGTTGCAACGCGTCGAGCGCGGCCTGATCATTGGGCTGTCCATACTGGGGCACGACCACGACGGCATTGCCGATATAGAAATTCATGTAGCTGGCGGGAATAATATCGCCGTCGCGCCGGACAAGGCCGGGGGAGGGTATGGCAACCACCTCCAGCCCGAAAGCACGGGCACGGGCTTTGGCATCGGCATAAATGGCTGCGTTGGGATCGTCCTGGCCCGCAGGCTCAGGAATAGCGAGCAACCCTTCGCCCACAAAGCGCGCCAGATTGTCGACATGGCCGTCGGTATGGTCGTTGACCAATCCCTCGCCCAACCAGAGAATGTCACTATAGCCAAGGCTGCCCGCCAGCAGCGTTTCAATCTTGCGCCGGTCGAGCGCGGGATTGCGATTGGGATTGAGCAGGCATTGCTCGGTGGTGACGGCCAGTCCGGTGCCGTCGGTATCCACCGCGCCGCCCTCAAATATCCAGTGGTTCTTTGCGCAGGTGAAATCCGTCTGAGCGGCCAACAATGCGCCAATGTCCCTGTCGCCGGGCATGTCATAGCTGCCGCCCCAGCCATTGAAGTCGAAATCGGCCAGTGCGCGTGCATCGCCGTCCTTTACGGCGATCGGTCCGGTATCGCGCAGCCACACGTCGCCAAAGGGCAATGACTGGACGATAACGCCATCGTCGACCAATGCGCGCGCGGCATGTGCAGAGGCCGCATCCGACGCGACAAGGCGCACCTCCTCGCCCTCGCCACCTGCATGGACATGGTTAGCGAAGGCCGCTACCTGACGACGCGCATCATCGAATGCATCGGGCCATTCGGCGGGATTACTGGGAAAGCCGATCCATACCCAGTCATGCGGTGCCCATTCGGCTGGCTGGCGATAGGTCATGACACGAATCCTGCGTGGTTAGGGTCAATTCATGCCAATTGGCAAAGCAGGGAACATATGTTTGGCCGGGGCGAGAGGATTGGAACCTCCGACCCCCACCCCCAGCTTGGAACTCTTGAATCTTTAGTTGCTCGCAGTTGCACGTAACTACCCGCAAGAACTCGTTAAATATAAAAACAGAATTACTTGCGTGTTCGTGGCCACCTGTCGAAACTGTATTTGTGTGTTAGACATGTGTTACAAAGGACGTCGTAATGATAAAGCTGACAAGGGCCTTTATCGACAAGGTGAAGCCACCGCAAGGGGATTACGAGATTCATTGGGATGATTCAGTCCAAGGATATGGGCTGAGGGTCACACCCAAGGGTAAGCGGGTCTTCGAGCTCGGCCCTGCCAGCTTCGATGAACTCACAGCAGAGCTCCGCATCGGCGACATCGCCAAGGCATGCTCAAAGCAATGATGGCAATGCCTTCTACCTCGGAAGAAGAATGCTTGGAAGCCTTACCGCGGCGAGCGAGGAGGATGTTTATAGCGAAGGATATAGCCCTTCATAGCACCTCTCAGTAATCGCGCGGGATGATAGTATCGTCGCCGCTGAATAGACAAGGAGGCTATCGATGACTGAGGATCCCGACCTTCAATCAGGTACAGAGGACAGGCGTCGCTTTCTGAAGACCTGTGGGCGCTTTGCGGCTACTGTTCCGCCGGCAATGACGATCCTGTTGTCTACATCGCTTTCCTCCGCAGCCATCGCCAAATCGGGCGGCGGTGGTGGTGGCGGCCCGAAGGGCAACAATGGCGTGGGCAACGGCCTCGATCCTCAACCGCCCGGCAACCCGCCTATCAATGACGGACCCGGCACCGGTCCCGGCAATCCTGGCAGGCGTTACTAGAACGGGCGAACCGCTTCCGATGGCCGAGGAGCCAGGAGCTCGACTGGGGTCTGATTTGACATTGCGCTTTACCCCCGAGACCTCGATCGCGTTCATTGATGATCAGCCGCTCATCCTGTCGCAGTCTCAGCGCGCCTTGTACGAGGTTAACCAGATCGGCGGTTACATCGCATGCCGTCTGGAAGACGGAGTCAGCCTTCGACAACTCACGCGGGAGGTCGAGGATCGCGGATTTGATGAGGCATCAACCGTGCTGGCGGATGTTCTGGCGCATTGGTCCCATTCCGGGCTGGTTTGCGCCATGGAAATTCCGCCTGTCGGCCCGGTGGCGATGACTCAAGCCATCGCTCTGGGCGGCAGGGGGTTGGCGCTGCGATACCATGATCAGGCTTTGGCCGATCACATTGCACCTGTCTTTGCCCATCTCGAAGGTCAACCGGCTGCTATTGAGCGGCGTTATGACATCTGGTCTTTGCACGGTTTGGCCCTGTTCAGCCGGGATGGCGGGCAGGCAACGATCCTGCAACCGGCGCAGGCGGCGACCATCGTCAAGGCGCGCCTGATGCAGGACATTATCAATGACCCATGCTGGTCTCTGGCGCTTCATGCCGCCTGTCTGCACCGCAATGGACGAGCGCTCCTGCTGACCGGCAGGCCGGGGGCGGGCAAGACCACCCTGACCTCTTGGCTGCTCGCCAATGGCTTTGCCTATCAGGGCGATGACATCACCATGTTCAATGCCGACGGTCAGGTTCAGGGTTTGCCCTTCCTTCCAACGGTCAAGTCCGGGGCATGGCCGCTGATGAGCGCCAGATATGCCGACCGTCTCCAGTCCGCAACCCACTGGAGGCCCGATGGCAAGCGCGTCCGCTATCTCGTCCCGCCCGGACCGATAGAACAAGCATCGCTGTCCGTTGGATGGATCGTGATGTTGCGGCGAAGCAAGGGCGGGGCCGCGCGGCTGGAGCCACTTCAGCCCGCGCGCGTAATCAGGCAGCTGCTCTCCGAAGCCGCATCGGCGAACGGCGAGGTAGACCGCGCCGCACTCGATACCCTTATCCGCACCGTGGCGGCAGCCCGGGCGTTCGAACTGCACTATGACGATCTCGATGAAGCGGCTGCGCTGCTCGACAGGCTGTGCGCCGATGGCGCGGCTTAACCATCTCAATGATCTGTTGGTCGGTCTGCAAGGAGACATGCCCGCAACACCCGACTGGGCACGCGTAATCGCCCTTGCCAACAAGACGCTTTGTACGCCCGCTCTTTCGGCCCGTCTCATGGATGCTGGGCACCTTGCCGCGCTGCCATCGGATGTTCACACGTTCCTCCGCGAGATACTGACCCGTAACGAGCAGCGTAATCAGCGCCTGCTCGACCAGTTGGATGAGGCTTGCGCCGTCATGAATGCGCATGGCACCCGGCCGATCCTGCTGAAAGGCTCTGCCTGGCTGGCGAGCACGGACCCCGACCGGCGAGGGCAGCGGATGCTGGCGGATCTGGATATCATGGTGCCTACGGACCATTTCCATACGACGATCGAGCAATTGAGCGCCATCGGCTATCAACTGGAATTTCCAGCACTTCGCCCTGAAGTGCCGGCCGTTCTCTGGCGACCGCAAGATGCCGGCACCATCGACCTGCATACCGGATATGGCGGTGGCGAAACGTTGTTTTACCAATTCACGGATCTGGCATGCGATGCATCGCCCATCCATCTTTCGGGAAGCACCGCCTTATTACCCTCCGCAGTTGCGTGCGCCTCGATCCTCCTGCTGCATGATCAGCTTAAAGGCAGGGATTATCTGCGCGGCCGCATCGACCTACGTCACCTGATCGACATCCAGCACCTGGTCGCGAACTTTGACGATTTGCAGTGGCAGCAGTTGGACCGGCTATTCAGACAACCCTATGCGCATAACGCGATGAAGACGCAGCTGCTCACGGCGCGGAAAATGCTCCGAATAGATGTGCCCGACGCCCTCGTGGCGGGTGTCCGCGCCCGCTTGCAATATTGGCGGCGTCTGGTTCAAATTCGCTGGCCGATGGCCGCACTTCCCCTAACGCTCCTGTCCATGCTTGATCCGTCTTACCTCGCGGCCAGACGTGAAGCGAAGCAAGCCCCGGCGAACAACGGAAAATCCCTCCCCCGGCGAGAAAGCCTGAAAAGGTTGTTCTTCCGAAGCGAACTGGGCAAGATCTAAAGCCCGGACTACGGATCGGCGGCCGCATCTGTCAGCAGTTCGAGGGCGACCAATACTGTTTTTCGGCAGACAACCTCTCGCCCCACATCGCCAAAATGACAGATGTGGTGGCGCGGCTTTCCGTCACGCCCGATAAGGGCGATGTGGACGAGGCCCACTTCCTCGTCATGCTCCTGCGGGCCAGCAAAGCCAGTGATCGCCATAGCTATATCTGCATGGCTGCGATCCAGCGCTGCCTTGGCCATGGCGATGGCGATATCCTTACTCACCCCGGCGCAGGCTTCGACCCGCTCGCGCTCAAGGTTGAGCAATTCGCATTTCGCATCGATGGAATAAACGACGAAACCACGCTCCAGTGCACCACTGACATCAGGATCGGAGACGATAGCTCCACATAGCATGCCGCCTGTGCAGCTCTCGGCGATCACGATACTTGGTCCATTGGTGCCAACGGCTTTTCCCAGGCGGGCTACGCGAAGCGCAATATCGTCATGCTGAGACATGGCTCCGCACCTTTCCTCGGACCGGCTGACTGCAAGCTCGCCTGACTAACGGCAAATTGTCGGGCTTGTTCCCATTGACTGTATCGTCTGCTGCCGATGCTGATCACGAAACCGTTTTTTGCGCACTGGCAGGACGGGTGACTTCATCGTTCACGCGCCAGATCGACGGGTACGATCCGGGTAGCCAATCGTTCGACCTCCGCCCTTTCATGGCTGACATACAGGATCGGCAATTTCAATTCGTCGCGGATGCGTTCGATGACCTGCATGATCTCCTCCCTGCGCAGCGCGTCGAGTGATGACAGCGGCTCATCCATAAGAAGGAAGCGCGGGCCGCTGAGCAGCGCTCTGCCGATCGCCACCCGATGAGCCTCACCGCCCGATAATGTACGCGGCCAGCGTTCAAGCAGGTGACCTATACCCAGAAACGCAATGGCATCATCCAGGCACAACCACTGATGCTCAGGAGCCGCCAGATGCAGGCCATACAGCAAATTGGCGCGCACCCGTTTATGCGGGAACAGGCGGCCATCCTGAAATACATAACCGGCGCGGCGCTGTTCGGGCGGCAGGTCGATGGCGCATGCACTATCGTACAACACCTCGCCCGCCACCGCGATGCGTCCCTCGTCAGGCCGCAGCAGTCCCGCGACCATGTTGAGCAGACTGGTCTTGCCCGCCCCCGATGGTCCGAACAGCGCGGTCAGACCGGGGCCGGCGTTCAATGACAGGCGAATGTCGACATCGCCCATCCGGCGGCGAACCGCAATTTCAAAGGACATGGCGAACAGCCCCGCCATTGGCCCGGCGCACCATCGCTTCAGACGCGACGAGCGCAACGAGTGAGAGCAGCACCGATATGATCGCCAGCCGCGTCACCACATTTTCCGCGCCGGGGATTTGCAATGCCGAATAGATGGCGATGGGCAGCGTCCGCGTTTCCCCCGGAATGTTGGAAACGAACGTGATAGTAGCCCCGAACTCACCCAGGGAACGGGCAAATCCCAGCATCGCTCCTGCCAATATGCCGGGCAGCGACAATGGCAGGCTGATCGTCAGGAACATGTGCAGGGGGGGTGCTCCCAATGTCCGCGCCGCATCCTCCAGCCGTCTGTCGATCGCCTCAATCGACAGGCGAATTGCACGCACCATCAACGGCAATGCCATGATGGCGGCGGCCAGAGCGGCCCCGGTCCAGCGGAACATGAAAACAAGCCCAAGCCACTGTTCGCACCAACGCCCGATCGGACCTGCGGGGCCAAATAGCAGCAGCAGCAGCCATCCCGTCACCACCGGGGGCAGTACCAACGGCAAATGGACCAATCCGTCCAGCAAAAGCTTTCCCGGAAAACGCCCCCGTGCCAACAGCCAGGCAAGACCAAAGGCCAAAGGCAGACTGACCGCCACCGCCACGCCGCTCACCTTCAGCGAAAGGGCAATGATTTCCCAATCGTCCGGCGCGAACACTGTCATCGCGCTGCCGACGCAAAGCCATAACGGGCGAAAATAGCCCTGCCCTGGCGCGAGATCAGGAACGCCCGGAACGCCGCTGCATCGGGACTGCGCGCCGTTTTCAATAAAGCGACCGGATAGGTGATCGGCGGATGGCTATTGTCAGGAAACACGCCGATGACGCTGACCTTGCGGGACGCCCGCGCGTCCGTCGCATACACAATGCCAAGCGGCGCCGCGCCACGTTCGACCAGCGCCAGCGCCGCACGCACATTTTCAGCGCGCGCCAAGCGGGATTCAGCACTTTTCCATAGGCCAAGCGACATGAGCGCGGCCTTGCCATATTTGCCAGCCGGCACCGCATCGGGGTCGGCCATCGCCAATCGGCCTTTCCCCAAAAGCCGCGCCAAAGGAAAGCCTTCGCGGATAGGCGCCTTCGCTCGGCTCCCCGTCGGAGCGATCAGCACCAGCCGGTTTGCGAGAAAGGAGGCGCGCGTTGCCGGGCGGATCAACCCCTTTTCCGCAAGCTGGTCCATCCAGGATTCATCCGCGGAAATGAAAATATCCGCAGCGGCGCCTGCCTCGATCTGCCGCGCCAAGGCCGATGATGCAGCAAAGGACAGCAGCGGCTTTTCATGCCCTTTCGCCGACCATGCGTCCGCCGCCGCCGTCAGCGATTCCTGCAGGCTGGCCGCCGCCAGCACGAGAGGCGGCCGATTACCCGCTACAGCCGGCGAAAGGGCCGCACAGAACAGCGCCATCGCCGACAGCAGAAATTTGACAATGTGGGTCACGCACTTCCTTGTTTCACTATATTTCCACATATATAGCGAAACGGGAAACACTCAAGTGTCGGGGCGCTCCTGCCGAAACGGTAATGGTTCAGGCAGCAACTCATTTAACAGGCCATCGAGGACCGTACCTTGCGCAGCATCGGCGCAACGTTGTTCAAGTTTGCGATAGCCCTGCAATATCGCAGTCCCAAGCGACGATAGCCGCGCACCGCCGCCATGACTGCCGCCTGCGGAAGTTTCCACCAGTGGCGCGCGCCAACAGCGGTTCATTACGTCGACCAACAACCATGTGCGCCGGTAGCTCATGCCCAGCGCCCGTCCGGCGGCCGAAATGGAGCCCTCCTTCCCGATAGCTTCCAGAAGGTCGGCCTTGCCCGGTCCCATGGCGATTTCGTCGTGACAGTAAATCTGTATCTTGATCTTCAGCGGACCGTTCTGGATCATGCTGGCCTCCCATCATGCCGCTTTGCCGGGGCAATGTCACAAAGGCAGGAACGTCGCGACAATCCAGCGCTCTTCAGCCCGCAATACACCCCATGCGCGGGCGGCGGCGCGGCTGTCCATCGCCTCCACGCCAATACCCCGTTCTTCCAATGAACGGACAAAGGCGCGAGGAGGATGAACGAGGGTGCCTCCCGTGCCCAGCAGCAGGAATTCCGGCGGCGGGTCAAGTGCGATCAGGTCTGCGACATCTGCGATGCCGAGGCTTTCGACCGGCGGTGCGTTCCATGGAACGGCCCGATCCGGGGTCAGCATCAGGCCATCGGGAAAGACTGTATCCTGCACGCGAAACCCGGACCCCGAAAAGCCGGTAATAACCGGCCCCGGCGCGTCGGGATCACGATGCAGTTCCATCATTGATCGCCCATGGGCTCCGCACGGCCTATCCGTTCCGCACCCGCCGCTGGTCCCATTTCCTTGGGTACGAAGCTATGCGGTCCGACCTTGGCCCATACCAATATAGGTGCGGCCATATAGACCGACGAATATGTCCCGACGAAAATGCCAAGCAGCATGGCAGCGGTGAAACCGAATATCACCTCAGGCCCAAAGACCAGCAATGCAACCAGCGCAATGATCATGGTGAGCGAGGTCATGATGGTCCGGGCGAGCGTTTCATTGATCGATAGATCGAGGATCGGCACGATTTCCATCTTGCGATATTTACGCAAATTTTCGCGGATACGATCATAAACGACGATGGTGTCATTAAGCGAATAGCCGATGATCGTCAGAACGGCGGCGACGATGTTGAGGTCGAATTCAAGCTGGGTCAGCGCGAAAAAGCCGAAAGTCAGCGACACGTCATGCAGCAGGGCGAATAGCGCGCCGGCACCGAACTGCCATTCGAAGCGGAACCAGATATAGATGGAAATAGCGATCATGGCGAACAGCATGGCATAAGCGCCCGTGCGGAACAGTTCGCCCGACACCTTGCCCGACACCGCATCGACACTGCCAAATTCCGCGTCGGGATAGCCATTGATCACTGCTTTTTTCAGGGCAATGGCTGCCTGGTTCGAAGCGCCCTCGCCACCTTGCGGCAAGGAGGTGCGGATGGTCACGTCATTGGGACCGCCGAATTGCTGGATTGTGCTGTCACCAAGGCCGAGCGCGCCGACGCGTTTGCGCAGATCATCCAGATTGGGCGGTTGCTGGAACGTGACCCGAACCATCTGACCGCCAACGAAATCGACGCCCAGGTTAAGCCCCCGGACCGCAACCAGTGCGATGGATGCCACGATCATCAAAAAGCTGATCGCCATGGCGATATTCCGCCACTTCAGAAAACTGATATTGGTGTTGTCCGGGACAAGTTTCAAAAGTCGCATGATCTTTCCTCGCCCCTTATATCACAAGCTGCGTCGGCCGCGTGCGCAACCAGAAGCTGACCAGCATCCGCGATACGGTGACGGCTGTGAATACGCTGGTGATGATGCCGATGACCAGCACCACGGCAAAACCGCGCACCGGGCCGGACCCGAAATAGAACATCAGCGTAGCGGCAATGACATTGGTGATATTGGCGTCGAAAATAGCCCGGCTGGCTTCCTTGTAGCCCACTTCAATGGTCTGGATGATGCCGCGCCCTCGTCGCTGTTCCTCGCGGATTCGCTCGTTGATCAGCACGTTCGCATCGACCGCCGCGCCGACCGTGAGCACAAAGCCCGCAATACCCGGCAACGTCAGGGTGGCATTGAAAATTGCCATGATACCAACGATCAGGAAAATATTAACGATGAGCGCTACATTCGCATACACGCCAAAGCGGCCATAGGTCACGATCATGAAGATCAACACCGCAACCGTCGCAATCAGGCAAGCCAGCACGCCCTTCTGGATCGAATCCGCGCCAAGGTCCGGGCCGACCGTGCGTTCCTCCACCACCGTCAAGGCGACAGGCAGCTTGCCCGAACGCAACGCGATGGACAATTCGTTGGCGCTTGCCACGGTGAAGCTACCCGAAATCTGGGCCGATCCACCCAATATGGGTTCGTTGATATTGGGTGCCGACAAGACCGTACCATCCAATATGATGGCGAACGGACGGTTGACGTTTTCGGTCGTCACGCGCGCGAACTTGCGTCCACCGGCACCATCAAAGCGAATGTTGACGACGGCTTCGTTGGTTTCCTGGCTATATCCCTGCTGAGCGTCGATCAACTGGTCGCCGCTGATCATCACCTGCCGCTTGACCGCGATAACGGGAATGCCTGAAGGATTAGTAGGATAAGGCAGGATTTCGCTGCCGACGGGTGCACGGTCCTGTGCTATTTCGGCGGGATCGGCGGTCACGTCCACCAGTTTGAATTCCAGCTTAGCCGTCTTGCCGAGCAAAGATTTCAACGCTTCCGGATTTTGAAGGCCCGGCACCTGAACCACGATCCGATTCGCACCCTGCCGAATGATCGTGGGTTCCTTGGTTCCCATTTCGTCGATACGTTTGCGGATTACCTCGGTCGCCACTTCCATGGCGCTCTCGATCGCGGCATCCAGACCGGAAGCCGTCGGCGTCATCACCACGGTATTGCCGTCAACGACAGCGACATCCCAGTCGCGCTTGCCCGTCATGCCCGCGCCCTGCGTCAGCGAACGAATGCGTTCGACCGCCGCATCGACCTGCGCACCATCCCGCACCATGAAGGATAGTTTGTCGCCACGGCGAGAGATGTCACCGATGGAAATCTTTGGATCGCCCCGACGCATTTCGGTGCGCACGGTTTCTTCCATATTTTGCAGCCGCTGCTTGGCGACGTCCTTCGTATCCGCTTCCAGCAGGATGTGACTGCCGCCAGACAGATCGAGGCCAAGGTTGATTCGCGTCTGCAAGGCCGATGGCAGCTGGGTGACCAGCCTGTCGGGCAGGAAGCTCGGGATGGAAAAAAGAACACCAACGACGAGCGTTAACGTGACCAGCCATATTTTCCATCGGGGGAAATCGAGCATGGTGGATTAATCGTTCGCCGGCTTGACGCTGCCCGGCTGGACAACATCGGACAGTGTCGATTTGACGACCTTCACCTTGACGCCCGTGGCGATTTCGACATCGGCATAGTTTTCGTCGACGCGGAGAACCTTGCCAACCAGGCCGCCTGCGGTGATGACCTGATCACCCTTCTTCACCGCTGCGATCGTCGCGCGATGGTCCTTCATTTTCTTCTGTTGCGGACGGATCAGCAGAAAATAGAAGACCACGAAAATCAGAACAAGCGGCAACAACTGAACAATGAAGTTCGCGCTACCGGCACCGGCTGCACCACTGGTCTGGGCAAAAGCAGAAGATATGAACATGAAAACTGTCTCGATTCCGAAAGGAACTGGTTATAGGATTTCGCCCAATAGCAAGGGCGGGCGGCTATCACAAACAAGAACGGCAACGCAACCCGATTTGCGGGCCGATTAGCGGGCCGATTAGCAGGATAACAAAATTCCGACATAGTGGGCCATCGCTCTTGCAACGCCGCGCCGATCGGCCTAAATGCCGCCCCTCTGGTCGGGGCGTAGCGCAGCCTGGTAGCGCATCACACTGGGGGTGTGGGGGTCGGAGGTTCGAATCCTCTCGCCCCGACCAAAATTACCAAGCATTTACAATGGGTTACACGGGCAGTGAAAGCTGCCCGTTTCCGTTTGCGCGTGTCGTGTAAGAGCTGTGTGTTGATTGTCGCTGAGAAGTGACCCGGTAGCGGCATAAATTTTCACTGAGATTTGACCCATGTTTGAACCACTCCCTGACTGTCTGGTCGGGGGGATAAGGAGTGATCAACATGGATTTACTGAGTGTGATACGTCGTTGGCGTTTTCGGCAAGGGATACCGATCCGAGAGATTGAACGCCGCACAGGGCTGTCGCGGAACACGATCCGCAAATATTTGCGAACTGACACGCTAGAACCCGTATTCAGGACGTCTGTTCGCCCGAGCAAGCTGGATCCGTTTGCAGAGAAGTTGTCGGGATGGCTGCG
>NZ_JAKKIE010000090.1 GCF_021742065.1 Rhizorhapis sp. SPR117
TGAGGCTTTTTGTTCAATCCAACTGGTACAGTTTTACACCGGAATCTTGCACAATTTTACCCCGACGTTGACAGTTGAGTTGATGCAGCGGGTGACGATCCACAAATAATCGTCAGCCGCATGGAATTGGTTGAAGATCGCCATGTGGTGCGGCTTTGATGACCGAAAGATAGGGCTAAGTTAACGACTTCTAGGCGATGCGGATGAAGCGTTTTCTGGCAGATACAAGGCTTGCAGGCCAAAGCGGTTGTGACCAATGTGCCTGCTTGAGGAGAAACCGAAAGCCGCTCGGGTTGCCCGTCGGCGGGCGCTCAAGCCATAGGGTAGAGGAGAGACGATGTCACAGGATGCAGACTGCGGTGTAGCCGTAACATTCGAGATGGAGCTCAAAGAGCAAGCAGTAGAGCCGATGATCAAGGGCTTCGCGGCAGCTCTTGAAGAAACGCGCGCCTTTCCGGGATGCCGCAGCGTAAACGCCTATCGCAGCCATGAGGATCCCAATCGCATTATCTTGCTCGAAAACTGGGACAGCGTCGAAGCCTATCAGAAATATATCGCCTGGCGCACGGAGACCGGCTCGATGGACGGAATGGTAACTGCGCTAGCAAAGCCGTCGCGCCCCCAATTCTGGTCGATGGTCGCCTGACTGACTTAGCGAAGGAAGGCTGCGTGAAATTGAGCCTACTCATCCCTCACACTTGGGAGACACCCGTGCTCTCCCAGACGGGCCATGAACAACGAGTTCGAACCATTGTGGACAGACAAGTCGCTTGGTTTGCGCACGCGAAGCCTCATTACCGTTGCGATATTGTGCACGCTTCGCGCCACAGACGAACTCAGCATTCATTTTCCGGCGGCGATACGAAACGGGGCTACAATCGAGGAGCTGGAGCAGCTCATCTATCAGGTGAGTGGCTATCCGTCCGTTTCAGCCAACCTGTCGCGCAAGGCATGGATTATGTCTGATGATCGATCGCCAAGCCAAGCAGATCGTGGCCGAAAGCACCTTTACAATTCTAACTATTGATCTATAGGTAGATAATCGGAAGGCGAGACATGGTGTGATATGAAGCTTTTAAATTCTCCTGTTAAACTGGGCATTAACCTCTACTACTCCGAGGCCAAAATGGCCCTGCCGATCAAGCAGATTCTGCGAGCGGAAGAGCTGGGCTATGATTCGGTATGGACTGCGGAAGCTTACGGGTCCGACGCCCTTTCGCCGCTCGCCTACATCGGCGCCCTTACCAAGCGTTTGCGCCTGGGGACAGCGGTCTGTCAGATCGCGGCGCGGACACCTGCCAATTTCGCGATGACGATCCAGACGATCGACGCCATGGTCGGCGAAGGCCGAATGATCGCCGGCCTCGGTGTTTCGGGCCCACAGATTGTCGAAGGTTGGTATGGCCAGCCGTGGGGTAAACCCAATTTTAAAATTCGTGACTATGTCGCGATTGTGCGAAAAATCCTCGAGCGCAAGGAGCCTGTAACCCATGATGGCAAGGAAATCGTCCTTCCCTATCGTGGTCCGGATGCAACCGGCCTCGGCAAGCCGCTCAAGAGCATTCTCCACGGCAATCCCAACATCCCGATCGTGCTTGGTACCTTCACCGATACCAATATGCGGATGACGGGTGAAATTGCTGACGGTTGGGTTGCTGATACCAAGTGGATGCCCAATACGGCAAAGCGTTTTTCGACACTTCTTCAGGAAGGGATCGCGCGTCGTACGGATGGCAAGACCCTCGATGATTTCCAGATCCACGGGACATTGTCCGTTCGTATCGACAGTGACGTGCGCGCCGCAATGGCGCCGTTCAAGAAGCAACTGGCGCTTTACGTCGGCGGGATGGGTGCCAAGGGCAAGAACTTCCACAACGACATGATGGTGGCCGCAGGTTACGAGGCCGAGGCGAAGCGAATTCAGGAATTGTTCCTGGCCGGCCACAAGGAAGAAGCTGAAGCCACCGTTCCTGATGATTTCGTCGACGATCAGGCGCTGCTGGGACCGCCCGAGCGCATCCGTGAACGCTGGAGAGCATGGGAGGACACGACGTCGCTCGGTCTCAAGGGCTTGTCGCTCAACCGGCCGACCGACGACGTGGTCGAACTGATGGCGGAAATCGCAGGCGGTTGACCCTGCGGTTCTGCGCGGCATCTTACTTTACTTCGGATTTTTGGGCGGAGCTCGGTGTTTTCGGGGTTCCGCCCTTTCTTTTGGTCAGCTCTCGATGAGGGGCGCGGTTCGCACGAGTGATGAATCGCGGATGGCAGTTTGGCAGCGTCGCTCAATGCTACCTGTTCTTTTCTAAGTTCGAAGTGATGTGCGATTGATTCCAGCCGCGCCAGTTTGTCCTCAAGGCAAGACAGACACGTTCCCATTATATAGAATCATGCTGTATCGGGCGACATCACAGAGATCGAACCTGCTTTTTGTCTTCCGGCCCCCGCTCGATACGCGCTGCGTCAAATGGAGCCAGATATTCTGACGCGTCAGCTAAGAATTTCAGTGGTTGCGGACCAACATGGTTGATCGCGGGCGATGCCTGATCCATCGTGATTTTTCTTGAATATGGGCCTGCTTGGGATTGGAGTGGAAAATGACGACTGCGCTAAAGGGCCTGAAAATTTTGGATTTGTCCGACGCCCGGACAGGTGCTCAGGTAAGTCAGTTTTTTGCCGACTTTGGCGCTGATGTGATCCAGATCGAAAGGCCGGGCGGCGCAGGTCTTCGTTCAGCCGCCGCCTGGCCTTTATGGGGTCGGGGCAAACGCTCGGTTCAACTCGATCTTAAAGCTTCAGATGATGTGCAACTGTTCCTGGGTCTGGTGGACGATGCCGACGTAGTGATTGACAGTTTCCGCCCGGGCGTGACCGATCGGCTCGGGATTGGATATGAGCGGTTGGTGGAACGCAACGCCGGTCTGATCTATGTCTCCATCACCGGCTTTGGTAGCGGCAACCCCTTGTCGCATCTTCCGGGGTATGAAGGCATTGTCGCCGCGCGGTTGGGGATGTACTGGAGCCTCGAAGGGCTCGCCGATCGCAAGGGGCCGTGCTTCTGTGCCACCGATTACGCATGCTTCGCCGCAAGTCAGCTGGCCATCCAGGGGACTATTGCCGCGCTTACCGAGCGCGAGGATAGCGGCGTAGGTCAAAAGGTCGAAGTCAATATGGGCAAGGCCCTTTCGATCTACGACATTTTCGGCATTCCGATGTGGACGCTCGCGCAGCGTTTCGCTGGTGGGATGGTACAGACGCCGCGAATGGTCGACAACGTGCCGACCGGCGGTATCTCGTTCCTCTTGCTGATCGCGCTTACGAAAGATGGACGCTGGCTGCAATTCTCCCAGAGCGCCAATCATCTATTCAAGGCCATGATGAAGATGTTCGGTCTTTCCTGGATGTTCGACGATCCGGAGTGGTCAACCGCGCCAGAGTTCGAAGACATCGACAAGCGGATCGCCTTTTGGGAAATTCTGCTCAACAAGGTACGTGAAAAGACGGTCGACGAATGGATGGCCGAGTTCGAAAAGGATCCCAACGTATGGGGCGAGGTATTCCGCAAGGATAGCGAGTTGCTTCACCATCCGCAGATGATCTGGAACAAGATGGTCATCGAGTTGCAGGATGAGGAGCGAGGACTTGTGCGCCTACCCGGACCGCTGGCCCATTTTTCTGCCACGCCCGCAGAGGTTCGGCGGCCTGCACCGCGTCTTGGTGAGTTCGACGCTGACATTCGGGCGCAGGCGGGCGAGGTCGCGACAGAGCGCAAACGCACCTCGGTTCGCCAAGACCCGTCCAGCAAGGCCCCTTTCGAAGGACTGACTATTGTCGAGCTTTCCAGCTTTTATGCGGCGCCCTATGGTGCGACGCTACTTGGCGAACTTGGCGCTCGTGTGATCAAGCTGGAAGAGCTGACCGGCGACGCTATGCGCAACATGCTTCCGTTCCCCGAAGCGGGGGCAATGAAATGCATGTATGGCAAAGAGTAGGTCGCGGTCGATCTGAGGACGCCCGAAGGACACGAGATTGCGATGCGCGTGATCGACAAGGCCGATATCGTCCTTTGCTCGTTTCGCGAAGGATCGGCCGAGCGCCTTCGGCTGGACGCCAAGACCCTTCGAGAGCGCAACCCCAACCTTATTTACATGAATGCGCCCGGCTACGGCATCAACGGGCCTTACGCGCGCCGTCCGGCATTCGCACCGACGATTGGTGCCGCGTCTGGCCTTGCGTGGCGGAATGCAGGCGGAAACACGCCGGAAGGCGATCTTTCCATTCGGGAAATCCGCGATTCGGCCGCGCGTCTGGCCACGGCGGCGATGGGGGTCGGCAACGCAGACGGTTTGGCGGCGATTACTGTCGCAAGCGCAATGGCCCTTGCAATTCTCGTCCGAAAACGGGGCGGTAGCGGGCAGGAGTTGCTTACATCGATGTTGTCGAGCGCGGCACACGGTCTTTCGGATATCGCGATCGAATATGAGGGACGGCCAGCGCCGGCATGCGTCGATGAGGAAATTTATGGCTTCGATGCGCTCTACTGCCTGTATGCCGCGCTGGATGGGGAATTTATCTTCCTGGCTATCAAGCACGAACACGAGTGGAGCAAGCTCATGACGCTGTTGCCCGGCGGCGAAGCGCTAGCGGCGGATTCGCGTTTTTCCAGCGATGAATCGAGGCGCCGCAACGCCAACGACCTTATTGAAGCGCTGTCTGCGATCTTTTCCACCAGGGCAGCGCAGGAATGGGAAGATCTTATCGCATCTGAAGCTTTGGGCTGCGTCGTGGCGGCGCGAGGACCGCTTGAGTCGAACTATTGTGAAGAAAACAAGCTCGGCAGGCAGCTGGAATGGATGACTTCGGTCATGCATCCGATCCTCGACGAAGTGCCCCGACTCAAGCCACTCGTCGAATTTTCGCGATCGGGAACTGTGGCTGCTGGTGCTGGACTTTGCGGTCAGGAAACCGAATCTGTTTTGACAGAGCTGGGCTACACCGAGCAGCAAATTGGCGACTTTGCCGACAAGGGCGTTATCATGATCAATTGAGGAATTGTGCCGTCTTGCAGCGCGAGTGTTAGCGGTGCATGGCGGCTGGTCAGCCCGACCAATTCGGGCAGCAATTCTCACTGGCCGGGGAGCACCTATGGCGGCTCCCCGGCCAGTGATTGTATCAGTCGACGAAGTCGTCGACGCGTTCGATAATGATGGCGGGAGCCATGCCGCCGGCTGCACACATGGTGACAAGGCCGTATCTGCCGCCCGTGCGCTCAAGCTCGTCCAGAACGGTTCCTATCAGGATCGCCCCGGTTGCGCCCACGGGATGGCCCAGCGCGATCGAGTCACCGTTCACATTGACCCTGGCGCGATCAAGACCCAGGTCGCGGATGAATTTTTCGACTACAACGGCGAAGGCCTCGTTGATCTCCCATAAGTCGATGTCCGAGATCGCCAGGCCGGCCTTTTCCAGTACCTTTCGTGCAGCAGGAACGGGCGCGTTCAGCATGAGCGTGGCGTCATCGCCGACATTGGCGGTGGCGACGATGCGCGCGCGCGGCCTGAGGCCATGTTCCTTCGCATAAGCGCGGGAAGCCAGAAGTACAGCCGCCGCACCATCGACCACGCCCGAGCTGTTCCCGGCATGATGGACAGGCGTGATCGTTACATCCGGATATTTGCGTGTGATGATCTGGCTGAATGTCGTACCCTCGGCGTCCGCCGGCATCTCCGCTATCGCGGCGAAAGCGGGTTTGAGCTGCCCCAAACTTTCGAGTGTCGTCTGAGGCCGCGGAAACTCTTCCTTATCGAGAATGACATTTCCGTCATCGTCCAGCACGGGAACAGTGCTCTTGTCGAACCGACCCTCTGCGATAGCGACTGCGGCTCGCTGTTGGCTCTCATAACCGATCCTGTCCAGTGCGTCGCGATCGATGCCTTCGAGGCTCGCGATGGCGTCAGCGCAAACGCCCTGGTTGGACTGCGGGTGTTTAGCCTGCAGGCGGGAGTTACCAGCACCGAGTGGCAGGAAGGTGCCTGAATCCATCTCGCGCTGTGCGACCTGTGCCTGAAGGCTCATCATGTCGGTGCCGCCGGCAACGATGAGATCTTCCATACCCGTCATTATTTGGGCAGCCCCCAGGCTGACCGAAGTGATTGCGCCGCCGCATGCACGGTCCAGGGTCAGGCCGGACGCCTTGGGGCTGTATCCGGCGTCCAACGCAGCAAGCCGCCCCATGTTGCCGCCCTGCGTTTCCTTCTGGACACTGACCGACCAGATCACGTCATCGATGTCTGCCGTGTTAAGCTTGTTACGCTCGGCAATCGCCTTGAGAACGGTGGCGGCGAGGTGCTGTGGATGGAGATGCGCAAGGGCACCCTTACCAACCTTGCCGATCGCACGCGGGGTTCGTACAGCATCGATAATATAAGCTTCAGTCATATGTGCCTCCTCGACAAGAAATCCGGGAACGCCTACTTCGGAATAGGCCACTCGTTAGCGGATGAGGTGGATCACGCAACAAAATTTTCAATAGCGCGGGCGCACGGACCTGTGCCATAAACTGTGGTGATCGCGGTAGATAAGTTATGGAGCGATACCGTCGGAAACTTTCCGGCTTCAACTCATAGTGCGTTTCGAACGCCGGTCAAAACTGTCAGAGCGTGTGCGGGGTAAAATATAGTGAAGTTACTTGAAGTCGAACGGCGCGGTCATGTCGTTATTGTCACGATAAATCGCGCCGACAAGCGTAACGCTTTGGGTGATTCGGGCGACGGAGAAGAATTTGCAACGCTGTTCAGCGCACTGAACGAGGATAATGAGGTGCGCTGCATAATTCTTACCGGGGCAGGGAAGGCCTTTTCCGCTGGCGGGGATCTCAAGGCGATGCGCGAACGGACCGGTGCATTTTCCGGCAATGGGATCGAACTTCGCAACGGCTACCGCAGACGGATTCATGCCATCGCTCATGCCTTGTACGGCCTTGATGTCCCCTTGATCGCCGCGGTTAACGGGCCGGCTATCGGTTTCGGATGTGATCTGGCCTGTTTTGCCGACATTCGTATTGCTTCCGAGAATGCTCGTTTTGGTGCGGTCTTTTTAAAGCTTGGGCTCGTCCCGGGCGACGGGGGCGCTTGGCTGCTTCCACGGGTCATTGGTCACAGCCGGGCTGCCGAGCTGTTTTTTTCCGGAGATGTGATTGATGCTCACACTGCCTGTGAATGGGGCATGGTTAGCCGTGTCGTCGCGCCGGAAGCGCTGATCGATGAAAGCATGGCTCTGGCAGTCAGGATTGCAGCAATGCCGCCTCAGGCCTTGCGCCTGACCAAGCGTATGATGCGGCAAGGGCAGACGAGCAACTATGACGCGGCCCTTGACCTCGCTGCTTCGACACAGGCCCTGCTGCACATGACGGAGGATCACCGAGAGGGGCTGGATGCCGCAGCTGACAAACGGCAGGCAAGGTTCACAGGAGCATGACCGGCGCTCCGGAGTGGTTCAACGCGGCGATCGAGGCGCCCGTCACGCGTAAGAAGATCCTTGTCGAGGGTGCAGAGATTGAAACGCTGTCCTGGGGTGACGTCGGGCGACCAGGCCTTCTGTTCGTTCACGGTAACGGTGCCCATGCGGACTGGTGGAGGCCGTTCGCGCCGCTATTTTCCGATCAGTATCGCGTGGGCGGATTCTCCTTTTCGGGCATGGGTCATTCGGCTTGGCGGCCAGAGTACAGCTACGACATACACCGTAAGGAGCTTGCAGCAGCAGCGGAGTCGCTGGGTCTTTTTGCGGGGCCGCAAAAGCCGTGGATCGTCGCGCACTCGATCGGTGGCTTGCCCGCTCTGCTGGAGGTTGCCGGGGAAGGGGGCGAGCGTTTCGGAGGATTGATTCTTGCAGATACTGGTTTTGCACCACCTCCGGTCGATCCCTTCACCAACCGTAAAAAGTGGGTCAGCCCCATTTTTGCAACCCGCGAAGAGGGGGTATCTCGTTTCCGGCTGCGACCGGCACAGGAGTGCCCTAACCCGTGGCTGCTCAACTTCATCGGTCTGCACTCGCTGTCGGAGGTGGAAAGCGGTGGTTGGCGTTGGTCCTTCGACCCGGACTCAGATGCCACGCGGGGCCTCATATCCGATGACGCTGTTGAGCATGCGCTTGGAAACGCAAAGTGTCCATTAGCGTTCGTTTGGGGCGAGCAATCCGCGATTATAACCCCGGAAGTCGTCGAGACGAACCGCAATATGACCCCGCCGCAAACTCCCTTTGTCGGAATACCCTCTGCCGGTCACCATCTTATGGTCGATCAGCCTCTGGCATTTGTCAGTGCCGTCAGGGGACTGCTTCCCTGACTGAAGGAACGCTCCAGGCATAGGCGCGGTGCGCGGATTGTGCGATGCATCGAAAACCGCGCAAGGGCTGCAGGCACGGGCCTTCGGCCTTGCCCGTCTTCGTCTGCCGGATGGAGCAATCGCCCCTCTGTCAGTCCGCTCTATCCTTTGGTAGAGCGTAAGCCACGATATAATCACCGATTTTGGTATTCAGCATCAAATGCCCGCCTGCTGCGATCACCACGAATTGCCGTCCGCTCTTGGGTGAAACATATGTCATCGGCGTAGCCTGGCCTCCGGCCGGCAAACGGGCCTTCCAGCGCAAAGACCCCGTCGAACTGTCGAATGCCCGAATATAACGGTCCTGGGTGGCGGCAATGAATATGAGGCCGCCGCGTGTGGTAACCGCGCCACCCATGTTGGGCGTTCCCATGGGGATCGGTAGTTGCGAAGATAGGCCCATCGGTCCGCTGTCCCGCGCCGTACCGATCGGATGTGACCACACCACCTTGCGACTGATCATGTCCACGGCCGTCAAGCGCCCGTAGGGCGGTGCCTGGCATGGAGCAAACAGAGGTGACAAAAAGGGCGACGGCTTGGCCGCATAGGGGGTCCCGGCTTGTGCCGACAAGCCGTGCGGCGGCGCAATGTCCTTGCTCAGGTCCGCCGGACGAACCCCAAGTCGATCGGCCTCCTTGCGTGGAATCAATGAATTGCGATTGGCCACATGATTGGAATTGACAATGAGAAGCTTCCTATCGACGTCCACCGACACGCCGCCCCAGTCGGTTCCACCCAGAAAACCGGGATAGGCAATAGCCGACTTTACACCTGGTGTCAACGTCGGGGTAAAATTGTGCAAGATTCCGGTGTAAAACTGTACCAGTTGGATTGAACAAAAAGCCTCAGATC
>NZ_JAKKIE010000091.1 GCF_021742065.1 Rhizorhapis sp. SPR117
CAGTCGAGCATGAAGATCGAGCGTTCGAGGCGGCCAAGCTCGCGCAGCGCGAGGGCTAGTCCGTTCTGTCGCGGATAGCGCCTCTACCTGTTCGCGGGAGAGCCCCGCGTCGATGACGCAGATATCAACTGCATTCGACTCAGGAAATTGCCGAATGGAAGCGATCAGCTCTTGAAGAAGTGGGTAATAGTTGGCGTCGCAGCCCGTAACAATGGTCGTCTTCATAATTGCCTGTTCTTGTTATTATGTTTGACGAAGAATAGAAAAAAATGGCCGCTAAGCCATTTATATTATTGCATTTTACGTAATGTCCCGTGCTTTTGTGCACAGGTGCACATTTCTAAAGCCGGATATTGGCGCGCCCGGCAAAAGCCGAAATGGGTTCTAGGGCTATACGGCAGGAGTTGTAGGCAATGCGGCTGTGCGCGCAATCTTCGCAGGACTCGACATGACCGCCAAGCGCGGCGGTCCGGCACAGCTCGATCGCCGCCAGGACACGGCGCTCCACCCGGCCGAGATGACCGTCATGGGTGGAGCGATAGACAGGACCGTGGCGGCGGAAGACATCCGCCACCTCCAATGCGGGCCGCATGGCGCCGCCTCAGGCCGGTGGCACCACTTCGAGGCGGAGGCGATCGAGCGGACTCTGCGTGCTTGCGATCGTCGTCGTCGCGACATGGGTATAGCGCGCCGTCGTCGACAGGCTGTTGTGCCCGAGCAAAACCTGGATGATCCGGATATCCACCCCACTCTCGAGCAGATGGGTGGCGAAGCTGTGGCGCAGCGTGTGCACGCTCACCTTCTTGGTCAATCCTGCCGCCTTGGTTGCGGAACGGCAAGCAGCATGCAGCACCTGCACGTCGATCGGCTTGTCGCCGCGTCCGGGAAACAACCAGTCCGCAGGCCGCACCAGGCGCCAGTAGGTCCGCAAAATGCCGAGCAGTTGCGGTGACAGCATGACCGTGCGGTCCTTGGCGCCCTTGCCATGACGGACCTGGATCACCATCCGCTTGCTGTCGATATCCGCGACCTTCAGGCTTACCGCCTCCGATGCGCGCAATCCCGCGGCATAGGCTGTGGTCAGCACGGTGCGCGCCTTCAGCGACGGCACGGCCTCAAGGAAGCGCACGACCTCGTCGGCGCTCAAGATCGCCGGCAACTTGCGTGGCGTGCGGGCATAGGCAATCCGCTCGGGAATCTCGGCCCGGTCAAGCGTCACGCCATAAAAGAAACGAAGCGCACAGACGGTCTGGTTGAGCGCAGGCCAAGAAATGCCCTGCGATACCAGATACACCTGAAAGGCGCGGACATCCTCCAACCCCAGCCGGTCCGGCGAACGGCCGAAATACCGACTGAACTTCGTCACGGCATGGAGGTAGGATCGCTGGGTGGCTGGCGACAGGTTACGAAGCGTCATGTCGTCGATCATGCGACGACGCAGCGGGCTCACCGCTGCCGGGGCGTCGGTCATGGGTTGGTCTCCTGATCAGAAGTGGGTCTCAGCAACCACAACTTCCCATCAGGAGGCTGCTCCTCCAAACACGCTCCTCTCCCGCGTCAGCGGGTTAGTTCAATCCTGAATGTCGATCCGTCCTAGAAAAGCCGCCGTTTTCCAAATCTCAACCTGGCACCAAAGCGCCTGAAATTCAATAGCTTGTTGTGTCTTTGGCAATGGTGATATGGCGATGCAATGATTTCTTAACCTGCGGCGATTAAGGTTAATTTCTGTAAAGGGGCCGTGTGATTGAGCTTTGCCGCTGGGGATCGGCGAAGCTCACACTAGGGCAGCATCAACCGCCACTTCGTGGCGCCCATAGAACCTTGCCGCGCTCTCACTGCACGCTCGCCTTGCCGTTGCCCGGTTCGTCCGCGATCGATCTGAGCACAGGCGCAACATGAACCAGCCAAAGAAGGGCTCAGGCAGGGTTGATCTATGGCAAATGGAGCAGCGATTGGTCTTTCTTTGTTAATCATTATCGCCTATTAATCAATAAGTTCGATGGAACCGAGGTATTGAGCTTCGCCGTTGTGGGGCGGCGAGGCTCCCTTGCATTTGTGATCGCATAGCCGGACAACCCCGCAGATGCGTTGAAGAGCGCCCCCGTGCGAAAGCGCTCATGATATTGTCGGCCGGATCGCGAGCGCTCGACCCCGAACGGGCACGGCGTTTTGAACAGCGATCAACGACAGCGCACGGGCAGCCATGGCCGCCCGTCAGGGCAAATTTCCAAGGATGCAAGCGCGCGAAAAGATGGCTGGAGCGATAAAAACAGACGCACAGGACGAGGCGTGGCTGGAAGGCGTCGTCATTGGCGATAGCGGGGCGATCTCCAGGGTCAGGGATCTGATATGGCAAGTTGCACGGACCGACGCTTCGGTGATGATCACCGGACCATCCGGCAGCGGCAAGGAAATCGTCGCAACGGCGATTCATCTTGCAAGCGCGCGGGCGCGCAACCACTTCATCGCGGTCAACTGCGGCGCCATTCCACGCGACCTACTTGAGTCCCAATTGTTCGGGCATGAAAAAGGCAGTTTCACCGGCGCGATCGCGCAACGCCGGGGACGGTTCGAAGACGCCCACGGGGGCTCGTTGTTTCTCGACGAAATTGGCGACATGCCTCCTGACATGCAGGTCAAGCTGCTGCGCGTCCTGGAGTCGCGGCAGATCGAGCGGGTCGGCGGTAGCTCCCCCATTCACATTGACACAAGGGTCATTTCAGCGACCCACCAGAATTTGGAGGAGCGAATCGACAAGGGGCAGTTCCGCGAGGATCTCTACTATCGACTCGCGGTATTCCCGATCCATTTGCCGCCCCTGCGCGATCGGCCGGAAGATGTGCCCGCGTTAATCCAGTTCTTTCTTGCAAAGATGGCCACCCCCGAAACCATCCTGAGCTTTACGCCCGGGGCGATGGCGCGTCTCATCACGCATGAATGGCTCGGCAATGTGCGTGAGCTGCGCAATGTGGTGGAACGGGCTATTATCCTGTTTCCCAACATGCAGATCGGCGCCGATCAGGTGGAAGCGCTCTTCCGCCGGCGCCACAGCAATGCGCCGACGACGGAGCTGATCCAGCAGTCACTACCAGCCATGCCTTCGGCTGACTTCTCCGCCGCGATCGGCGCTGATGGCATCGACCTGAAACAGCATCTCGCGGAGATCGAGAGGCGGTATATCGCCGCAGCGCTGACCCAGGCCGACGGCGTCATTGCCGATGCCGCGCGCCTGTTATCCATGCAACGCACAACGTTCATAGAAAAGATGAAAAGGCTCGACGTCCAAAAGGGGGACGGACTCAGTGAGGCTTGAGCGTCGCAAACCGCCGCGATGGAATGACTGGCGACCTAAAAGACATTGCGGAAATTCGCTAATGGGCTTTTGCGGGTTTGCCGAATGACTAGCCCTGCCTTGTCAACAAAACGGTCGTCTGGTTGACAGGCGACCGTTTTTTTTCGTTACTATAGGGCCGTTAACCCTGTCTTCCCCCTTGCCCTTGCCACGGACCATGCCATATCCTGCTGGACGCATGAACCAACTGAGCGACATATTAGCCGGCCCCGCCATGATGGCGACACGCAAGGGCGACGAGGATGGCAGCAATCTGGGCGTTGCCACCCGCACACGTACGCGCACCAAAAAGCCATCGCCCTACAAGGTGCTGATGCTGAACGACGATTATACGCCTATGGAATTCGTCGTCCTGGTTCTGCAGCGCTTTTTCAAGATGGATATGGAAGAGGCGACTCGCATCATGCTCCACGTGCATCAGCGCGGCGTGGGCGTATGCGGGGTATTCAGCTATGAAGTTGCTGAAACCAAGGTCAGTCAGGTCATGGACTTCGCGCGCGAGAATCAGCACCCCTTGCAGTGCACGTTGGAGAAGGCATAGAAAAACCAGACCCTCCGTTTCCGGCGACCTCGCAACAGCTTCATTGCGGGCGGAAAGGAGGGTTTGACGATGATCGAGCTTGTGGCCACGAAAAGCGGGCCATTGCCCATTGGCTGGGAATTTCTGCAATCTTGAATTGCCCGACGGGGATGGCAATCTCTATGAGATGAGCGAGAAAAGGCGCATCTTCTTTTGCCACTGCGGCGTCACGACATCGCGCAGAAACGCATCGAGCGCCTGCTTGTCATCGATCAGGCGCTCGTACAGGAACCGGGGGTTCCAATCATAGAGGACATTGCCGACGTCAAATATGACGGCGGTTATGCCCACCGCTCGTTCAGCCCTGGCGAGCCTTGAACCGGCGGTTGGTCTTGTTGATCACATAGGTGCGACCGCGGCGACGGATCACGCGGTTGTCGCGGTGACGGTCCTTGAGCGACTTCAGAGAATTGCGGATCTTCATGTCGAAACGCTTCCAATAGCTTTGGTTTGTCAGAAATTTGAACGCCGCCACCTATGGGGACAACCGCTGAAAGTCAAGCGTCTCCTCTGATTTCGCTCAATTTCCGCTCCCAGGCGACGGCATGGCTGACAATCCGGTCCAGATCGGCATGTTCAGGCTTCCAGGGAAAGCGCGCCATGATCGCCCGATTGTCGGAAATCAGCGAATCGGGATCGCCCGCGCGTCGGTCCCCCATCCGGCGTTCGATCGTCATGTTCGTCACCCGGTCAACCGCATCGAGCACCTCCAGCACCGAAAAGCCGCGACCATAGCCGCAGTTGAGAATATGATTTGTTGCAGGGTCGGCCATAAGGGCTTCGAGCGCCAGCACATGGGCGCGGGCAAGATCGGCAACATGAATATAATCGCGCACCCCAGTGCCGTCCGGCGTGTCATAATCGGTGCCGAACACGCTGACATGGCTTCGTTTGCCCAGGGCCGCTTCCACCGCGACCTTGATAAGATGCGTTGCACCTGCGGTCGATTGTCCCGTGCGAGCGAGCGGATCGGCACCCGCGACGTTGAAATAGCGGAGCGCACAGAAATTGAAGTCATGCGCGTTCGATACGTCCTGCAGCATGATTTCGGTCATCAGCTTCGACATTCCATAGGGATTGATTGGCTGCTTGGGCGCGTCTTCACTCACCGGGCTTTCTTCGGGAATGCCATAGGTTGCCGCCGTCGAAGAAAAGATAAAATGCCGCACATCGGTGCGTACCGCGCTTTCAATCAGCGCACGACTTTTGACGCTGTTATTATGATAATATTTCAGCGGGTTTTCGACCGATTCAGGGACGATGATCGACCCTGCGAAGTGCATGATCGCCCGCACGCCCTGATCGATGATCCACTTTTCAACCAGCGCCTGATCTTCAATATCGCCTTGGATAAAGGCGACATCGTCCGGTACGGCCCAACGAAAGCCGGTGGTCAGATTGTCGATGACGGCTACGCCATATCCCGCATCGCGCAGGGCAAGCACGGCATGGCTGCCGATATAACCCGCGCCGCCCGTCACTAAAATTACCGGCTTGTCCGTCATGCATAATCCTGTGGCTGTGGAATTGAATTAACGGACATTAGCGGTGGGCCAGGCGCAATGGAATCCCTGTTCATGCTATATGCAGCAATGCCATGCCTTATGCTTCTGATGCGCGAAGGCGGCATCCGGGCGGACACAAAGAGGGAGAATGTGCGATGCGCGTGAAAAAATGGACCGGTTTGCTGATCTTGCCGCTTGCATTGACGGGTTGTGCGACAGCGATTGCGCCGGTTGAAGTCACCCGTTTTCATATGGGCGAGCAGACAGGGCGTGGGACAATTGCGGTAGAACCGCTTGCCTTTGACGATGACACCAGCCTTGAGTTTCGCAGCTATGCCGCCGCCGTAGGGCGCGAGTTGCAGCGAATCGGCTTTACCGAACAGTCGGGAATGGGCAGCGAATATGTAGCGAGCCTTCACTATCGCCGCGGCGTTCGCGACAGACTGTCGGAAGGCCAATCGCCTGTCAGCGTCGGTGTGGGAGGGAGCACGGGCAGCTATGGCAGCGGCGTAGGACTGGGCATTGGCATCAACCTGTCGGGCAAGCCCAAGGCGATCGTGATGACCCATATCACTGTGCAGATCAAACGGCGCGCCGATGCGACCGTCATCTGGGAAGGCCGTGCACTGACCGAAGCGAAGGAGAATTCCCCCGCTGCTCAGCCGGGGCTGGCCGCATCCAAATTGGCTGAGGCATTGTTCAGGGACTTTCCCGGCGTGTCGGGTCGTACTATCACTGTGAAATGACCCTATCGATCAGTAGCGCCTTCGACGCAGGCAATATCTGCGTCCTGGAAATTTCCGGCAACCGCATCGATCTTGAGATCGTCAAGGACAAGGACAGCGATTTTTATCAGTGGTTCCATTTCCGCCTGTCAGGTGCGGCAGGTGAAGAGGTGGAACTTCGGATCGTGAATTGCGGGGGTGCGGCCTATCCCGACGGCTGGCCGGATTACAAGGCGCGCGTAAGCGAGGATCGCGAAAACTGGCTGATGGCTGACACCAGCTATGCCGATGGCGTGCTGACGATTCGTGTCGCGCCGGATAGCAATGCCATGTGGGTCGCCTATTTCGCACCCTATTCGATGGAGCGGCATCATGACCTTGTCGCCTATGCCGCCAACCAGCCGGGCGTAATGCAGCGTCAGCTTGGTTTGACCCTTGACGGTCAGCCGCTCGACCTTTTGACTATGGGCGATGGCGCAAAACAGGTGTGGCTCTATGCGCGTCAGCATCCGGGTGAATCCATGGCGGAATGGTGGATGGAAGGCGCTATCGAGCGCCTGACCGACATGGAGGACTCGGTTGCACGACTGCTTCGGCAGAAGGCGACATTTCACCTTGTCCCGAATATGAACCCGGACGGCAGCAGGCGGGGGCATTTGCGAACCAATGCCGCAGGCGTGAATTTGAACCGCGAATGGCACGACCCCAGCATGGAACGCAGCCCGGAAGTATATCTGGTCCGTGCGGCGATGGATGAAACCGGAGTTGATTTCGCCATGGATGTACATGGCGACGAAGCTATTCCCGCCGTCTTCATCGCAGGATTTGAGGGGATACCATCGCTCCGGGAAGGGCAACTGGCGCTCTATAATCGCTATCGGGATACTCTGGCTGCGCGGTCACCCGATTTCCAGACCGCCATCGGTTATCCTTCCGCACCGCCGGGGCGCTCCAATCTCTCCATGTCCACCGCGCAATTGGCCGAGCGCTATGGCGCGGTGTCGATGACACTGGAAATGCCGTTCAAGGATAATGACGCCTTGCCCGATCCGGATTTCGGTTGGTCGCCCGCCCGATCGATGCAATTGGCCCGCGATTGTCTCGCGGTATTGGCAGAGGTGATCGACGAGGTTTAAGTTCGTCCGAACTACTGCTCGATTGTGATCGAGGTAGTCCTTTGACAGATGGCGAAGCGCAACTGGTTCATGCATACCGAACCGCTTCACCGGACCGCCAGACTTTAATGAGCAAAATGATTGCGGTATTGGCTCTGTGAAACGCCCCCCCTCTCCCCGACGGGGAGAGGGCCGGGGTGAGGGGGAGCCATACCCTCACCCAACCCTCTCCCTCAAGGGAGAGGGCTTTTAGCGGAAGGCTTGCTCCGTCCGCTTCAATCCTTAATAGGGCGGGCGAACAGTTTATATGGAGAATGCCCATGCCCACCCTCGTCCTTATCCGCCATGGCCAATCCACCTGGAACCTGGAAAACCGCTTCACCGGCTGGTGGGACGTGGACATTACTGAAAAGGGTGCAGAAGAAGCGCGGGCGGCGGGCAGGCTGATGGCCGAAAAGGGGCTGGATTTCGATTGCTGCTTCACCTCGGTCCAGACCCGCGCCATCAAGACGCTGCATCTGGCGCTGGAGGAAATGGGGCGTCTATGGTTGCCGGTTGAAAAGGATTGGCGGCTGAATGAGCGGCATTATGGCGGACTGACTGGTCTCGACAAGGCGGAAACGGCGGCAAAGCATGGCGATGAACAGGTGCATATCTGGCGCCGCAGCTTTGACTTGCCGCCGCCGCCCCTATCCGCCGGTAGCCCCTTCGATCTGTCAAAGGACCGTCGCTATGCGGGTATCGCCATTCCCAATACCGAAAGCCTGAAGGACACGATCGCGCGGGTGTTGCCTTATTGGGAAAGCCGTATCGTGCCGGAGTTGAAGGCGGGCAGGCGAGTACTGATTTCCGCGCATGGCAATTCGCTGCGCGCATTGGTCAAGCATCTGTCGGGTATTTCCGATGCGGACATTCCCAGCCTTGAGATCCCCACAGGTCAGCCGATTGTTTATGAACTGAATGACGATCTGGCGGAAATCGAGCGCTATTATCTGTCGGAGCGCTGATCGCGCATCTTGCGCTTGTTCGCATACATATCGGCATCGGCGCGCGCGATAAGCGCTTCATCAGTGTCGCTTTCCAACATTACGGCCATGCCGAATGATGCGCCGAGTACCAGCAGGACGTCGCCATATTCGCAGGGGGCTTGAAGGATCGCTTGTTGCAATTGCGCGATTTTTGCCAAGGCTTCATGCTTGGTCAGTTCTTCGAGGATCAGCGCGAATTCATCGCCGCCGATGCGCGCGACGATGTCCGTTGTGCGAACATTGGCTGTCAATAATCCGGCAATATGAATAAGTGCATAGTCCCCGGCGTTATGACCATGCGTGTCATTAATTCGTTTCAGCCCATCGACATCAACAAACACCAGGATTGACCGCGTACCATAGCGTCCCAGCCGTTTCCGGTGATCATTGAGCGCGTTGATGAAGTAGCGACGATTATAAAGCGGCGTCAATGTGTCACGTTCGACTACCCGTTCCAGCTCACTGTTGGCGAGCCGCAAGGACATCAGTTCACGACGCATGGCCGTGACCTCAATTTCCAAATCCCGAATGCGTTCGGCATCAGTCAACGGTGCTGACGGATCAGCTTTCAACTTGTACACAATAGATTCCCCCCAAAATCAGCGGAGCCGTATCACTTAATAACCGATCTTGGTTAATTTATTTTTAGTGTCCCGCTTTTTGGAGGAAACCCCCCGACTTCAGTCGGGAAGAGGCTTCAGCCGTTGCCTCGGGGAATA
>NZ_JAKKIE010000092.1 GCF_021742065.1 Rhizorhapis sp. SPR117
ACCCATCAGGACCGGTACACTTTTACTCCGAAATGAACGGACCCCAAAAGACCCGTCAGTGGTACATTTTTACTCCGAAATGAACGGACCCCAAAAGACCCGTCAGTGGTACATTTTTACTCCGCCGTTTATACTTCTGGCAACGCGGCTACTTCTCGACCATCATCATGTGTTACCTCGATAAGCATCCCCACAAGAATGACTTCAGCCCCGCGCCATGAAGATGTACTGGCGGCCTTAGTGGAATTATTCATCGTGTGCATCTTCAGATCGATGGCTGCACCTGAGAGGCCAAAAAGGGGCTGTCACGACGCGTTCCGGTATAACATGCTGCCATTGGGAGTGGCAGCTTTTTAGACCCAAAAGCTGCCTTTCCGGAGTGTCGAACGACGGCGACATTTGGTTTAGGTTCTGACATCGTAGACTGAGCTCCCATTTTCAGGCCTGCATCGCCGACCGTAGCGCGAGGAGGTGGCGCTCCCCCGACATTGATTTGTTGCATGCTGCAGACGTCTGCTGACGTAATGATATTGAAGGCAGAATTTTCGCTTCGGCGGCTTAATCACCGTCGGCGACCCGCTCATTCACCCCAACTAACCCTAACACTAACCCTAACAGCTGACGGCGCTTGAGGCGAATTGGGGGGAATAGCGGCGGACATACGATCGTCATAATCCGCAGAAATGTGCGAGTTTCTGCACAATGGCGAATCATGGCGAACAGGGGACTGGCGGAGACGGAGGGATTCGAACCCTCGGTGCCGATTGCTCAGCACGGCGGTTTAGCAAACCGCTGGTTTCAGCCACTCACCCACGTCTCCACATCGGTCATGCGTCCCAAAGGGAGGCGCACTGGCTTTCAAGAGTTGGCCGTATAACGGCGAGTGTGGCGCTTATCAACTGGGTCTTGCGTGGTTATGATTTTCCCTGTCACTTTTCTATGCGCGCATGGAAGATCAAGGCAATTTTCCGGGCATTCGGGCAAAAAGTGCGCTATCTGACGCAAAATTGACTCGTGTCGCCGCCCGTTCATTGCCGTTTCATGTTGTACCGGGATACTCGCTGGCACCAAGTTTTTCGGGGGAATACCGTCATGCGCTCCATCGTCAAAGGCCTTGTTGGTCTGTTTACCATGCTCTCGCTGGGACTGACTCCGGTCCTCGCGCAAGTGCGCTCCGTCGATCCCAACACAGCCATTGACGCCGATCTCGCGCCACTTCCACAGCAGGACAATGGCGCGCCACCGCCCGCCGAACAAAATGTCACGGTCGATAGCAATGTCTACAATGAGCAGACGAACACACAGGCAGCTGTCACAGCAAACGGCACCGATCCTGCTGCCCAGGCCGCTGCTGCGGACGAATCGACAGTTTATCAGCAAGACGACCTCATCGGGGCAGCCGAAGGCGTTTTTGGTAAAGGTGCCGAGGGTCTGGCTGGACTTATCGAAAAAATCCTGGCCGATCAGGGCAAGCCAAATGCCTATATTGCCGGACGGGAAGCAAGCGGCGCATTTGTCGTGGGCCTGCGCTATGGCTCTGGCACTTTGTTCCACAAGGTTGAGGGGCAGCGGCAAGTCTATTGGACCGGCCCATCCGTCGGATTCGACGTGGGCGGAAATGCAGCCAAATCCTTCGTGCTGGTCTATAATCTCTATGACACACAGGATATTTTCAAACGCTTTCCCGCTGGCGAAGGCGCGGCCTATTTGGTCGGTGGCTTTACGGCGAGCTATTTGCGGCGTGGCGACACTGTCCTGATCCCCATTCGCCTGGGCGTGGGTTACCGGCTGGGCGCCAATATCGGCTATATGAAGTTCACAGAGAAATCGAACTGGCTGCCCTTCTGAACATTCTCCCCGGACAGTTTTAAACCAGCCCCAGCCGTGTCAGGTCGCCCAGCATGTGCGGGGGCATTTCAGCCACCTCGTCCTCATCACCATCAAGATCGGGTGGAGCGTCCTCCGCAGCCAGATAGCGCCAACCCTGATGCGCGCGCCTTGGCCGGGAACGGACAGAGATCAATCGGGGTTCCAGTCTGATCCAGATCCGTCCGCCGGGTGCGTCGGTAAAGCCCATGATCGGGCTGCGACCGATCAGGCGATGATTCAATATCCAGTACAGTGACCCGCCTGCCATCTCTGCGTGGCGCTTGGGCAGATAGCGGGTGGTCAGATGCGCCTCGCCCTCTTCCTCATGCGACTCCAGCCAATCGCGCAGATGCGCCACGCTTTCACATCGAAAGGCGATCTTGGTCATATGGAGCGGCATGGGCAGTAAATGGGGGTGCGGACAGGCAGCGTCAACGTACCGTGCCGCGAATTACAGGCCCCAAAGCGTGGCAAGACCAAGGAAGGAGAAAAAGCCCATCACGTCGGTCATGGTCGTCACGAATACTGCCGACGACACGGCAGGGTCGACCCCGGCCCTTTCCAGTGCGACCGGAATCAGAATGCCCGAAAGTCCCGCAACCAGATTGTTGATGACCATAGCCAGCGCAATGACCACGCCAAGATCGGGATTGCCGTAGATCACGGCAGTCGCAATACCTATCATCACCCCCAGCGAAATCCCGTTGGCGGCAGCGATGCGGAATTCACGGGCGATCTGTCGAACAGTATTGGAACTTGTAAGCTGATTGGTGGCGAGCGCACGGACAGCCACGGCCATCGTCTGCGTGCCGGCATTGCCGCCCATGCCCGACACGATCGGCATCAATACCGCCAGCACGACATATCGGGCGATCGTTTCCTGAAATAGTCCAACCACCGATGCAGCCAATATTGCCGTGCCCAGATTGACGATCAGCCACGACAGACGCGTGCGTACAGTCATCAGGATCGGCTGGTTGATATCGCCTTCGCCGGCGCCGGACAGTCGCAAAATGTCCTCGCCCGCTTCTTCCTGGATGATATGCACAATGTCATCGACCGTGATCATCCCGACCAGACGACCGTTGGCATCAACAACCGCCGCCGAAATCAGCGCATATTTCTGGAATCGCAGTGCGACCTCTTCCTGATCCATATCGACGGGGATCAGCGTTTGTTCGCGTTTCATTACATCGGACAGCGGAATATTGCGGGGGCAACGCAATATCCAGCTCAGCTGACACGAACCGATCGGTTTGTGCTGTTCATCGACGATGAAAATTTCCCAGAAATCGGTGGTCAGATCGCCATGTTCGCGCAGATAGTCGATGACTTGTCCTACAGTCATATATTCAGGCACAGCGACCAGATTGCGCTGCATCAAACGACCGGCGGACTCCTCGGGATAGGACAGTGCGTCTTCGATGGCGGCGCGGTCTTCGGGGTCCAGGGCGTCAAGGACTGCCTGCTGGTCCTCTAATTCCATGTCCTCAATGATCGCAACGGCATCATCGGTATCAAGCTGCGTTGCAAATTCGGCCACCTGCGCAGGGGCCAACGCGCCGATCAGGTCATCGCGAACATAGTCGTTAAGTTCCGACAATACTTCGGCGGTCACCAGCTCACCCAGCGCAGCGGCCAGCGCGCCGCGCCGGTCCGACGGCGTCAGTTCAAACAGGTCAGCAATATCGGCGGGATGCAGTGGACGGACGAGGTCGCGTACTTCCTCATCATGTCCCTCCACCACATGGTCAAGCACGGCGGAGACGAATTCCGGTTTCAGCCGATCATCTTCGTCCAGCCGCGTATCATGGGGTGGGACCGCCTCTTCGGGCTGCATTGGATCGGCTATGTCGGTTTCGCTCATCGCCGCCTCCCTTGCCTGCGCCTGTAATGGCTCTCCTTTCACCCATGCGGCTTATAATTGCAATGGCGCGGCTTTGGTTCATTTGCTTCATCGCGCACCACGGCAATGCGTACCGATTGGGGGTTCCATCCCGCCGCTCAATCTTTATAGCGGCCTCATTCTATTCACTTCATTTTCTTGCAACAGGAGGCGATCATGGCCGACGAGACACTTATCATGACCCTGGACGGCGGCGATGTCGTCATCAAGCTACGGCCCGATCTTGCCCCCGGGCATGTTGAACGCATTTCGACGCTGGCGAATGAAGGCTTTTACGATGATATTGTCTTTCACCGCGTCATCCCTGGCTTCATGGCGCAGGGCGGCGACCCCACCGGCACCGGCATGAGCGGTTCGGACAAGCCCGATCTTGCTGCCGAATTCAGCCGCGAACCGCATGTCCGCGGCGTCTGTTCCATGGCTCGCTCATCCAATCCCAATAGCGCCAACAGCCAGTTCTTCATCTGTTTTGACGATGCAACATTTCTTGATGGCCAATATACCGTCTGGGGCGAAGTGACCGAGGGAATGGAGCATGTCGACGCGCTGCCCAAGGGCGAGCCGCCCGCAACGCCTGGCAAAATCGTCAAGATGCGTACTTCGGCATGAATTCAATGGCGATGATGGACAGGGAAACAGAAGGTCCATCATCGCCTTTCCTGCCGTAGAGGTTAGAAAACACCTTTAAAATACTCGTGACCCCGCCAATTACAGGTTGAAATTGCGATTAGAGGCGCGGATCATTCAGCATCAAGGGAGAGGTATGTGATGCAGGATATTTACCCGGTACCAACTGAGTGGTCTGCCCGCGCACGCATCAATGCGGTCGATTACGCAACCGAATATGCGCGTTCGCTTGAGGATAGCAACGCCTATTGGCTGGAGCAGTCCGGGCGTCTGGACTGGATGCGTGCGCCGAGTATTGCGAGCGAAAGCAGCTTTAACGAAGCGGACTTTGGCGTGCGCTGGTTTGGCGACGGGGTGCTCAATGTGTCAGCCAATTGCGTGGACCGGCATCTGGCGGAGCGCGGCGATGACATTGCGCTGATCTGGGAACCCGATGATCCCGGCGAAGAACCGCGACGCTTTACCTATCGGCAGTTGCATGAAGAGGTCTGCCGCTTCGCCAATGTCCTCAAAGGCGTGGGTGTCGAGAAGGGCGATCGCGTGACGCTCTATCTGCCGATGATTCCCGAAGCGATCTTTGCAATGCTGGCCTGTGCGCGGCTGGGTGCGATCCACTCAATCGTGTTCGGCGGCTTCTCGCCCGATGCGCTGGCCGGACGGATCACCGACTGCGACAGCAAATATCTGATCACGGCCGATTTCGGTCGGCGTGGCGGCAAAACGGTTCCGCTCAAGGTCAATGTCGATGCGGCGGCCAGACTCGTCGCCTGCCTTGAAACCGTGGTCGTGGTGAAGGCAACAGGCGGCGCAGTCGATATGACGTCAGGCCGCGACCATTGGTATCATGAACTGGCGGCGAGTGTTGGGACAGACTGTGACCCCGCACCGATGAATGCGGAGGACCCCCTCTTCATCCTCTATACGTCGGGGTCCACCGGCAAGCCCAAGGGGGTGATGCACACCACCGGCGGCTATCTTCTCTGGGCCAGCCTGACGCATGAATTGTGCTTCGATTACAAGCGTGGCGAAATCTATTGGTGCGCAGCCGATGTCGGTTGGGTCACGGGACACAGCTATATCGTTTATGGTCCGCTCGCCAATGGAGCAACGACGCTGATGTATGAGGGGGTGCCCAATTGGCCCAACCCGTCGCGCATCTGGGAAGTCGTGGATCGGCATCAGGTCAACATCCTGTACACCGCACCGACAGCGTTGCGCGCGCTGATGCGCGAGGGCGATGATTTTGTCACAGCAACCTCCCGCAAGAGCCTGCGTCTGCTGGGCACGGTGGGCGAACCGATCAACCCCGAAGCATGGCGCTGGTATCATGAGGTGGTGGGCGAAAGCCGCTGTCCGATCATCGATACATGGTGGCAAACCGAAACCGGCGCGGCACTGATAGCCCCTCTGCCCGGCGCCACCGCCCTGAAACCCGGCAGCGCCACCAAGCCGCTGTTCGGCGTTGAACCGCAGATCGTCGATGGTGAGGGCCATGTGCTTGACGGCGCGTGCGAGGGTAATCTGGTGATCGTGCGGAGCTGGCCGGGACAGATGCGCACCGTCTATGGCGACCATGAACGCTTCTTCCAGACCTATTTCTCTACCTTCCCCGGCAAATATTTCACCGGCGACGGCGCACGGCGCGACGGAGACGGTTATTACTGGATCACCGGGCGGGTTGATGATGTCATCAACGTATCGGGTCACCGCATGGGCACGGCCGAAGTGGAAAGCGCGCTGGTGCTGCACAAAGATGTCGCGGAGGCCGCTGTGGTCGGCATGCCGCACGAGATCAAGGGCCAGGGCATCTATGCCTATGTTACACTGAACGCGGGCGAGGAACCGACCGAGGATCTGCGCAAGGAGCTGGTCAAATGGGTCCGCACCGAAATCGGTCCCATCGCCACGCCAGACGCCATCCAGTTCACCCCCGCCCTGCCCAAAACCCGGAGCGGCAAGATCATGCGCCGCATCCTGCGCAAGATCGCGGAAGGGGATGTGTCAACGCTTGGCGATACTTCGACACTCGCTGATCCGAGTGTTGTCGATGACCTGATCGCCAATAGAATTGGCTAGGATGTTTTTGTTTTGTTCTTATGTCCAATATGACATGATGACGCAATCATGGATGACAGCGCCGACCGACTGCGAAAGATAATCCATATCGACATGGACGCTTTTTTCGCGTCGGTGGAACAGCGCGATGATCCTGCCTTGCGTGGCAAACCTGTCGCTGTGGGATACGCCAGCGCACGTGGCGTGGTTGCAGCGGCCAGTTATGAAGCCCGTTCGTTTGGCGTGCGCTCCGCCATGCCGTCGATCACTGCGCAGCGCAAATGCCCTGACCTGATCTTCATGCCTCCCCGGTTCGATGTCTATCGCGAGGTATCGCGGCAAGTGCGCGCCATCTTCGCCGATTATACACCGCATATCGAACCGCTGTCGCTGGATGAAGCCTATCTGGACGTCACTGAAAACCTCCAGAAGATCACATCGGCCACAGCAATAGCGGAGCATATCCGGGCGCGCATTAAAGCAGAAACCGGACTGACCGCTTCTGCCGGCGTGTCCTCCAACAAATTCCTTGCCAAGCTGGCGTCCGACCAGAACAAACCCGATGGCCTATGCGTCGTGCGCCCTGAACAAGGGGAAGCATTTGTGGCCACGCTGCCCGTAAGCCGCTTTCATGGCGTAGGGCCAGTGACTGCGCGAAAGATGCATGCACTGGGTATCCACACCGGCGCTGATCTGCGGATGCAGGAGTTACCCTTTCTGGAACGGCAATTCGGCAATTCGGCACGTTATTATTATTGGGCCTCGCGCGGTCGGGATGATCGACCGGTACGAGCCAACGCCATCCGCAAGTCGATAGGGGCCGAACGCACCTTTTCCGCTGACCTGTCATCCGAAAGTGACCTGATCGAAGCGCTGGAACCGATTATCGAGGATGTCTGGCACCGCATCGAACGCGCGGTCGCGACAGGGCGCACGATCACGCTGAAAGTCAAATTTACCGATTTCCAGCAAATGACCCGCGCACATTCGCTGCCTTTACCGATCGCATCAAAGCCGGAATTTGCGCAAATCGGACGCGAACTGTTGCACGCGCAACTACCATTCGGGAAAGGGGTGCGCTTGCTTGGCCTGACCATATCCAATCTGGATCATGATCTCACTCCGGAAACGCCCAGGCAACTTGCCTTATCGATTTAGGGATGTGTTACCCGGCAATCAAACGCAGCAGCGCTCCAACGGGAATCCAGGCCAATGGCAATAACAAGGTCAGCGCCCACAGCTTCATCTGATCAGCCCGATAGCGCGAGACAATGTCAGGACTGGATAGTTGGCTTTGCGACAATAGTTCCCACCGGCGCTCCATATTGCGTGCGGCGGGAATGATGGCGGCAATCAATATAGCTATGCCGATATGATAGAGCAGCGAGGTGGCCCCGCTTGCCACAACCGTGGAAATCACGAAAATCTGAAGTCCGCCAAACACGACGAGTGCAGCCGCGAGATTATTGCTCATCTTGCGGTGCCAGATTGCGGCAGAGCGTCCAGCAACGCCGGATGATGGAAAGATCGAAGCCATTATGCGAACCCCAGCTTTATTTGGGCGGAAGTTTTCATGAGTCGGCGCATCGATCAAGTATAAATTTCAATTTTTAGGTCTCCGGCGCCACATTGTTACGCACAAATACGCCAAAACGTCGCTCTGCCCTTGTTACATTTTGCGACAGAGCCTTTCGGCAAGCTGACAAGCGCATTCGTCGTCCGTTCAGAGCGAATCACCCATAAAGCTTTTATCAGCGGCGCCGATCCTCTCCCTTTGGGTGCCGCTGACAGGAACAAGGAGTCGAACATGCGTAAAGTCATATTGGCCGCGTTGATGGCGGCAACTATCTTGCCTGCCACCGCCATGGCGCAGACTCGTGAACTGGCCCGCGACCGGCAGGACATACGGCAGGAACAACGCGATCTTCATCAAGCCCAGCGCTATGGCGACAGGCGTGACGTTCGCAATGAACGCCGCGATGTGCGTCAAGCAAAAAAGGAATATCGCGAGGACTGGCGGGATTATCGCAAGCATAACCGCAAATTATATGCCCGCGGGACGTGGCATTCCTCCTTTCGCTATAAAGCATTCCGTCCCGGCGTGCGGGTCGCGCCCGGCTATTATGCATCGCGTTATGTGATCGCCAATCCGGGCCGATACCACTTGCCCCCCGCGCGCGGCATCAACCGCTGGGTGCGTCATTATGATGACGTATTGCTGGTCAACATGCGGACAGGCGTTGTCGTTGATGTGATACGAAATTTTTACTGGTAAGAACCACGTTGGCCGCGCCGTCCTCCCTTGCAAGTCAGGCGACGCGGCCGATGTGGCGACTAGCGCCAACCATCGGTCCGAAAGGGGGTGGACCATCATAAGCAACGAACGACATGCAAAAAGGTTCGACGCGTCCTCTGAAATGTCACACCGATATGGTCATATTAGGGTCAGGACCCTAGTCACCCGGAACTGTAATCCACCTCATTGATTCACGCCTCTTTGAGGAGATGAACAATGCTAGGTCGGCA
>NZ_JAKKIE010000093.1 GCF_021742065.1 Rhizorhapis sp. SPR117
CATCGCGAGCTTTCTGGAAAACCCACTCTCGCAGGGGAACCGGAGAGCCGTGGATAGCGGCACGTCTGTTCATACGGGTGGCGGTCCGGTGACCGGTCGACCAGGCGAATTGCAGAGCTCCGACGGTATGGCCCAAGGACTCTCGATTGTCGGGATCGAAAAATCATTCGGCGCCCGAAAGGTTCTCCACGGCGTTTCGCTCAACGTCAAACCGGGCGAGATCGTGGGGCTGCTCGGTCCCAACGGCGCCGGAAAGACGATCTGCTTCTACGCGATCGTCGGCTTGACGAGCGTCGATGCCGGCACGATCCTGCTTGGCGGAGCGGATGTCACGGCGCTTCCGATGGACAGGCGCGCGGCGCGGGGTCTGGGCTATCTTCCGCAGGAGCCATCGGTCTTTCGGGGAATGACGGTGGCGGAAAACATCACCGCGGTGCTCGAGTGCCGCACGGACGATCCCGCAGTGATCGGGGCGCGCCTTGATGAACTGCTCGCCGAGTTCAGTATTGCCCATGTCCGCGATACGCCGGCTCCGGCTTTGTCAGGCGGAGAACGCCGCCGCACCGAGATTGCTCGTGCGATGGCTGCAAAGCCGACGATCATGTTGCTGGACGAGCCCTTTACCGGCATCGACCCCCTGTCGATCGTCGATATCAAGCTGATGGTGCGCGACCTCAAGCAGCATCGGGTCGGCGTCCTCATAACCGACCATAATGTCCACGAGATGCTCGAACTGGTCGATCGGGCCTATGTCATCCATGAGGGAAGGGTGCTGTTCGAGGGCGTGCCCGACGCGGTGCTTCACAATCCCGATGTGCGCAGACTCTACCTTGGCGAGGACTATGAGCAGTGACCTTTCCTTTGGTCGATCATAGCCGCTCCGTTGCCGCCGCTCAGCACCGGGCCAGCCTCGACGGCGGCCTGCTCGTGTTCATGCATCGGGGCGACGGCATGACGCAAGACTTGCGGTCGGAGTCCGTATCCAACAGGATCGAACATGGCGTTAACCGGAGCAGTCTTCGTCCAGGAAGGGGATTCCTCGCGCGATGAGATTCATGGTGCGCTCAAGATAACCGGACTTGGCACTGGATGTGTTTTCCAGTTCGTGCCGTAGGAGAATGCGGGTCCGCGGGCAGGTGACGAACGCATCGAAGAGGAAGGCCGCCAGGAACGGCAAATCAGTTGCGCATTTCTCGTCGCCATCGCAGGCTCGTTCGAGGATGGACTGGATCAATGCTATCCCCGCCTTTGCGCCCATCGAAGGTGTGACCTGGCTGACTTCCGATCCATGGTCGGCAATCCAGCTGACAAGTGACTCCAAACCTATGGCTTCGCGCTTGAGCGATGCATCGAGCATTTTCCTGCTAACATGGAGAAGTTTGTCCTGCGTCGAGCCGGCCGGAATATTCGCGGCGATTGGCCTGAGATAATGCGCCGTCCCGTGTTCGACGGCAGCGACAAGCAGCGCCGTTTTGGACCCGAACCGGGAATAGAGCGCGCGCTTGGACACATTGGCGGCGCTGGCAATCCCCTCCATGCTGGCGCCTTCCACGCCATGGGCGACGAACTGATCGAGCGCCACATCGAGGATATGGGCGCCCAGTAGGGCCGCGATTTCCTGCGGCGGCCGGCCACCTTTGGGGTCACGCGGCGGCAGGTGCCTGGCGCTTCCGGTTGATGTTGCTCGTGTCATAAAACCGTCTCTAACCCGATCATCCAGGTCTTGCATGAGTTTTGACTTGATCCGGCATCGCCAGGAGGCGATAACAAAACCGCTAAGTATACATACGCATTGTCCGGGGAGGAGCTGTGGGGGAAACGTCGCGGCGTTGAGCAGAAACGGAACCGGACGATCATGACGGATATCGCACTCGTAACCGGTGGCACGCGCGGGATCGGCGCGGCCATCGCCCGATCGCTCAAGGCGCAAGGCCATGAGGTGGCGGCCGTCTATCATGGCAATGACCCCGCCGCCGCCGGGTTCAAGCAGGACACCGGCATACCGGTGTTCAAATGGGACGTTGCGGACGAGGCGGCCTGCCGGGACGGCGTGGCCCAGGTCGAAGAACGGCTTGGGCCGGTGTCCATCCTCGTCAACAATGCGGGCATCACCCGCGACGGGGTCTTCCACAAGATGAGCTGGGACAATTGGCGGTCCGTGCTGGCGACCAACCTCGACTCGATGTTCACCATGACCCGCGCAATCATCGAGGGCATGCGCGAGCGGCGCTTCGGCCGGATCATCAACATCTCGTCGATCAATGGGCAGAAGGGCCAGGTCGGGCAGGTCAACTATTCCGCGGCCAAAGCGGGCGTGATCGGCTTTACCAAGGCACTGGCCCAGGAAAATGCCGCGCGCGGCATCACCGTGAACGCCGTCTGTCCCGGCTATGTCGACACGGATATGGTCGCGGCCGTCAAGGAGGAGGTGCGCGCCGGGATCATCGCCGGTATCCCAGTCGGCCGTCTCGGCGATCCGGACGAGGTTGCCCAGGCCGTCTCCTATCTCGCCTCGCCGAAGGCGGCTTTCTGCACCGGCTCAGTGCTCACCATCAATGGAGGGCAATATATCGCCAATGGCTGAGCCTCCATGCCCTGGCGTCATGTGTAAGGACAATCCCTCATATCGCAGCGCAGCATCGCAAAGGAAACTGCTCTTCCCTGACCTCCATCCCGAAAGGACCTGACCCATGAGCTATCCCCTCGATCAGATTACCGCGCTTGCCAAGGCCAATGGCGAGCTTGTCCTCAAATTCGCCGAGATCGCCCGGACCGGCGGCGAGGACTATGCGCAGATCGGCAGCAAGGCGGCGACCCTCTTCGCCGATCAGCTGAAAGAGCTGAAGCCGGGAACCGTTCCCAGCTTCAAGTCCGAAGCGGTCACGAGCCTGTTTGGCGAGGTCGAAAAGAGCCGGGAGGCCTCGGTGGGCAAGATCAAGGCGGCCGTCGACGAATGGCAGGACAGCTGGAAAGACCTGCTCTCGCAGGCGACCAACCAGCAGGAACTCACCGATACCATCCAGACGTGGTTCCAGCCCCTACTCAAGACGCCGGCGGCCGAGCCGGAGAAGGCGAAGGAGCGTGCGGCACCGGCGCCCGCACCTGCAAAAGCTTCCGCGACAGACTGAGGGTCGCAACTCACGGCGAACAACGGCTCCCGCCCGGCCCCCGGGCGGGAGCCGTCTATTTGAAGACCGAACCAGGGACTTTGCGCAACGATATGGCCGTTCCGGAGATCATGCGGGCCAGATACCGTCGGCCAGCTACAAGCGTAGCCTGTCTCGCTGCGTCCATGCTGCTGGCCGGCTGTTCGTTCGCACCGGCGCATGTCCGTCCGCCGCCGCCCGTTCCGCAAACCTATGCCGCATCAGCCTCCGGCTCGCCGTCCATCGCCCGGATCGGCTGGTATGATTTCTTCCGCGAGGAGCAGCTTCGTGCGCTGATCGCTGCGGCGCTCGAGAATAATCGCGATATCCGGATCGCGTCGGGGCGCGTCGCGGAGGCGCGGGCGGCGTGGCGGATCCAGGGATCGGTGCTCTACCCGCAGCTCGATGCCGTGGCGGCCGGAACGCGGGGACGCACGCCCGCCGATCTTTCGGTGACGGGCAGGGCGGTCACCGGCAACCAGATCTATGCGCAGCTCAGCGCCGGCTGGGAGATCGACTTCTGGGGCCGGCTGCGCAACCTCAACGCGGCGGCGCGCGCGCAATATCTGGCGACGGAGGAAGCGCGGCGCGCGGTCGCGACCGATCTCATCGCCCAGGTCGCCAACGGCTATCTGCTCGAGCGCGAATATGAGGAACGCGCCGCATTGGCGGGCCGGACGATCGCGACCCGCGAGGAATCGCTGCGGATCATGCGGCGGCGTTACGAGGTGGGATCGGGCTCCAAGCTCGAGATGACCCAGGCGCAGACCCTGCTGGCGCAGGCGCAGACGGCGCTGCAGGCGCTCGATCAGGATCGCGAAGTCAACCGTAACGCCCTGGCGCTGCTGGTCGGGCGTCCGGTCGACATATCGCCCGGGCCGCTCGGCCTTGCCGAGGCCGCGCCGGAGGTCATGCTTCCGCCGGGCCTGCCGTCGGAGCTTCTCGCCAATCGCCCCGACATCGTGGCGGCGGAATATGCCTTGCGCGCCGCCGACGCTAATATTGGCGCCGCGCGCGCAGCCTTCTTTCCGAACATCAGCCTGACCGGCGCCTTCGGGACTGCGAGCGGCGATCTGGATGGCTTGTTCAAGGATGGAAGCCTTTCCTGGAACTTCACGCCGACTGTGAGCCTGCCCTTGTTCAACGCCGGACGCCTCAAGGGTAACCTCGACGTCGCCAGGGCTCGCCAAGTGATCGCTGTCGCGGACTACGAGCGGACGGTGCAGGCGGCGTTTCGCGACGTCTCGGACGCGCTCGTCCGGCGCCGGCAACTGGGACTCCAGATCGAGACGATGCGCACCATGCTCGCGGCGCTGCGCGAACGTGCGCGGCTCGCCCAGTTGCGCTTCGACAACGGGCGCTCGGCCTATCTCGAGGTGCTCGACGCCCAGCGCGACCTGTTCGATACCGAGCAGACGCTCGTCCAACTCCGGCGCGCCGAGCTTGCGAGCGCCGTCGCCCTTTATGCCGCCCTGGGCGGAGGCTTTGTCCAGAGCCGGCCCTTCGACATCAACGCAGATGAAAGCAGGAATCCAGCAGAATGACGACGCCCCGGAAATTGTGGTTCATCAGGGGCGGCATTGCCGCGGCGATTGTTGCGGCGGCTTTCATCCTGTGGCTGCTGCTCAAGCCCTCCGATCTTCCGGATGGCATCATCGGGGGCAACGGACGGATCGAGGCGATCGAGATCGACGTCTCGGCCAAGACCCCCGGACGTATCCGTGAGATCGTCGCTGACGAGGGTGACTTCGTAAAAGCGGGCCAGGTCGTGGCGCATATGGACGTTGATGTCCTGAACGCACAGCGCTCAGAGGCACAGGCCCAGCTGGCCCAGGCCATCAATGCCATCCAGATCGCCGAAAGCCAGGTGTCGCAACGCCAGAGCGAGCGCGCGGCCGCGCTTGCCGCCGTCCGGCAGCGTGAGGCGGAGCTCAACGCCGCCCGCAAACGGCTCGCCCGCTCGGAGACGCTGGCGCGCGAGGGCGCGACCGCCGTGCAGGAGCGCGACGACGATCAGGCGCAGGTCGAGGGCGTAACCGCGGCGGTCGAGGCGGCGCGCGCGCAGCTGGCGGCCGTTGACGCGGCGATTGGCACCGCGCGCAGCCAGGTTATCGGGGCGCGCGCGAACGTCGACGCCGTCCGCGCGACGATCGAGCGGATCGAAGCCGATATCCGCGACAGCGACTTGCGCGCGCCGGTGGGCGGGAGGGTGCAGTATCGCGTGGCCCAGCCAGGCGAGGTCGTCGCCGGCGGCGGGCGGGTGCTCAACCTCGTCAACCTGGGCGACGTCTATATGACCTTCTTCCTGCCCGAGACGGTGGCGGGACGCGTGGCTTTGGGCAGCGACGTGCGGATCGTGCTCGATGCCGTGCCCGACTTGGTGATCCCCGCCAAGGTGTCGTTCGTCGCCGATGTCGCCCAGTTCACCCCCAAGACCGTGGAGACGGAAAGTGAGCGGCAGAAGCTGATGTTCCGCGTCAAAGCCCGCATCGATCCGGCCCTGCTCGAACGCCACATCACCCAGGTCAAGACCGGGCTTCCCGGCATGGCCTATGTTCGGACCGACCGCGGAACCGAATGGCCGGCGAAGTTGACCGTCAACGTGTCACGATGACCGAGCCTGGAATTTTGGGGGGCGCATCGCCTCGACTGGCGGTCCGCCTTTCGGGCGTCAGCCTGGACTATGGCAAGACGCGGGCGCTTGACGGCATTGACCTGGAAATTCCGGCCGGACGCATGGTCGCGCTGATCGGCCCCGACGGCGTCGGCAAGTCCACCCTGTTCTCGCTGATCGCCGGCGCGCGCGTGATCCAGGAGGGCGCCGTCGAGGTTCTCGGTGGCGATATGGCCGGCCGCGCGCATCGCGAAGCGGTCTGCCCGCGCATCGCCTATATGCCGCAGGGCCTGGGCAAGAACCTCTATCCGACCTTGTCCATCGACGAGAATCTGGAGTTTTTCGCGCGCCTGTTCGGCCAGGATGCGCAGGAGCGCGAGCAGCGTATCGCCCGGCTTACCGAAAGCACCGGCCTCGCGCCTTTCCGCAAGCGTCCGGCAGGCAAGCTTTCGGGCGGCATGAAACAAAAGCTGGGACTGTGCTGTGCCCTCATCCACGACCCCGATTTCCTGCTGCTCGACGAGCCGACCACGGGCGTCGATCCGCTGTCGCGCGCGCAGTTCTGGGACCTGATCGACCGCATCCGCACCGACCGGTCGGGCATGAGCGTACTGGTCGCCACCGCCTATATGGAGGAGGCGGCACGGTTCGACTGGCTGGTGGCAATGGATGCGGGGCAGATCCTCGCCACCGGCACCCCGGCGGACTTCTATCAACGCACCGGCACCGACGGGCTGGAACAGGCGTTCATCGCCCTGCTGCCCGAGGAACGGCGTCGCGGGCACAAGCCCGTGACCATCCCTCCACGCAGCGACGGGAGCGATGCCGAGATCGCCATCGAGGCCAAGGGGCTGACCATGCGCTTCGGCGATTTCACGGCGGTCGACCATGTCGATTTCCGCATCGAGCGCGGCGAGATTTTCGGCTTCCTGGGCTCCAATGGGTGCGGCAAGTCGACGACGATGAAGATGCTGACCGGCCTGCTCAAGGCGAGTGAGGGCCAGGCCTGGCTGTTCGGGAGCGAGGTCGGGAATGACGACATGGCGACGCGCCGGCGCGTCGGCTACATGTCCCAGGCCTTCTCGCTCTATTCCGAACTTACCGTCCGGCAGAACCTCGAGCTGCACGCACAGCTCTTCCATGTGCCCGCCGACCAAATTCCCGCCCGGGTCGAGGAGATGGCCGGACGCTTCGGCCTGACCGACATCATGGACGCGCTACCCGACGCGCTGCCGCTCGGCCAACGCCAGCGCCTCAGCCTCGCGGTGGCGATGATCCACAAGCCCGAGATGCTGATCCTCGACGAGCCGACCTCGGGCGTCGATCCGATCGCGCGCGACCAGTTCTGGCAGATGATGATCGACCTGTCCCGCAACGACAAGGTGACGATCTTCATATCCACCCATTTCATGAACGAGGCCGAACGTTGCGACCGCATCTCGCTGATGCATGCCGGCAAGGTGCTCGTCAGCGATACGCCGGCGGCGATCGTCGAGAAGCGCGGCAGCAAAAACCTCGAGGATGCGTTCATCGCCTATCTGGAGGACGCTGCCGGCGATACCGGGAAAGACGATCGGACGAAGACGAGCGCCGCTCCTGCCGCGCCGCCCGCCGGAGCCGATGGCGGGCAGGATGCGCCAGGCCGCTTTTCCCGCGTCTTCAGCCGTCGCCGGATGATGAGCTATTCCCGGCGCGAGGCGCTGGAACTGCGCCGCGATCCGATCCGCGCGACGCTCGCCCTTCTGGGCAGCGTCATCCTGATGTTCATCATGGGCTATGGCATCAGTCTTGACGTCGAGAACCTGCCGTTCGCGATGCTCGATCGCGACGGGACCACCACCAGCCAGAATTATACGCTGAACCTCGCCGGGTCGCGCTACTTTATCGAACGCCCGCCGATCACCGATTATGCGCAGCTCGACCGGCGCATGCGCGACGGCGAGCTCAGCGTCGCGATCGAGATTCCGCCGGGTTTCGCGCGCGACCTGCGCCGCGGCGATCCGGTCCAGATCGGCGTGTGGATCGACGGCGCCATGCCGATGCGGGCGGAGACCGTGCAGGGTTATATCCAGGCGATGCACGCGCAATGGCTGGGCGACATGGCGGTGCAGGAACTCGGCGTCCGGCCATCGGCGGGCCTCATCACCATTGAGACGCGCTATCGCTACAATCCCGACGTCAAGAGCCTGGTGGCGATCGCGCCGGCGGTCATTCCCGTCCTGCTGCTGCTGTTCCCGGCGATGCTGACGGCGCTCAGCGTCGTGCGCGAGAAGGAGCTGGGCTCGATCATCAACTTCTATGTCACGCCGATCACGCGGATCGAGTTCCTGCTCGGCAAGCAGCTGCCCTATGTCGCGCTCGCCATGTTGAACTATGTGCTGCTGGTGCTGCTGGCGCTGCTCGTCTTCCGCGTGCCGATCACCGGCAATGTGCTGGCGATGACGGTCGGGGCGCTGTTCTACACTTTGTCGGCGACGGCGATCGGACTGCTCTTCTCGATCTTCATGCGCAGCCAGATCGCCGCATTGTTCGCCACCGCGATCGGCACCATCCTGCCGGCCGTCCAGTTCTCCGGGCTGATCAACCCGGTCTCGTCGCTGGAGGGCGCCGGCGCGTTCGTCGGGCGCATCTTCCCCACCACTCATTTCGTGACGATCTGCCGAGGCGTCTTCTCGAAGGGGCTGGGCTTCGGCGATCTGGGCCAGCTGCTCCTTGCGCTGGCCGTGGCAGTGCCGGCGCTGCTCGCGCTGTCCGTCGCGCTCCTCAAGAAGCAGGAGGGCTGAGATGCGGCACGCGGCAAATATCCTGCGCCTCGGGATCAAGGAGCTTCGCAGCCTGTGGCGCGATCCGATGATGCTGGTGCTGATCGTCTACGCCTTCTCGCTCGGCATCTACGTGGCGGCCTCCGCCATGCCAGAAACGCTGAACAAGGCGCCGATCGCGATCGTCGACGAGGATCAGTCCCCGCTGTCGAACCGGATCACCGGCGCCTTCTATCCGCCGCACTTCACGCCACCGGCCTTGATCCCTTTGGGTGAGGTCGATCCGGCCATGGATGCCGGCCGCTATACCTTCGCGCTGGACTTGCCGCCCGAGTTTCAGCGCGATATCCTCGCCGGCCGGCAACCTACCGTCCAACTCAACATCGACGCCACGCGGATGAGCCAGGCGTTCACCGGCGGCGGCTATATCCAGCAGATCGTCCAGGGCGAGGT
>NZ_JAKKIE010000094.1 GCF_021742065.1 Rhizorhapis sp. SPR117
TGGGCAGTGCTGGAGGCACCGATGGATTTCACCTTCCAACCGCCGTTTTTGGCTGGACTGTCAGGATATGTCGCCGAACTGGGCGCGGCGTTCCTTTGCGCCGATCTCGGGCTGGCGCTTGAGGATCGTGCCGATCACGCCGCCTATATCGGCCACTGGCTTTCCGTCCTGAAGGACGACAAGCGCGCCGTCTTCACCGCCGCTGCCCATGCGCAGCGCGCTGCCGACTACCTGCACGGGCTGGCGCGTCCGGCTGAGGCCGCCGCGTAAGCGGCGGCCTCGCGCCATCATCGCCGCCCGCGACCGGTTGAGCCTCTGCATGGCTCAACCCCCGCCGCACACGGCGATGACAATGATCGCGATGACGATCCACCCGATGGCGGCGGAGCCGCCCGATGATGAATGCGATGAGCCGGATCGCTTCGCAATACTGCGCTCGATTTCCATCGCCGCCTTGGCTGCGCGGGCCCCCGGATGGGACGGCTCGTAATGCGGGTCGACGGACGCCAGATAGGCCTCCTGCATCGCTTTGCGGTCATAGATCATGATGCTCCTTTTGCGGATTCGGGGCGCGCATTCAGACGGTTTCCGGGATATCGCCGGGCTGTTCGCCCCATTCGTCACGCGGGTTCAGCGGAACGCCTTTGCCGTTGCGGGCCTGCGATTCCATCACTTCGTCGCAAGCCTTGAGGCGCGCGAGGATCGCCAGCGCTTCCTTGCGGCCATGGACGGCCATCAGGTCATTGCGCTGGCCCAGATACTCGAAACTGACGAAGTAGGATTCCTGGTAGTACGGCGTGCGCCATGTCGCGCGGCCCTTGGTCTGGTCGATGCGCTGCCCGTGTTCGTGCTCGGCCTGTTCGCGGCGTGCATGGTCATGCTGGACGAGGGCGAAGCGATGGGCATGGCGACGGTCGAAGCTCTCCCACGCGCCAACCAGGCCGCGCTTCACCGCGAACGTCGTGTCCGTGAAGTGCATCACGGTCTTCGTTTCAAATTCTTCCGCGATCCACCGGCGGATGACTCTGTGGCCGGCGAGCGGGCCGCCGACAAGAAAGACCCATGCCCACGGATCGTGTTCGCGTATCCCCACGAGGATGCCGATCACCGCGATATAGAGAATGAGCAGGGCCGTGACGCCATCCACGATGCGCGCCCGCAACGGCGTCAGCGTGCGAGTGGTGACCGTGAAGGTCATCGTGCCCTGATCGTCGCTGTCCTGCCTTGTGTCAGGCTTACCTTCAAACGGGGATTTATACTGCTCCATCACAGTCTTCCTTTCCGGCAAAGGCTTGCGCTTTGCTGCTTCTGAAAAGAAGATAAGCCCGGTCGCGACTCCAAAACCGCGCGCAAACCGCGTCCGGCTATCGCAAAGGGGGGCGCACAAGATTGGATTATTCTGACGCCATCATCCGGCGGCTGCGGGACCGCCTTCTGCGCTATCGCAGCGATACCCGCATCAGCGGGCGCAAACGCCCGTGGAACCGCATCGCGCAGGATGTCGCCGACGCGGAGAGCGTGCCGCGCGCTTTCTATGACAAGGAAGATGATTTCGACGTGCTCGGCGAAGCGCTCCGCCGTTTCGGCGCGGCGACGCAGGTCCCGACGCTGGAGCGGCTGGACGCGATCACGGCCTTCCTGACCGAGAAGGGCTATCTCGCCGCCGATGAATTGCAGGAGACGGATTCGCCCGCGCAACTCATCCATAGCCTCGCGCAGTTCCTGGGCAGCAGCGATGACGGGCTCATACCCGACACCGTCCTGCTATGCGGCCGGTTTCTGGCGGAGCGTGAGGACAGGCGCGGCCGCCATGAATACCGGACACTCGCGATTGCGCAGAGCGGCAACCGGGACTTTCAGGTGGAAGAAACCTCCTACATCACGGCCATGCGGGCGCGTTCGCGCCACCCGGCGGAGTTGCGCCGTTTCTTTAAGGTCGCCAGCACTGCCGTCATCAGGAACGACGGATGGCTTGTGCAGGGACGCAACAAGCAGGTGCTGATCCTGATAAAGGACCGGCTGACCGGAGATGCGGAATTGCGCAGCGTGGTCTATGCCGTGCCGTCCGACACGGATGCCGGGGCCGACGCGCTCTATCTTCTGAAGCACGGCGAGCTGGGCATCCCGGTCCGAAGCACCTGGGTCGGCAAAGCGCCCGCGCCGGAACAGCCGTCAGCCACGGAGATCGTGACCGCGTGGGCGACAGAGAACAGTTTGCGGTTTGATCGGCAGGAGTCCGGGTGATGGCGGGCGGCAAAGACAAAGATACGCAGCGCGTGCTCACGCCGCACGCCTTCCTGGAGGCGGCGCGCACCGGCGATGCCGATACCGTCAAACAGATGCTGGCCGACGGCTACACCGCTATCAGCCATGCCGAGCCCGGCACGGGTCTCACGGCGCTGCATTACGCTGCCGCGCGCAATGCCAAAGCGGTCCTGAAACTGCTGGTCGCAACAGGCAAGTGCGATTTCACAAAGAAGGATAAGCAGGGCCGGACGGCGGCGACGCTGGCGATAGAAGTAGCCGATAATCCCGCCCTCGGCCGCTATCTCTACGATCAGCAGCACAAGCAGCAACCGCAGGCGCAGCCCATTGGCGATGCGGGCAAATCCAGGGCGGATCGCGGCGCGCCCTAAGGCGCGTCGTACTTGCCCGCAAACACCGGATGCAGCGGGCTTGCCTTGTCGAAATACTCGACCCTTTGCAGGATCATCGGGTGATAACCCGCCCAGATCACCAGTTGCCGCTTGAGCCGATCGCTGCGCGCGAACTGGCGGCTGACTTCTTCCGGCGTCAGCAGGTCGTGAAGCTCGATGCTTTGTGAGCGGCCTGACAACCCGGCGGCGCTCTGGTCCGGGCCGACTTCGCCTTCGCGCGTCACCGCGACCATCGTCTTGCCGAGACGGCGGGAGACATACTCCATCGTCATCAGGTCATTGTTGCCGAAGAACTGGAGGATGCCGGCATTGCCGGCGAACGTCTCCCACCGGTCGCCATACAGAGCCTTGCCCTGGCCCCAGTCCTGCAAGAACACCCACAGCTTCACATCGAACGACGCGATCTGCCCCGCCGCGTCCTCCAGCTGGCGCATATGGCCCAGCACCGGGAATTCATCGAGGCAGACCAGCACCGGCGCGGCGGGTTTCGCGCGTTCCCGTTCCATCGCATCCAGCAGCTGATTGACGAACAGACGAAGCCAGCGATTGCACAGCCCCATGCGGCTGGCGGGCAGGCACAAATAAAGCGTCTGCCCCTGCGCCGCGCGCTTCAAATCCGCGAGATCAAAATCATGCCCCGACAGCACCCGGCGCATCGCCTTGTAATCCAGAAACTTCGTATGCCGCCGCGCCGTGGACAGCACGCTCGCGCGTTCCCGGTCCGGCTTCTCGTAGAATTCGCGGGCAGCCGTTTCGATCGCGTTGGCGAGGTCGTCGGTAGTGGCGTTGCGTGAAAGCCGTTCGGCATTCGCGTACATCGCGAGTTCAAGCGCAAAGCCCTGATCGTCGCCATCCGCCGCGATCATCGCATCACGCAGCAGGTCGCGCAGGGAGACGAGGGTGCGCTTGCCCTCGAAGCCTGCGTCACTGACGATATGCAGGATCAGCCCCTCGATGAAATTGCGCGCGCTCTCATCCCAGTGCGGGTCCTTGCCCGCAGCCGGGACCACCAGCGCATCGGCGATCATACCCGCATCTTCAATGACCGTGTCGCTGCCCATGCGCAGCATCGCCAGCGGATTGTACCGCTTGCGGTAGGGCGCGACATGTTCCGCGCAGGTCAGGAACGGGTCCAGCACATGCACATCCTGCCCCAGCGCGGCGCGGCGGCGCGCGGTCAGATTGGCAAGTTCGCCCTTCGGATCGAGCGCCAGAACGCTGCCGCGATAGAACATGAGGTTTGCGACGAGCATGACGGACTTGCCCGCGCGCGAGCCCGCGACGGTCAGCATGTGGCGGTTGTCGTCGATGCCGATCAGCTGGTCGCCAAGGGCGCCGACCAGCACCTTGCGACCCGGCTTAGCCGGATCGTACGCGACAGCCTTACCTCCCGCCAACCCCTCCACATCCTGCCACCGCGCTTGCGGCACTGATTGCTCATTGAGAAACCGCGTGGAGATTCCACGCGGAATGTCGCGGGTGAAGTCGGTGGCGAAGTGAGTCATGGACGCATGCCTTCGGAGGAACCTGTCGCAAGAATTAATGGCATCCCGGCTCGCGATTCCTCGTCAAAACCACGCAGCCGTCGCGTTTTGTCTATTTCTGTAAATTCTCTTTGAGGTTGCAGTCTTCTAAAAATAATGGGAGTATTTCTCGATAATAAAATTCAAACCACAGTTATGACTAAGTCAACAACAAATATTACTGTCATCAGTGAGGATCATGCGTAGCATACATATATGGAGTTATGTGCTTTGTATTCTTACGATAGCGACGGGGGCGACTGTCTCTTTTGCAATGGGCGAAAGAAACGACGGCCACAGCACTTGGCGCTATAAGATGACCGTAACGGTCGAGACGCCGGAAGGGATTAAAACCGGGTCGACGGTCAGGGAGATGTCGAACACTGCACCGGACATCGACTGGCCCGATGTCGGCAATCCCGCCGATGTGAAGGGTGAGGCCGTCGTTGTGGATTTGGGCGAGCGCGGCGTTCTGTTCGCGCTGATTTCGCACCAATCCGACCTCGAATTTTATAACGCCTTCCCGACTGACGGACCGGCAACGCCGGCGGGGATTAAGTATTACGCCAGTCTGCCGCTTGGCTCAAAAGGTGTCCTGAACCCGCGCAATCCCCCCGGCTATCCCAAGCTCGTGACGTTCACGGATTTGAGCGATCCGCAGTCTGTGACACTGGTGCAGGTCTGGGAGCGCAATAAGCAGGGGTACTTCGATCTAAAAGAGGATCGATTCGAACAACTGTTCGGCCAAAGCGTAAAGATACACGATATTGCACTGGAACTAACAAATGAACCAGTGACGGACGGAATTACGACATGGTTGCCGTGGTTAAAGACGATCGGCGGCGGATATTTGCATGGCGGTTTTACATCTAAAGGCTCTCCTTTAGGGCTTGATGGCGGAAACTTCAAAACAGGAGAGCCAAAATGACATTGCCGTCGAAATTAATGAACGCCATTTTGGCCATGGATGCGTATAACCGTGGATATAATGGTTCAATACAGCTACCAGATGATACTGATGGGTCCGTCAAAATCGGAAATGCTGTAATTGAGGACACCAAAGGGGATGCTGCTGCAAGAGCTATAGGCTTTTACGCCATTGCGTACGACCTTGATGGGCAGCCTGGCGGCGAAATGGCCGTCGTCTATCGCGGAACGGATTATCCCAAAGCGTTAAACGAAAGATTTCGCGACCCTCTCCACGGATGGACCTTGGGCGCGGGCGAACTGTCCAGCGAACAGGGGGCAATGGCGGTCGAGTTTTATAAGGAGATTGCCGGCACCGGAAATTACTTTACGGCCAATATCACCCTCACCGGCCATTCCCTTGGCGGCGGTCTGGCGGGCTTCGTTGGCGCGCTATACGACAAAAATGTAAACACCTATGACACCATGACATTCGAGTTGGCGGCGGCGAGGGCGACAAATTATATCGTCGAGTATCAGGACTCGCAGAATCAGGTCGATACGATGATTGTATCCCCGGCTGGATTTGCGAATTTCAGTACGCTTTATCCTGGATATACGTTGTTAAGTTGGGCCTATCAGAATCCCGACTACGTTAACCTGGTCTATGATGGGAATACCCCTATTCAACCTGACTTTAACGGGATGCAGGGGTACTATGTGGAAGGAGAAGCCCTTCAAGGGCTTCTGGGAAGAGGCAATGAAGGGACTTATCATAGTATTGATGCCTTGAACGGGATCGACCTGGTTTCTGGCGGGTCGATCGAAGAAGCCGTCGCAAGACACTCTCAAGCCACCCTCGTCATCACGATGTTCGCGGATGAGGTGCCCGGTTTAACGGACTGGCAAACGGCCACGGAATATTTCTGGCCTGTCTTATATGATGACGGTTTTGCCAAACTGATCGGCATGACGGATGCGCGCGTTGCCGGCGAATTGCAGGCGCAGAACAAGCATTCCGACATCCTCCGTACGACTATCGCTTATTCCGCCGTCGACGAGGGTGAGCGGCCTTTCGGAGACACCGGCGTCCGCGCGCTTTACAACGACGCGAACGACCTGGGCGCGGCTTTGTCCGTTTCGGGCGCATCGCCGGCCATCGAGACTTACGCCGTCGATATCAGCAAGGCTCTGGTGCAGTATGCCGGGCATCTGGCACTGAATGATATCGAACAGTCGAACTATGCGACTGCGGTCGATGGCATTCTGAACCTGTCCGGCGACCTGCTGACCGTCAGTTTCGAGGATTCCAAGTGGCTGTTGGGCGCGCAAGAGCTTCCGCCCATGGTAGCGCGCGCGTTTCTTGTGGGAGATATCTATGCCGCGAGCGGCATGGATGAGGCGTTGCGGTCGCTCACGAAAACCATGTGGGGCGACGACACGACGAACATCATCGAGCGCGTGATATTCGCGACGAAGAATACTGGCACGTACACAATTGCTGCTCCGACTGGATCGACGGGGCAGGCGTCTTTGTTTGTCGGCGGCGATGGCGCTGACGATGCCACGGGAACGGGCGGGAATGATATCCTTCTCGGCGGTGCTGGGGCAGATGTGCTGCGCGGCATGGGTAGCAATGATATTCTTGTTGGCGGAGCCGCAGGTGATGACCTCTATGGCGGCGACGGCAACGATTTTTTACTCGGCGGCGCAGGGAATGACAATCTGGATGGTGGCAACGGTTATGACACGGCTGACTATCGCAACGCCCAAGCCGGTGTTGCTGTAAATCTTTCTTTGGGAACGGCTTCTGATGACGGCGATGGCGGTTCGGACACCCTGTCTTCCATAGAAAATATCGTCGGCTCGGGATACTCCGATACTCTCGCAGGCAATTCAGTCCAGAACTTCTTCTACGGTTCCGATGGATCGGACACTATAAGCGGTGCGGTTAACATCTATGGAGATATCGTAGATGCGGTGGATTATGCCTATTTAGATAAGATGATTACCGTTAATTATAGCGGGACAGGGGGAACGGTCCAGAAGGGCACCAGTCAGGGCACCGACACTCTTACGAATATTCATGCCATATATGGCACAAGCCTGGATGACAGCTTTTATGGTTCTCCCGGATTGGGAGAAGCGATCGTTTTCAGCGGAGGTAAGGGGCACGATTCGTATTATTTCGATTTGGCGACCGATCGCGGAGAAGTCGGAATATTTGAGGGTTTCGGTCAGGGACTTGATTCTGTCGAAATTATAAATTTCAACCCTGTAGACGATCCGGAGAATATTACAGCCGGTGAGATGATCGTCGAGTTGAGCTGGCATGGGTCCGTCGGCAGTTTTTTCGCCGAGTTCTATGAATTCCAGGCTGTCGGTGGCGGATTGGCAACGCAAAAAATACTTTCCGTCGGGCTTTCAAATGGCGAATACTACGATGGCGGCGTTGATTTACTATACCTGAACAGCGCCATTTATACGCAGCAAGATATTGCAGAATATTATGATTACATAGTGCAAAACACCAGTTCCTCCATTATGGAGATCATCGATCTGGCGCGCATTTATGACTATTCCGTGGATGGCTGGCGGGCGCAAAATGGTGCGGCGGGCGGCATTCTACCAGTCTATGACAATGGAACGATTGGCGGCATGCGCAACGCTCCGTCTTCTATCTGGGGCATTCTGCCGAACCAATTCGGCTACGAGATCATGCACCCGCATGTTCTGAAATCTGTTTATGGGGGGCCGGGAGGCGTAATCGTAACGACAGAAACCAACGTAAAGGACCTTGTCTTCCGGGATGGTATATCCATCAGTGATGTGCGCCTGACCCTTTCGGGATCACAGGGAAATACGTCGCTGGTAATCAATATCGACGCTCTGGAAGAATCGTTCGTAGTCTCTCACTTTGAAACCGGCAGGACGATAACCGGCATCGGCATCTATGACAACGCAGTTCATGACTGGGTTGGAGGCTCGGAACTCGGCTCGTTCGTACAGGATGGAGCCAACACTTATAGCGGTACATTTGATAACGAAGATGCTTTTCCCACGATGAGCTCCGTTACGGTTACCTATTACCTGATGTCATTGATATTCGGAAACGGCGTGATTGATACCCGAGGACAGCTTACGTTCGAGGGAACGGATGCTAACGAAACCCTGATCGGTCTGGATGATCGAGCCGATACTATTTTTGGCTACGAGGGGGACGACACGCTCTACGGTTACGGCGGCGACGATATTCTGATCGGCGGTGCGGGCGACGATCAGTTGTACGGCGGTGCCGGTGATGATCTGTTCCTGTTCTCCGCCGGTGACAACGGCAGCTACGGCGACACTGTCAATGAAAGCGCCAGCGAGGGCGTCGATACGATCCGGTTCGTGGATATGGCTGCGGCGGATATCCGGTCATGGACGGATGGCAGCTATCTGTATTTTGGCTCCGCCAGTACGTCGGACGTATACGTGAAGGTTGCGCATAGCGTATATGCCGCCGGGTCGAACGTGGCCGAGAAAGTGGAGCTTATAGAGTTCGACGATGAAACGTGGGACCTGAGAGATGGTTTGATCCTCGTGGACACGGATACGGGTCGCACCCTTTATGGCTCGGCCGAGGCCGACCGCATTGAGGGGCGGGGCGGCGACGACACGCTCTTTGGCTATGACGGCAACGATATCCTGGTCGGCGGCGCAGGTGATGATTCCCTGTATGGCGGCGTAGGCGACGATACCTTTTCGTTCGCGATCGGGGATAGCGGCAGCTACGGCGACACCGTCGATGAAAGCGCCGGCGAAGGCACTGACACAATCAAGTTCGTGGATATGGCTGCGGCGGATATCCGGTCATGGACGGATGGCAGCTATCT
>NZ_JAKKIE010000095.1 GCF_021742065.1 Rhizorhapis sp. SPR117
CATCGCGAGCTTTCTGGAAAACCCACTCTCGCAGGGGAACCGGAGAGCCGTGGATAGCGGCACGTCTGTTCATACGGATGGCGGTCCGGTGACCGGTCGACTAGGCGAATTGCAGAGTTCCGCCGGTGCGGCCGAAGGGCTCTCGATTGTGGGGATCGAAAAATCATTCGGTGCCCGAAAGGTCCTCCACGGCGTTTCGCTCAACGTCAAACCGGGCGAGATCGTGGGGCTGCTTGGTCCCAACGGCGCCGGAAAGACGATCTCCTTCTATGCGATCATCGGCTTGACGAGCGTCGATGCCGGCAGGATCCTGCTTGGCGGAGCGGATGTCACGGCGCTTCCGATGGACAGGCGCGCGGCACGGGGTCTGGGCTATCTTCCGCAGGAGCCATCGGTCTTTCGGGGCATGACGGTCGCGGAAAACATCACCGCGGTGCTCGAGTGCCGCACGGATGATCCCGCGGTGATCGCGGCGCGCCTCGATGAGCTGCTCGCCGAATTCAGCATCGCCCATGTCCGCGATACGCCGGCTCCGGCTTTGTCAGGCGGAGAACGCCGCCGCACCGAGATTGCTCGTGCGATGGCCGCGAAGCCGGCCATCATGTTGCTGGACGAGCCCTTTACCGGCATCGACCCCCTGTCGATCGTCGATATCAAGCTGATGGTGCGCGACCTCAAGCAGCATGACGTCGGCGTTCTCATAACCGACCATAATGTCCACGAGATGCTCGAACTGGTCGACCGGGCCTATGTCATCCATGAGGGAAGGGTGCTGTTCGAGGGGACGCCCGACGCGGTGCTTCACAATCCCGATGTGCGCAGACTCTACCTTGGTGAGGACTATGAGCAGTGACCTGTCCTTTGGTTGATCATAGCGCTCCGTTGCCGTCGGTCAGCACAGGCCATCTTTGACGGCGTCCTGCTCGTGCTCATGCATCGGGGCGACGCCATGGTGCCAGATTTGCGGTCGGAGTCCATGTCCAACAGGATCGAACATGGAGTTAACCGGAACAGTCTTCGTCCAGGAAGGGCATTCCGCGCGCGATGAGATTCATGGTGCGCTCAAGATAGTCGGATTTGGCGCGAGACGTGTTTTCCAGCTCATGCCGCAGGAGAATGCGCTGCCGCGGGCTTGTGACGAACGCGTCGAAGAGGAACGCCGCCAGGAACGACAGGTCGACCGAGCTGTCGCTGCCGTCGTTGCGATGGGCCTGCTCGAGAATTGACTGGATGATCGCAATTCCCGCCTTGGCTCCCATCGAAGGCTTGGCCTGGCCGGCTTCCGATTCATGATCGGCGATCCAGTTGATCAGGGAATCCAGGCCGATAACCTCACGCTTGAGCGATGCATCCAGGATTTTCCTGCCGACATGGAGCAGCTTGTCCCGCGTCGAGCCGGCCGGAATGGTCGATGCGATCGGCCTGAGATGATGCGCGATTCCATGCTCGACGGCAGCGACAAGCAGCGCCGTTTTGGACCCGAACCGGGAATAGAGCGTGCGCTTGGAGACGCTGGCGGCGATCGCGATCCCCTCCATGCTGGCGCCTTCCACGCCATGGGCGATGAACTGTTCGAGCGCCACATCAAGAATATGAACGCCCAGTAGCGCCGCGATTTCCTGCGTCGGCCGGCCCCCTTTGGGGTCACGCGGCGGCAGGCGCCTGGCACGTCCGGTTGATGTTGCTCTTGTCATAAAACCGTCTCTAACCCGATCATCCAGGTCTTGCATGAGTTTTGACTTGATCCGGTATCGCCAGGAGGCGATAACAAAACCGCTAAGTATACATACGCATTGTCCGGGGAGGAGCTGTGGGGGAAACCTCGCGGCGCATCTGAAACAGGAACGGACCCGGACGATCATGACGGATATCGCACTCGTAACCGGTGGCACGCGCGGGATCGGCGCGGCCATCGCCCGATCGCTGAAGGCCGAAGGCCATGAGGTGGCGGCCGTCTATCATGGCAATGACGCCGCCGCCGCCCGGTTCAAGCAGGACACCGGCATATCGGTGTTCAAATGGGACGTTGCGGACGAGGCGGCCTGCCGGGACGGCGTGGCCCAGGTCGAAGAACGGCTTGGGCCGGTGTCCATCCTCATCAACAATGCGGGCATCACCCGCGACGGGGTCTTCCACAAGATGAGCTGGGACAATTGGCGGTCCGTGCTGGCGAACAACCTCGACTCGATGTTCACCATGACCCGCGCAATCATCGAGGGCATGCGCGAGCGGCGCTTCGGCCGGATCATCAACATCTCGTCGATCAATGGGCAGAAGGGCCAGATAGGGCAGGTCAACTATTCCGCGGCGAAGGCGGGCGTGATCGGCTTCACCAAGGCGCTGGCTCAGGAAAATGCCGCGCGCGGCATAACCGTCAACGCGGTCTGTCCCGGTTATGTCGACACCGACATGGTCGCCGCCGTCAAGGAGGAGGTGCGCGCCGGGATCATCGCCGGCATCCCTGTCGGCCGTCTCGGCGACCCCGACGAGGTCGCGCAAGCGGTCTCCTATCTCGCCTCGCCAAAGGCGGCTTTCTGCACGGGCTCGGTGCTTACCATCAACGGAGGGCAATATATCGCCAATGGCTGAGCCTCGTCTGCCATCGTGCGTAAGGACAATCCCTCATATCGCAGCGCAGCATCGCAACGGAAACTGTTTTTCCTCCCGCCTCGATTCTCGAAAGGACCTGACCCATGAGCTATCCCCTCGATCAGATTACCGCCCTTGCCAAGGCCAATGGCGAGCTTGTCCTCAAATTCGCCGAGATCGCCCGGAGCGGTGGCGAGGAGTATGCACAGATCGGCAGCAAGGCGGCGACCCTCTTCGTCGATCAGTTCAAGGAACTGAAGCCGGGGACTGTCCCGAGCTTCAGAAGCGACGCGGTCACGAGCCTGCTCGGCGAGGTCGAAAAGAGCCGGGAGGCCTCGGTGAGCAAGATCAAGGCGGCCGTCGACGAATGGCAGGGTAGCTGGAAAGATCTGCTCTCGCAGACGACCAACCAGCAGGAACTGTCCGATACGTTCCGGACGTGGTTCCAGCCCCTGGCCAAGCAGATATCTGTGGCCGAGCCCGAGAAGGCGAAGGCGCCTGCAAAAGTTTCCGCGACAGCCTGAGGGTCGCAACTCACGGCGAACAACGGCTCCCGCCCGGTCCCCCGGGCGGGAGCTGCCTATTTGAAGACCGAACCAGGGGGCAGTGCGCGACGATATGGCCGTTCCAGAGATCACATTGGCCAGATACCGACGGCCAGCGATAAGCGCAGCCTGTCTCGCTGCGTCCATGCTTCTGGCCGGCTGCTCGTTCGCGCCGGCGCATGTCCGTCCGCCGCAGCCCGTTCCGCAAACCTATGCCGCATCGGCCTCCGGCTCGCCGTCCATCGCCCGGATCGGCTGGTATGATTTCTTCCGCGAGGCGCAGCTTCGCACGCTGATCGCTGCTGCGCTGGAGAACAACCGCGATATCCGGATCGCGTCAGGGCGCGTCGCGGAGGCGCGGGCGGCGTGGCGGATCCAGGGATCGGCGCTCTACCCCCAACTCGATGCCGTGGCGACCGGAACGCGGGGACGAACCCCCGCCGATCTGTCGGTGACGGGCCAGGCGGTCACCGGCAACCAGATCTACGCCCAGCTGAGCGCCGGCTGGGAGATCGACTTCTGGGGCCGGCTGCGCAACCTCAACGAGGCGGCGCGGGCGCAATATCTGGCGACGGAGGAAGCGCGGCGCGCGATCGCGACCGACCTCATCGCCCAGGTCGCCAACGGCTATCTGCTCGAGCGCGAATATGAAGAGCGCGCGGAATTAGCGAGCCGGACGATCACGACGCGCGAGGAGTCGTTGCGCATCCTACGCCGGCGGTATGAGGTGGGATCGGGCTCGAAGCTCGAGATGACCCAGGCACAGACCCTGCTGGCGCAGGCGCAGACGGCGCTGCAGGCGCTCGACCAGGATCGCGACGTCAATCGCAACGCCCTGGCGCTGCTGGTCGGGCGTCCGGTCGACATCCCGCCCGGGCCGCTCGGTCTTGCCGAATCGGCCCCGGAGATGGCGCTTCCCGCTGGCCTGCCGTCGGAGCTTCTGGCCAACCGGCCCGATATCGTGGCGGCGGAATATTCCCTGCGCGCCGCCAATGCGAATATCGGCGCCGCGCGCGCCGCCTTCTTTCCCAATATCAGCCTGACCGGCGCCTTCGGCACGGCGAGCAGCGAGCTGGACGGTCTGTTCAGGGATGGAAGCCTCTCCTGGAACTTCACGCCGACCATCAGCCTGCCGCTGTTCAACGCCGGACGCCTCAAGGGCAATCTCGACGTCGCGAAGGCCCGGCAGGTGATTGCCGTCGCGGACTATGAAGGGACGGTGCAGGCCGCGTTCCGCGATGTTTCGGATGCCCTGGTCCGGCGCCGGCAACTCGGCCTCCAGATCGAAATGACGCGCACGATGCTCGCGGCGCTTCAGGAACGCGCGCGCCTTGCCCAATTGCGTTTCGACAACGGGCGCTCGGCCTATCTCGAAGTCCTCGACGCGCAGCGCGACCTGTTCGACACCGAGCAGACGCTTGTCCAGCTTCGCCGCGCCCATCTCGGGAGCGCCGTCGCCCTCTATGCGGCTCTGGGCGGGGGCTTCATCCAGAATCCAGCCTTCGACATCAACACGGCTGAAACCAGGAATCCAGTGCAATGACGATGCCCCAGAAGACGTGGATCATCAGGGGCGGCATCGCCATGGCCATTGTTGCCGTGGCCATCATCCTCTGGCTGCTGCTCAAGCCCGCTGACCTTCCAGACGGCATCATTGGCGGCAACGGCCGGATCGAGGCGATCGAGATCGACATCTCCGCCAAAACCCCTGGGCGGATACGCGACATCGTCGCCGACGAGGGCGACTTCGTGAAGGCGGGACAGGTTGTCGCGCATATGGACATCGATGTCCTCAACGCCCAGCGCTCCGAGGCACAGGCGCAGCTCGCCCAGGCGCTCAACGCCATCCTGATCGCGCAAAGCCAGGTGTCGCAGCGCCAGAGCGAGCGCGCGGCCGCCTTTGCCGCCGTCCGGCAGCGTGAGGCGGAGCTGAACGCCGCGCGCAAGCGGCTGGCGCGTTCGGAGACGCTGGCGCGCGAGGGCGCCACTGCCGTGCAGGAGCGCGACGACGATCAGGCGCAGGTCGAAGGCGCGACGGCCGCCGTCGAGGCGGCGCGCGCGCAGATGGCGGCGGTCGATTCGGCCATCGGCACCGCGCGCAGCCAGGTGATCGGCGCGCGCTCGAACGTCGATGCGGCCCGCGCTACGATCGAGCGGATCGAGGCCGATATCCGCGACAGCGACCTGCGCGCTCCGGTGGCCGGAAGGGTCCAGTATCGCGTGGCCCAGCCGGGCGAGGTCGTCGCCGGCGGCGGGCGGGTACTCAACCTCGTCAATCTCGGCGACGTCTACATGACCTTCTTCCTGCCCGAGACCGTGGCGGGACGCGTGGCCCTGGGGAGCGACGTGCGGATCGTGCTCGATGCCGCGCCCGACTATGTGATCCCGGCCAAGGTGTCGTTCGTCGCCGATGTCGCGCAGTTCACGCCCAAGACCGTCGAGACGGCAAGCGAACGGCAGAAGCTGATGTTCCGGGTGAAGGCGCGGATCGATCCCGCCCTGCTCGATCGCCACATCACCCAGGTCAAGACCGGGCTGCCCGGCATGGCCTATGTGCGGACCAGCCGCGATGCCGAATGGCCGGCGAAGCTGACCGTCAACGTGTCGCGATGACCGCGCCCGGCATGTCGGAGGGCGCCTCGCCGGAATTGGCGGCACGCCTTTCGGGCGTCAGCCTGCACTATGGCAGGACGCGGGCGCTCGACAGCATCGATCTGGAAATTCCGGCCGGACGCATGGTCGCGCTGATCGGCCCCGACGGCGTCGGCAAGTCCACCCTGTTCTCGCTGCTCGCCGGCGCGCGCGTGATCCAGGAGGGCAGTGTCGAGGTTCTTAGCGGCGATATGGCGGACCGGCGCCACCGCGAAGCGGTCTGTCCGCGCATCGCCTATATGCCGCAGGGCCTGGGCAAGAATCTCTATCCGACCTTGTCCATCGACGAGAATCTGGAATTTTTCGCGCGCCTGTTCGGGCAGGATGCACAGGAACGCGAGCGGCGGATCGCCCAGCTCACCGAGAGCACCGGCCTTGCGCCGTTCCGCAAACGTCCGGCCGGCAAGCTCTCCGGTGGCATGAAGCAGAAGCTCGGGCTGTGCTGCGCCCTCATCCACGACCCCGATTTCCTGCTGCTCGACGAGCCGACCACGGGCGTCGACCCGCTGTCGCGCGCGCAGTTCTGGGACCTGATCGACCGCATCCGCGCCGACCGGCCTGGGATGAGCGTGCTGGTCGCCACCGCCTATATGGAGGAGGCTGCGCGGTTCGATTGGTTGGTGGCGATGGATGCGGGGCAGATCCTCGCAACCGGCACTCCGGTGGATTTCTATGAACGCACCGGCACCGACGGCCTGGAGCAGGCGTTCATCGCCCTGCTGCCCGAAGAGCGCCGGCGTGGTCACAAGCCCGTGACCATCCCTCCGCGCAGCGACGGGAGCGAGACCGAGATCGCCATCGAGGCCAAGGGGCTGACCATGCGGTTCGGCGACTTCACAGCGGTCGATCATGTCGATTTCCGCATCGAGCGCGGCGAAATCTTCGGCTTCCTGGGTTCGAACGGCTGCGGCAAGTCGACGACGATGAAGATGCTGACCGGCCTGCTCAAGGCGAGCGAGGGCCAAGCGTGGCTGTTCGGGCGCGAAGTCGAGAATGACGACGTGGCGACGCGTCGGCGCGTGGGCTACATGTCCCAGGCCTTCTCGCTCTATTCCGAGCTGACGGTCCGGCAGAATCTCGAGCTGCATGCACAGCTCTTCCATGTGCCGGCGGAAGAGATTCCCGCCCGGGTCGAGGAGATGGCCGGACGCTTCGACCTGACCGACATCATGGACGCGCTGCCGGACGCGCTCCCGCTCGGCCAGCGCCAGCGCCTCAGCCTCGCGGTCGCGATGATCCACAAGCCTGAAATGCTGATCCTCGACGAGCCGACCTCGGGCGTCGATCCGATCGCGCGGGATCAGTTCTGGCAGATGATGATCGACCTGTCGCGGGGCGACAAGGTGACGATCTTCATCTCGACCCATTTCATGAACGAGGCCGAGCGTTGCGACCGGATTTCGCTGATGCATGCCGGCAAGGTGCTGGTCAGCGATACGCCGGCGGCGATCGTCGAGAAGCGCGGCAGCACGAACCTCGAGGATGCGTTCATCAGCTATCTGGAGGACGCGGCGGGCGGAGATGAAAGGGCGGAGGCGGGAGTGGCGGCCGCGGCGCCGGCCACCGAGACAAAGGCTGAGCCTGCTTCGTCCTTTTCCCGCACCTTCAGCCGCCGACGGATGCTGAGCTATTCCCGGCGCGAGGCGCTGGAGCTTCGTCGCGATCCGATCCGCGCCACGCTCGCCCTTCTGGGAAGCGTGCTGCTCATGTTCATCATGGGCTATGGCATCAGCCTGGATGTCGAGAACCTGCCGTTCGCGGTGCTCGATCGCGACGGGACGACCACCAGCCAGAATTATGCTCTGAATCTTGCGGGATCCCGCTACTTCATCGAACGCCCGCCGATCACCGATTATGCGCAGCTCGACCGGCGCATGCGCGATGGCGAGCTCAGCGTTGCGATCGAGATTCCACCGGGTTTCGCGCGCGACCTGCGCCGCGGCGATCCGGTCCAGATCGGCGTGTGGATCGATGGCGCCATGCCGATGCGGGCGGAGACCGTGCAGGGATATATCCAGGCACTGCACGCGCAATGGCTGGGAGAGATGGCCGTGCAAGAGCTTGGCGCTCGGCCCTCGGTGGGCCTCATCAATATCGAGACGCGCTACCGCTACAATCCCGACGTCAAGAGCCTGGTCGCGATCGCGCCGGCGGTCATCCCCGTCCTGCTGCTGTTGTTCCCGGCGATGCTGACGGCGCTCAGCGTCGTGCGCGAGAAGGAGCTGGGCTCGATCATCAACTTCTATGTCACGCCGATCACGCGGATCGAGTTCCTGCTCGGCAAGCAGCTTCCCTATGTCGCGCTCGCCATGCTCAACTATGTGCTGCTGGTGCTGCTGGCGCTGCTCGTCTTTCGCGTGCCGATCACCGGCAATGTGCTGGCGATGACGGTGGCGGCCTTGCTATACACGCTGTCCGCGACCGCGATCGGGCTGCTCTTCTCGATCTTCATGCGCAGCCAGATCGCGGCGCTGTTCGCCACCGCGATCGGCACCATCCTGCCGGCGGTGCAGTTTTCCGGGCTGATCAATCCGGTCTCGTCGCTGGAGGGCGTCGGCGCGTTCGTCGGGCGCATCTTCCCGACCACCCATTTCGTCACCGTCTGTCGGGGCGTCTTCTCCAAGGGGCTGGGCTTCGGCGATCTGGGTCAGCCGCTTCTGGCGCTGGCCGTGGCAGTACCGGTGCTGCTCGCACTGTCCGTCGCGCTTTTGAAAAAGCAGGAGGGCTGAGATGCGGCATATCGCCAATATCGGACGTCTGGGCGTCAAAGAACTGCGCAGCCTGTGGCGCGATCCGATGATGCTGGTCCTGATCGTCTACGCTTTCTCGCTCGGCATCTATGTGGCGGCCTCCGCCATGCCCGAGACACTGAACAAGGCGCCGATTGCGGTTGTCGACGAGGATCAGTCGCCGCTGTCCAGCCGGATCACCGGAGCCTTTTATCCGCCGCATTTCACGCAGCCGGCTTTGATCTCCCTAGGTGAGGTCGATCCTGCCATGGACGCCGGGCGCTACACCTTCGCGCTCGACCTGCCGCCCGATTTCCAGCGCGACGTCCTCGCCGGCCGCCAGCCGACCGTCCAGCTCAACATCGACGCCACGCGGATGAGCCAGGCGTTCACCGGCGGCGGCTATATCCAGCAGATCGTCCAGGGCGAGGT
>NZ_JAKKIE010000096.1 GCF_021742065.1 Rhizorhapis sp. SPR117
CCGTGGGCGTCCATCGCCGACCTTACTGCAAAGTTGCGAGCGGCGCAGACTGTCCAGATAAGGCGACCAGTTCCTCCATCGCGTAGCCTGAATCTCCAAACCGCTTGCGGCCAAAATCCCGCTCAAGGCGGTCTTTGCCTTTCGTCCAATGGGTCATTTCATGGGCAAGAGTGGCATAGTAGGCTTCTGCATCGCGGAAGGCTTCAATGGGGGGCATCTGCACCTTGTCCTCTGCGGGGCTGAAATAGGCGCGGTTCCCGCCGTGGCGAATATCGGCACTGGTCGCGGCAAAGAAAGCCTCGGCATGCGCGATGCGCTGCACGGTCTCGGCGGGACGTTCGGCCAGCGCATAGAAATGCGCGGGAAGCCCTTCCACCTGCTCGACGTTGAAAACCGTGTATCCCTTCATGAAAGGAATATCGCGCTCGTTCTCTTGCCCGTTCTCGTCGGTCTCGGTTTTGGTGATGGTGTTGGCGTAAACGACCAGATTGCCTTTCTCGCCCTTGCGGACGTGTCCGCCAAGCTCCTGCGCCTGTTTGAAGGTCATCCAGATGGGGGCGCAATAGCCACGCTCGCTGGCGGCTCCCCAAAGCATCAGGATGTTGATTCCACGGTAGGGCTGACCGTTGGCGCGCAAAGGACGGGTAATCCTCCCTGCGGCATGCTCGGCATTCCACGGCTTGAACCAAGGGCGAACGCCCTTTTCCAGCTCGGCCACAATGTGGGCGGTCACTCTCTCATAAACATCTTGTTTCATTGCCTTTTCTCCTTGGCTTAGGGGTTGCGCATGCAACCGACTAGCCACGCGGCAATGAGCGGGGATTCTGCCGTCCAGACCGGAAAATGGGGGATGGTGCGGGCCGGAACTACACGGCCCCCGTTTTCCGCCCGCAGGGCTTGGTCTTGACGGCGAAGGGGCGCAGCCCCTCAGAGAGAAAAGGCGGCAAAGCCGCCGGAAGAGATTGCGGTCGTCTGGCCGCACCTAAATCCGCGCGAGGGATTGTTACCTTCTGGCCGAGACGCGAAACGCGGCTCGGTGCCGTAGGCATAAAGCCCGATCCGGCTTTCAGCCGGACGCGCTCGTGCAGATGGATTATTTCAGCTTGGTCACGTTTTCATGAAACGAGACTCTCGGCTTCATTCTCCGCCCCTAAAACGTCCACCAGTTGATTTGTTTTTCCCGTTCATTTTTGAGTCATGAAGATCATATTAACCACGTAACGATCCCCGACGGGCGGGGTTTTCATACGCGGGGGGCTTCATGCGCAAAACCAATCCCTTTCTTTTGTCCGCTGTTTTATTGGTGGGGCTGACGGCGGGCTGCGGCCAGAAGGCGGCGAGCGCCGATGACGACGCGGAGAAGACGTCGGCAAGCGAGACGATGAGCGAAACGGCGATGCCGGAAAATTATACGGCGATGGCGATGCCGGTGGGCGATGACAGCGCCGCCGAGAAATCCGCCGCCGCCACGCTCAAATCCCTGCCCCTGAAACGCGGCTTCTACGTTTCGTCGGACACGCCGTGTAATCAGGCGTCGAACGCGACGCTGCGGCTGGTCACGCGCGAGGGGATCAACTGGGCGCGTGACATTTGCACGTTCAAAAAGATCGAGAAGACCGGAGCCACAAGATACAGCGTCACCGAGTCCTGTTCGGGCGAGCCCCAGCCTTACGAGATTCCGAACGATACCAGTTTCACCGTCAAATACGACGGCGGCTCGGAAAGCAGCGCGCGCTACTGCGCGCAATCGAGCCTGCCCGATCCGTGGCGCGATAACGACATCAGCGACATCACCGGCTGAGCCTTCTTTTTCTGATCATCCCTATCCAGAAAGCAGCAGGAGATTTCTATGCGCGGAGCCTTTTTTGCGCGTTTTCTTCCCTTCTTCTCGGCACGGCGCTCGCTTCTGCGCCGCCTGCGCTGGCGCAAGCGCAATCCGCTCCAAACTCGCGTATGGAGATCGCCGGTCTGCGCCTTGGCATGACCGAGGCGGAGGCGCGCGCCGCCCTTCGGGCTTTAGATCCCGCACTCAGGATCACGCCGGTCATGGGCGTGTCCAATTACAGCGACGGCGTGAACCCGATCCTCAAGACGGCTGAATTTCTCGACCGGCTGGAAGGCAGCAAGGGCCATCAGGGCGCGAGCTTCACGGTTTATTTCTCCGGCCCTGCCGGAGAAGTGCGCGTGATCGGTATCAGCAGGCGGGCGATGATGCCCAACCGTCACCACTCCGATGGAGATTTTACATGACATTACCTTTTCACTTGCCGTCCACAATCCGCCTTTCCGGTGCAGGTCTTGCCGCTTGCGCCATTGTCACGCTTGCTGCCGAAAGTGCGCAGGCGCTTCCGCTGTCCAGCTTCAAGGATCAGGGCATCGACCACATTTTTGGCAGTTATGCCCCGCGCGGCGACTGCTCAAAGGAACCGCGCGTGACCATCGATGAAAATGGCATGACGTTCCGTGCCAATGGCCGGGAAATAAAGCCCCCTCGGGTGGAATATGCTCTCACCTTCATGGGCCAGAGCTATGACGGCATCATGGCCGTATTCTTTCCCTTTCCGGTCAGCACCAATGATTTTGGTCGGGTCCTCATGTATGTGAACGACGACGAGAAGCGCGGTGTCATCCGCTTTGAATCCGATCTGCCGCGCGGCCAACGCCCCGATTCCTTCCATGCGGCCTTCACGGGTGGCGGCCTCTTCACGCTCTGCAAGGGCAGCGCCCCCGCTAGCACGCCAGCGCCGCCACGGCCTGAACCGGCGGTTGCCGTGCAAGGCATTCCAGCGGAATGGACCAATCTCGCCAGCCTCGTCGGCAAATATCCTGGAAGCTACGCCAAGGACAATATAGACCTGTTCGACAAGGGTGCCGTGGCTGCGGCATTGAAGGCCCGGATGGGGCCGAAGATGGCTGCGCTGCGGACCAATCTCTCTGCCGTCTCGCCATTGCAGCGGGCCGGAAACTATTACTATCTTTCCGGCAATGCGCAGCATCAGGGCGGTGTGGAGCAGGCCTATGTAATGATAGACCCGGCGCGCCGGGCTGTGCAGGTGGGTCTTTGGGAGCGCGGTAAGCTAACGGTCTATCCGCCTGCTACAGGCGGACGGCTGCCAGTGGTGCAGGAAATCAAAAAGATGTTGGACAGCAGCCCGCCTGAAACGGCAGTGCCGCTTCCCGGCACACCGTGGGAAGTCGTGCCGGTGCAGGGTCGCGCTCCGATCGCTTATGTAAGCGCGGCGGCCTCACCCAACATCGAATCTCTCAGTCTCTATTGCGAAGGTGGCAAGCCATTTATGGCAATGCTGCTCAACAAGCCCTCCGCCGACAATGCGATGACTGTGACCTGGAACTTCTCCGGTCGCCTCGTCAACATCCCCGTTCAGCGCGCCAACGCGAGCGGCACGCAATGGATCGGCGGCGTGACGGGCACGCCGCTTGTTCCGCTGCTCATGCAGCAAAGCGGGGCAGTAATGCTGCGTATCAACGGGCGACTGGAAGGCGAAGCCTCGCTCAGCAATTCAACTGCGGTGCTGCGCAATACCCTGCGGGGATGCGTGCGGCTCTGACCGGTCAGAACGGTGCCGTCCCCATTTCGGGGATGGCGCCGCTCCAATTCGCCTGATTGCGGATATCTAGCCAGACAGTTTGGGCGGATTTTAGGGGGATAAGGCGCAGCCAAATATCCCAGGCGTCCGCTCCTATACGTCCTTTTAATCTGCACCCTGGCATCAGTCTGCCCTGTGGGCGCAAGCCTTATCAGGCTCCTTCTCTTTGTTGCGGCCCTTCGGGTGCGCTCCGGTCTTCCCGCCGCCGTCTTCGGGGCATGAAAGGTCGTGATGGTTGCGGCCTCAGCAACAAGGAGACAGCCCCATGCGCCTCATCGTCGCCGCCGAACTCGATCACCTGCCAGAATCCGTCCTGCACTCGAAATTCTTCCGCGTCAGCCAGGAACTGGCGCATAGCGAACCGGCTACCGCCGACCGCACGAATGCGCTGGCCTCGCTCGAAAACATCAACCGCGCGATCATCAAGCGCCGCCTGAAGGGGCCGGGGTTTTAACCCCCGCCCACCGGCACAAAGAAAACCGCCAGCGGTTTGCGTCCGCTGGCGGTGTTTCTCGGAGGAAAATTGCCCTGCGCTTACGCGGCCAGCAAGTGGCCGTTCGCGACGAGAATGTCCACATCGGGCAAGGTCGTCACGCCTTGAAGCGTCGCGACATGCACCCAGTCATGCTCTGTACCTGTACCGTCGAGATCGACGAACATATTCGACTTCTTGCCGCTGCGGGTAAACTGGACGAAATCGGCCAGTGCATCCGCTAGGGGATCATACGCGGACAGAAGATCGCTGATGTCGATTTTGTCACCTTGTGCCAAGCTGAAATCCTTGATCGTATCCACGCCGTGGCCGATGTGGTTTGTCCGGAAAACGAAGGTATCTGCTCCGCTGCCGCCGTCCAGCGTATCGCTGCCGCGCCCGCCAACCAACCGATCGTCTCCGTCGCCGCCGCGCAAGACATCGTCGCCATTCCCGCCACGGAGAATATCATTCCCTGCGCCGCCTTTGAGGATGTCGTTACCAGCTCCTCCGACGAGAATATCGTTGCCATTCCCGCCGCGCAGGATGTCGTTGCCGGTGCCGCCAAAAAGACTGTCATGGCCGTTGCCGCCGATCAGAAGGTCGTCGCCGCCATAGCCGTAGAGCGTATCCGCGCCGCCAAGACCGCGAATGGTATCGGCTGCCTCCGTGCCTTCTAGCAGGTCTGCGCCGGACGTACCCGTGATCGTGCCTGTCCCTGTCGAGACAGCCGCAAGGATATAAGCCACATCATGAATTGTGCCGTCCATAAACGTGACTTGCTCGATGCGTGCCTCTTCGCTCGCAAAGAAACCCGTCACGGTAATGTCGTCTGTACCGGTGCCATAGCGGATGAGAAGATCATCGCCATCCTGATAATAGGAAACGCTGGAAGATTCGACCAATGCGGCGAAGCGGATACGATCCAGCGATCCGCTTTCATCGGTGATAGTGTCTGAGCCGTCACCCAGGTTGAACCAGTAATTGTCGCTGCCAGCGCCGCCGGAGAGCGTATCGTCGCCCGTACCTCCCACAATCACATCGTCATCCCCATAACCCCAGATGATATCGTCGCCACCGAGGCCGTAGATGAAATCCTGCAAGACCGTTCCGTGCAGCGTGTCATTGTCCGGTGTACCGTAGATGCCGTTGTCGCCACCACCGCCACCGCCGTTACCTGAGTCAATCGGAGTCGTACTCGTGATGAAGCCGTCACGATCTACCGTCAGAGTCCACTGGGTGCCATCGGCAAGTTGGACACGGACATCAGCGTCTCCGCCCGCTTCCTCGGGCCTGTCTAGGCCGAGGAAGATGGAGGTATTGGCCGCATAGACTTCCAATGTGTGCGAACCGGAAAAATCAAAACCCCAGCCCATTACAACCTGGGTCACATCAGTGACGGAATCCGGCAGGACGACAATATCACCTTGGCCAGGATTGTAGTCCACAAAATGCGTCACGCTTCCCGCCGCCATGACCACGGTGTCTGCGCCAAGGCCGCCATACACCGTATTAACGCCAGCCCCCGCGTCGATGTAATCGTCGCCGCTGCCGCCGTAGATCAGGTCGTTGCCATAGCTGGCAATGATGGTGTCGTCACCGCCGAAGCCGTGAAGCGTATTGTCCTGCCCCTCGTAGCCAGTCAGAAGATTGCTATCCCAGTTTCCCTTGCCGAAGAAGGAAACGTCGTAGTTATAGAGCGATGCCGGCTGGGCGGTGTCTCCCCATTCCCAAGTCGTTCCGTCGCCGAAAACGATTTGCAGGGGCACGGACGAACCGTTGTTATAGAGTTTCAGCCCCTCGATAGAAATTGCGCCATAACCATCAACCGTAATCAGTGCATCGGCGTAAGTGACCGGGAAATAGGCCCCGACCCACGGATCACCGTCCTGCTCGCTTTCATTGAAGATTTCGACAGAGACCTGATCGGGCAGGATGCCATTCGCCATGAGTATGAGCAGTGGCGCGTTCACAGGGCGTAGGCCGGGAGCAAGCTCACCGCCATACGACAAAATCTGGTCATAGCCGCCCTGATAACCAATAGTAATGCGGCCCATCGTCTGGAAACCGCTCGTCTGAACGGCAATGGTGTCGTCCTCGATACCGCCGGTGAAGGCCACAGGGTAAACTCCCCCTGCGCTATGAATGTAAACCGTGCTCCCAACCGCGTTACTGCCATAAATCATCTTAGGCATTTGCCAAAGTAGATGCGTATGCTCACCGTTGGCATCAAAAATAGACGCAGTACTGTAATCGGGACTAAGTTGTGACGTCAGCCCAAGCTGGAAGACCATGCTGTTTTCAGCTGTAGAGTAATCCAGAACGCAATTTTCGGACGTGTTAATGTCGTAGGTATACCGCACGTCGGGAATGATGTAATTCGCCGCCATATTCAGCACGGGGCCTGGTAGATTTCCGACAGCGATGTCGTAGGTTTGGTCGGGAGCATTAAAATCGTACAGCGAGAAGTTGATGATCGTGTCGCTGCCGGTGCCGTCCTTGTTCTCGATGATGTTGTTCGCGTCGTTCCGGATATCGACGGGGCCATTATAGATGACCCTGTTGGTGCCGCCGCCTCCGTCGAACACGCGCTGCATACCTTGCACGGGCGTGTTCAGGTAGAGAAGGTCATCCGCCGCCGTCAGCGTCAGGCCTTCAATGGAGTAGAGTTTGTCTTGCGTCGTGTAGAAGGTGCCGGAGCGCTTCACTGTCGCATAACCCGTCACAGCGGAGTTATTGTAGTTCACTTCAAGGCTGAAAGACACGGCGGAATAATCCACCTTGTCAAAACCATCGCCACGCTCTGCAAACCGCCCTGCCGTGCCGTTCTGCGCGTGGTTTACGAAGCCCCCGCCATCATAAATATCTCCTTCGAGGTCGGTTCCGGCTTCGTTGGCGCTTGCGATGAACAGGTCATCGCCCGCACCGCCGAACATGGTATCTTGGCCGAAACCGCCGATAAGCGTGTCCTTGCCGCTCCGGTCTTTTTCCGAGGGGTTCCATGCGACGCTTTGGGGGCGCAGAGGATCATCGTCGCCCGTGAACTCCCTCTTGTTGTCGTAGACGACGCTGTCACCGTAGAGGACGTCATTCCCCTTACCGCCCTCAAGCACGTTGTCCCATGCGTTGCCGATGAGAGTGTCGTCCCATTTCGTGCCGATGGCGTTCTCGATTACCGTGTAATAGGCAATCGCCACGTTGCCGGGGTCGGGGTCTCCCGCATTGGCTTGAGCGTCAAAATTAACAGCGGCCGGACTCGTCAGCGACTTTGAACCAATCGAGCTAAAACGGCCCTGACGCAGATCGATCTGCGCAGGAAGTTCTCCCGAGCCAGTGTAGTTGTCGTAACCGGAGGCGTCGATGACATCGATGCCCTTGCCGTCCCAAATCGTATAAAGAAAGGGGCGGTTATACTCAATAGCGGTCTGCTGATGAGCAAGTTCGCGGCCAATCCACGGCGTTACGTTATACACGGTGTCATCATCACGGGTTGTGTAGTTGCGGAATCCATACCGCTCCTGTAAGGCCAGAATGTCTAGCAGTTGCAGCGTGTAGGGTGCCGGGCTGGTGTAAGCGATCGGGTTACCTGAATGCGGTATGGGCTCCATCGTAAGATCAGGAGCCCCGGTGTAGGAAGTTACGCTGTATTTGAGATTCTTGAGAAAAGGGTCGACATCGGACTGTTCATCGATGTGGGCAAGTCCGAGGGCATGCGCCATTTCATGCAAGACAGTGTAGTAAAGAAGGCCCCCGGGTGAGGCAGTGCCGCTCCCGATGGTTCCTTGCTCTATAACAATACCTGCCTTGTCGCCCGAGGACGTGATTTCGGGGCCGAACTCGCCGCGCGTTGGAGGAATAGCGGAGCCGATGTAATTGGCATTCGCAAACGAAACGTCTCCGACATCTGCCGCACCGGTTCCCTGCTGCGCCGCCGATGGTGAGAAAGAAAGGCGTGTAATATCAGAAAACGAAACGCGGAACTCGTTGTCTGCGGCTCCCGGCGCGGCTAAAATCTTCTCTATGGCCTGCTGAAGTTTATACGGGGACAACGGATCGCTCGGAATGTCACCTGCAAAACTCCAGTTGACTGTAAGGCTGCCGTCAGGTCCGTAGGTCGAACTAAAAAAATCGGGGAAGCCATATTGTTCCGTGATGAGAGTATAACTCAGAGTGACAGGCCCCTGTTGTGCAATCTTGTCCTGCCAAAGCAGGTAAACAGCGGCAGCGCCACGAAAGATAAGCTTACTGGGATCGGTAAGGTATGTTGGCATTGTTTATTCCCTCGGCGATAAGGTTACGATAGTCAGGGAAGAAAATATGTGTCCCGTGCCTTTGGAACTTGGGGTTTTAGGCGGCGTGCTTTGATATTGTGCCATGGGGCTTCTTGTTTCCCCACAGTCAGGCGCGTTCGATAAGCGAGCGGGATCAGAATATAGTTCGACGGCTGGTCACGCCGAACACACCCCTCATAGAGACCTGAGTTCATCCAGTTTAGCGGTTCCAACATCCCCCTGTCGTTAGGACTGTCCTTTATCCGGTAGTCTCTGACGATCCCAAACGAGAGATACTGAAAGGAAAACTTCCTGATCTCTTCGCAATAATCGGGATTGACCTTCGGGATGACTACTGCGAGGGACTGCACTTCCATCCTGTCCATCGGATCGCCTTCTTGCAAATAAAACGATACGCTCGACAGACTAACCCGTCTTATTCACCGGGGGGATGGGATGGGGTTGGCGGACGTAGCGTAAGTTACTGATCTGGAATAGAGAACGGGT
>NZ_JAKKIE010000097.1 GCF_021742065.1 Rhizorhapis sp. SPR117
GCCTGCCGACCTAGCATTGTTCATCTCCTCAAAGAGGCGTGAATCAATGAGGTGGATTACAGTTCCGGGTGACTAGATTTCATCATCCGGGAAGGATCATTCCGCTTTCACTGTAGGCGTATTGATGCCCATGCTTTGCAGATAGCGTTTAACGTTTCGCGCCGCCTGCCGCAGCCGCTGTTCATTTTCGACCATGGCGATGCGGACAAAGCCTTCGCCATCCTCGCCATAACCCACGCCCGGTGCCACGGCGACCTTGGCATGAACAAGCAGTTGTTTTGAGAATTCCAGGCTGCCCATATCCCTAAGTGCCGGGGGCAGTGGCGCCCATGCGAACATGGACGCGCGGGGCGGCGGAATATCCCATCCGGCGCGGGCGAAGCTTTCTACCATGACATCGCGGCGCTTGTGATAGAGTTCGCGATTCTTCTGAACGATGTCCTGCGGGCCGTTGAGTGCGGCGCAAGCCGCCGCCTGAATGGGCGTAAAAGCGCCATAGTCCAGATAGGACTTCACGCGCGTCATCGCTGCAATCAGCCGCTCATTGCCGACGGCGAAGCCCATGCGCCACCCCGCCATGGAATAGGTTTTGCTAAGTGAGGTGAATTCAACCGCGACGTCCTTGGCACCCGGCACCTGAAGGATCGAGGGCGTCGGATTGCCGTCATAATAGAGTTCCGAATAGGCAAGGTCGGACACTATCCAAACCGTGTTCTCTTTCGCCCATGCGACCAGCCTTTCGTAAAAGGAAAGATCGACGGTTTCTGCCGTTGGGTTCGATGGATAGTTCACCACCAGGATTGATGGCCGCGGCACGGTGAAAGCCATGGCCCGGTCAAGCGCGCGGAAATAATTATCATCGGGTGTCGTGGGAACCGCCCGGATCGTTGCGCCTGCGATGATGAAACCGAAAGTATGGATCGGATAACTGGGATTCGGAGCCAGCACGACATCGCCGGGCGCAGTGATCGCAGTGGCAAGACTGGCCAAGCCCTCCTTTGACCCCATCGTCACAACAACCTCTGATTCGGGGTTGAGTTCGACACCGAAGCGGCGGGCATAATAATTGGCCTGCGCCTTGCGTAATCCGGGTATGCCCTTCGATTGCGAATAGCCATGTGCGTCCGGCTTGCGCGCCACTTCGCACAATTTTTCGATTACATGGTCAGGTGGAGGCAGGTCAGGATTACCCATGCCAAGATCGATAATATCCTCACCCGCCGCGCGCGCCGCCGCCCGCATCGCATTGACTTCGGCGATGACATAGGGGGGGAGGCGTTTGATGCGGTAAAATTCTTCGGACATTATCGATACATTCCTTGCACTTTCTCCATGGGAGCATTCAATTGAAGCGCAGCCAGGCTTGGTTTGCGCCATGCGCGCATATATACAGGCTTTGGAAGCCTTGCCAGCAGAGATGTTGGCCGGTGTATCGGGCAAAGGAGACCCCGGATGAGCGACGCCGACCTCAAAAAGCCCTTCGATACGGTGGAACCGCCATTGCCAACCCTGGACCAGATGCAGCACTGGACGCGGGTGATCGGGCAGGCGCAGCAACTGCTGCTTGAATATAGCGCCAGACAAATGGCCAAGGCGGAAATGAAGGCCGAAAAAGTGGCCGGCCTGCCGCTGCCCATCGACCCTGAAGCCGTCGGGAAAGTGCATTCGGAATTCTGGGCCAATGGCGTGACTCTCTGGCAACGTTTTCTGGAAAGTGGCGGGAAAGCGCCTGGAGGTTCGGAGGGCAGGGCAGACGGCGACCGTCGTTTTTCCGCCCCGCAATGGCAAAGCGATCCGCTGTTCGACATTATCAGGCGCAGCTATTTGCTGACGGCTGACTATATGATGGATCTTGTCGATACCGTCGATGGCATCGCGCCCAAGCAAAAGGACCAGCTCCGTTTCGCCACAAAGGGCATCATCGATGCGATGAGTCCCAGCAATTTTGCTCTGACCAATCCGCTCGTGCTTGAAAAAACGCTGGAAACCAACGGGGACAACCTGCTTCGTGGTTTGCAGAACATGTTGAACGATATTGACAGGCGGCAATTGTCCCATGTCGACGGCGGTGCATTTGAAGTCGGCCGGAATATCGCCGTCACGCCGGGCAAAGTCATCAAGGAAACCCCACTCTACCAGCTTATCCAGTATGAACCGACAACGAAGGAAGTGCTCAAGACACCGCTTGTCATTTTTCCACCCTGGATAAACCGCTTCTATATTCTCGACCTGAATCCAGAGAAAAGCTTCATTCGCTGGGCTGTGGAACAAGGCATCACCGTATTTGTGGTGTCGTGGAAGTCTGCCGATGAGAGCATGAAAAATATAGCCTGGGACGATTATATCGTGCGGGGCCAGATTGACGCGATCGATACGGTTCGTGAACTGCTGGATGTGCCGAATGTGCATACCATTGGTTATTGCGTTGCGGGCACGACTCTGGCGGCCACCTTGGCGTTGCTTGCCGCACGCAAGGAAGCCGGCAAGGTGAAGAGCGCAACGTTTTTTACGGCGCAGGTGGATTTTTCCAAGGCAGGCGACCTTGGCCTTTTCGTCGATGATGAATTGCTCAAGTTGGTGAAGACGCTGTCGGCTGATGGTTATCTGGATGGGCGCTATATGGCCGCGACGTTCAATCTGTTGCGGGGGCGCGATCTGATATGGAGCTACGTCGTTAACAATTATCTGCTGGGGCAGGATTACAAGCCCTTTGACCTGCTCTATTGGAATGGCGACACGACCAATCTGCCCGCCAAATGGCACCAAAGCTATCTTGCTGATCTGTATCGCGACAATAAGCTGGTTCAACCCGGCGTGATCAGCATCGATGGAACGCCCATCGACCTGCGCAAGGTAAAGACACCAAGCTACATTCAGGCAGGCCGCGAAGACCATATCGCCCCCCCCGAAAGCGTCTGGAAAATCACGGAACATTTTTCCGGCCCGCTGCGTTTCGTGCTCGCGGGGTCAGGCCATATCGCCGGCGTCGTTAACCCGCCGTCTGCGGGAAAATACCAATATTGGACATGCGAGAAGAAAGTTCAGTCGCTTTCGGACTATGTTGCGTGCGCGAAAGAAACACAGGGAAGCTGGTGGCCCGACTGGATTGACTGGCTGGAAGCGATGGGCAACGAATCGGTCCCCTCTACTGGCGCCAGGAAGCCCGGTAAGGGAGGGATGAAGGCCATTGAAGATGCGCCGGGACGCTATGTAAAGACGCGGTAACCCCAGATTTTGGGGGCGCTTTCATTCGCTTGTTACGTTTTTGTTGCAGCGCACAATAACTCTTGCAATTTGCAAGCGACTTCTCTATTGTGCACTGCAACAGGGATGGAAGGAGGCTTCGATGGCAGGAACACCGCCAAAATCGGGACCAAAGAAGGCGATGCGGGGCACATATAAGCCTGCTCCAGCAAAAAAGCCTGCTGCTGCGCCTCAGGCGCCGGAAAAGAAAGCAGTTGCCTCTCCCGCTGAGAAACCGGCTCCGGCCATAGCGCCCAAGGCGGAAACTCCACCGGCACCGGTAAAGGCAGAGGCGTTAGCACCTCCGCCTGCACCAGAACCGAAGAAGGAAGAAATTGCAGCAACATCGGTCGCTCCGGCCATTGAAGCTGCGCCCGAACCCGAAAAAAATAAGCCGGAAATCGATTCCATTTCGGCTGCAGCAGAAGAAGGAACGACTGTAATGACTGATGCAATTGAGACCACGAAGAAAGTTGCCGCCGAAGCCAAGGAAAAGTTCCAGGCGATCTATGGCGAATTCAACGAAAAGGCCAAGGCCGCCGTTGAAAAAAGCAGCAAGATGCTTGAGGAAGTCAACGAGCTGACCAAGGGGAATGTCGAAGCCGTGGTCGAATCGGGCAAGATTGCCGCCAAGGGTGCTGAAGCTTTGGGCCAGGAAGCTGCTGAATACAGCCGCAAGAGCTTCGAAAAGGCGACGGCGACGATGAAGAGCTTCGCGTCGGTGAAGTCACCGACCGAATTTTTCCAGTTGCAGAGCGAATTTTTCTCCAGCGCTTTTGACACGATGGCGTCGGAAGCATCGAAGAACAGCGAAGCTATGCTGAAGCTGGCTGGCGACGTTGCGCAGCCGCTTTCCACCCGCATGTCCCTGGTTTCGGAAAAGGTGAAGTCCTTCACCTCCTGATTTCCACACATATGACAAAAAAACGGTGGTTTAGTTGACTGTCAACCAGATCGCCGGAAAGCCGCGAAAATGCATCACCAAAATCGTCTGATTTCGCCTCTGTCAACTTAATGAAAAAAACTTCATATTAAGTTGACATTATCGCCCTGAATGATAGCATTTCGTGAATATGCTATCACGGAGGCCAACGACATGCCAGCTTTAACGATCCGCAATATCCCGGACGACATTCACAGAGGGTTGAAAGCCCTAGCGGCGAAACATGGTCGGAGTGCAGAGGCTGAGGTGCGGGAGCTGATCGCTTCCGCCGTCCTTCCTTCCCAGCGTCAGCGTCTCGGTACAGCGATGACCGACGTTTGGGGTTGTGTCAGGTTAACCGAGGATGAGGCTCAAATCATTGATGGCGCGCGAGATCGCGCACCGGCCAAGCCGATGAGCTTTGACGAATGATTGTGCTGGACACCAACGTCATATCGGAAATGACGAAGCGAGCGCCCTCGCCTGCTGTTGTTGCGTGGTTGGACGCACAGCGCGCCGAGACCCTTTATCTTTCGGCAATCACAGTTGCTGAAATCAGATTTGGGATTGCCTGTCTGCCCGAAGGAATGCGGAGAAAAACTCTTGAGGGTGCCTTTGCTTTCACCGAGGATTTATTCGCAGGCCGCATTCTGGCATTCGATTGCGAAGCCGCTCGACGTTACGCCGAACTGGCCGCTTCTGCGCGTAGCGTGGGGAACGGTTTCCCGACGCCGGACGGCTATATCGCGGCCATTGCGGCAGCGCACGGCTACGCCGTTGCGACGCGGGATGTTGCACCATTTGAGGCTGGCGGGGTGCCGGTCATCAATCCTTGGCGACATGGAAATGATTGATTATTCCAAGCGACTCCTGTCCCTAAGCTGGCACTTTCTGACTTCAGAAGAATGCGATGCTCGCGCAAAGGCGGACATTCAGCCCGATTTCATGGTGTGTGACCTTCGCGCTTTGCCGGGTGATGGTGAGTATTTCGATCCGAAGCTGAACTCATTTTCGCAATTGTGTGGTGGGAAAGGGCTGGACTGCCTGCAGATAGACCTATTACGACCCGTTTATGATTATTACTCTCTAAAATATAATAGCCTAATCTTTCTTCTGGTTGATATTGAACGTCAGATCATATCACTCTTGGAGGAGCGCGGCATTGATGCGGAATGGTCAATGATCGGATGCACGACAGAAAATGATAGTCCGGTTAGTGCGGTGCGGCGAACACTGGTTTTCCCAAACACTGGCTTTAATGGTGAGGTTATCACCAATTCTCCACGCACTGCCGACCTTTCGCTGACTCTCATCTCCGAGTTGGAGCGTCAACTGGAAGAATACTTCCTAGAACACGCTCCTATCGAACACTACGCATAGGAGGTTAGCGTGAAGTTTGGATATGCGCGCGTCAGCACTGGTGAGCAAAACCTTGCCTTGCAGATCGACGCGCTCCGCGCCGCAGGCGCCGAGCGCATCTATGAAGACAAGGGCGTTTCCGGCTCTTCCGTGTTCAAGCCAGCCTATACCGATTTGCTGCGCGCTGCGCGCGCGGGGGATGAGGTGATAGTCTGGCGTTTGGATCGCCTGTCCCGTTCGCTCATCACGCTCATTACCGAGCTGCGATCGCTGGGCGAAATTGGCGTCGGATTCCGCTCGATAACCGAGCAGATCGAGACGGTGACACCCGCAGGGCAGCTATTCTTTCATATGGTCGGTGCTTTCGCTCAGTTCGAACGCGATGTGATCCGCGAGCGCACGAATGCCGGGCTTCAAGCGGCGCGGCGCGCTGGAACGAAGCTGGGCAGACCGCCTGCGATTAATGATGAGCAATGGAAGCAGGCCAAGTCGCTTTTAACCGAGCCTCACAATATGAGCGTGGTGACTGTTGCTGGCCTGTTGAACGTGACTCGCCAAGCCATCTACAAGCGGCTGAGCGCGGAGAAGCAGGCCGAGCAGGAAGCGGCATAGCGGATCAAGCGCCCCCTCCCCTTCGCCGTTGCTATACCGCTGTCGGCAGACAGATTCCCGCCAATCCTTGATCGTAGCGCGGCAGGCCGATTGCGAATCAGATCGAGGCGAGAGCATCGGGTCATCCTTCGCACCGCCGTTGCTGATTGACGCACCTGGGCGGCTCCCCCTGCCTCATGCGGGTTCGGGCCTTCGGCCCCAAGCAGAAAACCGGCGCTGCGCGCCTACGGTTTCCGCAAGCGGACCCACCGTTTTTCAGCTTGCCCGCGTCAGGGGGGCCACCCCTCCAAAGTGCGTCAGCAACGACAGCACGAAGGAACGGACCATGCAGAACATCGCTGAATTTCGCATTATCGGCCGCATCGGCAGCGCAGAAATCAAGGACAAGGTGGCATTTCTCGACGTCGCCGCCAACTACGGCCGCAAGGTCGGAAACGATTGGGAGGACGATACGCACTGGAACCGCGTTACCTGCTTCGGCAAGAATATCGCGCGCGCCGCAAAGATGAGCAAAGGCGACCTGGTTCACGTTACGGGCCGCGTCCGCCAGTCCCGCTACGATCGCGAGGGCCAGACGGTTTACGGCGTTGACCTGATCGCGGATCGCATCGCCGTGATCGCCAAGAACGGCAAGCCCGCTGACCACGACCGCGAGGACGCCGACGATTGAGGCCCGGAAACGGGGGCGGCGCTTCGCGCCGCCCCTCTCCCTGGGTTATTGAGGACATAGCGTTGGTTTCCCGCTAAACAACGCCAAGTGAGAACAAATAGGGGTTAAGCTGGTCGCTCGATGCCGAGGCGGCGCATTTCCCGGTAGATCGTTGATCGGCCGATACCGAGTTGGCGGGCGGCGTCCGTAGGGCTGATCCGCGCCTCCACCAACTTGATTGCGGCATCGACCTTGCTCATGTCGAGCGGCTGTCGGCCGGGGCGCTTGCCTTTGGCGCGGGCCGCGGCAATGCCGTCCTTCGTCCGCTCGGAAATCAGACGCCGCTCAAAATGGGCGATCGCCCCGAAAACGTGGAAGATCAGCTCGCCGGCGGCAGATGTCGTGTCGATTTTTTCCTCGAGACTGAGGAGCGCGATACGCCGAATGCGTAGATCCTCGACGATTGCGAGCAATTCCGCCAGTGAACGCCCGAGGCGATCAAGACGAACCACGGCCAGCGTGTCGCCCGCACGAGCATAGGCCAGCAGTTCGGCCAGCCCTGGGCGGTCCATGCTCTTACCAGACATGACGTCGCTGAAGACCTTGACCGCCCCGGCTTCCTCAAGCCGCATAGCCTGGCCGGCGATATCCTGATCGCCCGTGCTGACGCGGGCATAACCGACGATGGCGGTCATCTGACCAGCTTGATCTGCAGCCCTAACTCGAGCTCACAGCTCATCGTATACATCGGCCTGCCCGCACCTTCGTGCTCCCGGTGCCTCTGTCCCGGATGGTCGCACCATAAGGGGTCAGTTCCGGTAGGGGGCGAAATGACACCCTAAGCGATCAGTCAACCACCATTCGTCATTTTGGACTTGTATCGGTTTTGTGCCGGTCACTTGAGAGTTTAACACTCGATCAAGGAGACCGACGAGATGATCAAGCATACACAAGAGTTCAAGCAGGAGGCGGTGCGGATTGCGCTGACCAGCGGGCTTTCGCGTGAGCGTGTGGCCAAGGATTTGGGTATTGGTAAATCGACGCTGGGCAAGTGGCTGGCACAGTATCGGCCAACAGATTTGACCTCAGCGCCGCAGGCAGATCTGGCCCGCGAGAATGAACGGCTGCGTCTGGAGAACCGCGTGCTCAAGGAGGAGAGGGACATCCTAAAAAAGGCCACGCAGTTCTTCGCGAGCCAGCGGCCATGAGGTTCGCATTCATCGATGCCTGGCGGCATCAGTGGCAGGTGGGAGCACTGTGCCGGGTGATGCGCGTTAGCGAGCGCGGCTATCGTTCATGGCGATCCCGCCCGATCAGCCAGCGTGCGCGAACGGATATGGCAGTGCTGGCCCATATCCGGGAGCAGGATAGCCTGAGCCTTGGCAGCTATGGCCGACCGAGGATGACAATGGAGCTCAAAGAGGCAGGTCTCGCTGTCGGCGAGCGCCGGGTCGGGCGCCTGATGAAGATCAATGGGATCAAGCCGGTCCGCACACGCAAGCACAAGGTCACCACCGACAGCCAGCACCGCTTGGGCGTCGCAGCCAACTGGCTGGATGGGGATTTTGTGGCAGATATGCCCAACCAGAAGTGGGCCGGCGATATCACCTATGTCTGGACGCAGGAAGGCTGGCTCTACCTCGCCGTTATCCTCGACCTGCACAGCCGCCGTGTAGTTGGTTGGGCGGTCAGCGACAGGATGAAGAAGGATCTGGCGATCCGGGCGTTGGACAGGGCTGTACGCCTCCGTAAGCCTTGGTCAACCCCGCCAGTTCAACCTCGACCGCTTCAAGACTGGCGATCAGTGGTGTCATGATGCCCCTGAGTTCGGGGCGTTGGCCGAACAAGGCGTCAAGCCGCGCACGTCTTTTGAGGACATTGCGTAATTGATTTAGTGTCCCGCTTTTTGGAGGAAACCCCCCGACTTCAGTCGGGAAGAGGCTTCAGCCG
>NZ_JAKKIE010000098.1 GCF_021742065.1 Rhizorhapis sp. SPR117
TCGTCAACAACAACCAGCCCGTTCCCGACGTGTTCTCCAAGATGACCAAAATCGCAGCTTCGGGCCGACTGGGCCAACAAGGCGAGCAGAAGAGGCAGGTGGCAGGGACAGGTCAGCACTGCCAGTGCGCTCCAGATGTAGGCCCGGGTTCGCGAAGGTCCTGAGACGCCAATGCTAGCAGGTTTCCGCATGCTGCTTTGCGCTCCATGAAGGACGATGCGGCGCTGGCCGGGCGCATTTGCGGCGACCCACCCAGCCAAATGCGCCAGTGTGAGGATGTTTCGGGCTCAGGAGGCTCATGCATGGCGATATCCCTTGGTGGTGTCGGGCGTCATCGCGGAAATCACCTGCTCCATTTGCCGGTCCATTGTGGACAGGGCCATGCACCGTGCGACAATTCGCGCACGCACGCACTCCAGAAACTCGACGGCATCGCTGCCGCCGTCGTCCAGTGCATGACACAGCCTGGTCAGCTCATCGAGACCAACCCCCGCCTCGAACAGGCTGCGCACGAAGCGCAGCCGCTCGAGCGCCCGATCGTCGTAGAGACGATAGCCGTTCTCCGAGCGACGCGCCGGGCGCAATAGCCCGCGCAGCACATAGTCGCGCACGACATAAACGCTGACACCGGCTTCATTCGCCAGTTTCGAGATCGTGCAGATGTCCATCCGGCCTCTCCTTTGCGCTATCCGGCACAGCAGGACAGTTGCTTCACGTCCTTGCGAAACGTCTGCGCGGCGAGCTTCAACCCCTCGACCATAGTGAGATAGGGGAACAACTGATCGGCCAGTTCTTCGACGGTCATGCCCGCGCGGATCGCCAGCGCCGCCGTCTGGATGAACTCGCCTGCCTCCGGCGCCACTGCCTGCACACCGATCAGCCGTCGGCTGCCTTCCTCGATGACGAGCTTGATGAAGCCGCGCGTGTCAAAATTGGCGAGCGCGCGCGGCACATTGTCGAGGGTAAGCGTGCGGCTGTCGGTTTCGATCCCGTCATGGTGCGCATCCGTCTCGGAGTAGCCTACCGTGGCGACCTGCGGCTCAGTGAATACGACTGCCGGCATGGCGGTCAGATCGAGCGTGGCGTCGCCGCCCGTCATGTTAATCGCAGCGCGTGTGCCCGCCGCGGCTGCGACATAGACGAACTGCGGTTGGTCGGTGCAGTCGCCCGCGGCGTAGATGCCGGGCACGCTGGTTCGCATTGCCTGATCGACAGCGATGGCACCTTGCTTGTTCACTTCGACACCGGTCGCTTCGAGGGCCAGGCCGCGCGTGTTGGGTGAGCGGCCGGTGGCGACCAGTAGCCGATCAGCGCGCAGTTCGCCGTCTGGGAACCCCAATACGAATTCGCCGTCGCTATGCGCGACCTGGCTGGCCTGGGTATGCTCCAGCACCTCGATGCCTTCGGCCCGGAAGGCTTCGGTGAGCGCTTCGCCAATGGCCGGATCCTCGCGGAAGAACAGCGTGCTGCGCGCCAGGATCGTCACCTGGCTTCCGAGCCGGGCGAAGGCTTGCGCCAGCTCCACCGCGACCACAGACGAGCCGATGACCGCCAGGCGTTCAGGGATGCTGTTGCTCCCCAGCGCGTCCGTGGATGTCCAATAGGGCGTGTCCTTGAGGCCTGGGATTGGCGGAATCGCCGGGCTCGCACCGGTCGCGACCAGGCAGTGATCGAACGCCACCTCGCGCTCGCTTCGGTCAGCCATGTGCACGATCAGACTGTGATTGTCCTTGAACCTGGCCTCACCGTGCAGCACGGTGATGGCGGGATTGCCGTCCAGGATGTTCTCATATTTGGCGTGGCGCAGCTCCTCGACCCTGGTCTGCTGCTGGGCCAGCAGCCGCTCCCGCAGAACCGCCGGCGGCGTCGCCGAGATGCCGTCGTCAAACGGGCTTTCCTGGCGAAGATGAGCGATATGCGCGGCGCGGATCATTATCTTCGATGGCACGCAGCCGACATTGACGCAGGTGCCGCCGATCGTGCCGCGCTCGATCAGCGTCACCCGCGCGCCTTGCTCGACAGCCTTGAGTGCTCCGGCCATCGCGGCCCCGCCGCTGCCGATCACGGCGACGTGTAGCATCTGCTCGCCGCCACGTTCCTGCTGCGACCCGGCACCCAGCAAGCTTCGTGCCTTGTCGAACAGGCCGAGAGGCTTGTGTGAGGGGGCCGCCGCCAACGCGCGATAGCCAAGCGCCGATACCGCTGCGATCAGCGGTTCGGGACTTACCCCCATGTCGGTTGCGACCTCGGCCTGTCCCTTCGGGTAGGAGACGGCCGCCGCCCGCACGCCGGGCACCTTCTCCAATGCCTGCTGCACCTGATCGGCGCACGATGTGCAGGTCATCCCGTCGATGCGCAGTGCGATTGCCTCGCTCATGCCGCAGCCTTACTTTTTCACCGAGGAAGGATAGCCCGCGTTTTCGGTGGCCGTGGTCAGGGCTTGGGCATTGGTCCGGGCGTCATCGAAGGTCACGACGGCCTCGCGGCGCTCAAAGCTGACCTCAGCCTTTTCGACGCCTTCCACCTTGCGGAGCGCCTTCTTGACCGTAATTGGGCAGGCGGCGCAGGTCATGCCGGGCACAGACAGGGTGACTGTCCTGGGAGCGGCCCAAGCCGGCGCGGCGAGCGTGGCAGCCAAGACGGCAAGGATTGCGAATTTCTTCATTGAGGTTTCCTTTCAGTAGAACAGCGGCAAGACGTAAGGGAAAGCGAGAGCGAGCAGCACCAGCGCCGCCACAATCCAGAAGATGATCTTGTAGGCTGTCCTCACCTGAGGCACAGCGCAGACGTCGCTAGGATCACAGGCCTTTGCCGGACGGAAGATACTCCGCCACGCGAAGAACAGCGCAATCAGCGCCGCGCCGATGAAGACCGGACGATAGGGCTCCAGCACGGTCAGATTGCCGATCCAGGCGCCCGAAAAGCCGAGCGCAACCAGCACGAGGGGGCCGAGGCAGCAGGTCGAGGCGAGAATGGCGGCAATGCCGCCCGCAGCCAACGCACCGCGCCCCTTCACCGGCTCCGACATGGGGGTATCCGACATAAGTCTCCTTCCGCGAACCGACTCGATGCTGTAACGCTACCTCCGGACTTAGGTACGGAGTCAAGCAGGAGGAATCGGTTTGGACAATCTGACCATCGGGGCCTTTGCCAAGTCGGCCGGGGTCAATATCGAGACGATCCGTTTCTATCAGCGCAAGGGGCTGCTCGTCGAGCCGCACCGACCCTATGGCGGCATCCGGCGCTACGGCGAAGTGGACGTGGCGCGCGTGAAATTCGTGAAGACTGCCCAGCGCCTGGGCTTCAGTCTGGACGAAGTCGGGCAGCTATTGAAGCTGGAGGATGGTACGCATTGCAGCGAAGCGGCTGAAATTGCCGGCGCGCGGCTTGCGGATGTGCGGGCGCGGCTCGCGGACTTGGTCCGCATGGAGGCCGCGCTCTCGCAACTGGTCAATGAATGTGATGCCCATCATGGCGACGTTACCTGCCCATTGATTGCCACGCTACATTGCCGCGTGCCATAAATGTTCGCAACATGTTCTCTCTTAGCGTTATTAAGCGTACTCTCCACGCTACGCCCTCATTATAGGCATTTCGAAGCGGCCAAATAGGTTCGGTTGAAATCGGTGGCAGGCGCGACAGGGGACCACGGCACCCTTATTTTCTGTTCGGTCCACTTTCCGAGTCCACCCGTAGGCCAAGCAAGGTCCGTCCGTCGCGCCGAGGCATTGTGAACTGCTTGGTCGAAGCGCAGGCGTACTGCACGGGCAACGAACCCGAGTCACTGCCCAAGCCCTTGGTGAAGGTCACGATTACGTAGCCGCCCGTAATGCCCGTCGCCCCGATAGGGGCCAGAAAAACATTCCGGCAATTGGGAGAATGAGGCATGTCTCATGCGCTTATCATCGATGACAACATGATCGTCAGTCGCGCGATCCAGGATCGACTCTCGTCACTTGGCTTCCGCTCGTTCGATCAGACCTGGACGGAAGAGCTAGCCGTTGCGGCAGCGACGCGGCGCGCCCCCGACCTCGTGGTCGTTGGTGACTCGGTCGAGACGGGTTCGGCCTTGAGCGCAGCCCGGCGCATTTCCAAGCAACGCAGCATACCCATCCTGATGATCACTGCGGATCCGGGTCGGTTGCTCCAGCGTATCCCCAAGGACACCTCGTTCGACGGTCCATTCCTTCTCAATGAGATCGAGGCTGCCGTGGCGCTGAGCCATGCTTCCGGCTGATCATTTTCCCCGCATGGACGCATCTCTTGTCCCCAAAATGCATGATGGAAGCATAGCCATGTTCAACACATGTTCCCGCAACGAAATTCACGCCGAGGATAGCGCCTCCTTCAGCGGGGACGAGGCAGGTGAGACGAAGCGCCGCCTCGTGCGCAAGGAACTGGCTTGCAGCTACCAGCGCTACCGGGCCTTGGCGGCGAGGCGGTTGCGCGATGAGGTGGCCGCCGACGACGTGGTGCAGGCGTTCGCGCTCAAGGCCATGGAGTGCTTCGAGCAATTGCGTGATGCCCGGGCGGTCCATGGCTGGCTTCGCCGCTTGTTCGAAACCACGCTGATCGATTTGGAAACGCGCTGTCAACGCGAGGTGGCATCCGGCGAGCCAAACGCCACAGGGCTGTAATTTGGGACGTGTTCGAACGTCTTTTCAGCTGGTGTTGCCGATGCCCCCGGCGGGCCATCAAAGGATGAAGGAGATTGACAATGGCAGACCCCTTGAGACCCGCCGCACCTCCGACGGCTCGTACTGGAATGGGAGTGCCAACAGCCGTCTTCGACGCCGGCCTGCGGTCTTACATGCTGGCGATCTACAATTATATGACCAGTGGCGTGCTGCTTTCTGGCGTGGTCGCACTGCTGGTAGCCAGCAACGTGTCGGTGCGATCGGTATTCTTCGGTGCCAGCGGTTCGCCTACACTGCTCGGATGGATCGCGGTTTTCGCCCCATTGATTCTCGTCTTCGTGCTCGGATTTGGCATCAACCGGCTTTCGGAAACGACCGCCAAATCGTTGTTCTGGGTCTACGCCGCGCTCATGGGCGTGTCTCTCTCGACAGTGCTTTTCGCCTATACGGGCGTGAGCGTCGCTCGCACGTTCTTTGTATCGGCGGCGGCGTTCGCTGCTCTGAGCCTGTGGGGCTACACCACGAAGAAGGATTTATCGGGCTTCGGCACTTTCCTGATCATGGGATTGGTGGGGCTGTTGATAGCTATGCTCGTCAACATGTTCCTTCGCTCATCCACGATGGACCTGATCGTCAGCGCCGTCGGCGTCCTGCTGTTTGCCGGTCTCACGGCGTACGACACCCAGAAGCTCAAGAGCATTTATTTCGATGTCGCGGGCAGCGAGTTTCGGGGCAAGGCCGTCGTCATGGGCGCACTGACCCTCTATCTCGATTTCATCAACCTGTTCCTGTTCCTGCTCCGTTTCATGGGGGACCGGCGCTAACGTGAAGGGCGGCGTTCATGCATCGATCTGTTCCGGTATGGGGTCCATGGGCATCGCACGCGTTATAACGACCAGCGCGTCGGCCAAGCCGGGCGTCGCACCGTAGGTAAGCCCCCGGGCATCGAGTCGCGTCCTGCAGAAGATCGGTGCGAGGGGACTCTCCGCCAAGAGAAGTATCGCCGCCTGTGCAGCTAGCGCCAGCTGTTCCACCAGTTCCCTCGCGCGGGCTTCCTCGCAATGGTCGAGGTCGATGTGGCTCAGCCACCGGTCATAACTCGCTTCCCGCCCGGCAGGCTCTGCAAGAAAGTCTCGAAGCGCTTCCACCGCCTCGGGCTCGCGCTGCAGAACCCGGAGCAGATCGAGCGCGATGATGTTGCCCGAGCCTTCCCAGATCGCGTTGACGGGGGATTGCCGGAAATGGCGGGGCATGGGGCCGGTTTCGACATAGCCATTGCCACCGAGGCACTCCATCGCCTCCGCGACAAAGCCCGGCAGACGCTTGCAGATCCAGTATTTGGCGACGGGCGTGAGCAGCCGTGCCAGCGGGTCGCCGGCGTCGAAGGTTGCGGCGATCCGGAAGGCGAGCGCGGTCGCTGCCTCGCTTTCTACCGCAAGATCAGCGAGCACCGCCGCCATAGCCGGATGATCGGCGAGACGGCGCCCGAAGCTTTGGCGATGCTGCGCGTGCCAGAGTGCTTGCACCAGCGCGGCCCGCATGGTTGCCGCCGACCCGACTACGCAGTCGAGGCGCGTGTGCTGCACCGCCTTGAGTATCGTGGCGATACCGCGCCCTTCCTCTCCGACGCGCCAGGCGAAAGCCCGATCATATTCGATCTCCGCCGTCGCGTTCGACTTGTCGCCCAGCTTGTCCTTGAGCCGCACGATCCGGAAACCTGCATTGCGCTGGCCATCGGTCAGCCAACGCGGCACGAGGAAACAGCTCAGGCCCCTCTCTGTTTGGGCGAGGGTCAGGAAGGCATCGCTCATCGGCGCCGAGCAGAACCATTTGTGTCCGGTAAGCACGAACGTCCGGCGCGCGCCATCAGCTGGCTCAGCGCGAGTGGTATTGGCGCGCAGGTCGGAACCACCTTGCTTTTCCGTCATTGCCATGCCGATGGTCACGCCCGCCTTGTCGGCAGCGGGCCGCGAAGCCGGGTCATAACGGGCGGCGAGGATGCGCGACACCCATTCCTCGGCGACCGCGGGTTCCTTCCTTAGAACCGGCACGGCGGCGTAGGTCATCGTCATCGGGCAGATGGTGCCGGCGTCCACCTGCCCAAGAATGTAGCTCATGGCGGCGTGAAGCACATGGCCGTGCGGCGTGCCATCCCAAGCCGCCGCAGCGATGCCATTACCAAGTCCCAAGGTCATGAGTTGGTGATAGGCCTGATGAAAGTCGACTTCGTCGATGCGGCGACCCTGTGGATCGTAATTTTCGAGCGTCGGGACATGGCGATTGGCTAATGTGCCCCACTCGTCTACCTCAGCCGAAGCTGCGCGGCGGCCCAGGCGTGACAGGCGCCTTCCGTGCTGCGCGCCGCCTGCCCTTCTCACCGCCTCAGCCAAAGCCCGGTCGGCGGCAAACCAATTGCCGCTCCCCAAGGCCGGTGTCTGATTGAACACCTCATGCGTATCGGGCGTGGCGAGCGGCTTTGAGACAGGCATGGTCGTCTTCTCCGTTCCATCCGGGCACGCGCAGCGGAGCAATGCTTCAGCGCCGCTGAACGCCTGGTTTTCGTTCCCGCAAATTCGGCGCCGTCATTGCTGCACTTGAGCGGCATCGCCCGGAACGTAGGAGGCTATTGCTATATTTGGCGTCCTCCAGCCCGAAGTTCAAAACACTTTCGAATTTTTCCCAAGCGACCGGCGGCGATGCATTTAATCATCGCGCGTTCCCTCATCAGCGATGGTAATGAAAAACACAAAAGGCGAACCCTTTCCGCCTGCGACCACCTCATTTTCGCCTGCGACAAGCGGCGCCTCATCCGAGCCGAAATGCTCACCGATAGGTCGGCCATTGACCATCGTTCCCAAAGTGCTGCGAAGGTCGCGGACATGATAGCGCCCGTCATGACGAACGATCGCGAAGTGGTTGCGCGACAACCTCAATGGAACGTGATCCTGAAGCTCGAGGTGCGGTTCGCGTGGCGGTGCCTGCTCACCTGATAGAACCGCCCTCCCGACCAGGAACGGAACCGTGCCAACATGCAGCGGTTCGGGCAACTGCCGGCGCAAATCCCCGGAGTCGGCCGCCAGAATGACGTCCCGCACTGCGAGGGCTTCACCGAGGCTATTCCTGGCCCCATGTGGTCGGAGCCTTTGCTCATCTTCGACGATGCGGTCTTCCAGATCGTGGAGTCGATGGCAGAGTCGTTCGATCAACGCACGCGCGTCCTCGGGGGAGTAGCTGATTCGATCGAGAAATTCCGCCGCGCCGATGAACTCGACTTCTCCTTCGGTCACGGCACGCGCCGTCGCGCTGCGCTGAGCGCGATTTACAACAACGCCCATCTCGCCGAGGACTTGGCCGCCGTGGATCGCCCCCAGAACGATTTCCGTACCATCCCGCCGACGCAGGACTTCGACGCTTCCGCTGCGAACATAGAAAACGCCCTCGACGGCGTCGCCTTCAGTGAACAGAATGTCGCCACTTCCGAATTGCCTGCTGCGCGTCATCACGTCCTCCAATTATAGCTTGCATTGCTGGTCGAAGGCGATTCGGAAGCGGCGATCGCCGTTCGGAAGGACGCATGGGGCGCGGAGCGATTACAGGTGTCTGGCGCACGATTCTGCCGAAGTGGAAGGTGGTTTGGCAGCACGCCAAGGAACTTGCGTGCAGTGGCAATGCAATCTGGAAATGATCGTCGGGCGCTGGCATCCTTTCGAACAGCAGTCCCGAGGGCCAGAAGTCCCCCCACAGGCACTTAAGCCGGAAGCCATGTGGTCGTGGTGGAGAGCGACCGAACAATGGGTGTGATCTCGCAGCTTCTCATGACATCGTCGATCCTCAGAGCCCAACCGAAAATTATGTTGAGTGATTTCAGCGAGCTGTGATTCTCTGTGGTTTAGGAAGACTACGGAGGATC
>NZ_JAKKIE010000099.1 GCF_021742065.1 Rhizorhapis sp. SPR117
CCGACGAGATCCTCGCCGCCGTCAAACGCTTCTGCCAGAAAACAATGAAGCGAACTTCGGATTCAGGTGACTAGGCCATAGAGTCCGTGCTTGAAGCCATGCCCGCTCCATCCTAAAGCGGGCAGCCGTTACGCCCTGCAGTTTATTTGTGGATATATCATGATCAGTCTTATTCGCCGTCTTTTCAATTCGAAGATTGGTCTGGCTATCACCTTCCTGTTCATAGGGTTGGTGGCCATAGCCTTTGCGGCAGGCGATATAACCGGATCACACGGCTTTGGCGGAATCGGTGGCAATGGTGGAACCGTTGCCGAGGTTGGCGGCGATTCATTGACCTCTGCCGATCTGCAAAGCCGCACACAGATGGTCTTCGATCGGCAGAAACAGCAAGCGCCTGATCTGGAAATGACCAGTTTTCTGGCCTCTGGCGGGATGGAAAATATCCTGGATCAGTTGATCAATGGCATGGCGCTGACTGAATTTGCCAATGATGAGGGCATGCAGACCAGCAAACGACTGATCGATGGAGAAATCGCAAGTATCCCTGCGTTCAAGGATGCCTCCGGTAAATTCAGTGAACAACTATACCGGGATCTGTTGCGGCGTCAGGGAATTACCGACGCGGCGTTGCGTCAGGACATTAGCCGCGATCTTTATTCGCGGCAGCTTTTGACCCCCATCGGATTGGGCAGCAAAATATCGCAGGACATGGCGATGCCGTATGCTTCCTTGCTGCTGGAAGCGCGCGAGGGGCGCATCGCCATCGTTCCTTCCAAGCTATTGATGAGCAACGATCAGCCCAATCCTCAGGAATTGGCCGAATTTTACCGGCGTAATGCGGATCGCTTCACGGTGCCCGAACAGCGCCAGTTCCGCTATGTCCTGATCGACAAGGCCCGGTTCGAAAAGAATGCGCAGCCGAGCGATGCTGAGGTCAAGGGCTATTATGAACAGAACAAGGCGAATTACGCCGCGCGTGAAAACCGCACGCTGGAACAGATTATCCTGCCGACACAAGCTGCCGCGGAAACCATTGCCAAGAAGGTAAAGGGCGGCGAGAGCCTTGCCAATGCCGCGAAAAGTGCAGGACTGGCAGTTGCAACGCTGAGCGACCTGAGCGAACAGCAATATGCGGAAAAAACGTCGGGTGCCGTTGCCAAGGCAGCCTTCGCGACGGCCAATCATGAAATCGCCCCATTGGCCAAATCGCCGCTTGGCTGGCATGTCGTGCGTGTTGCAGGCATCACGACTATTCCAGCAAAACCACTTGAAACCGTTCGCGCGGAAATCCTGACGGCATTGCAGGACCAGAAGGCGGCGGAAGCCATGTCGGATTTCCTTGCGCGCGCCGAAGATCAGATAGCCGCGGGCACTACATTCGATGAATTCGCAAAGGACGCCAGCCTTGCTATCAAGGCGACGCCGCCCATTCTGCAAGGCGGAAAAAGCATCGAAAAGACAGATTATCAGGCCCCTGAAGAGTTGCAGGCGCTTTTAAAGCCGGCATTTGACATGGAGCTGGACGACGAACCGCAGATGGTGACGGTCCAGCCCGAAGCGCTATATGCACTCGTTGATGTCACTGACGTCAAGGCAGCGACCCCGCCGCCGCTGGACAAGGTGCATGATATGATCGTCCAGCAATTCCAGATGGACCGTGCGGCATCAAAGGCCAAGACCATTGCCGATCAAATCGTCGCGAAAATCAACAAGGGAACCGATTTTTCCAAAGCAATGAGTGAATCGGGCCTGAAGGTCCCACCTGTACAGGAGATTGGCGGCAAGCGTGCAGACATCGCCCGCGCCGGCCAGAAGGTGCCCCCGCCACTTGCCCTGCTTTTCAGCATGGCGGAAGGCAGTACCAAAACGCTGGAGGCTGGACAGGACCAAGGTTATTTCATCGTAACTCTCGACAAGATTCAGCGCGGTGATGCAGGTAAGCAGCCCGCCATTATCAAAGCCGTCCAGCAAGAGATGTCACGCGTTGCCGGCAATGAATATGCACAACAATTCGCCCTTGCTACCCGTCAGCAGGTGGGCGTCAAAAAGAATGAAGCCGCAATCGCAAAGGTAAAGCAACAGCTTCGCGGCGCGACCACCGGACAATGATGCAGGCTGCGCTCGATACCGTCCGGGAAGCGCTGGGCCGGGGCGAATCCGCGCTCGTATGGAAAAGGCAGATTGCCGACACTGACACGCCGATTTCGGCGGCGCTCAAGCTGATCGAACCGGACCGGGGTGATTTTCTGCTGGAATCGGTGGAGGGCGGCGCGGTACGCGGGCGTTACAGTCTGCTGGGCCTGGCACCCGATCTGGTGTTTCGCGCGCAGGGACAGTCGGCGGAAATCAACCGGCAATGGGCAACTGATGGCACGGCCTTTGTCCCTCAGGATGCAGGAGCCCTGGAATCGCTACGCCAACTGGTCGCAGAATGCCGGTGCGAAGTTGACGAAGCCCTGCCCTCTGCCCTTGCATGTCTTGTCGGCTATTTTGGATATGAAACGGTCGGGTTGGTCGAAAAACTGCCCCGTCCCTCCGAAAATCCGTTGCAGTTACCCGATATGCTGTTCGTCCGTCCAACCGTGATCCTGATCTTTGACCGGCTGGCTGACGCGCTGTTTCTGGTAGCCCCGGTGTGGGCGGGAAGCTTTGGCGATATGGACCAGGCGATTACGGCAGCGCTGGAACGGATCGATGCGACGGCGGCCCGGCTTGCCGCGCCTCTTCCTGTGGCTTTAGCGGCTGGGGCGGTAGCTGGTGAACTGTCGGTGTCGCCCGTTTTGGCTCCCGGTCATTATGGTGAAATGGTACTGAAAGCGAAGGAGTATATCGCCGCCGGGGACATATTTCAGGTGGTGCTGGCGCAGCGCTTCACGGCGCCCTTCCCGCTGCCGCCTATTGCGCTTTACCGGGCGCTGCGAAGGATCAATCCTTCACCATTCCTCTATTACCTCGACCTTCCCGGCTTTGCCCTCATCGGGTCCAGCCCGGAAATACTGGTCCGCGTCCGGGATGGTGAAGTCACCATCCGCCCTATTGCCGGTACGCGCCCGCGTGGCAAGAACGCAACAGAGGATGCCGCAAACAAGGCCAGCCTGCTGGACGACCCCAAGGAACGGGCCGAACATCTGATGCTTCTCGACCTTGGCCGCAACGATGTAGGACGTGTGGCGCTGGCAGGCAGCGTAAGCGTGACCGACAGTTACAATGTCGAATTCTACAGCCATGTCATGCACATCGTATCCAATGTCGTGGGGCAGATCGATCCCAAACGGGATGCGCTCGATGCTCTGTTTGCAGGTTTTCCTGCCGGAACGGTGAGCGGCGCGCCAAAGGTGCGCGCTTGTGAGATTATTGCCGAGCTGGAATCCGAAACCCGCGGCGCCTACGCAGGCGGCGTCGGGTATTTCTCCCCCGACGGTAATATGGATAGTTGCATCGTCCTGCGCACGGCAGTGCTGAAGGACGGCATCATGCATGTGCAGGCGGGCGCGGGCATCGTAGCTGATAGCGTCCCTGAATATGAACAGCGGGAATGTGAAGCAAAGGCTGGCGCGCTGATCGCGGCAGCACGGGAAGCGATGGCGCTGGCGAAGGAACCGGGATTTGGCCAGTGATCTCGTACTGGTTCACATGGGCGCATGGCGCTAAGGCAGTTTCATGATTCTCGTTATCGACAATTATGACAGTTTTACCTGGAACCTTGTCCACTATCTGATGGAGTTGGGTGCGCAGGTAGAGGTTGTCCGCAATGACGCCATGTCGGCAGGGCAAGCCTTGTCGTCTGGCGCGGAGGCCTTTCTCATATCGCCGGGTCCCTGCACACCCAATGAGGCAGGGATAAGTCTGGATCTGGTCGCGGCGTGCGCCGATGCGCAAAAGCCATTGCTTGGCGTATGCCTGGGGCATCAGGCGATTGGGCAGCATTTCGGCGGTACGGTGGTGCGTGGTGGGTTGATGCACGGAAAAACATCGCCAGTCAGCCATGACGGCACGGGGTTATTTGCCGATCTTCCCTCTCCCTTTAACGCGACCCGCTATCATAGTCTGGTGGTGCAGGATATTCCCGACGACCTGATCGTCAATGCGACCAGCGACGATACGATGGTCATGGGTTTCCGCCATATAAGCCTACCCATCCACGGTGTGCAATTTCATCCTGAAAGCATCGCCACAGAGCATGGTCACGCCATGCTTGCCAATTTCATGCGGATCGCGGGGATGGACGTGAAGGATCGCACGACGGCATGACGTCACTTTCCGATCCATCACAACCGCTGGGGCGGGAAGAAGCCGAGCGCGCCTTCGCCGGGATATTGGACGGCACGGTGCCAGATGAAGACATCGTACAATTTCTTGTGGGTCTGAGCGATCGCGGCGAAACCGCCATCGAAATTGCCGCAGCAGCACAGGCCATGCGTGAGCGGATGATCTCGATCCATGCACCTGAAAACGCCATTGATGTCTGCGGTACGGGCGGTGACGGACACCATACGCTGAATGTTTCGACCGCTGTCGCCATCGTTGTTGCGGCTTGCGGAATCCCTGTCGCGAAACATGGCAATCGCGCGGCGTCATCAAAGGCAGGGGCGGCCGATACCCTGGAAGCGCTGGGCCTTGATCTCACTCGCGCGGGCGAACTGGCCGAAAAGTCACTGGCTGACATCGGCATTTGCTTCCTCTTCGCCGCACATCATCACCCGGCGATGAAACGCATCATGCCCATCCGCAAGGCGATCGGAGAACGCACTATTTTCAACCTGATGGGACCGCTCGCCAATCCTGCGGGCGTCAAACGGCAACTCATTGGGATAGCTCGCCCCGATTATGTCCCTATTTATGCCGAAGCGCTGCGCTTGCTTGGTACGGAACGCGCCATGGTGGTAGCTGGGGACGAAGGGTTGGACGAACTTTCGCTTGGCGGGGGGAATCATGTTGTTGAGGTGGCCAATGGCGTTACCATGTCCTATACTGTTTCCGCTGATCAGGCGGGGCTGCCATCCCACCCGGTTGAGGCCATCCGGGGGGGCGATGCCGCCTATAACGCGGCGGAATTGACGAAACTGCTTCAGGGCGAACCCGGCCCCTATCGTGATGCCGTCCTGTTCAATAGCGCCGCCGCATTGATGGTAGCGGGTGAGGTGGACACATTGATGTCCGGTGTCGGGGAAGCCGCCGAAGCCATTGACAAGGGACTCGCCAACGCGCTGTTGAATTGCTGGATTGCGTATAAATGACCAACAAACTGACCGAAATCTGTACTACCAAACGTCAGGAAGTAGCCGACCGCAAGGCAGCGATCACATTTGCCACGCTCAATGCGCTCAAGGCCGAACAAAGTGCTCCACGTGGTTTTCGCAATGCGCTTGATAGCGCTGCAAGAACTGGACACGCTCTTATTGCCGAAATCAAGAAGGCCAGCCCGTCCAAGGGCTTGATCCGGGCCAACTTCGATCCGCCTGCGCATGCTCAGGCATATCAGGCTGGCGGGGCGGCATGCCTTTCCGTCCTCACCGACGCGCCGTATTTTCGGGGGCATGAAGATTATTTGATGGCTGCGCGATCGGCCTGTTCGTTACCGGTCCTGCGCAAGGATTTCATGATCGATCCGTGGCAGATACATGAAGCGCGGGCGATCGGTGCCGATGCTGTTTTGATTATCGTGGCTGCACTGGATGACGGGCAGATGGCCGAGATAGAAGCCGCTGCGATCGAATGCGGAATGGACGCGCTGGTTGAGGTGCATGACGCCGATGAACTCGAACGCGCGCTTAAACTCCAGTCGCGCCTGATCGGGGTAAATAATCGTGATTTAAGAGACTTCACAGTCGATTTTGCCAGAACATATGAACTTGTCAGTCACGCACCGAAAGATTGCACCTTCGTTGCCGAAAGCGGCTTGAGCGGCAAAGCGGACCTGGATGCCATGGCGGAACACGGTGTGCATTGCTTCCTCGTTGGTGAAGCGTTGATGCGGCAGGCGGACGTGGAGGCGGCAACGCGCGCGTTGTTGACCGGGCGATGAGCAAACTGACGCATCTGGACGATGACGGCAGTGCGCACATGGTCGATGTGTCAGGCAAGCAGGTGACTGCGCGGCAGGCTATCGCCAGTGGACGGATCTCGATGTCAGGCGAGGCACGCCGTGCCATTGCACAAGGCCTTGTCAAAAAAGGCGATGTGCTGGCCGTCGCGCGTGTCGCCGGGATCATGGCGGCGAAGAAGACGTCCGATCTCATCCCCCTGTGCCACCCCCTGCCCCTGTCCTCCGTCAGCATTGATCTTCGTCTCGACGATGCGGGCGTCATTGCGATTGCAACGGCGAAAACCAGCGGACAGACAGGGGTGGAAATGGAGGCGATGACGGCGGTCAGCATTGCCCTTCTTACCATATATGACATGGCCAAAGCTATTGATAAGTCCATGATTATCAGTGATATTTCTCTCCTGGAAAAGGAAGGCGGCAAGTCAGGCAAGTGGACGCGCGGGTCGTGAGCCTGATCGACGTTGAACAGGCCCAGCAGCGGCTTTTCTCTCTCTCCAGCGCCGTCGAAGCGGATGACCTCCCCTTTGCGCAAGCCCATGGCCGATGGCTCAGCTGCGACCTCATGGCTCTCCGCGATCAGCCATGGAGCGACCTTTCCGCGATGGATGGCTATGCAATCCGTTATGCCGGCCTGCCTGGCCCCTGGACGGTTATCGGCGAAAGCGCGGCAGGCGGCGATTGTGCGCTCGAAATGGGCACCCATGAAGCTGTTCGCATTTTCACAGGTGCAGCCATGCCAAAAGGTGCCGATTGCGTTTTGGTCCAGGAAGAGGCGGAAATTCGTGCAGGCCAGCTTGTTTTGACGGGTGAAGGCCCCGACAGGCCAGGCAAGCATGTGCGTGCGCGGGGATCGGATTTCGCAAACGGCACATTGTTGCTCGGCAAGGGCAGCAAAGTAGGTGCACGACATCTGGCGTTGGCGGCCATTGGCGGCCACAGCATATTGCCGATGCATCGCACGATAAAGGTGGCGCTGTTTTCTACCGGAAATGAACTGGTGGAACCGGGAATGCAGGGGCGCCCCGCCGATTTACCCGCGTCCAATGGCGTCATGTTGCGCGCGATGCTGACAGGGATGCCGGTCACGATTGATGATCTTGGCATTATTCCCGACGATCTGGCGGCGCAGACGAATGCTTTCCGCCGTGCTCTGACGGCTGATATCATCGTGACCACCGGCGGCGCATCCGTGGGTGATCATGATCTGGTCAAGCCAGCTTTTGAGGCGGTGGGCGGGTCGGTGGATTTCTGGCGCATTGCGCTGCGTCCAGGAAAGCCGCTGATTGCCGGGCGCAAGGATCGAACTTTGTTCCTGGGCCTGCCCGGTAATCCGGTTTCCGCCTTTGTCACGGCAACGCTGTTCCTGCTCCCACTGGTGCGGCACATGAGTGGAGCCAATGATCCATTGCCGCCATTGACGTCAAAAATTCTGACGCAAGACATGCCAGCCACATCCGCCCGTGCAAATTATATCCGCGCCATCGTTGAAAACGGCAATGTGCGCCCCTGCGCCAGCCAGGACAGCGCGGCGCTGCTTTCTCTCGCAAACGCCAATGCACTGATCATTCGCCCTCCCCATAGCGGCCCGGCGAAAAAGGGGGATCAGGTAGAGGTCATCCTCCTCTCCTGACGGTTACGTATGCGAAGGGGATAATCGCCACTTACTTGGCGTTATTATACTTAGTTGGCGACCGTGCTGTTGCAAAACGGATGTTGTATGGCAGAATTGGCTAACGTGGCCTTCCCACCGCTCCGACGGGCAGTAATATGACCGGTTTGCATGCCATTTCGGTGCATGTATCCTCCACAGGTGGGGCATCTCGGCGCACTCGGAATAGCATCCTTTAGGAAAGTTGCGCTTTTGATGTCCCTGCTAAACGCTGCTCCATCTGCGGCAAAAAGATCGCGGACCGGCTCAACTCTGACGAGAAAATCATAGAGATCATTTTCTGACAGGATATTTGTAGCCTCTTCTACGGTTTTTCCGCCAACCAGCAATCTTATGATCTCACGATATAAATTTGCAACGCGTGGGCGGCTACGAGCGCCACTACCTAGAGTTTTTATTGCCTCGGTTACGCCTGAATTTGTTAAGATAAATTTCTCAAACTTCTCTCGGATTGAAGTAAATTGCTTAAATTCTTTGGTGTCCCAATCATTGAACAGAGTGACATAGCTGAGCAAAGCCGCTGGTTGGAAGGTGCCATTTTTTGAGTAAAAATATAGTGCGGGATGCAGGCCCAGCGACGATGCGTGATTTGACAAAATCCGCCGAAGCGTTTTCCTAACATTGTTCAGATAATTGATCGTCGATTCGCCATCAGGGTCATCTTGGATTTGATCTGCAATCACGCTCTTGTGACTGGAATCTTTTACCGTAACTGAATTGACAAGATTAACTAGTCACCTGAATCCGAAGTTCGCTTCATTGTTTTCTGGCAGAAGCGTTTGACGGCGGCGAGGATCTCGTCGGC